>DATDHZ010000001.1:0-2008 GCA_036521315.1 Acidobacteriaceae bacterium
TTCGTGGGTGACGAGCAACGCCTCGATCTGCAGCAGCAGATCATTGGTGTTCATCGGCTTGACCAGCATCTGATCGGCGCCGACATCCTCCCACTCTTCCCCGGGAAGGGGAAATGCCGTGAGCATCGCAACCGCGGGATCATACTGTGCAGCGCGGGCCGCCTGAACGACCTCCATGCCGGCGCGCTCGTTCTCCATGCGCATGTCGGTGATGACCATGTGGTACGCGTTGGCACGGATTTTCGATTTGGCCTCGCGCGCCGAGGCTGCGGTCTCGACATCGAAGTCATGGAGCTCGAGAACGGCCTTGAGGGTCAGGAGAATCGCGAGCTCGTCATCTACCAGCAAAATGCGTCGTTTCATGGGTAACTTCCTTAGAACAACATACCAGCAGGGGCCCGGTGGAAGGGGCGCATGGGGCAGGCGCCGCGACTCCAATAGACTGAGAACGTGGAAGGATACCACGTAGAAAACTTCGGTTGCCGGGCCAGCCAGGCCGACGGCGACGCCATGGCGGCGGAGCTGTCACGAAGCGCGCGTGGCCCGGTTTCGGCGCGGGATGCCGCGGTCGTGGTGCTGAATACCTGCGCCGTTACGGCGGAGGCGGAGAGCAAAGCGCGAGCCTACTTGCGGCGGGTGAAGCGGGAGAATCCGGCGGTCCGGGTTGTCGTGACCGGCTGCTACGCGCAGCGCGTGCCCGAGGAGGTCGCGCGATTGGCCGGCGTGGATGCCGTAGTCGGCAACAGCCACAAGGCCCTGCTGGGACAGATGGTCGCGCGGTTGGAAGAGGCGGCGGGCGGCTTCGGTTTTATCCCGCTGGCGCAGGTGATTGGCCCGGGAGGAGTGCCTGTGCTGGCCGACGATCGCTTCGCCCATGCCAACCTGGCGGCGGAGGACTTGGCAGCTTCCGGGGACACGCGTCCGAATCTGAAGGTGCAGGATGGATGCGGGAACCGCTGCTCTTTCTGCATCATCCCGACGACGCGGGGCGGCAGCCGCTCGGTTCCACGTGGAACCGTACTCGATCGCGTGCGCGGCTTCGTCGAAGCCGGCGGGAAGGAACTGGTGCTCTCGGGCATCAACCTGGGGCGCTGGGGGCGGGACTTTGCGCGGCCTGCACGGCTGGAGGAGCTGGTTGCCGCAATTCTCGATCAGACAGCGCTGCCCCGGCTGCGCATCAGCTCCGTCGAGCCAATGGACTGGAGCGCAGAGCTGCTGGCCCTTTATCGGCAGCACGGACGGGCAGATGTTGAGCCGACCGGTCCCCGCCTGGCGCGGCATGCGCATCTGCCTCTGCAGTCGGGCTCCGATGCCATCCTTCGGGCGATGCATCGGCGCTACCGGCCCTGGCATTACGCGGAGAAACTCGCCGCAATCCGCGAGGCGATGCCCGATGCAGCCATCGGGGCGGACGTGATGGTGGGTTTTCCGGGCGAGACAGACGCGCTTTTCGAAGAGAGCTATCGCTTCATCGCGGAGCAGCCGTTTACATATCTGCACCTCTTCCCGTTCAGCGCCCGGCCGGGGACGGCAGCCTGGTCGCTGGCGAAGGAGAAGCCGGTCCGTGGCGAAGCGGTGCGCGAGCGTATGAAGCGGCTCTGCACGTTGATAGAGGACAAGCAGACAGCATTTCGCGAGCGCGTGGGCCGCGGCAGGTTATCTGTTGTCACGCTGAAAGCGAGCGATGCGCACCGGGCGCGCGGCATGACGCCGGCTTTAAGCGATAACTTTCTCCACATCGACATAGGCGGTAATTTTTCCGCGAACCAGATGCTGTGGGCCGACGTATGTCATCGAAAGAATGACGAAAATCACAGCACCGCGGCGGGCTGGCAAGCCATCCCAATGACTGAGGGTTGATTTTAGACCCGATGCTATACTCGTCCAGCGAGGGTGCGCCCTCGACAACTTCGGAGGAATCCCATAGCACTCGACAAACGTTCAGCCAAGTCCTTCATCCGCACCAACGAACGCATCCGCGCGAAAGAGATTCGCGTGATCGACGATC
>DATDHZ010000002.1:0-7876 GCA_036521315.1 Acidobacteriaceae bacterium
CTTTTTTTAGATTGCGGGCCGATCCGCGCCGAAGCCTGCGAGCAGTACAGTGGCTGCGAATAACAAGGTATCGCCCACGTAGTTGATTCCTTCGATCGCGAGCGGGGTGTGGATCTCCATCAGGAAGATCGGAAGGTAGAAGAACACGGTAAGCAGGATGAGGATGACTCCGGCACTGGCGGCGGCGATCCGGATGGTGGGGCGGAAGAACAGTCCGATGCCCGCGAGGAGAAGGATGACTCCGATGAAATACGAAAGCAGCGCGGGTGCGGGCATCCATGCGGGGATGAGCTTTTCCAGAGGGACGCCGGGCACATTGCGTGGAAAAAGGAAATGCTCGATGGCGTAGAAGATCATGATCGCTGCGACGAGTGCGCGGCCGAGGCGAACGAGCGCGGTGCCTGCCACGTTTGTAAGCGCCCATACGCTGCCCGCAAGCACCAGCGCTCCGCCGGCGAAGGACGTTTCGCGCACGGTGAGTATCCAGAAGAACCGATCATGTGCATGTATCTGTTGCGGCAGATTGGGCAGATCGAGAGTGGCGACGATGATGAAGAACAGCAGGGCGAGCAGCAACGCCGACCAGCGGACGCAACGCCAGGCGATGAAACTGATGGCCGCAGCCAGCAGTGCAGCGCCAACGAAGTAGGTCCAGAAGAGCGGTGCGGGCAGCCAATGCGGCACGATGGGCATGAGATCGCGCGCCGCAGTAAAGTGCTCGGCAGCGAACATGGCGATTGCGACGGCTTCGAAGACCGGCCCGAGCACGATGATTTTGCCTGCGCCTGAAGCTGCGCGGAAGCGCGACTGGACCAGAATGAATCCCGCGACCAGAACCGTGGCGCCCACGCCGACCATTGTGCCCACTGCTGTAGTCATGCGCCTGCCAGGAGGAGCTTTTCGGTGTTCATCCGATACGTTTGAAGGCCGAGAACCCCGTTTTCGCAATAAGGAGCGGCTGCCTCTGAAAGTGATACCAGCCTGGCAGCCGCTCCTGAACGGGGGTTAGCCGCGTTCCCAGAATGGAGGCGGCTCGATCCCGAGCGAGCGCAGATACACGTATCCCTGACCGCGATGATGAATTTCATTGTCGATGGCGTACTGAATTGTGACGATGCCGGGATTCTCCCACTGGCCGAACGCCTTGTCCAGTTCGGGAAAGCGGTGCAGCGGAATCTTCGGGAATTTCTCATCGAGTTCTACTGTCTGCGCGTCCCATAAGCGTAGAAGATCGCTCTTCGTGGATGGCTTCGTGCCCTTGAACTCCTCCCACTTCCCGCTGGACACGCCGTTCACGATAGGAACCGCCATGCGGATGAACTCCCAGGCCATCTCGGCAAACGGCCGCATGCCGCCAACCGAATATTGAAAGAGCTTGTCTTCCGGAAACGCCTCGATGACCCTGCGTGTCAGCCTTCTGTGTCCCTGCCAGCTCTTGAGAAGATCCTCCGCGGTCAGCACATTCACTGTTATTGCCTCGGTTGCCATTTCCAATCCTCCATGTGCCCTCTGCGGGCTCAAGTGGCAGAATACGAGGTAATCCCGACAGACTCTGTCGTAAATTTAAGAAAGAATCGGATTTCGTATGTATGACCCCATCATGCGTGTCCTCACGGTGCTCGAAATACTGCAGGCGCGCGACCATGTGACCGGAGCGGACCTGGCCAAGCACCTGGAAGTGGACCTCCGCACCGTGCAGCGCTACATCGTGCGCCTCAGGGATCTGGGCATCCCCGTTGAATCTTCGCCGGGAGTGGGCGGGGCGTATCGTCTGCGGCCGGGTTTTCGTCTGCCTCCGCTACTACTCACCAACGAGGAAGCATTTGCGCTTTCCCTGGGCCTGCAGTCGTTGCGGCAAGTCGGGTTGTCGGCGTTTGCGCCAGCCACGGAGGGCGCGCTTGCCAAGCTGAGGCGCGTCCTGCCGGACACGCTGCGCGAGAGCATCCGCACGGTAGAAGATGTAGTTGCCATCGAGCCTGGCCCGTGGGTCGTCTCGACTTCTGTGGAGTACCTCATCCGTGCCGCATCGGCTATCCGCACAGGTAAGAGGATTCGTTTTGCGTATCGATCTCACAACGGCACCGCCTCAAGCAGACAGATCGAACCTTACGCGGTGATGCATACCGATGGACGCTGGTATCTGATCGGCCACTGCCTGTCGCGCAAGGCAGTGCGCACGTTTCGCCTGGATCGCGTCACCGATCTTGAAATTTGTGCGACCGGATTCCGCATGCCCGCCGGCTTTGACGCGCATCGCTACCTGCAGGAGCGCATGCCGTTCGTGCAATCCGACTACCAGATCGACGTGTGGATTGACATGCCGATCGAAGAGGCGGAGCACACTTTTACCCCGTTGCGTGTGGCCGCAGAGGAGCAAGACGGCGGCACACGGCTGCGCTGCGGACGGGATCGTTTGGAGATGTTCGCGGCGATGCTGCTAAGCATGGGCCGGAAGATCGTAGTGCACAGCCCTCCGGAGTTGCGCGAAATATTTCGGCAGCTCGCGCGGCAAGCGATGGACGCTGCGGATGCATCTTTGGATCATGCATGACGGCTCGTACCGGAGGCTCACGGGCCGGCGCTTCTCCCTAAAACCCTTTCGGACGATCGTTGGCTACGTTGAAGGCTCGCTCGAGTGCTACGCCGACACGGCCGAGGAGGCCTTCGTCGAAGAGACGGCCGATTAATGTGACTCCGTGGGGGACGCGGCGCGGCGGGTTGAACTTCGGCAAGGGATGATGCGGGTCGGGCGCCCAGTCGCTGCGGGCCTGGCTGACTTCGACAAAGCCGGCGCGCAGGGTGAGCGAGGGGTGGCCGGTGAAGTTGGTGAGGGTGAGCATCTCGTCGCGCAGTGAGGGGACGAGGAGCACATCGACTTTCGTGAAGACCTCAGCCATGTGCTGGGCGACCTTACGGCGGAGGCGGTCGGCCTGCACGAAGTCGACCGCGGAAAGGAAGCGCGCCTGGCGGAAAGTATTGGGCCACGCATCGGGCGTCTGCATGCGGAGCTGGTCTACCTGCCGGGATAATGTGAGCTCTTCAAAGGCGGCGGCGGCTTCCGCAAAGAGGATGAGGTCGAGCGAGTCGTAGGGCCAGTTGGGGATGGAGACGGCGACCGGCTCCATGCCGAGCTTCTTGACCTGATCGATGGCGGCGCGATCGACGTCGGTAGCGGGCGGCTCGGCGAGCCATGCGGGTATGTAGCCGACGCGGATACCTTTTACCGGCAGGGCGGCGTTGTAGTCGAGGTGGCTGGGGACGCAGGCGAGGTCACCGTTGCCCTTGCCGTCCTGATCGGGGCCGGCGATGGCGTGGAGGACGAGCAGGGTGTCCTCGACCGAGCGGGCCATGGGGCCGAGCTTGTCGAGCGACCAGCAGAGCGTCATGGCGCCGGTGCGGGGGACGCGGCCGAAGGTGGGGCGCAGGCCGGTGACGCCGCAGCGCATGGACGGGCTGACGATGGAGCCGTCGGTCTCGCTGCCGATCGCGAAGCCGACCAATCCCGCCGCGGTCGCAGCGCCCGGTCCGGCGCTGGAGCCGGAGGAACCTTCTTCCGGCAGCCAGGGGTTCATGGTCTGGCCGCCGAACCAGACATCGTTAAGCGCAAGCGCGCCGAGCGAGAGCTTGGCGACGAGCACGGCGCCGGCGGCATTGAGGCGCTGGACGACGGTGGCATCGCTCTTCGGAATGCGATCGCGAAACGGCTCCGCGCCGTAGGTGGTGGGGATGTTGGCAGTGTCGAGTAGATCCTTTGCGCCCCAGGGGATTCCGTGGAGCGGACCGCGATAACGGCCGGCGGCGATCTCGCGGTCCGCGGCGCGTGCCTGCTGGAGCGCGTGATCTTTGATGAGCGTGATGACGCAGCGGAGCGTGGGATTGAAGCGCTGGAGGCGGTCGAGATAGAGGGTGGTGAGGCGCTCGGACGTGAGCCGGCGGGTGCGAATCCAGCGGCCGAGTTGAGTGACGGAGGCGAATGCGATGTCGTCGTCGTTTGTGGGCAGCGGTGCGGCGACGGCGGCGGCGGGGAGGAACCGGTCGTGCTGCGGTGGCGCGGGGATGCCGGGGAGCATGGGGTTCCACAGCGTGGCGGGGGCGACGGTGGGCTCAAGTTCCACTTTGCGCGGGCCGGTGCGGCGTTCGTAGAGCGGCGCGATGGCCTGCCGCCAGTTTTCCGCGGCGAGTTTCTCGTGGGGCGTGGTCAACGAGACCTGGACGAGCTTTTCCGCCTCGGTGAAGGTGACGCCGGAGACCTCTGGCCCAACGGCGGGGGCGCTGGAGAAGTTGGGCGGCGCTCCTGCGGGCGCGGGACCCGTCGCGGGGGGCGCGGGGGCGGCTTGCTCGGCAGGCGGCGGCGTGGTGTGGCAGCCAACCGCGGTCGCGGCAAGCGAGAGTGAGCTGTATTTCAGGAAGGCGCGGCGGGATTTCGGCAGATCGTTCAGAGACATGGCGTTGTGACAGGCATTGTACGGGTGGGCGGCTTTGTCAAGCTTGCCGGGGTTGTTTTCGTGCGATGGACGCGTTTTAGGACCGAGTAAGCGATTTTTGTTGACGAAACATGCAGTTCAATCGCAGAATTCTGACTACTTACCGGAGAATCGGTCACGGTAGGTTCCGCGCCGGTTGAGAAACCGCTTTCTCGCGCTCCTTCATTCACACGCGTGCTTTCACGGAGGTCCCCCAATGTACCGGCTGTTCACGATGCTTCGTGCCATCTTAAAAAATGGTATCGCTCTCATATTTGCAAGTGCCCTGGTGGCGGCAGCCCCGCTGACAGCGCAGGTCGACCAAGGCTCTGTTACAGGAACGGTGACTGATTCGAGTGGCGCAGTGATTCCCAACGCGACGGTGACACTCACCGACAATGGCACCGGCCTGACGCTGTCGCGTACGACGAGCGGAAGCGGCTTTTATAACTTCACGCCGGTGAAGGTGGGCAACTACACGCTGAAGGTCAGCGCGAACGGATTCGCGTCGGAGGTGCGACCGAATGAGCGCGTGGATGTAAGCCAGCGGGTGGGTGTGAATGTGGCGTTGAAGCCTGGCGCGGCCAGCCAGGTAGTGACGGTGACGGCGGCGCCGGCACTGCAGACCGAAGATGCATCCACCGGCCAGGTCTTCGAGACAAAGACGATCAACGACACGCCGCTGAACGGACGCAATTATGTGTTCATCGCGCAACTGACGACGGGCGTTGCGCCGCCGAACCAGGGCTTTGGCCAGGTGGCGGGCAGCGGCGACTTCACCTCGAATGGTAGCCGCGTCTCGCAGAACAACTTCGTTCTGGACGGCGTGGACAACAACTCCAACATGCAGGATTTCCTGAACGGCGCGACCTATGCCGTGCGGCCGCCGCCGGATGCGCTGGAGGAGTTCAAGGTACAGAGCAGCAACTACAGCGCGGAGCTGGGTCGCGGGACCGGCGCTTCGATCAACGCCTCGATCAAAAGCGGCACGAACAACTTCCACGGCAGCCTGTGGGATTACTTCTCGAGCGACAAGCTGGATGCGGCGGATTACTTCGATCGCACGGGAAAGACGGCATACCACCGCAACCAGTTCGGAGCGACCATTGGCGGCCCGTTCTGGAAGAACAAGCTGTTCTTCTTTGGCGATGCGCAGGGGACGGTGATCTCGTCGTATGTGACGGCGAGCCCGAACAACACTGTGCCGACTTTGGCGATGCGGAATGGTGACTTTTCAGAACTGCTGGACCCGGCGAATACGAACGGAAATGGCGCGATTCCGCTGTATCTGGCAGGCGGCAATCCAACACCAACGGCAGGGGGCACGGAGAATCCGAACGGCCAGCAGCGCTACCTGACCTGCAATGGCGTGCAAAACGTGATCTGTCCCAACCAGATCAATCCGGTCGCGCAACGCATCCTGAATCTCTTCCCGGCACCGAACCAGGGCGGGCCGCACCAGACTTCGCAGAACTACACCATTCCGCCGAGCGCCGCGACGAACAACACGACGCAGTATGATCTGCGGCTGGACTTCAATCCGACATCGAAGGACCAGGCCTTTGGCCGCTACAGTTATTCGAACAACCCTACGGATTCGCAGCCGCCCTTCGGCATCCTGGATGGTGGCGGGTTCGGGGTTGGCGGACGCAATGACAATTACGGGAAGAGCGGCGTCTTCAGCGAGACGCACTTCTTCTCGCCCACGCTTTCGAATGAATTCCGCGTCGGCTACAACTGGCTGTTCGCCGCATACCAGCAGGCCAACGCAAATCTGAACCTGGCCGCGCAGCTTGGCTTGGGAGGCATTCCCTTCGGGCCAAAGCTGGGCGGCATGCCGGGCATTGGCTTTGGCGCCGTTCAGAACAGCAGCGGTATCAATAGCATTGGCGTGGCGGCGTATGTGCCATCGGATGAGCTGCAGAACGTGCTGCAGATTATCGATAACGTCTCGAAGGTATGGGGACGGCACAGCCTGAAGTTTGGAGTGAACTTCCAGCATGTGCGCTTCTATGGGCTGCAGCCGCCGCAGGGTCTTGGCGGTGAGAACTTCAACGGCACATACACCAGCGACCCCGGTAATCCGAACATCATTTCCGGATCGAGCGTGGCGGACTTCATGCTGGACCAGATGAACAATTCGTCGATCACGAGTTCGACGCCGTTTACCGATGTGCGCTGGTACGAGTCGGCCTTTGCACAGGATGACTGGAAGTTGACGCCGCGGCTGACGCTGAACCTGGGACTGCGCTGGGAGTACACGCAGCCAATCCGCGAGGTGCACGACCAGCAGGCGAACTTTGTCGGCAACTTTGCGGGGATGAACCAGGGCAGCGGCACGTACCTGATTCCCTCTTCGCAGCGGAACTATCCGATCAACTCGACACTGCTTGGGCTGTTTGCGAAGGACAACATCACGGTACAGTACACCTCGAACAAATCGCTGGTCCAACCGGCGTATCTCAACTTTGCGCCGCGTATCGGCGTGGCCTACATGTTGAACAACCGCACGGTGCTGCGCGCCGGCGCGGGTGTGTTCTATGGAGGACTTGAGAACATCGGACTCGGACTGAACCTGGGGTACAACGCGCCGTTCTTTGTGAGCGCGAACTTCAGCCCGATACCGAACGTCTGCCAGAACGTGAATGGCGCGGTCACCTGCCCAACCAACGGGCAGACCCTTGAGACTGGATTCAGCGCCGCTATCAACGCGCCGAACGGCGGCCTGCAGAACTTTGCCAACCTTCCGACGATTTATGCGCGCGCGCAGAACGGCAAGAGCGCCTACACGACTGCGTACAACCTGACCTTCCAGCAGTCTCTGACAAATACCGTGACCTACACGCTGGGCTACCAGGGCAATGTGAGCCGGAGGCTGCAATCGAGCTATCCCGCAAACACCTTCCCGGGCATTGTCCCCAAGGGCGCGGACAGCCAGACTTACCAACCATTCTTCGACTTCGGCAACATCGTCAACGTTGCGAATGAGGGCGTGGGGCGCTACGACTCGCTGCAGGCGAAGCTGGACAAGCGCTACTCGAATGGGCTGTATTTTCTGGCCGGGTACACGTGGTCGCACTGCCTGGACGATGCCTTCGGGCCGATTGGGCAGTCGGCGGACGGCGGCTATCGCAACCCGAACTTTGTGGGCTTCCGCTATGACTATGGCGCCTGCACGCAGGACACGCGCAACCGCTTCACCTTCTCCCCGCAATATGAGCTGCCGTTCGGCGCGGGCAAGCGCTTCCTGAATCACAGCGGGCTGGTGAACCAGGTGGCCGGCGGGTGGAAGACGAGCTTTATCTTCCAGGTGCAGAGCGGCACGCCCGTATTCGTGAATTCGTCGAACCAGGGCGGCAGCTATCCGGTCCGGATCAGCGATCCGCTGAAGGCCGGCGGCACGCCGGATGCGG
>DATDHZ010000003.1:0-37530 GCA_036521315.1 Acidobacteriaceae bacterium
CTTCAGGTCCGCGGTGTAGTCGCGTGGTTTCTTCAGCTCTTCGAGGATGTGCGGCGGGGGATCGAGCGGGACTTTGATCTGATCGGGGCGCGACCAGGCGCCGACGGGGCGGTGGTAGACCGGGCATTCGTCGGTGAGGGACTGGTTGGGGATGTCGGCCATCACCTCGCCATGGTGCACGATGCGCAGCCGCGGCTCCTCGATCACATGGCCGACGATGACGCCCTCGAGACCCCACTTCTCGAAGACGCGCAGCACTTCCTGGGCGCGCGATTTTTCGGCGACGAGGAGCATGCGCTCCTGCGACTCGCTGAGCATCATCTCGTAGGCCGTCATGTGGGCTTCGCGCTGCGGGATGTGGTCGAGGTTCATCTCGATGCCGACACCGCCGCGCGCGCCCATTTCGCAGCTGGAACTGGTGAGGCCCGCGGCGCCCATGTCCTGAATGCCGACGACCGCGCCGGTCTTCATCGCTTCGAGGCAGGCCTCGAGGAGCAGCTTCTCCATGAAGGGGTCGCCGACCTGGACGTTGGGGCGCTTCTGTTCCGAGCCTTCCTTGAACTCCTCGCTGGCCATGGTTGCGCCGTGGATGCCGTCGCGGCCGGTGCGCGCGCCGACGTAGATGACCGGGTTCCCGATGCCCGAAGCCTTTGCGTAGAAGATTTCGTCGCGGCGGACGAGGCCGAGGGCAAAGGCGTTCACGAGGGGATTACCGGAGTAGCAGGGCTCGAATTTGGTTTCGCCGCCAAGGTTGGGCACGCCGAAGCAATTGCCGTAGCCGGCGATGCCGTGGACGACGCCTTCCACGACGGAGTGATTCTTGCGGACCAGCTCTTCCGGCGTGCCGGGGCCGGCGGTGAGCGGACCGAAGCGGAGAGAATCCATGACGGCCAGCGGGCGCGCGCCCATGGTGAAGATGTCGCGCAGGATGCCGCCGACGCCGGTGGCTGCGCCCTGATAGGGCTCGATGTAGCTGGGGTGGTTGTGCGACTCGATCTTGAAGGCGCAGGCCCATCCGTCGCCCACGTCGATGATGCCGGCATTCTCGCCGGGGCCCTGGACGACGAGCTTGCTGCGCGTGGGCAGACGGCGGAGATGGACTTTGCTGGATTTGTAGGAGCAGTGCTCGCTCCACATGACGGAGTAAATGCCGAGTTCGGTGAGGCTTGGCGTGCGCCCGAGGGCCGCTTCGATGCGGCGGTATTCGTCGGGGGTGATGCTGTGCTGTGCCAGAATCTCCGGAGTGATGGTGGCTGGCGAGGGCGACCCTGCAGTGGGAGTTTTCATGGCCAGTTCACCCCCATTGTCGCACGGCACTTGCCGGGACTGGCCGTCCAGGCAGATGGCGCTTCGCGCCAAAAACGGCAGGTGCTAGGTCGTGGAGGACACTCCGGCGGCTTGGTGGATCGCCAGCAGAATCTCCAGGAGCGTCTTCAGGTTCTTCAGATCGAGGGCGTTGGCGGCGTCGGATTTGGCTTCAGCGGGGTTGTCGTGCACCTCGAGGAAGATGCCGTCGACGCCGGCGGCGACCGCGGCGCGGGTGACCAGGGGGATGAATTCCGGCTGGCCGCCGGAGACACCGTTAGCGCCGGAGGGAATCTGCACGGAGTGGGTTCCGTCGAAGACGACGGGGGCGAAGCCGCGCAGGATAGCGAGCGAACGCATGTCGACGACCAGGTTGTTGTAGCCGAAGGTGGCGCCGCGCTCGGTGAGGAAGACGCGGGGATTGCCGGTGGTTGCGATTTTCTCGACGGCGTGGCGCATATCCCACGGGGCGACGAACTGGCCTTTCTTCACGTTGACGGCGCGGCCGGTGCGGGCGGCGGCGAGGAGCAGATCGGTTTGGCGGCAGAGGAAGGCGGGAATCTGGAGGACGTCGGCGCCCTCGGCAGCGATTTCGCAGTGTGCGGGCTCGTGGACGTCAGTGAGGACGGGGAGGCCGGTGGATTCGGCGAGGCGGCGGAGGATCGCGGTGCCCTCGACGAGGCCGGGGCCGCGGAAGCTGGAGACGGAGGTGCGGTTCGCCTTGTCGTACGAGGCTTTGAAGATGTAGGGGACGCCGAGGTCGGAGGTGATGCGCTGGAGGGCGTCGGCCATGGTGCGCACGTGGGCTTCGCTCTCGATGACGCAGGGTCCGGCGACGAGGAAGAGACGGCCGGTGCCGACAGGGACGGGGCCGATCTCGAATTCGGAGCTCACGTACTTAGCGTATAGCGAGTAGCGGGTAGCGTGTAGCCGGTCAGTTGCACCCCACCTGCTGGAAGTTGAGGCCGAGGAGGAGCTTGGTCACGGTGGCGCAGGCGTTGCGCTGGGCGGTGGCCAGGATACCGGCGGCGAGCGCGGACTGGCGGAGGTTTTCAACGGCCTGCTCGCGGACTTCGCTTTCGAGGCTGGGGTCGACGGGGACGAGGAGTCCGGTTTGGCGGGAATAGACATGGGTCTTCTGATCGTCGAGCGCGACGGTGAAAATCTGCGGCGGCGGCAGATGGACGCGCACGCTGCGCTGGCTGACGGCGACATCGGCGGACGTGAGCTGGCTGAGATCGACGCCGGCATCGGCTTCGCCGTGGACTTCGAGGAGCACGCGATCGCCGGTGAGGAACGCAGGCAGGACGCGGCCTTCGCGGTTGCCGGAGACCATCTTTTCCATGGTGAAAGCTGCGGATTCGAGCCGCGCGAGGCGGCGGATCTCGACGACGACGGTCGGCTGCGACGTGTCAATGCGGGTAGTGCGCGCGCTGACGAGCGAGGCGAGATGGTCCCAGACGCCGTTTTTCGCCGCGTGGAGAAACACGGTGACAGCGGCGATTCCAAAGAGAGCCCCCAGCAGGATGGCGGTGAAGACGGCGGAAAGGAGACTGCGGCGGGGCCGGGACGTGACGGGCGGCATGGCTGGATTAGATGGCCTTTGCCTGTTCCGCGGCGCGAGGAGTTGCTGGGTGACCGCGGTCACGGAAACCGAGTGTCTCCGCGCCGATGATTCATCCGAGAGGGAATGAGCGATGGATATGATCGTGGACCATCTGGGCGCGGTGCAGTTTGAGATCAGGACGGCGAGGCCTGGGGCGCGGCAGCACACGATTGTGAGCGATCAGCCAGAGGAGAGTGGCGGGTTTGACGAGGGGATGACGCCGCCGGAGCTTTTTCTGGCGTCGCTGGGCTCGTGCGCTGCGTATTATGCGGCGGACTACCTGAAGCGGCACGGGCTGGCGACGGAGGGGACGCGGGTGCGGGTGCATGCGGAGAAGGTGAAGAACCCGGCGCGGGTGGACAATATCCGCATTGAGGTCGATTTGCCGCTGGACTGCGAGGAGCGGGATCGCGAGGGTGTGGATCGGGCGGTGCACAACTGTTTGATTCACAATACGTTGGTGCATCCGCCGCGGGTGGAGATTGCGGTGGGGGCGGCGACGGGGGTGGCACTGAGGTAGCCGTTGGGCACCCTCGTCCATTCCTGCCTCTGGTGTACGAAAATGCGGGTCTTTCGACTTGCGTCTGGTTTCTTTGTTGCGCCACCACGGGCGCAACGACTCGGAAGGCTCGCTCAGCGATGGCAGTTCTGCCGGAAAGGGATTATCCCTGGGCGACCTCGATGCTGCTGGGCTCGGAGGCCGCGGTTGCTTTTGCCTTCCCCCGGTTTTCGTAGCTCGCCTTCACAAAGGCGGCGAAGAGGGGATGCGGCTCGAGGGGTTTCGATTTGAACTCGGGATGGAACTGGCAGCCGAGGAAAAACGGGTGGCCGGGAATTTCGACAATCTCGACGTAGGTGCCGTCGGGGGTGGTTCCGGTGATCTCGAGGCCGGCGCCGGTGAGCAGGGCTTCGTATTCGCGGTTGAATTCGTAACGGTGACGGTGACGTTCGCTGATTTCGGTTTTGCCGTAGGCCTGCGCCGCCACGCTGCCTGACTGCAGCTGGCATGGCCAGGCGCCGAGACGCATGGTGCCGCCCATCTCTTCGACGCCGGTGAGCTCACGCAGCTTGTAGATGACGCGGTGGGGGGTGGCGGGATCGAATTCGCTCGAGTTGGCGCCGGTGAGACCGCAGACGTTGCGCGCAAACTCGATGCAGGCGGTCTGCATGCCGAGGCAGATGCCGAAATAGGGGACCTGGCGCTCGCGCGCGTAGCGGATGGCGTTGAGCATGCCCTCGATACCGCGCTTGCCGAAGCCGCCGGGGACGAGGATGCCGTCGTAGCCGCGGAGTTGCTCGGGGTAGCCTGGGTCTTCGAGGCCCTCGGCCTCGATCCAGGTGACGTTCAGCTTGAGGTTGAGCGCGAGCGCGCCGTGGACGAGAGCTTCCTTGAGGGACTTGTAGCTGTCTTCGTACTCGACGTACTTGCCGCAGATGGCGATGGAGACTTCGTCGCGCGGGTTATAGCAGCGATGGACGAGGTCGCGCCATCTGTCGAGCTGCGGCTCCGGCGTTTCCATGTGCAGATAGCGGAGCGCGAGGCGGTCGACGCCTTCCTGCGCA
Organism: Acidobacteriaceae bacterium; assembly: GCA_036521315.1. Classification (GTDB taxonomy): domain Bacteria; phylum Acidobacteriota; class Terriglobia; order Terriglobales; family Acidobacteriaceae; genus Palsa-343. Next base: position 4,475 of record DATDHZ010000003.1, read on the forward strand.
AACGCCTGCGGCACTTCGTAGATGGAGTCGACGTCGCGCGCGGTGATGACGGCCTGATCTTCGAGATTGCAGAAGAGGGCGATTTTGCTTTTGACGTCGCGCGAGAGGAAGCGGTCGGTGCGGCAGAGCAGGATATCCGGCTGGATGCCGATGGAGAGCAGCTCTTTGACGGAGTGCTGGGTGGGCTTGGTCTTCAGCTCCTGGGCGGCGCCGATCCAGGGGACGAGCGTGACGTGGACGAAAACGGTGTTTTCGCGGCCGAGCTCCTGGCGCATCTGGCGGATGGCTTCGAGGAAGGGGAGCGATTCGATGTCGCCGACGGTGCCACCGATTTCGACGATGGTGACGTCGCCTTCCGAGGCGACCTTGCGCATGGCGTTCTTGATTTCGTTGGTGACGTGGGGGATGACCTGGACGGTTTTGCCGAGGTAGTCGCCGCGGCGTTCCTTCGTGATGATCTGCTCGTAGATACGACCGGTGGTCCAGTTATTGTCGCGGGTGAGTTTGGCGTGGGTGAAGCGCTCGTAGTGGCCGAGGTCGAGGTCGGTTTCCGCGCCGTCGTCGGTGACGAAGACCTCGCCGTGCTGAAAGGGCGACATAGTGCCGGGGTCGACGTTCAGGTACGGATCGAACTTCATCAGGTTGATTTTGAGGCCACGACTTTCGAGGAGGGATCCGATGGAAGCGGCGGCAAGACCCTTGCCGAGGCTGGACACAACTCCGCCAGTCACAAAAATGTACTTCGCGGACATTTCTGCGTCACCTTATTTTGGATTGTGTGCTGGACGAACCAGGCGGGCACGAACAAGTATGGCCGGAATCCAGGGAGAAGGCAACCGAAAAGGGGCGCGTTCAGGGGAAAGTGACCCGGGGGGGGCGGGGTTCGCCTTGTTGTGGTGTCAGCCAGCCATTTGCTCCTCAGCCTCAAGCCGGGAAGAGGCGGGAGGGTTGAGGAAATCAATCGGCTCGCTGGGCGAGAGATTGCTTTCCGCGATGCGGCGGCACACCTCGTCCGTGACCATCGATTTGAAGAGCCGTTTCTTCCTCGTCCTTGCCTTGTGGCCGTTGGTAACCTCGTTGATGGCCTTCTCTTTGAGCGGGATCGGCGTCGCAAAAAATTGCTCCGATATCCGGGATGCGCCGAGACTGACAAAGAAATCGTCGTACGTACGGACGAGGGCAGGAGGACAGTGCTCTCGAGAGAATTGACTGGAAGCGCTGATGCCTCCCATCTCCCGAATGTCCCACGTCCTGGCGATCCCCACGAGCGCCGCCACCAGCAACGCCGGCGGAGCCACGTCCTGGAGGGTTCTGGTAGCGGCGCGAATCTCATTCAATCGACCCTTCACTCCCTGGATACGCAGGATGACGAGGACATCTTTCTCCTGCGACTGCAGGACCCAGCCCGGGACAATCGCAAACTGGAGCGAATAGAGGGGCTCGCCGTCACACCGGAGCGCGAGAGCCAGTTCCCCTTCCCAGAGCGCGTTCTCGGCAGGCGGTCCGAGGGTCAAGACACAGGCATGGCCGTCTGCGCGCAATTCAACGAGAGATGTGTCGCGCAGCATGGCCTCGCGCAGAACGCCGCAGTGCAAGCGATCTTGAACATACCGGTAGTGATGGAGGAAGCACTGGGCTCGTTCGGTGGCGGTAAGACCTCGAACCAAATACAACGTGGAAAGGTATTTGAATGGGTAAACGGGGTGGAGAGAGACGATACTCCTGAATTCCGGACGAGCCAGGATGCGGCAGATCTCAATTTGGCGAGGGAAGTTGCGAATCGCCGACCAAAGAATCCGAGCCAGGCGTGGAGGATACCAATATTCCCGCCGGCTCGCCATCTGCATGAAGGAGGAGAAGTACATTTCGACTTGCCTGACGACCCCACAACATAGTGACTTGAGCTGGCCGAACGTGACAGCGGGACAATCGGCGTCGCCGAAGGTTACACGGGGATACTCAACGTGGCGAAAGTTTACAACGGGATCAGTAGCAGAGAAAGCAAAAAGCGCGGAGGCGAGAGATTGACGGCGGCGGCGATGGCCGCGTTTTTCTCGCCCGGCTGTTGCCCGCAGAGGGCAGATGGCTTTCCCGTCCGCCGCTTTATCTCATTGACACGCCTTACTTTGGCAGGAGAGTGAATCCCCGGATCGCGACTTTTGCCCCTCGGGATGGATCGAGGGTGGGGAGAATCACGAGGGTCATGCGGTTAAAGCTGCGCATGCGCCCCGGCGGCGGCAGCGCGAATCGGACGGAGCCGCTGACCGGACCGCGCCGGCCGGCGATGCCGAGAGCCTCGCTGCCGGGAACAGTCTGGAACCCGAGGAGCACAGAGGGCTGGTCGGGCAGGGCGGTGTCGGAGAGCAGCGCGCCGAGCTGGATTGCGCCCGCGCCGGGGTCGGCATCGGTGAGGGCGACCTCGAGCGCAGCACAGCAGCCTGCCGAGATGGGATGGACCAGGGGCTGCACCGCTTCCATGCGCAAGGGACCACCGGCGGCGGAAGACAAATTGATGCGGGCATCGGTGGGGACGCCATGGGCAGTATGCGGCGCGGGTCCCGGGTCCTGATCGGGGGGCTCGAAGTACCAGTACGCTCCGTTAAAAGGGATCTCGAGGGGCTTGGTGATGCGGCCGGCGGTTGGCAACTCGGGCGGGGGCGACAGATAGAGCCGGGTCACGTGCTGTTCGGGAGGCAGCAGGATCACGCTGCCGAAGTGGGGTTGGGCAGGCGCCGCAGCCGCAGGCAGGGTTTTGGCGGCGACGGGAAGGCCCGCGCCGTAGCGGCGAATCCACGGCATGAGCACGAGCAGGCAGATGAGGAAGGACAATGCCGCCACACCGCTGGCCAGCGCGTGGCGCTGCTGCGGCCGGAGCTGGATCCGGACTTCCGCGCTCCAGTGCCAGAGCAGAAGGAACATGGACGCGCCGAGGAGCAGTCCGGCCAGGCGATAATTCTCGCCGAGAGCCAGGGCCAGGGATGCCTGCGCGCAGAGCGCGATGGCCAGAGCGCGGGCCGGCCGGAAGCCGGCCCGCGGCGTGCCGTAGAGGCTGGAGAATTCTAACGGTTCACGAGCGGGATCGGGTTCGCTGAATTCGTGCGGCGCCAACAGGCGCAGGCTCACCGCCATGCCGGCAGCGGCCAGCGCGAAGAGAGGCAATGCCCACGCCGGCCAGCTGCGATCGAGCAGGACGATGCCGGGGAGGAAGAGCCAGCCCATCAGCGCATGCTCCACCAGATGACGGCGGCGCACCTGCGGGCGCTGCGTCAGGCCGTGGCAGGCTAAAGCCAGTCTCGCTGCGCCGGCGAGCGCGGTGGCCGCAAGATATTGCGCGCTGCGCAGAACCACGGTTGCCCAGGTGAGCGTAGGGAAGACCGGTGGGCGGCAATCGAGGAGCGCGACGCAACAGGCGACGGCCGAGCCGGCGGCGACCACGGCGCAGGCGCGGCGAAAATCCTCGTCATCGGAGGCGATGGGCTGGAACAGCTCGGCCGTGTGCGCGGGAGCCTGGGGCATTGCACCCTCCTGTTACGAACGTGTCGTGCAATTGCCGGGGCATGCGGGGACCGGCAATGGGTAGACACCGCGAGGCGAGAGGAAAGTTCCCGGTCTGGCCGTCACGGAGGGGCTCAAGCCCAGCGAATTTCATGCCGGAACGGCACGACCGAGCTCGTGCTCTGATGCAGAAGCACAACCGCGCCGGAGCTAAAGCCCGCTATCTTTCGCTGGCCTTGGATCCCCGGCCTGAAGGCCGGGGCTTCTACCGTCGTGCCGCTTCGCGGCACCGGATGCGCATCGTCGTCAATCGCAGTGCTGCTCAGTTGTGGAAGTTCAAGCCAACGTTTTTTGTCCGGAACGACCGAGGGCGTGTCCCGATACGAGGACCGGCGGGGCGGATGGGTAACCGATTAGACCTGGGACATGGGTACCGCTGCGCGTGGGCTACTGGAGCTTGTAGGTTCCTTTGCCCCATGGATAGGTCACGGAGGGGGAGCAGGTCGGGTCAGGCTTGGGCGGACTCTTCGAATCTTCGAGGGTGGGGAAGTGGGTCACGCCGGCAAAGCGGACGGTCGTTGTTCCGGAGGTCGCCCCTTTGGACTGGGGCAAATCGACGACGACGAGGCGGCCATCGGCGTTGGTGCGAGGGCTAAGCTGCCGGGTGTTGCTGCCGGTGATGGATTCGAGCTTGAGCGGTGTGTTCGGCGGGAAGCCGGTTCCTTCCACCAGCACCATGCTGGCATCCTGGAGGCCGAGAACGATGGAGAGCTTGCAGCCCTGATTTTCGTTGGCGAGCGGGAAGGGCACAACGCTGGCCGCGGCGCCGCGGCTGCGGTCGTCATCGACCACGGCGGCGCGGATGGCCTCGCCCTCGGCCACGGTGGCCTGAACGACGACCGGGTCGCTGGGCTTCATGGTCGTGGTGCAACTGGGCGCTGTGGGGCCGGACGGCGCTTTGGCGGCCGAGGGAGCGGTGGGCGTGGGATTGGCCTGTGGCGCGGCGCAAATGAGGGTGCCGTCGGTGGTGAGCGCGAGGCCGCTGATCACCTTGTGAGCCTGTTCGTTGAGCGGCCAGCGAATGAGCGAGAGCGAATCGCCGGGCGTGAAGCCGGAGGCGATGATGTGGTAGCTGATCTGCGTGGCGCCGTCGGCGGTTTTCGTGCGGCCGGTCTCGACCAACGACATGGACAAGCCGGGCGTCGACATCCCGGCGCCCCAGTGCGCCTGGAGCGAGGCCAGGCGCAGAGCCGCGGCGAGCGCCTGCTGCTCTTTCTCCTGGGCCTGCTCGGCAGGAGTCAGGGTATGGGACTCGGGCGGGAGATCCTGGAGCTGCGGTTGTGACTGGGCGGGGCTGGCGGTCTGACTCTGCGGAGCTGGAGGGGCGGCCTGCTGCGCGTTTGGAGACTGCGCCATGGCAGCAGGAACGGAGGAGAACACGCAGACGAGGGCCGAAAGCGTGCAGACGCCAAAGAAATTCCTGGAAAGCATAAAAGAGAGGATATTCCAAAACGCCGGATGCGGGCAGGGTTTCGGACGTCTCGAGCGGGGACGCGGGAGGCGCGGGTGACGGATACGAGCAAGCGCGTATCTAATGGTTGGCGGTCAGGATTGCGAGGGGAGAACGATGCGAGGGCTGCGCTGGATTCCGGTTATCGTGGCAGGCGCGATGATGATGCCGGGGTCGCCGGTGGCCGCCTTGCTGTCGATCGAGCCCGGGGCTGCGGCGCAAATGAAGGCCGGGCAGCGGCTGATCATGAAAGACGGGTCGTACCAGGCGATTACCAAATATGAAGTGAAGGGCGATCGCGTGCGCTACTTCAGCGCAGAGCGCGAGGATTGGGAGGAGGTTCCCAACGCGCTGGTGGACTGGACGGCGACGAATGAGTGGAACCAGACGCATGGGCCTGGCGGAGCGGTGACGCCGCTGCAGGGTCCGCGGACGCAGGCAGGCGGGCAAAACGGGAATGCGGCGCCAGGGACGGATGCCGGTCTCGGCGAGGCGGCCAAAGTGGATGCGGAGGCCGCGGCGGTCCGGGCCGAGGAGCGGGCGCGGCGGCCCGTGGTGGCTCCGGGGCTGCACTTGCCGGATCGCGACGGAATTTTCGTGCTGGACGATTTCCAGGGGATACCGGAACTGGTGTATCTGGACCAGACGCAGGGCGTGCTGCATCACGACGCGAGCCACGATGTGCTGCGGGCGGCGATTGCTTCGTTTCACGGAGCGCAGGAGCCGGTGCGGATTGAGGGGCAGGCGGCGAGGGTGAGGCTGCACGTGAACGATCCGGCGCTGTACGTGAGCCTCGACACACGGGACGAGCAGATGGAACCGGAGTCGGCGATGGTGGTGGACACCCACGGCTCCAGCTCGACGATCGATAGGAATGAGGCCAGCTCGCCGGACAGCCGCTACGCCATCGTGAAGCTGGATGTGCAGCCTGGCGAGCGGGTGATCGGAGCGGTGCGCATCAGCCGCGTCGGCGGGGCGCAGCAGAACGAAGACATCATTCCAATGACGGCGGAGGTTCTGCCGGGGAAGCACTGGATGAAGCTGACGCCGAAAGAGCCGCTGGACGTGGGCGAGTACGCGCTGATGGAGATTCTGGGGCCGGGCCAGATCAATCTGGATGTGTGGGATTTTGGGGTGTCGCCGAATGCGCCGGAGAACAAGCATCCGATTACGCCGGTGAAGGACGGGAATTAGCAATCAGCGGTTAGCAGTCAGCGGTTAGCGAATGGGTGCTTCTCCCTGCAGGGTTGAGGCGCTATCACTGCTAACTGCTGACCGCTATTCGCCGTTCGTCAGCTTTTCTTTTGCAGGCTGTTGAGCGCTGCGAGCACCTCGTCGCTGTGGACCTGGGGGTTGACCTTGGTCCAGACTTTGACGATCTTGCCATTGGGATCGATGAGGAAGGTGTTGCGGTTGGCGATGACCATGGGGCCGTAATTGCCGAGAGAGCCGTAGCTCTCGACGACCTTCTTGTCCGGATCGGCAAGGAGGGTGAAGGTGAGCGAGTCCTTCGTGCAGAACTGCTTGTGGCTGTCGACCGTATCCACGCTCACGCCGAGAATCACGGCGTCGAGGGCGTGATACTTGTCGAGGTCGCGCTGGAAGTTGTGCGCCTCAATGGTGCAGCCGGTGGTCATGTCCTTGGGATAGAAGTAGAGGACGACCCACTTGCCCTTGTAGCTGTCGAGGGAGACGGGCGTGCCTTCCTGGTTAGGCAAGGTGAAGGTGGGCGCGGATTGCCCGACTTCGGGCATGGCGGCGTTGTCAGCGGCGAAGCCGCGCTGGACCGCGTAGCCGCCGGCGACGAGAATCACGACGGCGATGAGGGCGTAAAGCGAAAACCTGGACATTGAATTCTCCTTTGAGATTGGCCGCGGGAATAAAGCCCGCTTTCGTGATCAGCCTGGAGGCGTTGGCTGGGATTCGCTGGGGCGATCCCGTGCATGACGTGCCCATGAAACGACAAGCTGATTCGCAAGCGCGCCGAATCGCGGCTTGCACGGCAATTGCTGACTGCGTGGCCCGTGCGCTCCAGGATATGCGCTCAAAACCGGGGATCGCGGATGCATGGCCCGCGATGCATGCTCCTCATTATGCGATTTCCTGAGCGATTTAGGAAATAGGGCCCCATTTCCGGGCCGGTGCAAAGTCGCCGCTCCCTGCTGTTCGCGTCGACAGCAGGCCAGTGCCTTCGGGATACAGAATTTCCTAAAACGCCGGGAAGGCAAGAACGGCAATGCCGGCGGCGTCGGCCTGGGCGCGAACCGCGTCGCGGTCGAAGATCAGGGTACAGTGGGCTTCAAAGGCGAGGCAGGTGGCGCCGGCGTGGCGCATGGTCTCGATCGTGCGGATGCCGATGACGGGGACGTCGAAGCGGAGGTCCTGTTTGGGCTTGGCGACTTTGACGACGGTGAGAGTGCGGGCCAGCGTCGGGGCCCCCGGCGAGCTTTGTTCGCTGGGGTGAAGCGTCGAGACCGAGTCGGCTTCGGGGCCGCCCACGGTGCGCATGAGGGCGCCGGCGCGCTCGATGGTGGCGTCGGTGCCTTCCATGGCCTCGACAGCAATGCACGCCTGAGCGGCGATGACGACCGTCTGGCCGAGATCGAATGCAGCGAGGTGACGGGCGACTTCGCGGCCGTAGGCGATGTCGGAAGATTCCTGTTCGTTGGGCGAGCGGGTGGTGAGGACGCCGGGTTTGGCGAGGAGCGGCTCCAGCCAGGACGTGGAGGGAATCAACTCGATGCCCTCGTCGCCGAGGACTTTGGCGACCGCGCCGAGGAGCATGTCAGTATTGCGGGTGCGCAGGGAGAGAAGCAGCTTGGCGAGGCGCCAGTCGGGGCGGATGCTGGAGAAGATTTGCTTGTGTTGCACCTGGCCGGCCATGACGGCGTGGCGGACGCCTTCTTGGTGGAAGGTGTCGATGAGGCGGGACAACTCGCCGAGGGAGAGCCAGTGCACGCGGATGCCGGGATCCGCGGCGGCGCGGGCGTCCATCTCCGGGTCGGTCTCCTCTTTGATAGCGGCAACAACCACTTCGGCGCCGTGCGCGCGGGCCGCGTCGAGCAGGAGAAAGGGGAAGCGTCCGTTGCCGGCGATGAGGCCGAGTCGATCCATGCAGGTTACAGGGTACAGGGTAAAGGTGGCCGGGGTGCGGCCTGGGTGCAGGCCGGGTGCGGCAGCCACAATCGGTATCGCGCTTCGATGCGCAGGGGATTTGGGGCCACAATGCAAAACGCCAGTGGACGTTAAGTCCACTGGCGTTTGCAATTCGGTAGCCCTCCCCCAAGTGCCACCCAATGTTTGAAAGTTACGCGGTGGCGCGGCGGTTGGCTATCCCATCTTAGTTCGCGTTTTACGGACTTTTGTAATCACGTAAGGGTTACTTTGCGGCGGGTACCGGAGAGCGGGAGGTGACTACCTGGCAACGAGGGGTGCACGAATCGGGGCTGCAGGGATCGCGATCTGGCTGCAGCGTCAACGTCCAGGCTGTCCGCACGTTAGCAGCAGCGCGTGTTACTGCCGGGTAGCCAGGTGATCGTAGTTGAGGATGGCGTTGAAGACCAGCGGATAGCTGCCGATGGTTTCGCCGCGGTAAATAGGGTTGTTGGCGAAGAGGAGCACATTGCCCGATCCGTAGTGGGCGACGACGACGATGGGCTTTTCTGCAATGCCGCCGCCGCCCTCCAGCAGGCCGGAGAGCAGGAGACCGCTCTCGGCGCCGAAGCGGAGGATGACGTCGGGGCGGTCCTGCGTGGGGATGATCCAGGGGTTGTTGCGGGCCTGGTCTTCGTTCAGAGGCGCGGCTTCCCAGGGCCTGGGCGCGGGCAGCGGTTCGGGCGCGACCGACGCTCGGCCCTGGGGGATATCTTCCTCTTCGGGACCGCCGCGTCCTGTGGGGCGCTTGTAGTCCTTCTCGGTGAGCACGTGGCTGGGAACGGTGGTGTTGGCGATGGTGAATGCCATACCCGACGAACTGTAGACGGCGAGAGGTGCGCCGTAGCCGGCCGCGATGGGACTTTTCGCATCGACGAACTGCGCGTCAAGGACGCTGCCGACGACATTGACGCCCGAGGCTCTGTTCACAAAGACGCCGGGGGCGAGACCCGCTTCGATGGCGAACTCAGCAGTGTCTTCGGCGGTGACGAGGAGACCGCCGCGGGAGACGAAGTCCCTGAGATGAGCGAGGCCGTCGAGGCCGAGGCCGGGGCGGATGTCGGGCGTGGAGTCGATGCGGCCGAGGTTCGGGGTGAGGCCGGTATTCTGCCAGGGCAGAGCGTTTCCGTACATCGGCATTCCGTCGATGAGGTCGCTGGCGTGGGTGCCTCCGATGGGGCCGAAGAGGATGACGTCGTACCTGGAGCGCAGATCGGGCTCGCGCGCCGCGGTCTGCGTGGAGATGTAGTCGTAGGGGATGTGGAGCTGATCGAGAGCGAGGCGCCACCAGCCCTCGGTCTGGGTGTCGATCCAGGTGTGCATGACGGCGATGCGCGGGAGGGGCGCGGAGCGTGTGGCGACTTTGGGCGCAGCGCTGAGGTGGACGGCTTCGAGGCCCGCGGTTTTGACGGCGTCGAGCGTGGCGGGCGCGGGGCTTTGGATCAGGAGCGATCCGGCGGCGAAGTGCTTGCCGGCGGCGTCGAAGGGCGCGTCGGAGAGAGAGACGGTCGCGTTTTTAAGGGCATAACGCAGGCCGAGGGTTGTGATGTCGGCGGCGTTATTGATGGCGAGGACGTCACCGGAGCCGGCAGAGGCCGCGGAGGGAGCGCCAGGATCGGAGACCGGCTCCATCTTCGCCTTCAGGATGGAGGCGTCGGTGACGCGGACGGTGGGGACAGCGAAAAGATCGGGGAAGGACCAACCGGTGTCGTCGTAGGGATGCTTCTGCGGATCATCGGGCGCCCAGTACTGGCGGTCGAGCAGCGCATCGGCGATGCGGGAGTAGGGTTGATCCATGCGGATGACGTAGCTGCCGGCGGGGAAGGTCTGTGTTTTCGGCTTCTCGCTGGATTTTGCGCCGGCATCGGCGCCGGGCTTGTCGCCGGAATCTGACTCGGTTTTCTTTGCGGTGGGGAGGGTAACGGTGACCTGCGCGGTGAGCCGCTGAATCTCCACATGCTGGAGCGCGAGGACGCGCAGCAGCGCGGCGCGGCGGCTGGGGGCCTGGCCGTCGGGAGCAATGACGTACGCGGCGGGTCCGGCGGTTTCAGGCTTCTCGATGGAGCGCTTCGCCTTGAGGTAATAGCCCTCGAGGAAGTGGTGGCTGTTCTGGGCGAAGTAGGAGAGCGTGGTCAGCAGGGCGGTCTGCTCATAGTTGTTGTTGTCGCGCTGCGACCAGGTGACGACGGGCAGCGGCGGATTCTGTTTGTACCAGGTGCGCTCGTATTCATCGGGCCGGAGGATGCGCTTGATGGTGTCGGCGCCGTCGTTGCCGAAGGTTTCGTAGAGGCGGCTGATGCCGTTGTGCATGGCGGCGAGGAACATGAGGTAGCCGGGGCTCCATGTATCGAAGTCACCGTGCGTGAAGACGCCGGGCATGCCCATTTCCGTCATTTGCGAGACGTTGTTCCAGCCGATCTCGGCCCATTCGCCGGAGAGGATGGGGTCGATCCACGCGTTGTAGGGGCCGTCGCCGACGGTGTTGTCGTAGAGGAAGGGGACGGATTCGTGGAGGTCGTGGATGACCTGCGCGTGCCAGCCGATGTAGGTGTCGAGCACGTTGCGCGTGAGGTTGAGGGTCATGCCCATGGCGTCGCGGTTGTTGTCGTGGGCGACGTAGTGGCCCCAGTAGAGGAGCGGCGGATAGTTTTCGCCGAGATGGGCGCGGTGCCATTTGTAGAGGTCAACCATGCGGTCGCGGCCATCGACTTCGACGACCGGCGTGATGAGCACAATCATGTGCGAGCGGATGTATTGGATGTAAGGCGAATCGTCGACGGCGAGGCGGTAGGCCAGCTCCATGAGCGCGGTGGGCGCGCCGGTTTCGGTGGAGTGGATGGTGCCGGTGATGTAGTAGACGGGGAACGATTGCTCGACCAGGCCGGCGGCGGCCTTGTCGTCCATGTGAATGGTGCGGGGATCGGCGAGCTGCGCGAGGCGAGCATCGTTGGTCTGCTGCTGCACAAGGAGAGATTCATCCGCAATGGCGACGGCGATCATTTCGCGGCCTTCTTCGCTGTGGCCGATGGTGAAGACTTTGACGCGGGGCGTAGCGGCGGCGAGATCGCGGAAGTATTGGTAGACGTCTTCGGCGTAGGGCAGCATGTTCGGCGCGCCGGCGATATCGCCGAGGACTTTGGCGGGCGTGGGCACGGTGGTTGAGGCGGGGAGATAGTCGGTGAGCGGGGAATTGAAGTAAGGCTCGGTGGTGTCCTGCCGGATTTTCGCGGTGTAGTCCTGATCGATGGGCTGATGCGGGTCGCGCGCGTAGAGGGCGGCTGTGCCGACTCCGGAGACAGTGGGTGTTGCGGGTGCGGCGGGGGTTTGTGCGATGGCGGGGAGGAGAGCAGAAGCAAGAAAAAGGAGTGGGGAAAAGCGAAGCATCATGCGGGCGGAGCCTTTGCAGGTGAATTCAAAGCGAAGAGGAAGGATAGCAGGGGGGCGGGAGGATCAGCCCGCAAACAGATTCAGTTTGGCCGCTTCGGCAAAGGCTCGAAAGTCGCGATCTCGCGTGAGGAGGAGCACGCCGTGGTCCGCACATGTTTGGGCGAACAGAGCATCCCCGAGGCGCGCTTTTCGCTTGCGGGCCAGGACGCGTGCGCGCAGCCGCCCCGCTCTCTCCCAGTAGCCGGATTCAATGTCGATCAGGGGAATGTCCATCAGTGTCTGCGCAACATGGGAGGGCAGTTTCGGATCGCTGAGCAGTTCAGTGAGTACGGCCGGAGCCATGACAATCTGCCGGCCGCGCAAGGCTTCGCCGAGAAGGTCAACATCGTCGCCCTTTTCTCCCTGAAGGAAAGCGATCCAGGTGCTGGTATCGGCCGCGATCATCGGTCCGACTTCAACTCCTGCAGGGTTTTGGAAAAGCGGACTTTGCCCCTGAGACACAGCAGCCGGTCATAGGTTTGTGAAGCCGCCAGGAGCTGAAGGCCGCTGCGAACGGTCTGTGTAAGGCCGGTACCGCTTGCTTCCTGCGCCTTCTTCAGCAGCTCCGCGGGGACTTCGACCGTAATTTTTCTGGCAGTTCCCATATCGAATCCTCACCATAGTGTATACCGGTGCCAAATATGGTCTTTGCTCCTGCGGTTCCATCTTCGCAACTTTGCCTGCGAGCATAATCAATCCTCAGAGAGTCCTGCCGAAGGCGCGTCCGCCCGTGACGGCGAGTCACTCCCACTCGATGGTGCCGGGGGGCTTCGAGGTGATGTCGTAGACGACGCGGTTGATGCCGCGGACTTCGTTCACGATGCGGGAGGAGATGGTCTTGAGCACGTCGTAGGGAAGCTGAACCCAGTCGGCGGTCATGCCGTCTTCAGAGTGGACGGCGCGGATGGCGCAGGTGTAGGCGTAGGTGCGCTGGTCGCCCATGACGCCGACGCTCTTGACCGGCAGGAGCACGGCGAAGGATTGCCAGATTTGCTGGTAGAGGCCGGCGCGTTTGATCTCGGTGACGACGATGTCGTCGGCCTCCTGGAGCAGCGCCACGCGCTCGGCGGTGACTTCGCCGAGGATGCGGACGGCGAGGCCGGGTCCGGGAAACGGCTGGCGCTGCAGGATGTCGTCGGGCATCTGGAGGTCGCGGCCGATGCGGCGCACTTCGTCTTTGAAGAGGTCGCGGAGCGGCTCGATGAGCTTGAGCTTCATGGTCTCGGGCAGGCCGCCGACGTTGTGGTGGGACTTGATGGTCTGCGACGGGCCTTTGACCGAGGAGGATTCGATGACGTCAGGGTAGAGGGTGCCCTGGACGAGATAGTCGACACCGCCGGTTTTCTGCGCGATGCGGTGGGCTTCGTCATCGAAGACAGCGATGAATTCATTGCCGATAATCTTGCGCTTGGTTTCGGGATCGGAGACGCCGGCGAGCTTATCGAGGAAACGCTGGTGAGCGTCGGCGGCGATGAGCCTGAGGCCGAGCTTGTCGCGCATGTTCTGCTGCACCTTGGCGAACTCGTCTTTGCGCAGGACGCCGTTGTTGACGAAGACGCAGGTGAGGCGGTCGCCGATGGCGCGGTGCACGAGGACCGCGGCGACGGAAGAATCGACGCCGCCGGAGAGCGCGCAGATGGCGTGGCCTTCGCCGACTTTGGCGCGGATGGCGGCGACGGTGGACTGGATGAAGTGCTCGGGGGTCCAGTCCGGCGTTGCTTCGCAGATGTTGAAGAGGAAATTGCGGAGGAGCGCGGTGCCCTGCTTGGTGTGGTGGACTTCTGGGTGGAACTGGACGGCCCAGATGCGCTTCTCGGGATTGGCTATGCCGGCGACGGCGTTCGCGGTCTTCGCGGTGAGATGGAAGCCGGGCGGCAGGTCGAGGGCTTCGTCTCCGTGGGACATCCAGACGTGGAGCGAGGCGGGCAGCTTTTCAAAAAGCGTGTTCGCCGAATCGACGAGCTCCACTTCGGCGTGGCCGTACTCGCGCTTGGCGGCGGAGCGCACGCGGCCGCCGAGGTGATGGGTGATGAACTGGAGTCCGTAGCAGACGCCGAGAACGGGCAGGCCGAGATTAAGGACGGCGGGATCGGCGGGGGGCGCGTCGGCGTCATAGACCGAGCAGGGTCCGCCGGAAAGGACGATGCCGATGGGATTTTGCGCCTGGATTTCGCAGAGCGGCGCGGTGCAGGGAAGGACGACGGAAAAGACGTTCTGCTCGCGGATGCGGCGGGCGATGAGCTGGGTGTACTGCGAGCCGAAGTCGAGGATGACGATGGATTTTGTGGCGAACTGGGTCGCGGCTGGGGTAGTCACAGAGTAGTTTGGCAGAGGTTGGGTGGGGTGTAAAGAAACTGCCGCAGCTAGTAACCTGGGGCTCGTAGTTGGGTTGGCAGCTGGGAGCCATCAGAGGCACGGCGGCAATCATGAGGCAGGAGCGAAGATGAAGATTCAGAACGACGAGCGCTGGATGCATCTGGCCGGCGGCTATCGCACGGAATACGATCCCCGCCCGGCGCTTGCGCAACTCCGAAGCGGACAGAACGAAGGTGCTCCGTGGAGCGAACTGTGGAACGAGCTTCACCATCAGGGCGACGTCGGCGAGGCGTCGTATGCTGCCGTGCCGGAGCTCGTGAAAATCTACAAGCAGCGAGGGATTATTCACTGGCAGACCTACGCGATGGTCGCGACGATCGAACTGCAGCGGACTGAGGCAGGCAATCCGAAGCTCCCTGTGTGGCTCGCGGACGACTACCTCACAGCAATCCAGGAACTCGCAGTCGCAGGTGCCCGAGACATATTCCAAACGAGCGAGCCGGACACAATCAGGGCAATTTTGGGATTGATCGCGATCGCACGTGGTCTTCGCGTCTGTGGCAGATTGTTGGCTCAATACTCGGAGCCAGAAATCGCGGCCATGCTTGTCAGCGAGTAAGTAGACTTGAGCCGCGCCTGGGAGGCGACCATGAATCGCAGGGAATTTATGAGCGGGGCGGCATCGGCGGCTGTTGCTGGGGCGCTGTCGGCGGGCGAACTGCGGGCAGAACCGGTAACTTCGGAGGCCGAGCCGGAGCAGAAGCATCGGGGAGCTGGGCCGGCAGGCGGGGCGAAGCATCCGCGGGCGATCACGATGTGGGAGTTTTCGTGGATCGAGCGGCGCTGGCCGGGGGCGGGGTTCGAGGACTGGGACCGCGCGCTCGATGAGCTGTGCGAGCGCGGCTACAACGCGGTGCGCATCGATCCGTTTCCGCATCTGACCGGCGCCGATCCGCAGAAGACCGACATCTACAAGACGTGGACGCTGTGGCCGGAGTGGAGCACGCAGGACTGGGGCTCTCCGGACGTGAACCGCGTGACGCTGCTGCCGGCGCTGTTTGAATTTCTGACCCGGTGCAGGCAGCGCGGCGTGAAGGCGGGGTTGTCGACGTGGTTCCGGAAAGACGACGCCGACACGCGCATGACGATCACCAGTCCGGAGATCATGGCGGCGCACTGGATCCGGACACTGGAGCTGATTGAGAAGGCAGGCCTGCTCGACACCATCCTGTACACGGATTTGTGCAACGAGTGGCCGGGCGAAGACTGGGCCCCCTTCATGAAGCCGCTGAGCTATGGGGACTGGGACCAGCCCGCGTCGCTCGCGTGGATGCAGAAGGCGGTGGCGCTGGTGCGCGAGCGGTACGAGCAGATGCCGCTCTTCTTCTCAGTGGCGGCGGGCGATACGGCGGCGTTTGGACAGCACGATCTGAGTTATTTCGATCTGCTCGATCCCCACCTCTGGATGGCGCAGGCGCGCGGGGGCGAGTTCTACAAGCTGACGGGGTACAACTACGAGCGCTTCGACAACAAGGGATACACGAACCTGAGCCTGAAGGCGGCGGAGACGTACCGGGCGCGGCCGCAGTACTGGCAGGATGGGCTGACGCAGGCGATCGATGCGTTCGCCGGCGTGTCGCGGCAGATCCACATGCCGCTCATCACGACGGAATGCTGGGGCGTGGTCGATTACAAGGATTGGCCGTTGCTGGAGTGGGACTGGGTGCAGGAGTTGTGCGTGCTCGGGGCGCAGCATGCCGCAGCGACCGGGCGGTGGCTGGCGCTGGCGAGCAGCAACTTCTGCGAGCCGCAGTTTGTGGGTATGTGGCGCGACAAGCTGTGGCACCAGCGGGTGACGGCGGCGATCAAGTCGGCGGAGATTGCGCCGGAGTTGCGGCAGGGGCGGCTCTACGAGCGGTTGTGAGGTGCAACAGAGCTAAGAGGCCAGAGCTCGGGCGCAGAAAGTCCTGGGTGTATTGAGAGGCGCGCTCTTTGAACCACAATCTATTTGGCTTCAGTAGGTTGGTGCTCAGAGCGGATACCTCTGGAAAACGTGGGCGTCCAAAAGGCGAAAATCGGCGGTAGACTCAGGCCATGTTCCCTTGGATTGCATTTGCGGCGGTCGCAGTGGCGGCGACTGCGGGTTGGGTCATGGCGGTTCGTGCTCGCACCCGTACCACTGAGGTCAAGACGCTTTTGGAGGCGGCGCAGCAGGAGATCATCCAGCAGCGTGCCGCGCTCGAGAGATCTACAAGGGAGAAAGAACAGGCCGAGCGCGAGAAGGCGCTTACTCAGGGCACGCTTGAGGCGCAAAAATCTGCTCTTGAAACTGCCGAGCGCGCAATGGGAAATACGTTTGGAGCCTTGGCAGCGAAGGCATTACAAGACAACAATGCCAGTTTTCTGACTCTTGCGCAGCAGGAACTTGGGAAGCAGCAGGCAGACGCGACCAACAAGCTCGATGCAAAAGAAAAGGCAATCGAGACCCTGCTTCAGCCTGTTGGAGAGGCGCTTGAGAAGCTTCAAACGACAACGCAGGAATTAGAGGTAAAGCGGGAGGGTGCCTACCAGGCGGTCCTGGGAGTCGTTCAAGGCGTTGCTGAAGTGAGCGATCGCCTCGGTGCAGGAACTCGGCAGTTGATCGAAGCTCTTCGAAAACCGCAAGTCCGCGGCAACTGGGGACAGGAGCAGTTGGAGCGGTGCGTCGAATTTGCCGGCATGGTCGAGCATGTCTCCTTCGATAAGGAAGTCTCCGTACGAGATGGGGATAGCATCTGGCGTCCCGACTGCGTGGTTCAGCTCCCCAATGGAAGATCCATCATCGTGGACGTGAAGACGCCGCTAGAGGCCTTGCTCAATGCCTCGGGCACAACCGATGAGTCGGAGCGCGCCGCATTTCTACTCGCCCACGCGCGCAATGTAAGAAAACATCTGGACAATCTCTCTTCGAAGTCATATTGGAAGCAATTCAGCGATAGCCCGGAGTTTGTGGTCTGCTTTCTCCCCAGCGAAGCTGCGTTTAGCGCAGCCCTCGATCAAGACCGGACGCTTATTGAATATGGCAGCCGCGCCAATGTAATTCTTGCGACGCCGACGACCTTAATCGCTCTCCTTAAGGCGGTGGCATATGGCTGGCAGCAAATGCAGATCACCAGGAATGCGGTTGCCATTCGGGAAGCGGCACAGAGCCTTTACGAGAAACTGGCGACTGCTCAGGAATATTTCACAAAGATGGGGAGCGCACTCGGAAACGCGGTGAAGCACTACAACAGTCTCATCGGGTGCGTGGAGGGTCCGCGCAGCGTTTTCTCGCAAGCACGCAAGCTTCGTGAACTGGGTATTGGCCAGGAAAACTTGGCGGAAATGCCAATCCTGGAATCTGCTGTCAGAGATCTCAAGTCGGACGACTGGCAGTCGGATGCCAGAGGGAATATTGCGGAAGCCGCGGCGGTAGCGGACGAGTTGCCGTTCGTAGATTCACAGCCTTGATTCTCGGCAGCGCTCCTTCGCCGCTTGTGGCGTCTCGGAAGTTCACTGAGTCCTTTGGGGGATGAAAAGACCGCCCCCAGGGCTAAAAAGCTTTACGTATTCTGTGCGTATACGGCAAGACCAAGGTCACGTCCTAATAGAAAGCTGCTAAACGGAAACTACGAGTCGCGGCGATCTTTGCCGGTGAAGGAGCCGGTGGCGTGCTGGCCGGCGGGGGTGGCCGGATGCTCCTCTCCGGCGTGGTGATCGTTCACGTTCAAGCCCAGAACCCGGCGCTGGAGAGAGCGGCTGGTGCCGGTGATCTTGGCGTCTTCCGGTTCGTTGGCCGGTTCGGCGGGATGGACCGAGGCGCCGGTGTGAGCCGAGGCTTTGTCGTCTTGCTCCGATGCGGCGGGCGCGGGACGCTCCTGCGGTGCGGCTGAGGATCGACCGCCGGAATGGCGAGCATCGGGATGAGAACCGGCAGCAGACGAACGAGACATGAAAGAACCTCTTTCCGCGAAGAAATCTGTGTGGGCGTCAACCTGCCCTCGACCGGTTGGATGCGGAAAGGCTGAGGAGGAGCGGCAAGGCCTTCGGTCCGTCGCCGGATGGCGCGGGTGGGGCGAAGGAGCTGGTCCGGGGACGTGGGGAGCGAGTTGGATGTGTCAGCGAATCGAGGTAGCTTTTCGCCGCGCCAGGCCGTAGCGTGTGCCGTCAAAGTGGAAAGTCAACTCCGTTAGCGTGCAGCAGGTCATTGCGTCTGTTTTGACGATCGCGAGGCCGTGCGACCGCGATTTCTCGATGATGAGGTCGTGACCGCCCGTTCTGAGGACCGACAGTGGTCGGCCTTCTCTCATTCGAAAGAGCCAAAATGTCGTGACATTACTGCCCGCCAGGGGTGGGCCGGCGATAACGACGAGATCCTTTTCGGCCGATTCTCCGAGGTGCACCTCAGAGGCGAGAAACGAGTCTGCAGAGGGCGGGCCGCTTCGTGGGTTTCCTTCGTCATCGAGAGAACCTCGAACAAGTTCGTCCTGAGAGAGAATCGCCATGACCGCCGACGGAATCGGTACAGGTTTGCCGACCGTCGCATCTTCGGCGCTGAAGTGGCGCTGCTCCGCGATGCGATGATTCGATTGCGCCGGCAGCGAGACAGCTGCGGCGAGGAGCGCCGCGGCCGTTGCGGGAAGAACGATGCGGCGTGGAAAGAGCTTCATGGTTGCCTGACCAGGCAGGTGCCTGCTACTCCGTCGAGGGCCCGCTTTCTCGACGATTCGCAGATCGTTCGACGCGGCGATAGCTGGTGCGGACCACGTAGTTTTTGTTGGGGCCGGTGACGGTGTGCTCGACGGAGAGCCGGTCGGCGGCGTCGAGCGTGAACTGCGAGACGTACCGATCGGGCGGGCAGTCGTGGTCGGCATCAGCGCGGAGGCTGCCGTCGGGCATGGGGCGAAAGTCGAGCCGCTCGAAAAGCTTTCCCGTCTCGGCGAAGAGGACATCGAAGCCGTTGGCGGGCGGAGGCAGGCGGCGGTAGACATAGCTCTGGCTGCCGGTGAGGGTGCTGCCGTCGCTGAGGCGGACGCGGGCGGTCTCGTTGTAGCGCGCGCGGCCAGCGCCGGTGGATACGATGTGGGCGCGGCCGGTCATGGTGGCTTTGCCGGGAACTTCGCGGACGAAGGTCCACTCGCCCTCGAGGCGGTGGAGGACGTCGGGATCAGAGTGACGAGCCAAGCTTTCTGTCATGGGCTTGCTTGCTTTCCCTTTGCAACATTGGACGCATCGGCCGCCAATGCGGCGCGGAGCCGCTCCCAGGTGACGATGAGGTCTTCGGGGAGGATGCGGGTTTCTCCGGTGACGGTGATGAAGTTGGTGTCGCCCAGCCAGCGCGGCAGGGCGTGCAGATGGAGGTGGCCGGCGACGCCGGCTCCGGCAGCTTTGCCGAGATTGAGGCCAAAGTTGAAGCCGTCGGGGTGATAAAGATTGCCGAGAGCGCGTTCGCAGCGGCGCGCGAGGTCCATCATTTCGGCGGATGTTTCGGAGGGCAGCGCGGCCAGCGAGCTCTGATGGTCGTAGGGCACGACCATGACGTGGCCCGAGGTATACGGGAAGCGATTGAGGCAGATGTAATTGTGTTCGGCGCGGAAAACGAGCAGCGCCGCGCGCTCGGCTCCATCGCGATCTATGCCGGTAGCGACGGCGTGGTCGACGGCAGCGACGATGTTGCAGAAGACGCAGCCGGTATCGCCGGGCCACGCGGAGAGCTCGGGCGGGATGCCGGGCCGCTGCTGAGATTCAGCGGCGGTGACGTAGGCATAGCGCCATGGCGTCCAGAGATAATCCACTGGGTCATTGTGCCTGATTTCTTCGCCGATCGTCGCCGTGGAGAGAGGCGGTGGCGATGCCGGCGAGACGGGAATGCGGGGGCCTCTCGCTGCGGCGTCAGCGCGTGATGTTCGGCGGCCACTCGTAGACAACGACGCCGAGGTCGCTGAGCGACTGCATGCTGGCTTCGACATTGCGGCGCACCGCGGGCAGATCTTTACGGACCGCGGTTGGGTCTTCTTCCACGGCGATGACGCGGCCAAAGGGCCACGCGTCTGGGGGCAGCGCGGTGAGGGCCTCGGGCAGGTCGGTGAGGCGGAGCTCCAGCACGCGGCGGCGCGCGGCCACCGGACGCAGCAGCGCATCGCCGGGGCTCGACGCCGGGCCGGTGGGCGGATACAGCATGCTCAGGCTGACGGTGGATTTGCTGACGATGAGGAAGGGATTCGTCCAGCTCTGCCGTGTGTGGATGTTCATGTAAACGGACTTCGACGGCAAAGGAATGTCGGCGAGTTCCTGGCGGTCGGCATCCCGCGCCTGGGCGGAGGCGCGCTCCTGCTGCATGGCCTTTTCGCGGGCAGCGGCGGCTGCGGCCACGGAGCCGGCGGCTTTGGAAGGAGACGGCGGACGAGAGCAGGCGGTGACGAAGGAAGCCAGCAGCAGAGCACAAACCGGCGCAGTACAGAGTTTCATCGTATCGGTGCGGAGCAAAGCCAGAGTTTCCTCTATCAAGGATAGCAAGCGCAACGGGAAATTCGCACAGCGGCGCGAGCGGGAATGTAGCGGGGATCGAGGTTCGTTTTGCCGCCGATGGACTGAGTTTGCCGGGCGCTGGCGGCTGCCTGCAAGCTCTGCCGTGCAGCCTGTAACCTGTAGCTGTGAAGACCAGCCTGTTCGATCTGTACAAGGTGGGAATTGGGCCGTCGAGCTCGCACACGATGGGGCCGATGCGAGCAGCGCGGCGGTTTGCCGTGGAGCTGGATGAGGCTGGCGTGCCCGGGCAGGTGACGCAAGTGCGGGCCGAGCTCTATGGGTCGCTGGCGCTCACCGGTCTGGGCCACGGGACGGACCGGGCGATTCTGCTGGGGCTGAGCGGCGAGGAGGCGGCGACGCTCGATCCAGCGACGATTGGGCCGAAGTTGGCTGAGATTCGCGCGTCGGGCACGCTGATGCTGCTGGGGAAGCGCGCGGTGCCGTTTCGGGAGCCGGAGCATCTGCTGTTTCATCGCGACGCGATGACGCCGCCGGGAGCGGTGACGCAGCATCCGAACGGGATGCGCTTCAGCGCGTTCGATGCGAGCGGCGCGCTGCTGATGACGCGCACCTATTTTTCCATCGGCGGCGGATTCATTGTGGCAGATGGCGAGGCAGCGCTGTCGAAGGGCACGCAGGATCGGCCGCTGCCGTATCCCTTTGCCAGCGCGGCGGAGTTGCTGGCGATGGCCGAAGAGGCAAAGCTGGCGGTGTGGGAACTAATGCTGGCGAACGAGAGCGCGCTGCGGCCGGGGAGCGAGGTGCGCGCGGGGATTCTGCATATCTGGTCGGTGATGCAGGCGTGCATCGAGCGGGGCATGGCGACCGAAGGCATTCTGCCGGGCGGCCTGAGCGTGCGCCGCCGCGCCATGCGGCTGACGGCGCGGCTCCGGGAAAAGGGTTCGACGGATCCGCTGGCGCCGCTCGACTGGCTGACGGTCTACGCGATGGCGGTAAACGAGGAGAACGCTGCGGGCGGGCGCGTGGTGACGGCTCCGACGAATGGAGCAGCGGGGGTGATTCCTGCCGTGGGGCGTTACTATCAGGATTTTATTTCCGGGGCGGACGAGGACGGGATGGTGCGTTACTTCCTCACGTCCGCGGCGATCGGCGTGCTCTACAAGGAGAATGCGTCGATTAGCGGCGCGGAGGTCGGTTGCCAGGGCGAAGTGGGCGTGGCGTGTTCGATGGCGGCGGGCGGACTGGCGGCCGCGCTGGGCGGCAGTAACGCCGAGGTGGAGCACGCGGCGGAGATCGGGATGGAGCACAACCTCGGCATGACGTGCGACCCCATCGGCGGACTGGTGCAGATTCCCTGCATCGAGCGCAACGCCATGGGCGCGGTGAAGGCGGTGCAGGCGTGCCGCATCGCGATGAACGAGACCGAGGGACACAAAGTGTCGCTCGACCAGGTCATCCACACGATGTTTCAGACCGGGCTCGACATGCAGTCGCGGTATAAGGAGACGAGTTTGGCGGGGCTGGCCTTAAACGTCATTGAGTGTTAGGGGTGCTCCATCATGACTTCTGAGACTTCCGAAGAGTACAAGGCATATCTGGAGAAGGAGAACTGGATATTCAATCTCGCCTGGGACGAGGGGCGAATTTTCCACCCTTTCTATGAGAATGACCAGGCAAGGTGTGTTGAGTTGCCGTTCCCGGAGAAGGCTTCGGAATTCGCTTATCTCGCTGTAACGCTTCCATTGCTGCGTGAAATGGATCGTGCTGAATGGGGTGGTGGAACGCTTGTATACGCTGATTGGGGCATTTGGGACCGGCGGGCCAGCATTGCCGGCTATCAGATGGTCGAGAGAATTCGCGCGACCTTCGGCGAACACCGGCCATTCGACGTCGCGCCGGTCAATCACTTTCGCTCGGACGAGTTTCCCCTCCTTACCAACTTCATCCTCGCAGCGCTGGTTTATGGCTGGGATGCCTATTACATCCCCAACTATCGAGGCTGTTTCGCCTTTATCAGTCACGACGAATGGGGCTGCATCGTCACCGAGCGGGAAGAAGATTTCAAGTCTGTTACAGAGCCGTTACTCGCTGATCCCAATGGCGGATATCAGCTTGTGAGTAAAGCTGGATTCTGTCGCCCTTCGCGGTCCGTTTAGCATTAGCCGCCCAGCCGTCCCCAGCACAACACGCAATCGTGAATCATTGTGACGGCGCCGTTGTGCTGCGTTTCCGCGAAGAGGCGCTGGGCCGCTGGCTGCATCGCCGCGAAGCGTGGGTGGCCGGGCTGGGGCATGTAGGACGAGGAGAGGATGCGGCCTTCGAGGCCCGCGTAATCGAAGCTCTGGGGATTCTCGAAGGTTGCGCACTGCATCGGGTGCGGCGCAAAGAACGCAGCCAGGCGTTTGCGTCCCATGTGCTGCTCTTTCACGTTCAGGTAATCGATGCCATACGTGCGCAGGAGCGCCTCGTATCCCTCGTGGAAGGCATCGCCGGCGAGGCGGCGGTTGTTGTAGAGGATGGCGCACCAGCCGCCGGGCTTGAGGATGCGGGCAAATTCGGCGCGGGTGCGGGCGAGGTCGAACCAGTGCATCGCCTGCGCGACGGTGATGAGATCGATGGAAGCGTCGGGAAGGCCGGTGTCTTCGGCGGTTCCTTTGACGCACCGGAGTTTTGGGTACCGCGACTCGAGGGTGGCGCAGGCCGCGCGCATTTCGTCGTTTGGCTCGACGGAGATGACCGCGCATTCGGCGGCAAGAAAGATCTCCGTGAGCAGGCCGGTGCCGGCGGCGATGTCGGCGATGGCGGAGTCGGGCGTGAGACCGCAGGCGCGGCGCAGCGTGTCGACGATTGCAGGCGGGTAGCCTGGACGAGAGCGGCGGTAGCTCTCGACGCGTCCGGAAAAGCGCTCGGTGGGATTGGGGATCACGCAACTGCCTCAGGGGATGAAGCCCTATCTATTTTGAAGCGTTTACGGCACGACTGAAAGTCGTGCCCTGATACAAAGACCAGTGCCCTTAGGTTTCTTCGCAGCGGTTGAAGCGGTGCTAAGTCAAAACATCGCTCTCCTTTGCGGGCACTATTTCATGACCGCGCTCGCGTTGTGCCCGTCGTACGTGAGCTCCCGATCGACCGTTGCTGACGGTTGCGGACCTGCGCCGTGGTCGGGGCCGACGAGGACGACGCGGAAGGTGCGATGCGGCGGCATGCCGGGATAGCTGCCCGCGGGCGCGCCGAGAGTTAGCGTCGATGCGGCGTCATTCCAGTGGATCGCGACGGTGGCGTGCTCGCCTTTCTCGTAGTCGTAGGTATCGCCTTCGTCGTTGTAGAGGGTGAAGTCGCCGTCGGCGCCGCGATAGATGCGCAACTCGATGGGCGCGTCGGGCGACTGCTCGGCGTATTCCACTTCTGGCCCGAGCGGCAGAATCGAACCGGCTTTGATGTAGAGCGGAATGCGATCAAGCTGCGCCTGCGCCTCGATGTGCTGGCCGCCGGTGAGCTTCGCGCCGGTCCAGAAGTCGTACCAGGCAGGCGCGGGCGGCAAATAGACCTCGCGGCTGGTTGCCCCCTGTTCCGTGACAGGGCTGACCAGAATGGCCGGGCCGAACATGTATTCGTCGCCGATGTCGCGGACCTCCTGGTTGTCGGGCCAGTCCATGACGAGCGGCCGCATCATGGTGGAGTCGTCGCTGGTCACGCGCCACGCGAGCGAGTAGATGTAGGGCAACATGCGATAGCGCAGCTTGTCGTACTGAATGAGAGTCGGTGTCTGTGGCCCGTAGGAGAAGATCTCGTTGGTGTCATTCGAGCGATGGCCGTGGGTGCGGAAGATGGGGCAGAAGACGCCGAACTGATACCAGCGCGTGTAGAGCTCCTGATAGGAGGTGTCGCGGGTGTCGCGCTCGTATGGCCAGCCGTAGCCGGCGATGTCGGTGGTCCAGTAGGGCATGCCGGAGAGTTCGAAGTTGAGGCCTGCGGGAATCTGGCGGCGGAACGACATCCATGTGCCGATGACGTCGCCGGACCACACAGTGGTGGCGTTGCGCTGCTGGCCGAGGAAGCCGGAGCGCGTGAGGATGAAGACGCGCTTCTGATCCGTGGTCTTGCGCCAGTGGTCGTAGACGCCGCCTGAGTGCATCAGCGGAAAAATGTTGGTGTAGCGCGCGCCGTTGCCGATGGAGAGCTGCTTCTCGTCGAGCGAGCCGTCGCTGAAGCCGTCCCAGATCTCAGGCTCCGAGCTGTCGAGCCAGAAGCCGTCCCAGCCCTCTTTGAATTTCACGCCCATCAGATGGTCCCAGTAGAAGTCGCGGGCGGCGGGATTGGTGGCGTCGTAGATATCGGTGTCCGGAATGGTAAGGCCCTGCTGCTTCATTTGCTGCCAGTTTTGCGAGCGTGGATCGAACTTGGCCCAGACGGAGATCATGGCGTGCATGTGCTCGGCGTGCAGCTTCTCGATCGCGGCGGGGACATCGGGCCAGGGCTTGAGGTAGGCATCGTTGTATGCGGGATCGCCCTGGTACTTCCACCAGAACCAGTCCTGCACGATGAAGTCGAGGGGCACGTGCTGATCGCGGTACTCCTGCGCGATGTCGAGCAGATCTTTCGCCGATTTGTAGCGGTCCTTGGACTGGACGAAGCCGTAGGCCCAGCGGCCGTAAAGCGGGGCGTGCCCGGTGAGGTCGCGGTAGCGATGGATGATCTGGTCCATCTGCGGGCCGTAGACGAAGTAGTAGTCGATGGCGTCGGCGGCCTCGGCGGTGAGCTTCATCTCGAGGAAGAAGCGATTGTCGAAGAGCGAGCGCGAGGCGGTATTCCACAGCAGGCCATAGCCGTTGGTGGAGACGAGGAAGGGGATGGCGACGTTGGTGTTGGCCTGCGCCAGCTCAACAACCGCGCCGCGATAGTCGAAGACGCCCGACTGATGCTGGCCGAGGCCGTAGATGCCTTCGAGGGGCTGGCCCCAGAAGCGCTCGGTGACGTGGTAGACCTTTTCGCCGTTCACTTCGGCGGGAACGTAGTGGCGGGGTTCGCGGTTGGCGAATTCCTGGAGCAGCTCCTTGCCGGAGGCGTCGTCGAAGCGCAGTGCCGCGGTTTTGAGATCGATGCGGACGCGCAGTTTCTCCGTGCTGAGGGTCGCGGCTTTTGCGTCACTGGAGAAATCGAAGGGATCGGGCGTGCAGGGATTCACGATCCACGGCGTGTGGGGCGAAGCGCCCGTGGGATTGCCGGGACCGGCGACGACGTGGATGAGGTCAGGACCGCAGACGGTGATGTGCATCGTCTCAGCGCCGTTGTGCACGACGAGGCCTGAGGAATCGCGCTCGACTGTGGCTTGCGCCGCGCTGGTCGCGCAGACTGCGCCGCTCAAAGTTGCGCAAAGCAGAAGAATCCCAAATCGAAGGATGCCGTTGGCAGATCGCACGCGCCGCCTCCTAGAACCGCAACCATCGTAGAACAGCGGGCGGCGATACGCGGCGACGAAGGACGCCGCCGCCCTGAGTCACGGAGGCGGCAGCAGATGCCGAGGCGGCTAGCCTCGCTCGATGGCCATGGCGACGGAGTTGCCTCCGCCCAGGCAGAGCGCGACCACGCCGCGGCGGGCCTTGCGATGCATGAGCTCGTAGAGCAGCGTAACGAGGACGCGCGTGCCGCTGGCGCCGATGGGGTGACCGATGGCGACGGAGCCGCCGCTGACGTTGAGCTTCTCGTCGGGAATGCCGAGTTCGCGGCCGAGGGCGATGGACTGGACGGCGAAGGCTTCGTTCAGCTCGAAGAGGTCGACGTCGGCGACCGACCATTTTGCTTTGGCCATGACTTTGCGCACGCCGTTCACCGGCGCCATCATCACCCATTGAGGATCGATGCCGCTGGTGGCCTGTGCGACGATGCGCACCAGGGGCTGCAGGCCGAGCTCGCGAGCCCTGGCGGCGGATGTGACGACGACTGCCGCTGCGGCGTCGTTGACGCCCGGGGCATTGCCTGCGGTGACGGTGCCGTCCTTCTTGAATGCGGGCTTGAGGGCGCGGAGCGATTCGATGGAGGCATCTTCGCGGACCGACTCATCGCGGTCGAAGAGCCTGGACTCGGCGCCTTTCTTCTTTGCGGGAATTTCGACCGAGACAACCTCGTCGTCGAAGCGTCCGGCGCGCCAGGCGGCGGCGGCCTTCTGATGCGAGCGAAGGGCGTAGCAGTCCTGTTCCTCGCGCGTGATGCCGTATTTCTCGGCGACGAGTTCGGCGGTCTGGCCCATGTGGAAGTTGTTGTAGACGTCCCACAGACCGTCGTTGACCATAGCATCGACGGCGACGCCGTTGCCCATGCGGAAGCCGCTGCGCGCCTGCGGCAGCAGATAGGGCGCGTTCGTCATCGACTCCATGCCGCCAGCGACCACGATGTCTGCGTTACCGGTCTGGATGGACTGCGCGGCAAGAGCGACGGCGCGGAGGCCGGAGCCGCAGACCATGTTGACCGTGAAGGCACTGACCTCGGGAAGCAAACCGCCGAAGAGCGCTGCCTGCCGCGCGGGGTTTTGGCCGAGACCCGCGGAGACCACGTTGCCCATGATGCATTCGTCGATCTGCTCAGGCTTGAGCTGCGCGCGGCGGACCGCTTCGCGGACGGCAAGGGCGCCGAGCTTCGTCGCGGAGAGGTCGGAAAGCGCGCCCTGAAATTTTCCTACCGGCGTACGGCAGGCGGAGACAACGACAATCTCATCCATAAACACCCTTTCTGATTCGATGCGCGAAGGCGGCCATAGAATCCAATGGAAGGTAGCAGAGAACGAGGACCGGATGCACGAGACGGCTGGCGCAATAACCGTGATGACGGCTGAGGATCCGACTTCCGCGATTGCGCCGTGGTGGCATACAGCGCTGCTTATCGCGCTGCTCGCCGGCGGATCGGTGCTCAATGCGCGGCAGGCGCACCACGGTGGGCTGGAGGCGCATCACGCGACGCGCTATCTGGGCGGGATCGCGGCCGAGTGGGTGCTGTGCCTGCTGGTGTGGTGGGGCTTGCGGATGAAGCGAGTGCCGCTGGCGCAGGTGCTGGGCTTCCGGAAGGGGTGGCGCGCGCTGGGCGAAGATCTGGCCGCCGCCGGCGTGTTCTGGATCGTGTCGATCATAGTGCTGGTCTCGATTGGGTTGACACTGCAACGGCTGCACGCGGGCACTCCGCAGAAGACGCTGGCGGCGCTGGCACCGCGCACCGCGACGGAGATGCTGCTGTGGATCGCGCTGAGCGCGAGCGCGGGGTTCGTGGAGGAGCTGACGTTCCGCGGCTATTTTCTGCGGCAGTTCTCGTCGCCGCTGCACGCGCTGTGGCTGGGCGTGCTGGGCTCATCGCTGATTTTCGGATTGAGCCACGCGTACGAAGGCGTGGGTGGAATGTTTGCGATCGGTGTGTACGGAGGGCTGTTCTGCGGGCTCGCGATTCTGCGCAGATCGCTGCGGCCAGGGATGATTGCGCATGCGTGGCACGATATTTTCTCCGGAGTGATGCTCGCTTTGGCTCATCATTTCCATGTGTTGTGAGAGCGACGGTGCGTTTTGGAGGATGAGCGCGCATCCGAAGAACAAAGTCTCTCGCGAAATTTTCTATTTTTTTCTTGACACTCATGGTGGGGAAATCTATACATTCGTTAACTGCAGCATTTATGTTGCAGACTTCGATGTAAACATCGAAAAGGGAGAATAGAAAAAATGGCAACGAAAAAGGCAGCTAAGAAACCGGCGAAGAAGGCAGCGAAGAAGTCCTCGAAGAAAAAGTAAGCCATCACCGGCAACACCCTGAGGGGGCGCGAAAAGCGCCCCCTTAGTATTTTTGTCCAGTGTTCATGCTGGTTTCGCGCACTGCGAATCGCGATCCCTTCGGCAGCGGGGAAAATTGGCGCGAGGTCCCGCCGACCTCAGAGGGGAAGTTTTTCGGCGAAGCGCGATCGCCTGGACGGCGAGTCCCTGTACGCTGTTGGCATGACGCGACGCCGCTGGATCGCCGATACGTGGGACGAAGCGACTGCCTCCATCGAGGGTGCGCAGGCCGGGCATCTGATCCGCGTGCTCCGCGCGCAGCCAGGAATGGAGTTCGATATCGTGGCGGGCGGGCGCGTGTGGCATGGCGTGATCGCCGGCATCACGGGCGACGCGGTCCGCTTCAATCTGATTAGCGAGGTGGTGGCCGATCCGGCGCTGCCGGTGACGCTGCTGCTCGCGGTGTACAAGTTCGATCGCATGGAGTGGGCGATCGAGAAGGCGACCGAGCTGGGCGCGGCCTGCATCATTCCAACGATCGCGCGGCGCAGCGAGAAGCACCTGGCGCAGGCAGCGGCGAGCCGTGTGGAGCGCTGGCGTCGCGTGGCGATGGAGGCGTCGAAGCAGGCGCGCCGGTCGGATGTGCTGCGCGTGGGCGATCCGCTGCCGCTGAAGACGGCGATTCGCACGGAAGGTGACGCGGTGCGGCTGGTGCTGGCGGAGCAGGAGCGGTCGACGACGCTGCATCGCGCGCTGACGGATGCGCTGGCGGCCGCGGGGGATGAGGTTCCGGCGATTCGCATCGCCGTCGGTCCCGAAGGCGGATGGACGGGCGAGGAAGAAGCGATGTTCGACGCGGAGAACTGGAAAGCGGTGAGCCTGGGTCCGCGCATCCTGCGCGCGGAGACGGCGGCGGTTACGGCGATGGCGGTAGCGGCGGCGCTGCTGGAGTGAAGACAGGGAACAGGGATCAGGGATCAGCAAAGATCCGTAATCCCAGGACGGAGTCTCCGCTCGCACAACGTAAGCTCCCAATTCCTAAAACCCTGCTCCTACGAGAACATCTCCTTCACCTTCTCAAAGAGGCTGCGCGAGGTGGGCGTGTTCTCCACGGTCATGGTTTCGCCGAGCTCGCGGAGTTTGTCCCTCTGCCCTTTGGTCAGCTTGGTGGGCGTGCGGACCACCACCTGCACCACGAGATCGCCGCGGCCATGCTCGTTGAGGTAGGGAACGCCACGGCCGCGCAGGCGGATTTCCTGGCCGCTCTGCGTGCCCTCGGGCACCTTGATCTTGGCCGGCCCGTCGAGAGTGGCAATGGTGATCTCCGTCCCCAAAGCCGCCTGGGGAAACGAGACCGGCACGATGCAGTGCAGATCGTTGCCCTCGCGCTCGAACAATTTGTGCGGACGCACGCGCAGCACGATGTAGAGGTCGCCGGATCCGCCGCCGGAGCGTCCGGCCTCGCCTTCGCCCTGATAGCGAATGCGGGTGCCGTCTTCGACGCCTGCGGGAATTGTGACGGACAGCTGATGCTCGCGCTCGACGCGTCCGTCTCCGCGGCAGGTGGTGCAGGGATCGCTAATCACGCTGCCGGCGCCGCCGCAGTGGGTGCAGGTGCGCGCGATGGAGAAGAATCCCTGCTGATAACGAACCTGGCCGCGACCCTGGCAATGGGGGCAGGTGGTCGGCCCGCGGCCGGTCGCTGTTCCGGTGCCGCGGCAATCCTTGCAGGCTTCAGCGCGGCGGAAGTCGATCTTGACTTCTTTGCCGAAGACGGCATCCTCGAAGTCGATGGTGAGGTCGTGGCGAAGATCGTGTCCCTTTTGCACGCGCGAGGCACGGCGATTGCCGCCCATGTTGAACATCTCGCCGAACAGGTCGCCGAAGATGTCGCCGAGATCCTGCGCGTTGCCGAAAGGGCTGCCGTCGAACCCGCCGGCATTCAGGCCAGCGTGGCCGAAGCGGTCGTAGGCGGCGCGCTTTTGCGGGTCGCTCAGGACCTGGTACGCCTCACTGCACTCCTTGAAGCGCTCCTCGGCCTGGTGATTGCCGGGATTACGGTCGGGATGATGCTGCATGGCCAGCTTGCGGTAAGCGGCCTTCAACTCCTGATCGGTGGCCGTGCGCGCAACTCCAAGGACTTCGTAGTAATCAGCTTTTGTCACGTTTTGGGTTTTACTCATGCTTCCTTCTGCTGGGGATTGCTCGCCACGCGCACCAGAGCGGGCCGGAGCAGGCGATCGCGGATGCGATAGCCGCGGCGAACCTCTTCCAGTACCTGATGATCGGGCACGTCGCTGCGCTCCACCATGTCGAGCGCCTCATGGACTTTGGGGTCGAAGACTGCGCCGACGGCTTCCACCGGCTGGACGTTGAGCCCGCGCAGCGCCTCTTCCATCTGCTTCACGATCAGCTCGACGCCGGTGCGCAACTGGTCAGCCGAGCCGGTCGCCTTCAGCGCGAGCTGAAAATTATCGAGCACCGGCAGGAACTGCTCCACGGCGTTGGCCACGGCGTAGTCGCGGAACTCGGTGCGTTCCTTCGTTTCGCGCTTGCGGGCGTTGTCGAACTCGGCCTGCAGCCGGGCCAGGCGATCGAAGAGCTGATCGCGCTCTGCTTTCAGGCGATCGTATTCCTCCGGCGGGACGGTTGCCGTCTCGACAGGAACCAGCTGCTCATGCTCCTCGACTGCGCTCACGTCCGGCGCCTCGCTCGCTGCGTTGCCTGCCGGCCCGTCCGGCGCTTCCTCGCCGGATTTTTCTATCACTATTTTTCTGCTCATATCTCAATCCTGATTCTTCTGTGCAGGCGCTCGCTGAGGATGGCCGGCGCAGGAATGCGCGATGCGTCACTGCGGCGGCTGGAAGATCCGGCCTGACAACTGCGCAATGTACGACACCGCGTTGATGGTCTCCTGATACTGGATGCGCGTCGGCCCGATGACCGCGACGGTGCCGAGGTTCTCCGCCCCCAGCCGCGCCGTTGCGCCGAACAGCACAAAGTCTTTCAATTCCGGGATGGCTTCTTCGAGGCCGACGACGACGCGCACCGTTCGCTGCCGCGCATCGACGTAGGCGTTGAGCAGCTCGATCAGCCGCTCTTTCGCTTCCAGGGCCTGGAGCATAGTCTTGAGGCGCACGCGATCAGTTTCGCCGGCCAGCAGATTGGCGACACCCTCGATGAAAATTGTGGGAGCCGCGGCGGGTTCGGCTTCGAGCACGCCCTTGCGGTACAGCTCTTCGAGCGACCGCATCAGGCGATCGAATTCGCTGCGCTCGGCTTCGAGGCGCTGCGCCAGCTCAGCGCGGATGCGCTCGATCGACCAGCCATGGAAGTTCTCATTCAGGAAATGGGCGGCGGTTTCGAGCTCATTCATCGCCAGGTCGCGGTCGAGCGTGAGCACGCGGTCGAGCACCGTGCCGGCTTTGGTGATGACCACCCCGAGGACACGGCCGGGCGACAAGCGCGAGAAGTGGATGTGCTCGAGCAGGTGAAATTCCTGCGCGGAGGCGAGCGCCACGCCGAGGCCGCTGGAGATGAGCGCGAGCACGTGCGACGTGCGCTCGAGGTACTGCTGGCTGGTGCCGATGCCGGCGAAGCTCTCCTCGATCTGTTCGAGGCGCTCGGGCGCGAGGATGGTGAGCGGGCCTCCGGCGATCTGGGATCCGCTGAGCTGCTCGACGTAAAAACGAAATGCCTGTGGGGTGGGGACGCGGCCGGCCGAGGTGTGCGGCTGGTCGAGCAGGCCGGCGTCGTCGAGGGCGACCATCACATTGCGAATGGTCGCGGGGCTCATGCCCTCCTTGTTGCCGAAATGGCGGGCGAGCGCCTGCGAGGCGACGGCCTCGCCGGTGGCGATGTACATTTCGATGATGGCGGTCAGCACAGCGCGTTCGCGGGGGCTGATGCGCAGCTCGGAACCCATGGGAATGCCACTCCATCCACCCGAAAATGGGTGGATTTCTCCTCTTTAGATTGTAGGTTTGGGGATGGGTAGGGTCAACCGGGAAGAAGAGGGCGCCACGTTTGAGGTCATGATGAATTCTGCTGCAGATGCCTCGAGTTCTGACCCCTTCCCGCCGGGCCTGACCCCAATCGGGGACATGGTCGGCGAGGACCAGGAAGATGCTGTCCTTCTTCAGAGGATGTCACGCGATGCGGAGGTATATCTACTGTCCCACGCCTGGTGTTCTTCCGCAGAATGCCGGTACTTTGGCGGAGGCGTTGGCGGAATCTTTGCCATCTTCCTCTGCCGAATCGATTCACCCCGGCCCGATGTGGGGCCATGGATTTGGGCCATGGTGGGCGATGTTCCGGGCGCCTACCTTCCACTCGAAGATGCTCCTACGCCCGCTGCTGTCTTTCATCTCTACCTCGATGGCATGGCCCGATGGGTGGAGCTGGCACGCGAAGGGAAGACCGGATCGGATGAAGACGGAGTTCCGCCGGTGAATGTGCCGGCTACACCCGAATGGGCGGATCGTTTGTCAGGCCGTCTGAATCTGATACGGCTTCTTTTGATGTCGCGTTTTGATCCCAACGCGGAATCCGATCAGGTGCATTAGCTGCCGAACCTTTCTGCCTCAAATTTGAATCCCGCTTCACCCTCTACGGCTACGCCTTGCATCCACACAATCCGCCCCTGCCACTCGACGACTGGCCACGACTGGCGCCGATCGGCGGGCACTCCCATGCGCTCGAAGATTTCTTTCAGGGGCTTGGGGCCGCGGGAGTGTGCGATCTGGACGCGATCGCCGGGGCGGGGCGTGCGGAGGATGGCAGGCGGGATCGACGATCCCACGTTGGACGCAGGAGCGGCATCATCCCGCAGTGTCGCCCGCAGCGTGACGCCGAGGCCGGTGATTTCGCCAGGGATGGGCAGCAGGAAGGTCTCGGGTGTGGAC
>DATDHZ010000004.1:0-12041 GCA_036521315.1 Acidobacteriaceae bacterium
GATTCGTTCCCGAAGAACGGCTTCACCGTCTCCGGCAAATACCCGCTGTACATCGGCGCCGCCGGTGACGTATCCACGGGTAACTTCGTCGTCGCAGCGTCCACGCGATGATGAAAGATCGAGTTGGCCGGAAAGATTGTCCCCAAAAACGCGTTGTCGCCGCTGATCGCGAAGGCAATCTCCCGGGTCGCCGTCGCCTTCTTCGAATCGGTCACCTGCATCAGAGTCGTGTACGTGCCCTCGCCGCCAATTTCGCCGCCGCGCACATCGCCCGTCGTCGCGTTGAGATAGATTCCTTCCGGCAACGGAGGATAGTTGGCGCTGGAAGCCGCCGAAAATGTGTACGGCGGATACCCGCCGCTCGCGTTGATCGTGCAGCCCGCGTACGCCGCCCCTTGCGTGCCCCCCGGACACGACTCCGTCGTGATCGTCAGCGTGCCGCCGGCCGCCTTCACTGTCAGCGTCACCTGGACGGTCGCCGTCGTGTAGTCCGTCGTGTTCGTCGGCGTCAGCGTCACCGCCAGCGCGTGCGTTCCCACGCTCAGCACCGTCCCCGCGGCCGGCGCGTACGCGAAGGTTCCCGCGACCGCCGACTTGGCATCGAGTTGGTTCACGTTGAGCGCGGTGCCGTAGGTGATCGCCGTCGGCGTCGCCCACGTAATCGCTGGGGTTGCCCGGTTCACCGTCAGCGTCACGCTCGCCTTCGCGGTCGTGTAGTCGGTCGTGTCCGTCGGCGTAAACGTCACGCTCAGCGTATGCGTTCCCGCCGCTGGCGCCGCGCCCGCCGCGGGACTATACGCGAAGCTTCCCGCGACACTCGCCGTCGCGTCCAGCTGGGTCGCGCTCAATTTTGTCCCGTAGGGGATAGGAGAAGGTGCGGCCCACATGATCGTCGGAGTCGTCGCGCTCAATGCGGCCTGCGCGGCAAAAATCAGAAGCGGGAGAACGGCATGAGCCCTGCGCATGCTTGCCTCCTGGGGGGATGCTGTCCGCGATCATCCCACGCGCCCGCGCTCGCCGCAATCACCCATTCGCAGGACCGCCGTCCGAAGGTGCCACAGGCGCCCGGCCCTACTGTGCCCGCAGAGCCTCCACGGGATTCGCCGCCGCCCGCTCCCACCAGCCCCACCATGCACCCCACAGCAGCAAGCTTCGCCCCCGAAGCCAGCACGAACCCGACAAGCTGTCCTTCCTCTGGAACGAAACTGGAGGAGAACTCCCTTGAATTGTCAGAATTTCGAACGGCGCCCCGCGGCGGGCATCGATGGCGAGCGCATGCGTTGGCCCCTATTCCCGCGCTGCAACAGGCCCGGTCCCGAGTCCATCGCGGCAGGATGAATTTCTTCGGGGTGGCAGTAGCCGGGGCACCCCGGCTCATCCCTGCATTTTTCGATCGCCCTTAAGAGGTGTCGCAGCGATTCGATTTCCCCTTTCCGTTCGGTGATATCCTCCGCAGTGCCGTACCACCGAATAATCTTCCCCGCCCGCCCATATCGGGGCGCGCCACGGATGCGCATCCATCGCCAGCCTCCGGCTGCGGCCATCACCCGGACCTCAATATCGATCCGCTTTCCAGTCTGAAGCGCGTTCATCAATACCCTGGTGCCCCCGTCGCGATCCTCAGGATGCACCGCCCGGAGAAATCCCAGTCGCGTGCATTCCTCCCGCGTCTGGCCGGTCAGGTCGAACCACGGCGCATTCGCGTCGATGAAGTTCCCCTTATCGTCCAGCACCCATAGCGCGATTGGGCTCGTTTCCATGATGCTGCGGTAACGTTCGTCGCTCTCGCGCAGCACAGCTTCCGCCCGCTTCCGGTCTGTTATATCCACGCTTGACACGGAGACGCCAATCACATCGCCCACCTCGTCGAAGGCCGGCTCGTATGAAACAAGGGTCATCCGCTCCTCGCCGCCGGGCGTCGACGCGGGCCTCGCCAGCTCCAGGTTTTGCATGCGCTCGCCGTGCAAGGCACGATCGAGATAGGGCGCGAACCGGGGGAACAGTGCGGGCACAATGTCCCGGGGCGTCCGCCCCAGATGCGCTTCAATCGGACACCCGTTCATTTCGGCAAGGCGCCGGTTGACGCTCACGTAACGAAGCTCGCGATCCAGAAAACATAAGCCCACAGGCGCACCCTCATAGACAGCCTGCAATTGGGCGCTGTGTTGATCCGGCATCGCCTCCAGACACAGCGGGGTCGAGCGGCTGCCCGGAACAACGGGCCTCAGATGAAGCTCATGGGGCGGCGACCCAGCAACGGACGCGAGGGAACTGGCAGCCGCCGGTTGCCCATACAGCCAGCCCTGGCCCAGTTTGCACCCCAGCCGGAGCAGCATTTCGGCCTGCTCCTCGGTCTCCACCCCTTCCCCAATGGTCTCCATGCCGAGATTGTGCCCCAGTCCCACAATGGACGCCACGATCTTCCGGCTCTCCCGGCTCGTCGTCATCAAATGGACGAAGCTCCGATCCACTTTAATCACGTCAAAAGGGATGGATTGCAAGTGCAGCAGGCTGGAGAATCCAGTGCCGAAATCGTCCATCGCCAGACGGCATCCGGCCTCCTTCAACTCGAAGGCAATCTCGCGTGCCAGCCCCAAATCCACGGGGAGCGCGCTCTCCGTGATCTCGACAATGACTCTTTGCATCGGAAACCCGAATTCCTGAGCCGCGGCTCGTAGCTCCGCAGTCAGACTCCTGTCCCGAAATTGCAGAGGTGAGATATTGACCGAGATCCTGGCCGGATCGCCAAGCTTCGACGCAGCCGCGAACGCCTTCCGCAGCAGTTTCCAGGTCATCGGCCCGATCAGGCCGGTCTGTTCCGCAAGCGAAATGAAGTTCGGGGGCAGAACCGGCCCAATCTCAGGATGATCCCACCGCGCCAGCATCTCAAATCCGTACAGCTGGCCGGTGCGAAGCTCGACGATCGGTTGAAAATAGGGGATGACCTTGTCGTTCTCGATCGCCGAGGAGACGTCGATCAACTCGAGGTGCATGAAATTCCTTCGTTCACCGCGTCAATGCGTCGCAGCCTTGAATTTGCCCTGTCGCGCCCCGGATGCAGACTCTCGACTAATCTCTCGACGGTAGAACGGCGTCGTACCTGCCGAAATACACCTTTCGTGGGAAAGGGCGGTTTCCAGGCAAATCGCCCGCACATTAGTAACCCCGCGCGCATGAACAGTCGGAAGGATCCCCGACCGGGCCTCCGCGTCCCCAAATCCTTCGTACCGGAGTTGACGCGCCAGATCCTCATCGTGCCACCGCGCATCCGGCGTCCCGATCAGCCCGCCGCTGTCCCCTTTGTGCGCCAGACTGATCCCGTAGTTCCTGAACGCCGCAATCAAATCGCCTCTTGCGGACCGGTCGCCGCACTCCGCACGGTCGCCACAGCCGCCTCGAGCCGAACCATCTCTTTCGCCGGTCCATCGCAGGCACCCTACTGTGCCCGCAAAGCTTCCACCGGATTTGCCGCCGCCGCCCGCCGCGCCGGCAGCAGCGACGCCGCCAGCGCCAGCAGCATCACCAGTACCGCCGCCACGCCCATCGTCAGCGGATCCCACGTCTTCACGCCGTACACCATCGACTGCATCAGCCGCGCCGCCGCGACCGCCCCGATCAGCCCCACCACGCACCCCGCCGCCGCGAGCTTCGCCCCCGAAGCCAGCACCAGCCCGATAATCCCTGTCCGCTGCGACCCCAGCGCCATGCGGATCGCCATCTCCTGCGAGCGCAGCGCCACCGTGAACGCAATCACGCTGTAGATGCCCAGAATCGCCAGCAGCAGCGCCGCTCCCGCAAACGACGAGATCAGCACCGTGTTGAACCGCCGCGGCGCTTCCGAATCATTGAGCGCGTGATCCATCGTCTCCAGCGGGAACAGCGAAAGCTGCGCATCGAGCGACCGCACCGCCGTGCGCAGCTCGTTCATCACCATTTCCGGCGGCATCGACGTCCGCAGCAGCATGTACCCGCCGTTGCCCTGAATGTCCGTCGCGGGATTCCCCAGCGACCCGATCGCCCGCTCCACCTGCGCGATCGGGACATAGAACTGCTGCCGCGGCGCAGCGTCCGGCGAGCCCTCCTTCATTTCGGCCGCTTCGCCCACCACCGTGAGCCACGGCGTCTGCATCTCCGCTGTCCCAATGCGCAGGCGATGCCCGATGGGATTTTGCCCCGGCCACGACTGATCGGCCAGCGTCTTGTTCACAATCGTCACCAGCTGCGCGTTGGCCTGATCGTCAGCCTGCGTAAAGAGGCGTCCGCGCAGCAGCGGCGTGCCCATCGCAGCGACGAAGTCGCCCTGCACCTGAATCGTCGTCGCCAGATCGATCGTGCCTGGCTTGGCCGGCACGTAGCCGTCCGCCACGAAGGCGTTGTTGCTGTTCGTCCCGTTCGAGGGCAGGAACGAAGTGATCGCCGCATGCGTCACGCCAGGCAGCGCCCCGAGCCGGTCGAGCAGCTCGCGATCGAACGTGTCGACGGCGCTCTGCGTGGAGTACTGCTGATGCGGCAGGCTGTATCCGGCGGCGATCAGGTGATCCGTGCGGTAGCCGAGGTTCGCGTCGCGCATCTTTTCAAAGCTGCGCAGCAGCAGCCCCGACGCCGCCACCAGCACAATGGCAATCGCAATCTCCGCGATCACCAGCCCCGACCTCAGCCGCGCATGCCCGCCCCCTCCCGTTCCCGTGCGCCCGCCTTCCTTCAGCGTCTCGTTTACGCTGGTGCGAATCGCGGCGAAGGCCGGCAGCAGCCCGCACAGCACCCCGGTCAGGATGGCAAGTCCGAACGCAAAGGCCACCACCGTCCAGTCAAGCCCGATATTGCCGATCAGCGGCAGATTCTCCGGCAGCAGGCTGGTGCCGATCCGGAGAGCGCCCGCGGCGAAAATGAGCCCCAGCGCCCCGCCGGTCACCGAGAGGACCAGGCTCTCCAGCAGCGCCTGGCGCAGCAGCGTGCCCGCGCTCGACCCGAGCGCCAGCCGCACCGCGATTTCCCGCCGCCGCCGGATCGCCCGCACCAGCAGCAGCCCCGCCAGATTCGCGCACGCAATCAGCAGCACCACCGCTACCGCCAGGAACAGCGTGCGCAGCAGCGGCCGCGCCTGCTGCACGGTGTCCGCCTGCAGCCCCGGCGTGATCGCGTCAATGTGCAGGCTCGCCATGAAGGCGGGATAGTTCTTCTCCGTGTTTTTGGCCACGCGCTCGCAGTCTTGCTGTGCCGCCTCCGCCGAGATGCCCGGCTTCAGCCGCGCCACCATCCCGTAACTCCAGTTGGCCTGGTTGCCGCCGCTCAGTTCATTCGGCTGGAAGCTCATCGGAATCCACAGCTCACTCCGATTCAATTGCCCGGCCACCAGCGGAAATTCGAAGTTCCGCGGCATCACGCCGATTACGACGTAAGGCTTGCGGTCGAGCAGGATCTTCTTGCCCGGAATCTGCGCGTCGCCGTGGAAGCGCGACTGCCAGGTGGCGTAGCTGAGCACCGCGACGTCTTCGCCGCTCTTATCTTCCTGCGCGGTGAAGACGCGCCCCATCAGGGGCGGAACGCCGAGCGCCTGGAAGACTCCGGCCGTGAGCCGCGCATCGTTGATCTGTGCCGGCTCGCCCATCCCCGAAAGCTCATTGCCGTTGAACTGGTACCCGCCCAGCGCGGAAAAGCTGTGCGTGTAGCGCGTGTAGTTCACGATGTCCGTCGCCGTGACGCCGGCCTCATTGTTGCCGTTGATGTCCGCGCCCTTCAGCGTGTCGGAGATCGCAACCAGTTGCACCGGATGCGCGAACGGCAGCGCCCGCAGCAGCACGCCTTCCACGATGGAGAAAATGGCCGTCGTGGCCCCGATGCCCAGCGTCAGCATCAGCACGGCCATGACCGAAAATCTAGGCGCTTTGAGCAAATGGCGGACCGCAATCTTCAAATCACGCAGCACGGCGAATCCTCCTGGGGATGAAGAGGACAAAAGAGCACGCTCAAGCCCACATACGAATTCTGGGATCTCCTTGTTCCGCAAGGAGAACGCCCGCCACTGAGTGACCGGAACCGGACAGCGCTGTTCGCGGATGACCATCGTCCCCAACCCTGCCCCGTTCAGGGTATGGAGAGTCCCCGGTTGGGTGCCGATACTGTTGAAGGAAACAAACGGGATCCATCCCGTTCCAAACAGGATCACTCGTGACTCAACGGCCCCGGCATGCACTTCGAGCCTTTACGTCGCAATGGACGCACGCCATCTTCTTTCTGCTGCTTGCCCTCATAGCCGTCGCGGAGCAGGCATTCGCCAACGCCGGCTCGGTCTCCCCCATCCTGCAAACGCGCTTCGTTGACGCGCTCCAGATTCTCACCAGCTCCTTCGCCGTCGCGTGCTGCCTCGTCGCCGCCGCCCGCCTCCGCGGCGTTTATCGAACGTTCTGGATCCTGTTCGCTGCCGCCATCGCCCTCCAGCTCTGCGGCAATATCGGCTGGGCCCGCGCCCATTTCTTCGGCATCGCGGTGTCTCCCCGCTCCATGTTCCCGTCGCTCTTCTACCGTCTGTACGCCGGGCCCATGACCATTGCGCTCTTTCTCTCCGACGAAAGGCACGGCTCGAAATTTCAGGCCTTTCTTGACGGCTGCATCGTCGTTGGCCTGGTCGGCCTCACGACCTATCAAATCCAGATCGGCGAGTTGACCGCCCACAATCCCAAAATCTGGCAGAGCATTTCGCTCACCACCGCCGTGAACGCCATTCTGCTTCTCGCCGCAGCCGCGCGGTGGTGGTTTTCCGACCAGGGCGCGCTGCGCAGCCTTTTCCGCCGCCAGCTTGTTTATCTCGCTGCCTACGTCTGCGTCTGCGTCGTCACCAGTCTCGTCGACGCCTACGCTTCCGCCTTGTCCTCCTATGCCGATTTGCTGTGGAGCGCCAGCTATCTCGTCGCCGCCGCTCTGGCCGCCACCTGGAAGCCCCCCATTTACACCCTGCCCCGCGCTCCCGGCATCTCGCGCCGCGCCGCTCTGCTCTGTTTCAATCTCACCCTCGCGACCATGGTGCTCGCCAGCGCGGTCCTCGGACTGCGCCTCGTCGATTCGTCCCGCGTCGTCGGCCTCGCCGGCTGTGCCATCGTCCTCTTTTCCTTCGCCATCCGCTCCGCCCTCATGCAGGATGCCCAGGAGAAAACCCTGGCTGAGTTACAGGACAGCAAGGTCGAACTCCGCCGCCAGGCGCTCTACGACGAGCTCACCTCCTTGCCGAATCGCCGCCTCTTCGCCGATCGCCTCGGCCAGGCCCTCGCCGGCGCCAAACGCGACGGCCGCGGCCTCGCCCTGCTCTATCTCGACCTCGATGGCTTTAAGCCTGTCAACGATCGATTCGGCCACGCCGCCGGCGATCGCGTCCTCGTCGAAGTCGCCCGCCGCCTGCGCTCCGGCGTGCGCGAGTCCGACACCGTTGCCCGCATGGGCGGCGACGAGTTCACCGTGCTCCTCAGCATCGGGTTGGACCGCAGTCATGCCACCCGCGTCGCCAACCTCATCCTCGAATCCCTCCGCGCTCCCATCGCCGTCGACAGCGCCGCCATCTCCCTCACCGCCAGCATCGGCGTCGCCGTCTTTCCCGAGAATGCCCAGGACTCCGATACCCTGATCGAGCTCGCCGACCGCGCCATGTACGCCGTCAAGCGCCTCGGCCGCAACGGCGTCCAGTTCCATCCCCCGCAGCCTCATCCAGGCAATTCCGGCGATCCAGACAACGCGTCGCCCACCCTCATCTCCTGCTCCCAGGGCTGATGCCGTCGACGCGGACGGCCGCGCTTGTGATCCCCTGCTGGCTTGTAGTTGACCTCGATTTCCGCGCCCCCAACAACCCACTGAATGAAACAGGCGAGGCCCTGGTCCCGCGCGAGCGTGACGGCGATGTTCAGGTTGACAGAGTTTTGAATGACGAAGATGCAGATCGCGAAGATGCCGGTCAGGACGCCGAAAGATGCGCCGCCAGGGATGCCGCCGCCGGCCTCCCTGCGAGACGAACAGATCCGGCAGGGCAGCACCCGCCTTCTCTCCCCCTCTTTGAACCGATCGCCGCCGGCTTCCTCTGCATGCGGACGAAAGCGATCAGGCTGGCCATTGGCTCCTGGCGTTTGTTCGACGCTTGCGCCTCCAGCTACCATCAACTCCGGACCTCACGGAGCGACGCGCCTGAAACTCAAATTGGAAGCAGGGTTCCGGCAACTCACGGCGGCGGCCGGTGGACTGCTGTTCACAGCGGGTTTCCTGTGTGTCGCCGGATGCGGTTCAGCCGGCGGCAACGGGGGCTCAGGCCAGGGCGTCACCACGGGAAATCTGACGGTGACGATTGGCAGCTTGCCCGCGGGCGAGTCCGCTGCTGTTGTGGTCAGCGGGCCCTCCGGCTTCAGCCAGAAGTTGACCGCCACCGCAACGCTCACGGGTCTGGCGCCGGGCATCTACACGCTGGCCGCGCCCATCCTGAAGAACTCCAGCATGTCTCTGGAAAGGCCGGCGTATGGAGCGAACCCTGTGGCAGTTACCGCGGGAGCGACGGCCGCCAGTTCCGTCTCCTGGCAAAGCTTGCCGCTCGACTGGGCCGCCATCGGCCCTGAGAACATCGACACCAGCTATCTGTCCGGCACCTACGGAGCCGGACAGATCGAAGCCATCGCCGCGAGTGACGCGAAGCCGTCGACCATCTATGTCGGCAGCGGGGGCTGGTTCGGCCCGGCCAGCGCAACCGGCGTCTACAAGACAACCGACGGCGGCGCGACCTGGGTCGAGGCGAATTCTGGATTGACCGATCCGGCGGTCGCCGTTCTCCTGGTCGACCAGAACCATCCTGACATCGTGCTGGCGGGAACCGTGAATACCGGAATCTTTCGCAGCGCGGATGCGGGGGCGACGTGGCAGCAGGTCACGCCAGCTTTTGGGCCGACCACGGCGTTCCTGCAGATGGGCGCATCCATCTATGCCGGCGCCTCGCAGGGCATCGCCCGTTCTCAGGATGATGGCAAGACCTGGAGCCTCATCGACGCGACGCCGGCATGGGTCCAAAGCCTGGCTGCTTCCGGCACGTACCTCTATGCCGGACGCGGCGACGGCGTCGTCATGGCGCAAAGCGGGCCGGGGGGCGCCTGGATCTCGAGCGAGCCGCTCGCCTACGACGGCAATAACTCGATCAGCGCGGACCCGGCCAATCCCCTGCATGCCATCGCCGTCGAGCAGGGGTACTACCAGACTCCGGATATATGGGAAACGCAGGGCGGCGGCCAGAGCTGGCAGTCTTTCAACCCCATGCAGTGGGCCATTCA
Organism: Acidobacteriaceae bacterium; assembly: GCA_036521315.1. GTDB lineage: Bacteria > Acidobacteriota > Terriglobia > Terriglobales > Acidobacteriaceae > Palsa-343. The sequence continues at coordinate 9,291 of DATDHZ010000004.1, forward strand.
ATCTGTCGCCTTCGATCCTTCTGATGCGACGGGCAACACGGTATACGCCGGCGCCGACTATCAGTTCACCGGGTCGAATGACGGCGGAGCCACCTGGAGCCAACTCACCTCCGCGGGAGACCTGAGGATCATCGCGCCCATGTTCGGCGGTGTCGCCGGCAACACCGTCGCCGGATCGGATCAGGGCATTTTCATCAGCAAGGATGGCGGCAACAGCTGGTCCAGCATGAATGGCAACCTCACCACATCGATTGCCTACTGGCTCGATATCTCCGGCAATACCATCGTGTCGGCCATGCAGGACTACGCGATCGTGTCGAGCTTCGATGGCGGCAACACGTGGACGACCTCTCAAAGTTCCAGCACGCCCTGCGGCGAAGGCGGCCTGGTCCTCATCAATCCCGGCAACGCAAAGGATGTCTATAACTACAATCCCGCATGCGGCTTCTGGGTATCGACCGACGGCGGCCTCAACTACCAGAGCATCGCGTCGGACCTGGACGCGCCTCAGTATCCCGGCTCGAACCCGCAGGTAATCGCGGTCGATCCGAAGGATGCGTCGAAAGTGTATGCGGCCGCGCAGAGCTGGCAGGGGCGAACGCAGGGAATCTGGGAAAGCACGAATTACGGCAGCAGCTTCGGCCCCGTCTGGCCCACAGAACAGGTTCCATCGCTCATCGCATTCGATCCGGCCAATAACAAAAACATCTTCATTGGCGAGCAGGACGGCACGCTGAAGGTAAGCCACGACGGCGGGACCACCTGGTCCTCGCTCATGCTCGGCGGGGCCGGCAACGGCAGCAATCCCGTCGCCAGCTGGCCGGTCGCGCTGTCGGTCAATCCGGCTAATTCGAACGACGTCCTGGTGGGCATGTCCGGCCCGCCGCAGCAGAGCGATGGCGGCGTGCTCGTCAGCGCCGACGGGGGATCCACCTTTGCCTCCGCCAGCGCCGGATTGGGACCGAATCCGGTGCTCTATCCCCAGCCATGGCCCGACCCGCTTTTCGCCCTGGCCTTCGATCCCGGCGGATCAGGCATCGTCGCGGCCGCCCGCTGGGACGGGATCTACCTCTCCAGCGACAAGGGCGCGCACTGGATCAGCGCCCAGGGGAATGCTGTTCCGTTCGCGTTCACCAGCCTCAAATGGGTCAATGGCACGCTCTATGCCACCACCTTCGGTCAGGGCATTGTGAAGCTGTCCGTCACAACGCAATGACCCTGAGCGTCGTCGGCGTCGAAAGCGCAGTTCACCCCGGGGCATTCGAGCGGGAAGCACCAGACACTGAAACCCGCCCCGTTTTCCACCCCTCCCACAGGCCTGCACAGCAGATGCCCTAAAAACTGTGCAATCCCGCCTTGTGCCACTGTCCCCCGCCGTCCTATCGTTTCAGAATGGGACGGTGCGCCGAAGAGTCCGGCCTCCGTTCGCGCCCAAATTCTGGCCCGCCGCCCCATCCAAAATCGCGCAAAATCCGCCCCTACTGCGGCTTTCCGCCATTGTCCACACCACTTTCGGGGAATTGCGATCACGGATACCCAAAAACGCATTTAAAATACTAGATGTTGTGGTTTCCTCTTGACACACACCATTAACAGAGCTACTTTCCCATCTGCGGCTCTGCTGATTCCCGCGCTGGACCTGTAAAAAACGGACCTCCCAGCAAGCCCGGGAGCCCCCGTCCGGAAGGCCCCCAGGGATGCGATCCGCCACCGGGTTTTAAGCAGTGGCGTTCCCGTGATCGGCAGTTTGAACAGCAGCTCCCGGTCGGGGCTTTTAGTTTTTTTGAGGTCGGCAACAGAGAAAGATCAGCAGCAACCAGCACCGCTCGATTTCATCCAGAAGGAAGGAACATTCATGGCCGAGGCTACCAGGAAATCCGCTACTCTCGCCGCCACTTCCGTCACCGGGGCCCCCGGCGCCGGCCAGACCGTCGCAACCGCCGCTGCGCTCCGCTTCCCGCGCTATTTCTCGCGCCCCGGCGTCTCGCCCTACGACGAAGTCCAGTGGGAACGCCGCACCGCCGCCATCACCGACGCCGGCGGCAAGACCATCTTCGAGCAGAAAGACGTCGAGGTCCCCGTCGACTGGTCCATGACCGCGACCAACATCGTCGCCAGCAAATATCTCCACGGCCAGCTCGGCACCTCCGAGCGCGAGACCGGCGTCCGCCAGCTCGTCGGCCGCGTCGCTGAGACCATCCGCGACTGGGGCCTGGCCGGCGGCTACTTCGCCACACCCGAAGACGCTGCCCTCTTCCACGACGAGCTCATCCACCTCCTCGTCACGCAGAAGGTCGCCTTCAACTCGCCCGTCTGGTTCAACGTCGGCTGCGACCGCCTCGAGCCCAGGTCCGACGCGCAAAACTGGCACTGGAACCAGCACACCTGCGCCGTCGAGTTCTCCGTCACCGGCTATCGCAAGCCCCAGTGCTCCGCCTGCTTCATCAACGCCGTCGACGACTCGCTCGACTCCATCCTCACCCTCGCCAAGACCGAGGGCATGCTCTTCAAGTGGGGCTCCGGCACCGGCACGAATCTCTCCACCATCCGCGGCTCCAGCGAAACCCTCTCCGGCGGAGGCACCGCTTCCGGCCCGCTCAGCTTCATGCGCGGATTCGACGCCTTTGCCGGCGTCATCAAGTCCGGCGGCAAGACCCGCCGCGCCGCCAAGATGGTCATCCTCAACGTCGACCATCCCGACATCGTCGACTTCATCGAGTGCAAGGCCAAAGAAGAAGCCAAGGCCTGGGC
>DATDHZ010000005.1:0-105666 GCA_036521315.1 Acidobacteriaceae bacterium
CCTGGCGCAGCTTTACGGACGGCGGCACGAGAACCTCGATGAAGCACACAGGATGAACGTCGAGGCGATTGCGCTCGATCCCGATAACCTGAACTATCGCCTGAACGCAGCCAACGTACTGATGGAGCTGCACCGCTTTGAGGACGCCATGCGCGTGCTGGAGGTCGCGAAATCTGTGGCCCGCACGCCGGAGGACGCGAACGTGGTGGAGATGCGGCTCGGCCAGGTGCGGGTCTACAAGGACGAGTACGCGCAGCAGCAGAGCCGCGAGGCGGAAGCGAAAAGCGCCGCGGCTGGGCCGGGAGACGTGACGGTGAAGGTGATGGGCGGCATGCCGGCCACAGTGGCTCCCGACGCGGGCGGCGCGGATACGGCGGCGGCGAAGCATCCCACGGAAACGCCGCATGGCAGGATGCTGACGGCGTGGGGCGTGCTGCATGGCGTGACCTGCAGCTATCCGGCGGTGATGGAGGTGCGGCTCGACAACGTGAAGGGCAAGCCGGCGAACACCAGCCTCTCCCTCTACAGCAACAACTACTACAAGGTGGATTACCGCGCCGGGAATTACACGCCCCAGGACGAGGTGCATCCCTGCGAGGATTTGGAAGGGATGAAGGTGGAAGTGGAGTACTTCAAAACGGCGGACACCACGGTGGACGGGCAGATTGTGGCGATCATGATGATGAAGTAGGCGAGCCCGTAAAACTAGCGCAGCATAGGCCGCGTCGTTTCGTTATTTCCAGGTCGGTCAGGCAATCTTGTACGCGTAAGCGTCGTCCAAAAAGCGGTCGCCCCAGGTCTGCCCGCCGAGCCGCATCCCGATCACGCTCTTTGTCTTGCCGAACACCTTGCGCAGCGCACGAATGAAAGGATCGGTCGTTTTCATGATGAAGATCGTCGGGGTCTCCCAGGCAGTGAATCCCGCGTTGCTGAGAATGCGATTAACCCGAAGATAGGCGTCGCCCAGCGCGAGGGAATCAAGTTCCTTTGCAGCAAGCACCAGGCGCCAGTCGTCGTACTCAGGGAATACAGCCCAGAGCGCTGCGACCACGCCGACACCAGCTTCCTCAAGCGCAGCGACGATTCTTTCGCTTTTACTGAGGTCAGCTTCTACCAATGCTTTTTCAGCCATGGCATCACTCCGTGGTCCTTGTTCATTATGGCACTCATGAGTTCTTTGCAGTCTGATTCAGCCCACACCCTGTAGCGAGAGGCTTCCGACCATGTGATGGTCAGAACCCAGTTCGCTGCAAACGCAAGATCAGCCTGGGATGTTCGAGCACGTTCCTGTTCCAGTTGGGCGAGTACGAGCAACTCGCTGAGATTGTGCGTGTACGCTCTCTCAACAGTCTTTTTATTGGGAAAGAAATCGTGCTTTTTGACCCCTTTAGCGATGCACGCCTTCAATCCGCATTCCACCGCATATCCCACCACGTAATAGGCCCCACTAAATTCCTTTGCCCGAAAGAGCACTCGCGCCTCACGCAAGCGAAGATTGGCCAGGGTCTGAAAATCCTTACGGTTCACCTCCCGAGTCTACTTGCCGCGAAACGCAAAAGGGCGCTGCCTTTCGGGGCGATCCGTGACCTTCGTACCTTATTCTGTGCCGATTCTTCTTGCGCCAATTTTCCCGCCTCGCCTAACCTGAAACTGAGCAGAGCCCTGTCCATCGGATCAGGGCTTTTGCTTTTGCACGCGATCGATCCCATCCGGCCCAGGCCGGACGCTGCGCTCTTTGAAAATCCTGAACTGCGACGCATACTTCCCGTGCTGTCATCCTGACGGCTCGCTTTGCGAGTCGGAAGGATCGCCGGTTGCTTTTCTGCTTTGGCTCCGAATGTCCGCAACGCTGGCGATCAGGCCGCACTCGGCCGACGAGCGAAAATAAAGGCAGAGCCTCGTTCGTCTAAGCCATTTCGACGCCATTACTTAGCCTGGAGGCTTCTGCTAAGTACCCTGTTTGCCACACATACGCGTTCCGAAAACGCTAAGTGCTTTGGTTCCCACACATGCGAAAAAACGCGCTTTTTTTCCGGCCTCGAGCGCCGGAATCAGGCCCCAAATACAAAACCCGCGCCCCAGTCGAAGGAGCACGGGTCCCTGGCTTGCAGCAAACTACGCCCGGCTCAGATACGCGCCTTCCGCCGTGTCCACACGAATTTTTTCACCCTCGTTGATGAAGGGAGGAACCTGGACGACGAGGCCGGTTTCCGTCTTGGCCGGCTTGGTGACGGACGAAGCCGTTGCCGACTTCAAGCCAGGCTCGGTTTCGACGACGGTGAGCTCGACGGTCTGCGGCAACTCGATGCCGACGGCGACTCCATCGTGGAAGGACACGTGGATCTGCAGGTTCGGGATGAGGTACTCGACGGCATCGCCGAGGGTGTCGCGCTTCAGGTGGGTCTGCTCGTAGTTCTCGGTGTTCATGAAGTAGTAGTCGTCGCCGTCGTTGTAGAGGAACTCCATGGGGATTTCGTCGACGATGACGCGCTCGATGGGATCGGGCGAGCGGAAGCGCTCCACGAACATAGCGCCGGTGCGGATGTTGCGCAGCTTGGCCTGGATGAAGGCGCGCAGATTGCCGGGCGTGCGGTGCTCCACGGAGAAGACCAGGTGGAGATCGTTGTTGTGTTTGATGATCATGCCCGGACGCATTTGGGTGGCGGGAATCGCCATAGGGAAAAAGCTCCTTGCGGAAATTGGGTGCGGAATGAGCGGCTGATGCGAGCCGCGCAGGGCGGAGCGGCTGGCCCGCGCAAGACAAACTCCGGCAGCTTTGATTTTATCCCAGGCTTCCGGAGTGGGCCCCTGATCAGCCTCCGAACATCCGCTTGAAGAAATGTCCGATGTGTCCGAAGAATCCCGTCGGCTTCGGCTTGGCGGGAGGAGGCGGAGGAGCTTCGGCGACGTGGATCGCGGACGTGGGCACGGGCATCGGCGCGTTCACCGGTCCTGTTGCGGCGCGCGGCGTGGGCGCCAGTTCGGGATGATTCGCGTCGTAGGCCAGCGGCGCGGTCACTTCGATGTGCGGCTGGCCGGTGGGCGTTGCTGGCGGTGACGGAGGGGGCTTCAGACCCTCGCTTTGGGCCAGCGGAAACGGATTCTGGGCGGCGGCCTGGTTCTGCGGAGCGGTATTCTGCGAAGGTTTCTCGGCAACGGCTTCGCCCGGCTTGGCCGGCGTTGCGCCGGTGGTGCCCGTGCTCGCCACGCTGGTGGGCTGGGCAGGCGGACAGCCGCAGGGCTCCTGCTCGTTGTCGACCACCTCGCTGAGGCTGCCGTGCTCAAAGAGGACGCGCTGGTTGGGCTGCACGCGATAGGCGCCCTCGCCGAAGAGGCTGCTGGCGAGCACGTAGGGCGCCTGGTCGCCGTGGTTGTCGACGCAGGTGTCGCCGTTGTCGGCGACGCGAATGCTCAGGTTGGCCGCGCCCGGCGGCGAGATAAGAATGCGCAGATCCGGCGTCAGCAGGACGTCAGAATATTGGCCAGCCGTGTAATGGGCCTCGAGCGCGCCGCGGTCGAGCGCGATCATGAGCGGGCCGCCTGGCCGGGAGCCGGAGACGGACGTATCCGTGGTGAGGTGGATTTTTGTCGATGCGCAGAGCTTCAGGTCTCCGCCGCGGGTGAGGGTCACGTCCGCATTCTGCTCGCCCGCGGTGATGGTGCCATCGTTGCCGATGCTGGCGCGGCCGTTCGCGACGGTGAGCGATCCCGAAATCGACACGCCCTGCACGCTGACCGTGGCAATCGAACCCGGCACTGGCTTGCTCTCGGAAGACGCGGTGTCCGCGGAGTTCTTCGCCGCCGGCGAAGAAGCCGCCGGATGGCTCCCCGGCAATTCGTCCGGCGGCAGGGGGATCAACTGCGCCGCGATTCCCGGCCTCGCGCAACAGAGCGCCGCCAATGCCATCACTGCAAAGCGCAACGTCACAACTCCAGAAAATTTTGGATCAGGCGCTTGCCGTCGTCCGTCAGCACGCTCTCGGGATGGAACTGGACGCCTTCGACGGGAAACCGGCGATGGCGCAGACCCATGATGGTGCCGTCGGCCGTGCGCGCGGAGATTTCGAGGTTGGCGGGCAGTCCTTTTTCCTCGACGATGAGCGAATGGTAGCGCGTGCAGGTCATGGGCGAGGCGATACCGGCGAAGATGGTCTTGCCGTCGTGATCCACCTGGCTGGTTTTGCCGTGCATCAGCTTCGGGGCGCGGACCACGTTGCCACCGAAGGCCGCGCCGATCGCCTGGTGCCCGAGGCAGACGCCCAGGATCGGGACCTTGCCTGCCATGGCCCGGATGAGCTCGATGGAAATACCGGCTTCGTGCGGGGTGCAGGGGCCGGGCGACAGAAGGATGCGATCCGGCTGGAGGGCGGCGACCTCGTCGACGGACAGCTCGTCGTTGCGGCGCACTTCGATCTCGGCCCCCAGCTCGCCCATGTACTGGACGAGGTTGAAGGTGAAAGAGTCGTAGTTGTCGAGGACGAAAACCATCCGATTTCAGTGTATCGCCGGGGGCGCATGGACCGTGACGGTCGCGGGCTGGGAGTGGTAATCTGACGGCATTCGGAGGTGCTCGCATGAAGCTCTTCCTCTCCGCTCTTGTTCTCGCCGCCGGGACTGCGGCCTTCGCGCAGAATCTTTCTGCCAATCCCGATCCGCAGGCCGCGCAACTCGCTAACCGAGCTGGAATCATCGTCAACGACCTTGTGGCGCACAGGGTCGTGCCTTCTGAGCAGATCGGCTGCCCGCTTTATCTCGAGAGCGCATACGCCTCGTCCGCTGCGGGCTTTTTGCCGGTGGACTCGCGTGTGCATGGCGGGGGAACGCTCAGCCTGCACTTTCGCAATCAGAGCGGCAAGGCGATTCGCTCGGCTGCGATCACCGCGCATCTGCGCGTGAAGACGAATATCTACGATCTGGACGCGCACGCGCTTGACCTGCGCCTGACAGTCTCCGGCACGAGCAGCGTGGACCGGGCTCTGAGCCAGGTGGAGAACATTGCGCTGCCGCAGCATATTTATCCCTTCGGCGTGGCTCAGGTCACGCTCGATCAGGTCACCTTTGAGGACGGCAGCGTCTGGATGGCGTCGGCCGCGAGCAACAGGTGTGCGACGAGCGGGTCCAACAGCGAGAAGGTTGAGCTGAAGTAGAATGAGCCCGCGAGATTGCCTGTGGGCTGAGTGTGCCTTCCTGTTCGATACACCCTAGGCGCGCGCCAGCTCGCCGATGGCGCTGACCAGCGTATCCAGGTCGGCAGGGCGCGTATAGACGTGGGGCGTGACGCGCACGCAGCTGATGTTCTCCCAAACGATGCCGACGGTGTGGATCTTCCAGCGGTCGAAGAGCGCGGAGGCGACCTGGCCAGGCGTCATGCCGTCGATCGAGACGCCGCCGATGGCGCAGGAATATTCGGGCTGCAGCGAGGTGTGGAGTTTGACCTTCGGGATAGATTGCACGCGCGTGGACCAGTAGTTCTTGAGGTAGAAGATGCGCTCCTGCTTGCGGCGCGATCCGATGCCCTCGTGGAAGTTGATGGCTTCGCCGATGCCCTGCTCCAGCGGGAAGCTGCGGGTGCCAAGGTCCTCGAACTTGCGGATGTCGGCGGAATGCGGATCGGAGGCGCAGGTAAGCGGCCACACCTTTTCGATGTGGTCTTCGCGAATCCACATCATGCCCGTGCCGATGGGCGCCGACAGGAATTTGTGGAGGCTGGTGCCGAAGTAGTCGCAGCGGAGGTCGGGGATTTTGAAGTCCATGAGGCCGAAGGAGTGGGCGGCGTCGGCGAGGACTTCGATGTTGTGGGCGTGGGCCATGTCGGCGATTTTGGCGACGGGCATGGTCTGGCCGACCCAGTTGATCATGTGGGTGACGTGGATGAGGCGGGTGCGAGGCGTGATGGCCTGCTCGTAGGCTTTGACGATGGCGTCGTCGTCTTCGATGGGGAAATCGAAGCTGATCTGCTTGTAGACGATGCCGTCGCGTTCGGCGCGTTGGCGGTAGGCCTCGATCATGTGGGGGTAATCCTGCCTGGTGCCGATGACCTCGTCGCCGGCTTTGAGGGGGACGCCGTAGATGATGGTGTTGAGCGCCTCAGTGGAATTGCGGTCGATGGCGATTTCGCCGGGCCTGGCGCCGGCCAGCGCGGCCAGCTTCTGGCGCAGCGGCTCGCGTCCCTGATCGAGGATTTGCCACATGTAGTAGGAGGGGCCTTCGTTGGAGAGCTGGTTGTAGCGCTCCACCGCCTGCTGCACCACGATGGGCGCGGGCGAGACGCCGCCGTTGTTGAGGTTGATGATGTCGGGATTGACGGAATAGCCGCGCTGGATGACGGACCAGTAGTCCTCGTCCCGGGCGGCTTCCGCGGGGGCTCGGCCGGCGATGGCTCGCGCGGCTGCGTCGAATTCCGCGGCGTGCGCCTGATGGAAAAGGCTGTTGGCGGAAAAAGCGCCGGCGAGCATGGCAGTGCGCTTGAGAAAGGCGCGGCGGTCGTGGGGCATCATGGAAAGCAATGTAGGCCGTTTGGGATGCGCGAATCAACCCACAGGTCTGCGGTTTGTGGCGTGGCCGCTGCGCTGTACCCTGCACCCTGCTCCCTGTACCCTGATTCTCATGCGCACTTCTCTTCCCGCGCGCGGCGAATTTTTGCGGCTGGCGCGCACGCATACGCTGGTTCCGCTCTACCGCACGCTGACTGCCGATTTGGAGACGCCGGTGTCGGCGTTTCTCCGGGTGGCGGCGCATGAGCCGGAGTGCTTTCTGCTGGAGTCGGTGGAGGGCGGCGAGCGGCTGGGACGCTACACGTACATCGGAATCCGGCCGAGCCGGCGGATTGTTTCGCACGGGCGGGACATCGAGATCACGGAACACGGCAGGACGCGTGCGGTCACCGGGGATGTTTTTGCGCTGTTGCGTGAGGCGCTGGAGGGACACATGCCGGCGCGCGTGCCCGGGCTGCCGCCATTTACCGCCGGAGCGGTGGGATTCCTGAGCTACGACGTGGTGCGGCAGATCGAGCGCCTGCCGGAGCAGACGGTCGACGATCTGGAAATGCCGGACGCCTGCCTGATGTTTTTCAACGAGGTGCTGGCGTTCGACCATGTGAAGAAGGAGATTCTGCTGGTGGTGACGGCCGATGTGCGGCGCCACAAGCCGCAGGCGGCGTACGCCGATGCCCTCAAGCGGCTGGATCGCCTGGAGCGGCGGTTGGCGCAGCCCCTGCCGAAGACGGCGGCACGGAGGGGGGCCGGGAAGTTGCGTCCCGCATCGCGCACGAGGAAAGCCGCGTTTGTGAAGGCGGTGGAACGCGCGAAGGAGTACATCGCGGCCGGCGATATTTTCCAGGTGGTGCTGTCGCAGCGGCTGGATTTCGAGCTGGGCGTCGATCCGTTTTCGGTGTATCGCGCGCTGAGGATCGTCAATCCTTCGCCGTATATGTATTTTTTGCGATTCGGGAGGAAGAAGATGGGGTCGCAGCGGGGTTCGCGCGCGCAGAAGGAGGAGACGACGCACATCGTGGGCTCGTCGCCGGAACTGCTGGTGCGCGTGGAGGGCCGGAAAGTGGAATATCGGCCGATTGCGGGAACGCGGCCGCGGGGCGCGAGCGAGGCGGCGGACCTCGAAGCGGAGCGGGAGATGCTGACCGACGAGAAAGAGCGCGCCGAACACGTGATGCTGGTCGATCTGGGGCGCAATGACGTGGGCCGAGTGAGCGAATATGGCACCGTGAAGGTGACGAATCTGATGTTCGTCGAGCGCTACTCGCACGTGATGCATCTGGTGAGCGCGATTGAAGGCAAGCTGCGGCCGGAGCTGAGCGCGGTCGAAGCGCTGCGGTCGTGCTTCCCGGCGGGGACGCTGAGCGGCGCGCCCAAGATTCGCGCGATGGAGATTATCGAGGAGCTGGAGCCGACGCGGCGCGGGATTTACGGCGGCAGCGTGCTCTACGCCGACTACTCGGGCAATTTGACGAGCTGCATTGCCATCCGCACGCTGCTGGTGGAAGGGCGCAAGGCCACGATTCAGGCGGGCGCGGGGATTGTGGCGGACTCCGTTCCGGAGAAGGAATACGAGGAGAGCCTGAACAAGGCGAAGGCGGTGGTGCGGGCGGTGGAACGGGCGCGCGCCACTGGCCGTTGAGGGGACGAGCCGTCCAGGGGACTGGCTGTCCAGGGACTCGCCGTCCTGGCAAATGCGCTTCGTTGCCCCAGGAGCCGATCATCACGAGGATTGGGGAAATGCCATGATGTTCACCCAACGGTTGCGGGCGGGTGTGCGCACCGGCGAGATTACCGTGAGCGTTCGCATCTGGCACAGCCCGCGGGTCAAAGTGGGCCATCGCTATCGCATGGAAGAGGGCGATGTCGAGGTCGACTCGATCGAGCCGATCGGCTTGCCGGATATCACGCCGGAACTGGCGCGGGCGTCAGGATTTCTCGGCGTGCTCGATCTGCTCAAGGTGGCGCAGCACGGGCGCGGCAACAAGATTTATTTGGTTCGGTTTCACTACATACCGCCGGTAGCAGCGAAGAAGCGGTCAGCGGTGGAACGGTCAGCGAAGAAGCGGTCAGCGGTGGAACGGTCAGCTAAGAAACGGTCAGCGGTGAAACGGTCATCGAAGAAGCGGTCAGCGGTGGAACGGTCAGCTAAAGAACGGTCAGCGGAAAAGCGGCCAGGAGTAAGACGGCCGGGCGAAAAACGGCTAGCGTGAGACGATTAGCGAAGAAGCGGCCGGCGATTTGGGGACCCGCTGTCCCAGTTCTCGCGTGGAATTTACGGCTGTGCTTTGGTTCCCCTGCAGCTAATCCAGCCCCTGGTCTCCTCCAGAGCGACTTGCACGTTCGCGTAGCCGGCACTCTCCAGCAGGTCGCGGTGCTCGTCGGGGGTGAGGAGCTTCATTTCCGAGGCTGGACCGCGTTTTTCGATGAGCTTTGCCGCCGCGGTGTTCGCGCCCTTATAAATCTCTGCGATCACGAGGAAGGCGCCGCCGGGGCGCAGGACGCGGAGCACTTCGCGGACGTCGCCGGGCAGGTTGGGCCAGAAGAAGTGCGTCTCGACGGCGGTGACGAGGTCGAAGGCATTGTCGGGAAAAGGCAGGGCAGAGACCGAGCCCTGGACAATGCGGACGCGTCCGTCGGCGACGGCTTGGGCGTTGCGGTTTGTTGAGGCGGCCACCGAATCCGGCGAGTGATCGACGCCGCAGACTTCGCCTTTTGTGGCGGCGGCCAGCTTTTCCAGCGTTCGGCCGCCGCCGCAGCCGATGTCGAGGATGGTCCAGTTCGGCGGAACGGCCATGTGCGACAAACCCCAGTCGGTGAGCGGGGAATGGCGCTTGTTCATGTTGCGCAGCGAGAGGCGGCCGAGGAATCCGCTCGGCTTGCGGCACAATCGGTCGGTCGCGGTTGGCTTGCCGGTCATGCAGTCAAGGATGGGGCTGCGGTGCCCCGATGATCAACCCCCGGCCGACGATGTTGATGCGTCACTCGTAGTGCAGGATCGACGACAGATCCAGGTGCAGCGTGCGCCGTGCCGGCAGCAGGGTGGCGAGCACAACAATGGCCACCAGCAGACCGAGCGCGGCCGCGTAGCTGGCGAGGTCGAGGTTGCTCACCCCGTACAAAGCCAGTCGCAGCACTCTCGATCCCGCCGCGGCGCCCGCCGTTCCCGCGAGCAGTCCGATGGTCACCGGCCAGGAGAATTGGCCCAGCACATCGGCAAGGATGCGAGGGGGGCGTGCGCCCAGGGCGATCCGGATCGCCAGCTCCCGCGTGCGCTGCGAAATGGTGAACGCCACGAGGCCGATGATGCCAGCGGCAACCAGCAGCACCGCGACCAGGCCGATGACGCCCACCGCCAGCGCTGCGTCTTCGACATTCGCAACGTTGCTGCGATACAGGAGTTTCACCTGCCTGACTTCCGCGAAGACCCTGGGGTCGAGACTCGCGCCAATCGATTTCAGTGCAGAAGACAGAAGGCCGGGGTCGCCCGACGCGCGGACAATCAACACCATATCGGGCAAGTCGTTCAGCTGGGCCGGCCAGTATTGCTCGATCGCGTCATCCTCGCTGAGGGCGTTGATGTGCGCATCTCCGACAACACCCACCACAACGTCGCGGCTGTTGTCGCCGTCGATCCGCTGCCCCAGCGGGTCTCGCCCCGGCCACTGGCGCCGGGCCATCGACTGGCTGACGATCACGGCATTCTTCTCGCCGGGATAAAAGGTGCGGCCCATGATCAGGGGGATTTCCATGGTCTGAAAAAACCCCGGCGCAACCCAGTTGGGATACATGCGGACGGCGCGCCCCGCGATGACGGTATCTTCCCGCGCCATGACATGACCGAGCGGCGGCAGCTTCACCAGTGAGACGGAACGCACTCCCGGCAAGGCCGCTACCCTGCTTTGCATCTGGTCGAGATAGCTCCGGGCCGCAGCGGGCGAATAACCATGCTGGCCAAGTTGCGGATCGACCGTGAGGAGGCCCTCATAGCCGAAGCCAGGGTCGGTGTACAGGGCGTGCCGAGTGGCGCGCAACAGCAGCCCCGCGACGATGAGCAACACGCAGCTGGCCGCCACCTGCGCCCCAATGAGAATCTGCCGCGCGATGGTTTTGCGCTGGCGCTGGCGGGCGATCTGCAGCGCGGGGGCGAGTCCAAAGAACAACGAGGCTGCGAGTGTCATGCAGCCGGTAAACAGCACCACGCGCCAGTCCGGCGCAACATGCAGCCACTTCGGCGCGTCCACCTGGTCGAGGGTGACGCGCATGATGCCGCAGCCCAGCGCCAGCCCCACGACCGACCCCAGCGTGGCCAGGAGCAGGCTCTCCGTACACAGCTGGCGGAAAATCCGCGCGCGGCTCGCGCCGATGGCGACCCGGATGCCGATCTCATGCTCGCGCGTAATCGCGCGCGCCAGCTGCATCCCGCCGAGGTTGGCGCACGCCACCGCGAGGATGAGGAGCGTCAGCACCGCCGCCATCGCCGCCACCTGATACATCTGGGGCTGCATGACCTGCAGGTGCCCGCCCGGCGAGCTCTGGATATACTCGTTCTCCCACACGTCCTTCGGACGCTGGCGGCGCAGTTCGTTCGTGAGGGAGAGCAGTTCCTGTTCGGCGGTTTTTGCCCTGATTCCGGGGGCGAGCCGGCCCCACATGCGCAGGCTGGAATCCGTGCCGTCGGTGAGGGCATGGCTGCCTTCAACCAAATAGGGCAGTTGCGCGATCGGCAGCCAGATATCGGGATTCTGGCCACCGAGACTGGCAAACGCATACGGGGTGATGCCGACGATGGTCACGGGCTTGTTGTTCAGATGGATGACCCGGTGAATCACCGAGGGATCGGCGCCGAAGCGCCGCTGCCACAACCCCCAGGTGATGACCGCGACCGGAGCGGCGCCGGCGTTCGCGTCCCGAGCGGGATCAAGGAGGCGGCCGAGCGCCGGCGTCGTGCCCAGCTCAGAGAAGTAGTTGGGCGTGGCGAACGAAACGCTGGTGGGCTGGACGTCGTGGTCGATCTCCATGGGAGGCACGCCCAGTACGCCGATCGCCGCCGACAGGGTTTTCGCGTGGTCGCGATAAAAGGCGAACGACGGATACGACATCCCGCTGGTGTACGCGTTTGGGGAGCGGCGCTCGAGGCGAACCAGCGACCCCGGATCGCGCACCGGCAGCGGCTTGAGCGCGACCATATCGAAGAAGGTGAACGCGGATACGTTGACGCCGATGCCAATGGCCAGGACCAGCACGGCCATCACCGTGAAGCCGGGCGACCGCGCGAGAATCCTCACGCCGAAACGAAGGTCCTGGACGAGGCGGTCGAGCCAGGTCCATCCCCAGGCTTCGCGCGCCTGCTCGCGGATACGCAGCGTGTTGTTCATGGTGCGGATGCCCTGGCGCGCGGCCATTTCGCGATGGAATTCGATGTCGTTCTCGAGTTCGGCGTCGAAGCGGCGGCGATGCAGCAAATAGCGGAGCCGGCGGAATAGCTCGCCCATGGTGGGCCTCCTGTTCAGGGCTGCGGTTATGCGGTGCGCAGGATTTCCTGGATGGCCTCGGTCACGCGGTCGTAGGTCGAGAGCTCATCTTTCAGCTGTTTGCGGCCCTCCGGGGTGAGCCGATAGAAGCGGACTCTGCGATTCGTCTCGGAAATGCCCCACTCCGCCGTGACCCACCCCTTGACCAGAATTTTTTGCAGAGTGGGGTAGAGCAGACCCTCGTCCACAGCGAGCACCTCGCTCGAGAGCACGTGAATCCTCTGCGCGATGGCGTAACCATGCAGGGATCCCGACTGCAGCACCCGCAGGATGAGCATGGGCAAAGCGCCCGGTGGCATGCCGTTTTTAGGCCTGATCTTCATAGGCATAACGTAATTATGCCTAAGAAGTTTGTCAAGACAGATCGCTGGATACCGGGAGCGGGCAGCATTACCGCTGACCGTGGGGGCTTTGTGGATGCCTGCCCAATCTTCTGTCCAGGAAAGTTGCGCTGCCGGAAAAGTCTCGCAACCGGGAGAACGCATGGGAAAGGGGACTTCGAGGAGTATCGCTACCCAAAGATTCTGACCAGCCGGTCGAGCAGCAGATCCTGCCCTTTGAAGATCTTCTCGCGGGCCGCCTCGACGGTGAACCATGCGCCGCGGTCGGCTTCGGGGATTTCGATTTGCTTGCCGGAGCGCGGAGGCCACTCGACCTTGCAGGTATTGCTCCGGAGTTGTGCCGGATCGAAGTCGCCCTCCACAGCCCAGGCGGTGACCTGCTTGCCGCTCGGCTGGCGAATCTCGCCGAGCGGGAGAAAGTCTCCGCGAAAGACGCTGGCGCCGGAAGCACCGGTTTCTTCCTCAAATTCGCGGCGAGCGGCAGCGAGGGGCTCCTCGTCCGGCTCGTACTCGCCCTTGGGGATGGACCAGGCGTCCTTCTTCGCCCAGAAGGGGCCGCCGGGATGGATGAGGAAGACCTCGAGCCGGGGCGAGCGGCGGAAGAGGAGGATTCCGGCGGAGAATTTGGGCATACGCAGCACCTAATAGGGCGTCCCGAAAATCTATTCCTAACTTCTGCGCCCAAATGCAGGTCCATTCGACTCGCAGTCGAAATCTATTGTTGCGCCCGAAAGCGGGCGCAACCAATTTGGAAGGCTCGCTCAGGATGACTGTTCTGCTTGCACGGCGAACCACAGCAGAACACTAGTTTGCCGGAATGACCAGGTACTGCTCCAGCTTGCCGTCCGGCTCGGTGTAGGTGGTGATCATCAACTGCGTGGCGCTGTTGGCGAAAGTGACGCGAAAGGCATGAAAGGTCATGCCGCCGCGCAGGTCGTCGCCGGTTTGTTTCAGGGTGGCCGGTTTGCCCAGGGGGGCCAGGCTTGACTGGAAGTCGGCCAGCGCCTGAGCGTCGAAGTACGCGTTGCACCAATCGGTGAAGAGGGTGCGATCGATCTTGCCCTGCTGGAAGTTTTCAAACAAGTCGAGCGCCTGTTTCTCGGCGGCGGTTGGCGTCTGGCCGGTGATGCCGAGGAGCAGCGGCGCTAATTGCCGGCCCAGTACAGTGCCGGCGCGGGAGGCGTCCTGATTGGTGAGGACCGTAATGGCCAGCTTGTCGGCGGGGAAGACCATATTTTCCGCGGTGAAGCCGGAGACCTCGCCGGTGTGCTCGTACTCGGAGTGACCGTTGAGGCTGGCGATGAACAGACCGAGGGCGTAGTGCGAGTTCTCGCCGCTCTTCAGCATGACGGGCGCGAACATCTCGTCGTAGGATTTGGGAGCGAGGAGCGAGCGGTTCATGATGCTGATGTCCCACTGGGCCAGGTCGTAGGCGGGCATGGCCAGCTCACCGGCGGCGAACATCCAGCCGCGGCCTTCCTTTGGAGCGGGCCGCAGCGGACCGAGGGCGTAGCGGATGTAGCCAGCGGAGTCGGGAGACTGCAGCTTCTCGGCATCGGAGTTCCAGACTTCTTTCATGTCGAGCGGCTTGAAGACGTGCTCCTGGAGGAACTGGACGAGGGGCTCGCCGCTGACCCTCTCGACGATGCGGCCGGCGATCACGTAGTTCGTGTTCGAGTACTGCCACTTCGTGCCTGGATCGAAATCGAGGGCCTTTTTTCCCCAGGTATCCAGGATGTGCTGGGCGGTGGTGGGCTGGCTCATGGGCGGCATCAGGTAGTCTTCGGGCCAGTAATCCTGATAGCCGGAGGTGTGCGACAGGAGCATGCGGATCGTGACCTCGCCGGCGCGGGTGAGGTCGGGCAAATACTTGCTGACCGGATCGTCGATGGAGAGCTTGCCCTGCTGCTCGAGCAACAGGATCGCGGCGGCGGTGAACTGCTTGGAGATGGATCCGATGGAATAGCGCATGGAGGGCTGGGCGGATTCGGCGGGATCGAGGCGGGCCTTCCCATAGGCCTGGGTGTAGGCGATTTGGCCGTCTCGGACGACGGCGACGGAGGCGCTGGGCACGCCGGTTTGGGCCAGAACCTGTTCAGCCGTTTGGTCGATCTGCTGTTGCAGACCGGGCGGCAGCTTGTTCACCGAGAGCTGACCCTGCGCCGAAAGGCAGACAAATCCTGCAGCGCAGAACAACAGAAAGCCGAATTGCGCCATCATCCCTCCCAAAGGGCGTGGAAAGACCCCGGAAATGTTCGTGAAGTCCTGGGGACCAGCGTAGCCCTGCGGTGCTATGCTACTACCCACCCCGGAGCGCCGCCGATGCCTCGCAGGCTATCCACCACGGCCGTTCTGCTTTTGCTGGCTTTGCCGGTCCTCTGCGGCCATTGGGCGCTGCTGGCCCAGACTGTCGCGAAATCGACTGCTCCGCGAGCGCCTGCGGGCGAGGCGCCGACGGCTGTGCGGGCGGATACTGTGAACCCGCGGGCAGCCGATATCCACGGCGTGGCTGCCAATACGACGACGCAATCGCGCACCTTGTTCTTCTACACCTCGCCGCGCAGCACGGTGGAAATGGCAGTGCACACCATCCCTGCGACCGACGAGGAGCGGCTGGCGCGGCTGCGCGACGATTTCGCGCAGGCGGACTGTGGCGGGAACAATATGCGCGAGCAGCCGGTCGCGGACAAGCACGGGGCGCGAGGCGAGAATCTGGTCTGCAACTGGCCGGGCGATGCGGCGGGGACCATCGTGGTGGTGGCGCATTACGAGCATGAGGGGAAGGGCGAGGGGGCGATTGACGACTGGAGCGGCGCGGCGCTGCTTCCATTCCTGTACCAGGCCGTGCAGGGGCAGCCGCGGCGGAACAGCTACGTCTTCTTAGAGTCCTGGAAGGGCGAAGGCGCGGACACCTGGCTCAAATCGCAGACGAAAGAGGAGCGCAAGCGGATTCGCGCCGTCATCGATCTGGACGGACTGGGCTGCAGCTACACACGGTTTTTCACGACGTTCAGCCCCTTTGAGTCGGTTCCTTTGGGAGCGACGCACCTGCAGACGGAACTGCTGTGGGCAGCGCTCTCCGATGGCCTGACCCAGGCACCGGAGCAACTGAGCCCGCACCACTGGCTCTCGGTCGATCCCACGGGGCCATTCCGGGCCATCATGGTGCCCAGCATTGTGATCCACTCAGTCCCTGCTGACGACGCGCGGATTCCCGGTTCGGCGGCGGATATCGCTGCGGCGGTGGACGGCAATGCTTACTTCACTACGTATCACCTGATGTGCGCTTTTCTGACATCGCTCGACCGCGTGGCCGCGAAGCTCGACACGAACGACCATATGTGGGATACGGCGGGTGCGGTCGACGTGGAACCGGAGCAGGAAACGCCGGTGGTGACCTTCCGCCAGTTCAACAACGGGCGTCTCGGCGCAACCAAGAGCCACTGACCGCGGGCTGGGCCGCCGCGAGCGCAAATTGCGAGAAAAATCGATGGGCACCATGCAGCACGGGCATAGAATGGTGTGCCATGCAAGCCAAGCGCGTCGGCTACTGGATCGCCACCATCCTCCTCGTTTTCTTTCTTCTGCCCGGCGGGTTGTTTTCCGTCCTGCGTCTGCCCGCGGCGATTGACGGGATGCGGCAGCTCGGCATCCCTGAGTGGTTCGCGATTCTGCTCGGGGCATGGAAGATTCTCGGGTGCATTGCCATCCTGGTGCCGCGCTTCCCGCTATTGAAGGAATGGGCCTACGCCGGCATGTTCTTCGATCTCAGCGGCGCCGTTGTCTGTAACGCGGCGAACCACGGCGTGTGGTGGCATATTGCGGCTCCGCTGCTGGTGATCGTCTTTCTTGTGGCCTCGCGGGCCTGGCGGCCGCCTTCGCGGCGGTTGTGGGGTAACGCGGCGACTGCGATCGCCTGAAGCACCTGGCTGCAAGCCGCGCTGTACGCTGAACGCCGCACGCTGTACCCTGTTCGGCATGACTTCCCGCCGCGATTTTCTCTCGCTGGGTGCGCTCACCACGGCTGGCCTTGGGCTGAGCACGATCCCCGACTCCTTTGCACAGACCGCCGATGCGGTGAAACAGATGCAGCCTCCGGCGAAGCCGGTGATCGTGACGCGCGTGACTGGCGATCAGACCATCCAGGAGGCGTATCAGATGCTCCTCGATGGGCAGGACACGCTCGACTGCGTGCATCACGTTTGCCTGGGGCGCGAGAACGATCCGAAGGATCACTCGGTCGGGCTGGGCGGGCTGCCCAATGAGGAAGGGGTGGTCGAGCTGGACTCGTGCTGCATGCATGGGCCGTCGCGGTCGGCGGGGTCGGTGGGCGGCGTGCGCAATATCAAGAACGTTTGCCTGGTGGCGCGGAAGGTCTACGAACACACCGGGCACGTGATGCTGGTGGCCGGAGGCGCGGAACAGTTTGCCGTCGACCTGGGCTTTCCCCGCGAGAACCTGCTGACGGAAGACGCGCGCAAAATCTGGATGTTGTGGAAGGAAAACAACTCGCAGATGGACTGGTGGGGACCGTCGATGTCCGAGCCGGGCTGGAAGGATCCCTACGCAGGGCGGCCCGCGCCGAAGCCGAGCATCGATCTGCACGGCATGTCGTCGCTACGCGAGGATTCGCCGTCGCAGGGGGCCTTGGCCGGCGCCGCGGGGGTTCGGCCCGGGATCGTGCCGCGCCATCCGACGGCGGAATGGGCAGAGACGATTCGGGTGCGGACACAGAAGCTGGTGCAGATGGCCGCCGATCTCGGCATCGCGCCCAAGGACCGGCTCGCTGCGGCGGAACAGGTGTTGTGGCCCACCACGGGCACGATCCACGTTTCCGTGGTCAACGCGAAGGGGGAAATTTCCGGCGCGACGACGACTTCGGGGCTGGCGTGGAAGCTGCCGGGACGGCTGGGCGACTCGCCGATCCTGGGCGCGGGATCGTGGACCGACCAGGATGTGGGCTCGGCGGGCGCTACCGGCTCGGGAGAAGAAAACATCAAGGTGGTGGGCGCGCACACCATTGTGGAACTGATGCGTCACGGGATGGATCCGAAAGACGCCGGGCTCGAGGTGATGCGGCGGATCGTGCGCAACTACAACGCCGATATGACGAAGGTGCGCCTGCTCGATATGGAGTACTACATCGTGCGCAAGGACGGCGCCTACGCCGGGGTTTCGCTGTGGAGCACCAGCCCTACGGGGCGGCCGCGGGTCTTCACGGTGATGGACGGCAACGGATATCGCGTGGAGAAGTGCGCGTATCTGCTGGAGGGCGGGAGCCTGGAGTGGCCGCCGTTCTGAGGGGCGCCTCCGCCTGCGGGCCGCAATCTTGTTTCAACAGGCGTTGGTTACAATGGCTCGGAATTTCCGGAGATGCCCGTGATCCTTCGCCCGCATGCTGCTCTGCCGTTGCTCGTGGTTGCTCTTGCTGCCTCCGCGCAAGCTCATCGTCCAGGGCACGCGGCCGCGGCGGCGCCTGGGTCGCGCGATCCGCTGATCGCCGGCCTGCGCGCCCACGTGCATCACGTCTTTGTGATCTATCAGGAAAACCGCTCGTTCGACTCTTACTTCGGAACGTTTCCGGGCGCCGATAACCTGGCCACCGCGGAAGCGCGCGCGCATGGCTTCCGGCAGTGGGACCCGGTCGGTAACACCTGGATTGTTCCCTTCCCGCTCACCGCGGCGGATACGGTGGACGCCGATCACTCCCGCGAGGGCCTGATCGCGAAAGTGGACAGCGGCAAGATGGACCATTTCGTTGCCGGCGAGGAGAAGTCTCAGAGGGATGGCCGCGGTCTCGCTGCGCCCTCGTCCCGGCAGTACGGCCTGCTCACGATGGCGCATGAGGACTGCCGGACGATTCCGTTCCTGTGGATGTACGCGCACCGCTTCGCGCTCTACGATCATATTTTTCAGGCGATGTACGGACCATCGACGCCGGGCAACATCGACCTGATTGCAGGCCAGACCGGCGAGACGGAGCTGGCGCGGCACCCCGAGGACAAAGGCATCGACGAGGACGGCCCGGGCGACCCAGTTGTGGGTGATCTCGAGCCGCATTTTCCGCCGTACGACACAGCGGCTCACGCGGCCAGCCAGAAGCAGCTCGACCAGACGTATGCCACGCTGATGCTTTCGCTCAAAGGGCGCAATGCGACGGATGCGAAGGTCGACACCGACGATGTGCAGGACGACATCGGGGCGCTCACGCGGCTCAATCATCAGGCTGTTGCGTGGGCGTGGTATCAGGAGGGGTTCGGCAACGGCCAGGGCCATCACCATCCCGCCTACATTCCGCACCACAACGCGCCGCAGTACTTTGGCTACATCCGGCAGAACCCTGGGATGTGGAACGGCGTGCACGACCTGCTCGACTTTTTCAGCATGATGCAGGGGCAGCAGCTGCCGGCGCAGAGCGTCGTCTTCATCAAAGGCGGTTACGTGAATCCGTTCGGGTGGATTCCAGCCAATCCGCGCGCGCGCAACATCACGGGCGACGACGATCACCCCGGCTATTCAGACTCGCAGCTCTCCGAGTCGCTGGTGGCGAAGGTGGTCAATACTGTCGCCCGCAGCCCGTACTGGAACGGCTCCGCCATCATCGTCCTGTGGGACGACTCGGAGGGCTTCTACGATCACGTGCCGCCGCCACAGTTCGAGCGCTGCCCCGACAATCATCCGTGCGGCGACGGGCCGCGGGTTCCGCTCATTTTGATCTCGCCGTGGGCTCGGTCGGGCGGCATCGTGACCGATCCAGGCGACCACGCATCGTTCGCTAAGTTTCTCGACGTGCTGTTCAATCTGCCTCCGCTTGCGTCGTTGCCCGATGAGAAGCCTTATCGGCCGGAAGGCCCGCGGGACACGCTGCCGCAGCTGACCGATCTGCTGGGCGGGTTCGACCCCGCACGCCTCAGCGGCACCCGTCCACCGATTTCGCGGGGCGAGGCCGAGATTGACGATGCGATCGTCGACCATTTTCCGCCGCGGATGACGTGCCAGCAGACCGGCGTCGCTCCGGTTGCGGTTCCGGGCGGATCGCTCACACCGCCGAAGGGATTTTTCAATCCGCTGCCGTGATTCTGCGCGGCTCTCAGCGGGGAGGGATGGCTGCGGCGCGACCGGCTTTCGTCTGGACGTATCCTGCTGATTCCGATAGACTGGATGATGTTGTCAGCACGTTTTTCTTAGTCAGGAACACCATGCCCAAACTCAAGACTCATCGGGGCGCGGCCAAGCGCTTCAAAAAGACCGGCACGGGCAAATTTAAGCGCGGCCAGTCGAAGATGCGCCACATCCTCACGTCGAAGGCGACGAAGACCAAGCGGAAGCTCGCAGCGAGCGCGCTGGTTTCGGACGCCGACCACGCGAAGGTGGCTCGGATGATCCCGTACGCCTGAATTTCAGCTCTGATCCTTCCGGGCTTCGGCTCCCTCGGCTCGGCCGAGAGTGGATCAGGATTGCATAGCGCGTGAAGAGGCGCTTCCCGCCTCCAGCCGCTGAATACGTAACCTCAAGGAGAAGAAACCATGCCTCGCGTCAAACGTGGGACGAAACGCAGCGACCGCCGCAAGAAAATCCTGAAAAGGGCGAGCGGCTACTTCCTTACCAAATCCAAGCTGTACCAGGCGGCGCAGGAAGCCGTCGAGCGCGGGCTGAAGTTCGCTTACAGCGGCCGCAAAGGCAAGAAGCGGCAGTACCGCTCGCTGTGGATCGTGCGCATCAACGCGGCCGCGAAAGCCAACGGCATTTCGTATTCGCAGCTCATCAGCGGGCTGAAGAAGGCGGACGTGGAGCTGGACCGCAAGATTCTGGCCGATCTGGCCGTCCACGACGCGGCGGGATTTACGGCGCTGGTGGGCACGGCGAAGGCCGCCCTCAGCAAGACCACTGCTGCATAGCATCGCGGACCGATTGGGAACCAGCACAGGCCCCGCCGCGGCGGGGCCTGTAGACTTTGGTTTGCGGACGGAGCCATAATCGTCACAGAGGGAATCATGCCTTACGTCCTGCCCAAGGGCAGCTCAAAGAAACTGACGAACTACGCGGGAAAGCCGAAGAAGCGGCATTCAGACAGTGAAATCTCGGTCAAGCTGCCGGAGCCAGTGCGGATTCCACCGCGGACCGAGATGGAAAGGCCGCCGAAGCCGTAGTCCGGGGCGGAAACGAACGTGCCCACCAGCCTGGTAGCGCTCGAAATCTTCCTCATCCTGCTGCCGGGCTTCGCCGCGGCTTACGTCGTCCAGCAGCTGGCAACGCGCAGGACGCAATCGGACCTGGAGCGCGTGATCGAAGCGCTGCTTTTCAGCTTCATCATCTACGTCTGCTTCGCGGCGGCGAATCACGGCAGGCTGCCTTTCAATCTACAGAAGCAATCCGTCACGGAGACGGAGCCGGGCGGTGCTTTTCCAACCGGAAACAGTGCAGCGGCTCCGGCGGAAACATCCGCAGATCAGGATGACGCCGGCCAAACGATTGTGTGGAACGCTGGCAGTCTTGGACTTCTGGCCGGAATTACTTTTGTTTTTGCGATCCTTGCCATCCTGTACATCAATCACGATGGCAACCGGCTGTTTCGGCGGCTGCACCTGACGGAGCGCACGACGCGCAGCTCGATCTGGACCGACATCTTCGAGAGCGAAGCCGGCCGGGAACAAATCGTCCAGGTGGAGTTGCCGGGGAATCGCAGCGTGCTGGGGGTGCTGCTGTACTATTCCGACGATCCGGACGAGAATTCGCTGTTCATCGCCAAAGCCGCCTGGGTGACCAGCGAGGGCGAGCAGATCCCCATTCCCGGCCAGGGAATCCTGCTGACGAAACAGAGCGGAATCCTCAGCATCAGCCTGCTGTCGCCGGGGACTCGGGGCGAACCGTGAAGAACCAAAACTCCCCTCTAAAGTAACTATGGCTTCCGCGAAACACGCGGTGCGCGCACCTGAGAATGCTCTACACTTGAACCTTCCGGGAAACGTTCCCACCGCAGATTCTGTTTGGCTGACCCGACCCCAAAAGCGCCTGGCACGCATGCAGCGACTTACGCCGATGCCGGAGTGGACATCTCCGCCGGCGACCGCGCCAAGCAGCGCATCAAGTATCTGGCGCAGCGAACATTTACCCGCAACGTGCTGGGTGAGATTGGCGGATTCGGCGGCCTCTTCAAGCTCGACGGGAAATACGAGGAGCCGGTGCTGGTTTCGAGCGCCGATGGCGTGGGCACGAAGCTCAAGCTGGCGTTTCAGCTGGGCATTCACCACACGGTGGGCGCCGACCTGGTGAACCACTGCGTGAACGATATCGCGGTGCAGGGCGCGACGCCGCTGTTCTTTCTCGATTATCTGGCCACGGGGCGGCTGGACGGCGAGGTGGCGGAGAAGATTGTGTCAGGCTTGTCGGACGCGTGCCGCGCCAACGGCTGCGCGCTGATCGGCGGGGAAACGGCGCAGATGCCCGGCTTCTATGCCGACGGCGAATACGATCTGGCGGGGTTCATCGTCGGCGTGGTGGAGCGCGCGAAGCTGATTACCGGCGCGAAGATCCGCGTGGGCGACGTGCTGCTCGGCTTCCCTTCCACCGGACTGCATACGAACGGCTACTCGCTCGCGCGGAATCTCTTCTTCGAAACGGCGAAGTACAAGCCCGACCAGTATGTGAATGCGCTGAAGGAAAAAGCCGGCGCGGCGATGATGAAGACACACAAGAGCTACCTGAGCCTGATCAAGAAGCTCACCGCCAGCGACTACGCCGCAGGCCTCGCGCACATCACCGGCGGCGGCATCACGGAGAACCTGCCGCGGATTCTGCCAAAAGCCGCGAGCGCGCACATCGAGCTGGGAAGCTGGCCGGTTCTGCCGATCTTCGAGCACCTGCAGCAGCTCGGCAATGTGGAGCCGGAGGAGATGCTGCGGACGTTCAACATGGGCATTGGACTCATCGCCGTGGTGCCTGCCGAGCGGTTCAAGCGCTGCAAGTCGATGCTCGACCGGGCGGGCGAGAAGGCTTACGTGATCGGGCGGATCGTGAAGGGCGACCGGCGGGTTATCTACGCCTGAGAACAGCGTGTAGCGTATAGCGGTTAGTAAAACAGCATCAATACGCCTGGAGCGGCTGGATGGGCAGGCGTACCTGGAAGCAGGTGCCGCCTGGCTTTGAATCGACGTGGATATAGCCGCGATGCTGGCGCACGATGCGCTGCGCCGTATCGAGGCCCAGCCCCAGGCCGCGGCCCGGGGCTTTGGTGGTGAAGAAAGGCTCGAAGATGCGGGCTTGCAGGTCTTCGGGAATGCCCGGGCCGTCGTCCCAAATCTCTGTCACGACAAACTCGCCGGAGCAGTTCGCGCTGAGGGTGAGGTGGCCCTCGTTGTTCATCGCGTCGAGCGCGTTTTCGAGCAGCGCCATCCAAACCTGGTTCAGCTCGCTGGCATAGGCGGAGATGCGCGGCAGGTCGGGCGCAAAGCGCCGCTCCACCGTGACCTTTTCGAGGCGCGACTGCAGCATGGTGAGGGTGGTTTCGAGCGACTGCGCGATATCGACCTGCTGGATGGGGGCCTGATCCATCCACGAGTAATCCTTGACCGCGGCGATGAGGTCGAAGATACGCGTGGTGGAATCGAGCATCGCCTGCGCCATGCGCTCGGTGCGCACCGACGAGGCGAACTGCGTGAGGACAATTTCAAGATGCTGGCCGGAAATGAGCTCGACCAACTCGTCGAGGTCGGGTTCGGTGACGCCCAACTCGGCGAGATCGGGGATGACCTGCCAGCTTTGCTCGACGCCATGCGCGCGCAGCCAACGCTGCAGGCGGTCTTCGCGCTCCGCCTGGGTCACGGAATTGGCCGGCTTCTGCTGCGCGTGCTCTTCCATGCACCTGCGCCATGCGCGGATGCGATCCATCTGCTCGCCGCGCAGCGAAAGCGCGCCCAGCAGGAATTTTTGGTGGCCGTACGTCTTCAGCTCTTCCATCAGGCCCGAGGCGGCGCGCTGCGCGGCGGAGGCGGGATTGTTGAGTTCGTGGGCCAGATTGCCGGCCAGCTTACCGAGGGCGTTCAGCTTCTCGGTCTGCTGCTCGAGGCGGGTCATCTCGCGCACGCGGTCGAGCAGGACATTGACGCAGCGCTGCGCCATAGAGGGAATGGCGCGCAGCATCTCAGGGAACTGCTCGCGATCGAGCTGCAGGCCCCACACGTCGGTGGAGCCGAAGCCCTGGCCGCCGTGGGTTTTCATGCGCGAGAAGGGGAGCAGGCCGGTAATTTGGCCGGCGCGGCCGATGAAGAGCGCGAGGCCGCCCTGCGAGCGGCGCACGTGGACTTCGCCGCGCAGGAGGAACCACATCTTCGTCGCCGGTTCGCCTTCGCGGAAGATTTGCGCACCGGCGGGGTAGGAGACCTCCTCGCTGTGCGTGGCCAGCCACTCGAATTCGCTGTCGCTGAGACCGTTAAGCGCGGAAACTCGACGCAGGGATTCGACAATCTGGGGCAGCGGAGTCTTCGGGGTTTCGGCGGCGGTTTGGACGGGCGCTTCGCTGGGGGTAAGCAGTCCCATGGTTCCTCCCCTTATAGATGGATGGTAAACGATTGACGCGGTGGCCCTGTGAATCGTGACTTTACGGACTGTAGTGGCTAGTTCGCGCCGGGGCGCTGCATCTCTGCGCGGCGCAGGGGCGTTCGATCGATGAGGGCATTGAGGCGCGCCGGATGGACGGGGTCCGCGCTGCGCAGCATCACGCTGCCGTTTTCGTCTAGCAGGAGAACCGTGAACTGATCGCCGGGGATGTGAAAGCGCTGGCGGATATTGCTCATCTGCTGCGCGCTCAGCACGGTATACGGGGCGTCGAGCGGGCATGGTGGACGCGGACCGGCAGCGGCGATCGGGGTGTACAGCACGAAGCGGTCCATCATGTCGTCGGCATCGGCATCGAGCAGGGCGGCCTGGCGGTGCAGGCGCGCATCGCGCGCGCTGGGGCTGAAGACGAGCAGCGGACGAAAGCAGCCGTGCATGGCCGCAAACGATTTGGGCACGACCTCGCAATGCGGTCCCGCCTGGGCGTGGAGGCCGGGCGACAGCACGAGCAGCAGGATCGCAAGGGCCGGAATGGTTCGACGCATGGGGGAGGGCTCTGCCGGTAAAAACTTGCGTTGCCTGGGCTGGGGATGTTGCCGGTGAGGCGTCATCCCCGTTGTTGTTTCGTGCGGGTCGCGGGGCGGTTACGCGTGCACCGTCTCTTTGGACGCGCCGGCTGGCTGGGGGGTTCCGTCCTTCATCTCCACCGGATCGAGGAACGGCATAGCGGCACGCAGTTCCGCTCCGACTTTTTCGACCTGGAGGCCGGCTTCCTGCCTGCGCATCTCGGTGAACTTCTTGCGGCCGGTCTTGTTCTCTTCGATCCAGTTCTTCGCGAAGGTGCCGTTCTGGATTTCGGTGAGCATCTTCTTCATCTCGGCCCTTGTCTCGTCCGTGACGATGCGCGGGCCGGCGGTGTAGTCGCCATACTCGGCCGTGTCGGAGATGGAGTAACGCATGTAGGCGAGGCCGCCGCGATACATGAGATCGACGATCAGCTTGAGCTCGTGCAGACACTCGAAATAGGCGATCTCCGGCTGATAGCCGGCATCGACCAGCGTCTGGAAACCGGCCTTGACCAGGGCTGACGCGCCGCCGCACAACACGGCCTGCTCGCCGAAGAGGTCGGTTTCGGTTTCTTCGGCAAAGGTGGTTTCGAGCACGCCGCCGCGCGTGCCGCCGATGGCTTTGGCGTAGCTGAGCGCGAGTTCTTTCGCCTGGCCGGAGGCATTCTGCTCGACGGCGATGAGGCAGGGCACGCCGCCGCCTTCGGTGAAGACTTCGCGCACGCGATGGCCGGGACCTTTGGGCGCGACCATCGACACGTCTACCTCGGCGGGGGGCTTGATGGCGCCGAAGCGAATGTTGAAGCCGTGGCCGAACATGATGGTCTTGCCCTTCTTCATGTGCGGGGCAATGTCTTTGGCGTAGGTGTCGCCCTGGGAGTGGTCGGGCGTGAGGATCATGATGACGTCGGCCCATTCCGCGGCGTCGGAGACAGAGCTGACTTCGAGGCCGGCCTTCCTGGCCTTGTCGACGGATTTGCTGGTGGCGGACAGGCCGACACGGACTTCGACGCCCGAGTCGCGAAGGTTGAGAGCGTGGGCGTGCCCCTGCGAACCGTAGCCGATGACGGCCACTTTCTTCTGCTGGATGAGGGCGAGATCGGCATCGTGATCGTGATAGGTCTTTGCCATTTTGTTTCCTTCTTATTTTCAGTTTAAGGGCTGGGGGCCGCGGCCCGCTTGAGCGGATCGTAAAGGGATACGAGGGGATCAGGGATTGGGGGTCAGGAATTGCGGTCAGCCGCGGCTCCTAATCCCTGTTCCCTATTCCCTAAATCCGGTTTCTTCCGCCATCAGCTCATCGCTGGGCGCGGAGGCTTCCTCTTCGGCTTTCAAATCTTCCGGCGACTCGAGGCCCGGGACGCGCATGGCTTCGAGAACTTTGCTGGTGTGCTGGCCGCGGCGCATGACCATGCGGCCGGTGCGCGATATCTCGAGGATGCGATCGCCGTTCTCGTTCAGGACCTGGATGAGGCCTTCGATTTTGCTTTCGACGCCGGTGATCTCGATCATGAGCGATTCGGGCGCGAGATCGACGATGCGCGCGCGGAATACTTCGGCCAGCTCAAAGACCTGGGAGCGCGATTGCGGCGTGGCGGCGACCTTGATGAGCGCCAGTTCGCGCGCGACGTGGGAGAGATGGCCGATGTCGTCGACCTGGAGCACGTTTTCGAGCTTGTAGAGGCTGGCGGCGATGCGGTGCCCCGCGGTCGGCGAGGCCTCGCAGACGATGGTCATGCGCGAAACGCCCTGGCGCTCGGAGTGGCCCACGGTGAGCGAGACGATGTTGATGTTGAGTCGGCGAAAGAGCGAGGCGACGCGGGTGAGCACGCCGGGCTTGTCTTCTACGAGAGCTACGAAGGTATGGAGCATAACGAACCTCAATCGAGCTAAAAAGCGGTCAGCTAAGAACCGGTCAGCGATAAGCGGGTCAGCTAAAGGCCGCTTCTTTACTTATCAGCCGCCGTTTCCACCAGCGGATTCTTTTCCGGCCGGCGGATCATCTCGTGCAGCGCGGAGCCGGCCGGGATCATCGGGTACACCGAGTCTTCCTTCTCGACGTGGAAGTTGATCAGGTACGGACCCTTATGCGTGCGCGCTTCCGTGACCGCGGGCAACACTGCTGCCCGCGTGCGGATAGCTTTTCCGCGAATGCCATGCGCGTCGGCCAGCTTCACAAAATCAGGACTGAGCAGCGGTGTCGATTCATAATTCTTCTCGTAGAAGAACTCCTGCCACTGCCGCACCATGCCCAGATAGCCGTTGTTGATGATCGCGATGTTGAGGTCGAGATCTTCCTGCGCGGCCGTCGCCAGCTCCGCCGCAGTCATCTGGAAACCGCCATCGCCGGCGACCACCCACACTTCTTTGTCGGGACACGCGAGCTTCGCCCCGATCGCCGCGGGCAACGCGAATCCCATCGTCCCCAGGCCGCCGGAGGTGATGAGGGTGCGCGGCTCGTCGTGCTTGTAATACTGCGCCTCCCACATCTGGTGCT
Organism: Acidobacteriaceae bacterium; assembly: GCA_036521315.1. Classification (GTDB taxonomy): domain Bacteria; phylum Acidobacteriota; class Terriglobia; order Terriglobales; family Acidobacteriaceae; genus Palsa-343. Next base: position 26,983 of record DATDHZ010000005.1, read on the forward strand.
GGCCGACGTCGGTTACGATGATGGCCTTACCCTCGGTGGCGCGCCACAGGTCGTGCATCACGTGCGCGGCGTAGAGATGGCCATTGTCAGGCAGGTTGCGGATGTCGCGCACGGCGCACTCGCCTTTGCCCGCTGCAATCTCGAGCAGCCAGGCGGACTCCTGTTTCTCATCACGCGGCGGAAGGTGCGGGAGCAGGGCCTCGAGCGCTTCTTTCAGATCGCCGATGAGCGCCACGTCGGCCTTCACGTTCTTGTTGATCTCCGCGGGATCGATTTCGATGTGAATCTTCTTCGCGCTGGGCGCGTAGGTGGCCAGCGTGCCAGTGACGCGATCGTCGAAGCGCATGCCGCAGGCGATGAGCAGATCGGAGGACTGGATGGCGTGATTGACCCACGCTTCGCCGTGCATGCCCATCATGCCGAGCGAGAGCGGATGCGACGCGGGAAAGGCGCCGAGGCCGAGCAGGGTGGACGCGACCGGAATGCGCATCCTCTCGGCCAGCGTGATGACCTGCTCGCGCGCGGCTGCCTGGATGACTCCGTGGCCAGCGAGGATGACGGGCTTCTTCGCGCTGCGGATCAACTCGGCGGCCTGCAGGATGGAGGCCGACTCGGTTTTCAGCATCGGGTGCGGGCGATGCGGCTTTGGCGCCGCCGCCGCGAAGTCGAAATCGGCCGAGGCTTGCTGCGCGTCCTTCGTGATGTCGACCAGCACGGGACCAGGGCGGCCGGACATGGCGACGAGGAAGGCTTCGCGGATCATGGGCGCGATCTCTTCCGCTCGCGTCGCGACATAGTTGTGCTTGGTGATGGGCAGCGTGATGCCGGTGATGTCGACTTCCTGGAACGCGTCGGTGCCGAGGACCTTGCTCGAAACCTGGCCGGTGATGCAGACCATCGGCACCGAATCGAGCATGGCCGTGGCGATGCCGGTGACGAGGTTCGTGGCGCCGGGGCCGGACGTGGCGACGCACACGCCCACGCGGCCGGAAGCGCGCGCGTAGCCGTCGGCCATGTGCGCGGCGCCCTGCTCGTGTCGCACGAGCACATGACGGATGGGGAATTTGCGCAGCGCGTCGTACGCCGGCAGGATCGCGCCGCCGGGATAGCCGAAGACGGTGGTGACGCCCTCGCCCTCGAGCGTCGCCCAGAGGATTTCTGAGCCGGTCAATTTCGTCGGCCCTGTGTGCGTTTCCTGCGGCCGAGTTTTCTTTGTCGTTCCCATGTTTGCTCCTCTTTCCTCAGTGCGCCCTGGGGAACGCGCTTCGATTACAGCTGAACTTCTCGTTGAACTGCTCCTGGGCCGCCTTTGCGGACCACGACCCGTGCGTGTTTGCAGAGTGGATAATCGCGGATAACCGACTCGATCTTCGCGAACATTTGCTCCGCATCCCGCCCATAGAGAAACACGGTCGTTTCAGCGGGTCCGGTTTCTGTGCCATCCCACTCTCCGGCACGTCCCAACGCGGCGGTGATTACCTTCTCGAGTCCGTCGAGGTCGTACTGTTCATACACCGAATCCTCAAGGTCCGTGCCGTTCAGCTGAATGAGCAAGGCTTGTTCGCTCGGTTCCTGCTCTTCGCCGACCATCCTGCGGAAAATCTTAAGCATGGCGCTCCCGAATCAATTCGTCACTGCGCCTAGCGCCGCCGAGGAAACGGAATCGGCGTATTTGCGGAAGACGCCGCGCGCGAACCGAGGCGCGGGGGGCTTCCAGGTGGCGAGTCGCGACGAGAGCTCCGCATCGGAGATCTCGACGTTCAGCTTGCGGTTGGGGATATCAAAATGGATCGAGTCGCCTTCATGCACGGCGGCGATGGGGCCGCGCATGGCGGCTTCGGGCGCGACATGGCCCGCCATGAGGCCGCGGGTGGCGCCGGAGAAGCGGCCGTCCGTGAGCAGCGCAACGGTCTCGCTCAACTCGGGAATGCCGGCGACAGCGGCGGTGACGGCGAGCATCTCGCGCATGCCGGGTCCGCCGCGCGGGCCTTCATAGCGAATGACCATGACGTCGCCGGGTTTGATCTGGCCCGTCTCAACGGCGCGGAAGGCGGCGTCTTCCGAATCGAAGACGCGCGCGGGGCCGCGATGCTCGAGACGCTTGTGGCCGGCGACCTTGATCACACAGCCTTCGGGCGCCAGATTGCCTTTGAGGATGACGAGGCCGCCCGTGGGCTTGAGCGCATTTGTCACCGTGTGGATGACATTTTGGCCCGCCGTCTCCTCGGCTGCCGCAGCTTCTTCAGCCAACGTCTTGCCGGAGACGTTGAGGCAGGAGCCGTCGATCAGGCCCGATTCAATGAGGCGCTTCGCGAGCAGGCGGCTGCCGCCCGCAGCCTGATAGTCGACGGCGACGTAGCGGCCGCCGGGCTTCAGGTCGCACAGCAGCGGCGTCTTGTTGCTGATGCGGTCGAAGTCGTCGATGGTGAGCGGGATTCCTGCTTCATTCGCGATGGCGAGGAAATGCAGAACGGCGTTGGTCGATCCGCCGCTTGCGGCGACGCTCGCGATGGCGTTCTCGATCGCCTGGCGGGTGATGATCCGCGAAGGCTTGAGGCCCTTGCGCGCGAGGTCCATCACGATGCGGCCGGCTTCGCGGCTTGCGTCGAGTTTCTCGTGCAGGAACCCCGGCACTCCGGAGAGGCCGATGGGCGAGATGCCGAGAAACTCGCAGGCCATGGCCATGGTGTTGGCGGTGAATTGTCCGCCGCAGGCTCCGACGCCGGGGCACGCATTGGCTTCTACGGCTTCGAGGCCGGCGTCATCGAGACGGCCCGCAGCATGGGCGCCGACTGCCTCGAAGACATCCTGCACTGTTAAATCTTTGCCGTTAAGATGGCCGGGGGCGATGGAGCCGCCGTAGAGCATGAGGGAGGGGATGTCGAGGCGGACAAGGGCCATCACGGTGCCGGGCATGTTTTTGTCGCAGCCGGCGATGGCGACGAGGCCGTCAAACAGATTGCCGCGCGCGACCAACTCCACGGAGTCCGCAATGATTTCGCGGCTGATCAGCGAGGCTTTCATGCCTTCGGTGCCCATGGTGATGCCGTCGGAGATGGTGATGGTGTTGAACTCCATCGGGGTACCGCCGGCTTCGCGGATGCCTTCCTTCACCGCCTCGGCGATCTGACGCAGGTGGTAGTTGCAGGGGCCGATTTCCGTCCACGTATTCGCGATGCCGATGATGGGCTTGGCAAGGTCTTCGCGCGAGAAGCCCACGGCGCGAAACATGGCGCGCGCCGGGGCGCGGCTGGGGCCTTCGGTGAGGGCGATGGAGTAGAGCTTGCCGGGAGTCTTGCCGTTCGTTGTCATGCAGCCTGCCTCGTTACGCGTTGAAGATTTGTGCGGCACAGTGAATACACCGCTACCACGAGGAGCGCATTTCCAATCAGTTGATGTGCGGCTCCGATGATTTCGTACATTAGCCCGGTAGAAACGCCCAGGGCGCCTGACATGCTGTAGGGAAATACGTGTGCTGCCTGACGGGGATTTCTAAGGACAATGCTGCCTGCGCCGTTCAAAGCCCATACGATGCTGGGCCAAATCACCAAAGCGACGACCAACCACGCGTACGCTCGTTCGCCCGTTCGTGCAATCTGCCGCAGCAATAGCCAAGCCATCCAGAAATACAACAGGATGGTGCCGACGGGAAGAACGATAGGCAGAGCAAGGGCAATCATGCGTTCAGCGTCTCCGGGGTGCGAGGCGCGACCCAGAGCTCCGCGTCGTGCTTTTTCTCAAATTGGTCGAGCGCGTCCGCGTGGCGCAGGGTGAGGCCGATGTCGTCGAGACCTTCGAGCAGGCAATAGCGGCGGAAGGGATCGATGCTGAAGGCGGTCGAGAAGCCGTGCTCGTCGCGGAGAGTGTTGTCTTCGAGCGAAACGGTCAGTTGGTAGTTGTCTGTGCTCGCGGCGCAGTCGAGCAGGGTCTGCACTTGATCTTCGGGCAGCGTGATGAGCAGAATGCCGTTCTTGCCCGCGTTCGAGTGGAAGATGTCAGCGAAGCTGGGAGCAATGACGCAGCGGAATCCGTAGTCGCCCAGGGCCCACGCGGCGTGTTCGCGCGAGGAGCCGCAGGCAAAGTTGCGCGCCGCGACGAGGATCTGCGCGCCCTTGTAGCGAGGATTGTTCAGCTCGAAGGCAGGGTCCTTGCGCCAGTCGAAGAAGAGAAACTCGCCGTAGCCGGTGCGCTCAATGCGCTTGAGGAACTGCTTGGGGATGATCTGATCTGTGTCGACGTTGACGCGGTCGAGCGGCATGACGCCGGAGGTGAGATTGCGGAATTTTTCCATTAGGCGAGCACCTCAGCTTTGCGAAATTCCCAGGTGCGGACGTCGGTGAAGTGGCCTTTGATGGCGGCTGCGGCGGCCATCATGGGGCTGACGAGATGCGTGCGCCCTCCGCGCCCCTGGCGGCCTTCGAAGTTGCGATTGCTGGTGGAGGCGCAGCGTTCGCCCGGTTGCAGAATGTCGGGGTTCATGCCGAGGCACATGGAGCAGCCTGGCTCGCGCCACTCGAAGCCGGCTTCGCGAAAGAGAACGTCGAGGCCTTCCCTTTCGGCCTGGGCTTTCACGAGCTGCGAGCCGGGAACGACCATGGCGCGGACGCTGGGGTGGATGTGATGGCCGGCGACAACTTTTGCCGCGGCGCGCAAATCCTCGATGCGCGAGTTCGTGCAGGAGCCGATGAAGACGCGATCGATGGCGATCTCTTCGATGGGCGTGCCGGCCTGGAGGTCCATGTATTCGAGGGCGCGGGTGAAGGCGCGGCGATCGGCTTCGTCCCTGGCCTGCGCGGGATCGGGCACGGCGCCTGTGATCGAGACCACCATGCCTGGGTTGGTGCCCCACGTGACGAACGGCTCAATCTCGATGGCTGGGATCACCAGCTCGCGGTCGAATTTTGCGTCCGGATCGGATGCGAGCTTGCGCCACTCGGCGACCGCTTCGTCCCACGCAGCTCCCTGCGGGGCGAACGGACGTCCCCTGACCCAGGCGAACGTCGTTTCGTCGGGGGCGATCATGCCGGCGCGCGCGCCCGCTTCAATGCTCATGTTGCAGACGGTCATGCGGCCTTCCATGCTCAGGGAGCGGATGGCGGAGCCGGCGTACTCGATGACGCAGCCGGTGGCGCCGTCGGTGCCGATGCGACCGATGATCCCGAGGACGATGTCCTTGGCCGCGACGCCCTCGGGCAGTTCGCCTTCGACGGAAATGCGGAAGGTCTTCGGCTTCGACTGGGGCAGGCACTGCGTGGCGAGGACGTGCTCCACTTCCGAAGTGCCGATGCCGAAGGCCAGCGCACCCAATGCGCCGTGGGTCGAGGTGTGCGAGTCGCCGCAGACGATGGTCATGCCCGGCTTGGTCAGGCCCAGCTCCGGGCCGATGACGTGCACGATGCCCTGGCGCGGCGACTCGACGTCGTAGAGCGTGATGCCGAAGTCGGCGCAGTTTTTGCGCAGGGCCTCAATCTGTTTGGCTGCAATGGGGTCATCGATGTTGATGCGGTTCGCGGTGGTCGGGACGTTGTGATCGACCGTGGCGATGGAGCGGTCGGGGCGGCGTACCGGCCGGCCCGCGAGGCGCAGGCCGTTAAAGGCCTGCGGCGAGGTGACCTCGTGAATCAGGTGCAGATCGATGTAGAGCAACGTGGGCTCGCCCTGCGGCTCTGCGACGATGTGCGATTGCCAAACTTTCTCAAAGAGTGTTTTGGGGGCCATAGTCGGTTTTCGTTTCTCAAAACTTGCCATTGCGTTGAACGGGAGAAGAACCCCGCACGGGCTCAAGCCCACTTCATTTTGGTTCATTACGGCACGCCTCAAGTAGTGCCCTGATACAAAAGCAAAACCGATCAGAGTTTTTCCGCAGGCTCTGAAGCCGTGCCCGATAAAAAACCGGTGTGCGCTGGTCGTTATACTGCATGCATGGCCTGACGGCGATCGATGATTTCGTTCAGCGCCGCACACACCCGGCCGCCCATATCGGGCGTGGGCAAAACTTGAGCGGACTGATCGCCGCGCGCGAGATCGGGTGTGCGCCATCCCTGGTCGAGCACCTTGCGGACGGCGGCTTCGATCGCATCCGCTTCCTGCTCGAGCCCAGCGGAGTAACGCAAGAGCATCGCGGCGGTGAGGATGGCGCCAAGGGGATTGGCGATGCCCCTGCCGGCAATGTCAGGCGCCGAGCCGTGGACGGGTTCATACAAATCCACCTTGCCGCCGATGGTGGCCGAGGGGAGCATGCCGAGCGAACCGGTGATGACGCCGGCTTCGTCGGAAAGGATGTCGCCGAAGAGATTCTCGGTGAGGACAACGTCAAAGCTGCGCGGCGAGTTCATCAGGTGCATGGCCATCGCGTCCACGTACTGGTGCTCGAGCGTCACATCGGGATAATCCTTCGCGACGTCGGTGACGGTGGCGCGCCAGAGCTGCGAGACTTCCAGCACATTGGCTTTGTCGACCGACGTGACTTTCCTGCGCCGCTTCTGCGCCAGGTCAAACGCCACCTTCGCCACACGAACCACTTCGTTGCGCGTGTAGCGCATGGTGTTGAGGGCGGAGTTCTTCTCCTTGTCCCACTGGCGTGGCTCGCCGAAGTAGAGGCCGCCGAGCAGCTCGCGCACGAAGAGAATGTCGGTGCCTTCCACCACCTCGGCGCGGAGCGGAGAGTTCACGGCCAGCGCCGGCCACGCGAATGAAGGGCGCAGGTTGGCGAAGCCGCCGAGGGCGGCGCGAATCTGCAGCAATCCTGCCTCAGGACGCTTGCTGGGCGACAGCGCGTTGAACTTGTTGTGGCCCACGGCGCCCAGCAGGACGGCATCGCTCTTCAGGGCGGCGTCCAGCGTGGCCTTCGGCAGCGGAGTGCCATGCGCGTCGATGGCCGCGCCGCCGATCAGCTCGCGGCCGAACTGGAAATCGTAGCCGCCCATTTCCGCGACGCACTCTAAAACGCGCACGGCTTCGGCGGTGACTTCAGGGCCGATGCCGTCTCCGGCAACGATGAGAATGTTCAGCTTTTTCGTCATGACCCTCTGTAGAAGCGAGGACTTCTCGCTTGCTGGAAGCGCGCTTAGCTGGCCGCTGATTCGCCGACTGCTACTTCGCTCGAGATCAAATCCTCGTGGCGCTGATGGTGCGCGACCAGGTTGATCAGGTCCTGGTCGTAGATGGCTTTCTTGCGGTCGGCCAACTCTGTGAACGCGCGATACGCGATGTCGAGATCGGCCGCGGAGAGGCGATAACCGAGCGCGTGCAGCCGCGTGCGCAGCATGGCCCGCCCCGAATGCTTGCCGAGGACCATGCGGTTCGCCGGCACGCCCACGGAATTCGGCGTCATGATTTCGTAGGTCAGCGGGTTCGACAGCACGCCATGCTGGTGAATGCCGGCTTCGTGGGCAAACGCGTTCGTGCCTACGACGGCCTTGTTCGGCGCCGGCCCAAAGCTGATGGTCGCAGCCAGCTGCCGGCTGACGGGATAGAGGCGGTCGAGCTTCAGCTGGGATTCGTAAGGGTACGTGTCAGCGCGGACGTGGAGCGCGGCGGCGATCTCTTCGAGGGCGGCATTGCCGGCCCGCTCGCCGATGCCATTGATAGTGCATTCCACCTGGCGCGCGCCCGCCTGAACGGCGGCCAGCGTGTTCGCGACGGCAAGGCCGAGGTCGTCGTGGCAGTGCGTGGAGAGGATCACCTGGTCCCCGCCCGGCACGCGTTCGCGGATCATCCGAAACATCGCCGCATATTCGTCCGGCGTGGAATAGCCGACCGTGTCCGGCAGGTTGATGGTCGTGGCGCCGGCGGCAATCGCCGCGCCGACAAACTGGCAGAGGAAATCGGGATCGGTGCGGGTGGAATCTTCAGGAGAGAACTCGACATCGTCCACACAGGTGCGCGCGAGGGCGACCATCTTCGCGGCCTGGTCGAGGGCTTCGTCGCGGCTGATCTTCAGTTTGTACTGCAGATGGATGTCGGAACTGGCGAGGAAGACATGGATGCGGGGACGCGCGGCTTTCTCGACAGCCTGCGCGGCGCGCTCGATATCTTCGCGGCGGGCGCGTGCCAGCGAGGCAACCTTCGGTTCGCGAATCTCCCGTGCGATAGCGGAGATGGCGGCAAAATCGCCGTCGGAAGCGATGGCAAAGCCGGCTTCCAGAATGTCGACACCGAGATCGGCGAGGGAATGCGCCAGGGCCAGCTTTTCGTGGTGCGTCATGCTGCAGCCCGGCGACTGTTCGCCGTCACGCAAGGTGGTATCGAAGAAATAAATACGATTGCGGGTCATGGGGTCTCCCCAGCAGTAATTTTGCGCCCCTTAGAACGAGTTTCGCAAAGCGGGGACCCATAAAGCAAATTTGTAATATTTTGCATTTCCATAAATGCGATGCATACTAATCAGAGACGCGGCCGGTGCATGCCGGGGCGGCCAGGCGCACCACTTTCTTATGGACCTTCATCAGCTCGAAACTTTTTTGGCGGTCACGGAGGAGCGGGGATTCTCGCGCGCCGCCCTGCGTATGCGGCGCACCCAGCCGGCCGTGAGTCACGCCATCCGCAACCTGGAGCAGGAGGTGGGGGAGCCGCTGTTCGACCGTTCTTCCCGCGACGCGACGCTGACCGCGGCGGGGGAGCTGCTGCGGGTGTACGCGGAGCGGATGCTGCGGCTGCGCGGCGAAGCCACCAACGCGCTGGAGGAGCTGCGCCTGCTGGAGCGGGGCCAGCTCACCATGGTCGCCAACGAATACACGTGCCTCTGGCTGCTTCCGGTGCTGGACGCGTTTCGGCGCGTGCATCCGCAGATTGGGGTGATGGTACAGCGCTCGCTGGCCAGCCAGATTCCCGACCAGTTGCTGGAGCGCGCCATTGAATTTGGGGTGCTGTCGTTTCGTCCCGACGACGAGCGGCTGAAGGCGATTGCGGTGTACACGGATGCGGTGGCCTTCGTTGTCGACCCGAAGCATCCCCTGGTGAAGCAGAAGCAGGTGTCAATCCGCGAGCTCGGAAGCGAGAATTTCATCGCCCATATTGTTGCGTCGCCGCTGCGGCGGCGCGTGATTGAGACGTTCGCCCGTCATCAGACGCCGCTCAACATGGGTGTGGAGCTGCCCAGCCTCGAGGCCATTAAGCGGTTTGTGGCGCTCGGCAATGGTGTGGCTCTGGTGCCGGGCCTTACGGTGCAGCCGGAACTCGCGCGGGGAGAACTGGTACAGGTGCAGGTCCCGGAGCTGAAGATCGCGCGGCCCCTGTGGCTGGTGCATCGGGCGCACACCAGCCTGTCTCACGCAGGACAGGCTTTCCTGGATGTGGTGAAAAAACTTGCCGCGAAAAAGGGACCTCCGTTCAGTTTCCGCGTCGAATACAAATATCCGGAAGCGCACGGCAGACCGATTCGCAGGCGATCGTGAGGGGCGCCGGATGCGCTAACTTTTGGGGGAAGGTGTGGGAAAGGGCCTGCGGCAGGTACAATGACCAGGTAGACATCCCTCGATGTTTGCAATTTTTGCGGGGCCCGGAACGCCGGCCGCGGCGGGAATGGTGCGGCAAGGCGAATCCCCCAGGGCGTTGTCAATGAGGTTAACGGAAGAATGAAGAAATCGCTGTTGCTCTTTTTGTTTCTGCTCCCGTTCGTGGGAACAACGAGTTTCGCCCAGGAAAGCCGCCAGGATATCAGCTTCAGCGATTCGGCCATTATCCCGCCGTTCGCCGCCGGGAACGCGGTGGAGCTGCATGCCAGCGTGGGCAAGTACGGCATGCTGGTGAGCTATCGCTATGACCTGACGCCGCATGGGGCGCTCGAGGTGAACTACCAGTACAACCAGAACGAGCAGCACTTCACCTTCCCGAGCGGCAACTATCACATTCACGACCGCTTCCAGGAAGTGTCGGGCGCCTACGTCTACAGCTTCAACTTCAGGAACTTCAATCCCTTTCTAGAGGCGGGCATCGGCGGCCTGCTGTTCACGCCGATCGACGATTCGAAGACGAACACGTTCGACCTGAGCCAGAACACGGCGATTGGCGGACTGTACGGCGCGGGCATCGCGTATGAGATCAGCCCGAGCTTCGACATTCGCGCCGAGTATCGGGGTCTTGTGGTGAAGACGCCGACGTTCGGGTTTCAGAACAACGATTTCCGCACGAATGTCTACTACAACATCTACGACCCGACCATCGGCATCGCGTATCACTTCTGAGAAGCGCGAGCCGCAGAAAGAAAGAGCCGGACGGTAACTGTCCGGCTCCTGGCTTTTTGGGGTCATGGTGAGGGCGGGTGGACGATGCCAGAGCCTACCAGAATCTCCACGCGGCGCCGACGGTGAAGCCGTTGGGCGAGATACCGTGGTCGTGCACCACGGCAACACCATTTTTGTAGGTGGTCGGGCCGGCGAAGGAAGGCCAGAACTGATATTCGTAATCCGCCCGCAGGATCCAGTGGCGGGACAGCCGGTATTCCAGCGTTCCGCCCGGGGCGTAGGCAAAATAGCTGCCCTTCAGGCTACCCTGCTGCGGATAGTCCGAGGTCGTGATCCATCCCCCGCCGAACAGCGCCTTGAGCCAAAGTGAGTACCGGTCATGGCGATAAAGGCGGTAACGCGGTCCAATGAGGTAGTTGGATTCCGTTTCACTCCCCAGGCCGTTCCATTCCAGCCAGCGCGCTTCGCCTTCGGAGCTGATCCTGGAGGTGAGGTTCACGTTGAAAAAGGCGGTGGGGCCGATGACGTCATGGGTGCACGCGAAAACCATGTCGTGGCTGCAGCCGAAGTCTGGACTGAAGACGGAAGCTGCTGCGCCAGCCCAGATGGTGCCGTCCCCGCCGATGGCGGACTCGGGACTTTGCGCAAGCAACGCCGTGGGGACAAGAAGTGCGATGCAAAAAGCTACTTGTTTTAACACCCTCTGATCTCCGGTAAAAGCTCGCGAGCAGCCATAACGGTCTCCGCTCGCTCCCGTTGAATCAAACCCGCTCGACGGGTGCAAGATGCGGCAGGCAATTCATCTTCGAATCAGAATGGCCCTGCTTTGCACGCGTGCTTTGATGCTTACTGCGGCGGCGCAGTTGTCTGAGGCTGGGCCTGCGCGTTCGCGGCCGGCTGAGCAGTGCCGGCTCCGGCAGAAGGCGGCGTCGAGCCCGGCGACGCCGGTGAAGGTGGAGTTACGCTCGCCGGTGTGGCGGCGGGCTCCTGATAGCGCTGCAGCCGGAAGTAAACCGGGGTGATTTCCAGCGGCATCTTGTCGCGCGCGTTCAGCGGCGCAGTGGGTTTGAAGTTCAGGGCGAAGACCTTATCGTCCCAGGGATCGGTTTTGATGCGGCTGTTCAGAGGCAGCGCCGCAATCTGCTGCAGGTTATCCCAGTCCAGTTTCGGGGCTCCCTGCATGAGGCCGGCGAGCCAGGGCTGACCATCGGCGCGCATGACGGGATCGCCGAGCCGCGGGGTAAACAGAGAGGGGAGTTGCCGCTCGCGCGACTGGAGCTGCTCGAAGAACAGGCCGACGCCCGCAGCTTTGTCCTTGATATAGGAGTGCTGGAACAGCTCGACGGCCTTTTTCGCCGCATCCTGATCATCCTGGACGGAATGATTCATGGTGATGCGCTGGAAGGAGGCAGTGTCCGGGAAGAGGAGCCGGTCGTTGAACGCGTAGCGCGTGTCGATGTGGTGGCCCATGAGGATGTGGGCCAACTGGAAGGAGAGCACCGCGACCAGCGATTCCTCGTTCGGGAGGACGTCAATCAGGCCCTTGCTCAGCAGGATGGTATTGCCGACCGCGAGGGATTCCAGCGGTTCCGTGAGGATGACGCGGCAATGGATATCGCTGGGCAGCGTGAGATTGTTGCTGATGATGATGTTGTTGGTGACGGTTTCGAGCAGCTTGTCGTAGTCGCTTACGGGAGCGACCAGGCCGGCCTGGGTCAGGCGATCGAGAACATTGTTCTCGGCCTGAGAGATCCATTCGCGCTCCGCCTGCAGCGGACTCACATCCGCCGTGTTATCGCTCTGGTCCTCGGCGCCCTCGATCTCCATCGATTCGGCATCGGATTCGCTGGTGGGCAGCTTGAGCGAGTAGCCCCAGTAGCTGGTTTGGCCGCGTAAGCTGCTGGCGTGCGCGGCCGCATTGTGCACGGTGTCTTCGATGTACACCGACGCAGGCGCCCACACACCGGGCTGCACGTTCATGCGCCAGCTGTCGAAGTGGAAATAATGGTTGGCATCGTCGTTGGGGTTGTTGACATAGGTGCCGTTGAAGCGAACGATGTTGCCGTCCTGGTCCTCAACCCAGATGCGGCCGAGGAAGCGGCCCGGCCCCCTTTGTTTAGGCTCGACATCGAAAACCCAGGTGCGCACGGTGCCGAGGAATTCGCGGCGCACGAACGAGAACGTGTAGTGGTTCTGGTCAAACCCAGTGGGGTCGACAAACATCATCGCCATGAAACCGGTTGGCGAGTTCTCGAGATGGAAGGCCTTGGTGAGATCGGACATGAAGTGCATGGAGCCGGAGAAGAAGTGCGCGTGGCTGCGTTCCATGCTGCGCATCGAGTACTCGTCGGCCACGAAAGCCTTGCCGAAATCGACGCGCCCGATCATGTACTGATCGTCCACCGGAATCTGATAGAGCTTGAGGTCCGGCCGCATGTCCTGGATGTAGGTCTGGACAACCGGAGTGCTCTTCTCGATCTGCCGAATGACCACCTTCTCCCGGCCGATCGCCTCCTGAACGAGGCGCTGCTGCTGAGGGGTGAGCGGGATGGGACCCTGAAGCTGGTGGCGGTGCTGCCTGGCCTGCGAGGCGGGAACGGCCAATAACGCCGCAACGCCCAGCATCATGTAACGACGAAACATTCTTTAACTCCTCGTACCTTTCGTTCTGTCGCAGTCCCTGTGTGAATGGAGATCTCAGGCCATCTGGAAGGTAACGTGAATAATGCTGACCTGATCGACTGCATGACCGTTCTGGGTCGCCGGCTTAAAGCGAATGCGCTCGGCAGCCAGCCTGGCCTGTTCATCGAGACCGTGGCCCAGCCCATTGACAACCCCAAGGACTTCGACTTGTCCCGAGGCCATAAATCTGACCTTGAGGGTAACATCCCCCTCGATGCGGAGCTGGCGCGCTTCGGCCGTATATTCCGGCAGCGGCTTCTCGAGGACCACGATGGGCGTCGTCGCGGGAACGTCCTGATGGACCTGACGCGGGGCAGCGGCTCCATATTCATCGTTATTGAAGCTGGCCTGCGCGACGGTGCCATGGCTGCCGGGCTTCCCGGTGCCGCCCACGACGCCATTCGCAAATCCGGCTGAGGCGATGGTTCCACGGTCGTGTCCGCCAGGAACACCGTTGGCCACACCCGATCCAAACGTGACTCCATGGACGGATCCGGCGCGCGCGCGACCGGCGCCCGGATCTCCAGCGCCGGGCGCGGCGTTAAACGATCCGACCGCGGCGATGGTTGCCGGGCGGCTGGCACCCGGGTTGGGCTTCACGCCCTGCGGATCGCCGAAGCCGCCTGCGTGGACCGACGGCGCCGCCATGTTGTTGGCCACCGCCGTCGGGTTTTCGCTCTTAAAGAGGCCCAGTTTGGGCTGTGGGGGAGGGGTAATCTTCTTCGGCGGCGCAGCTTCCATTTTGGGGAGCAGGGGCGTCGGCATCTTCACCTCCACAATTTTGGGCGGAGGCGGAGGCATTTCATGCGGCATTTGGATCTTCGGCGGCGTCCGCATCACAGGGGGAGGCGGAATCACCTTCGGCTGAGGAATCGGCGGCGGCGGCACCGGCTTTGGCGGTTCAGCCGGAAACACGAGTTGCGTGATGTATTTGTGCTCCTGCACCTTGTGCACCTGCGCGATGGTCAACAGCGCCAGCAAGGCCGCAACGGTGACGTTGAGGACCATGCTCATGCCGAAAGAGCCCATGCGACCCTCGGGCTCGGGAAGGAGGCCGAAAGTAGCGGTTTGCGGAATCGTTTTGTTCGCCATAACCGTTCTGTCCAAATCTCTGTTCGAAGTCGGTGCGATGCAGGCCAGTGCGAGACTACCCGGATGCACTTTAGAGACCAAAAACGACCCGGAAAAGTTGCGGGACCGATTGAGGGTCTTCCTGAACAATACTTAGGGGGAACTGCCCAGGAAGTACTCTACGTGCGCAGCTGGTTACCTACAAGGTTACTTTGATCATACCCTGAGATGACCGTTGTGTGTCGTTACCACTTCAGCGTCATTCCACCTCCACATTTGGGTTAATCGAGGTCCAACAGACTAGGACGCGCGAAAACGCTGCGGCGTTTTAAATGCGCCGCCCCTGGGGCGAACAAAGTTTCTTGAGCTGTAATTGCGTGGCACACGAAACGCACTGCTTATGGTGAAACCAAGGGGGGCCCTGCGCCGGCAGACGCGAGAAGATCGTTTCCAGATACGCTATAAAGCTATGAAGATGAGGCCGCAGAAAATCGGCTTTCAGCATACCTAAAATTGAACGAGGCGCGCTTTGAAAATTCTCGTGACCGGCGGCGCCGGGTACATCGGTGGTACTGTCGCGGCGCTGCTGCAGGGCCGGGGACACTCGATCACGGTTTACGACAACCTGTGCCACTCGAGCCGGGTCCTGGTGCCCGCCGGAGTGGATTTTGTGCAGGGCGAGGTGGACGACCGGCAGGGCCTGGAAAAGCTCCTGGCAAGAGGCTTTGACGGCGTCATGCATTTCGCGGGATATATCGAGGCGGGCGAAAGCATGGCGAAACCGGAGATTTACTTTCGCAATAACACCGCTGCCACACTGACGCTGATCGAAACGATGCTGGTTACCGGCGTCCGAAGGATCGTGTTCTCGTCCACAGCGGCCGTTTATGGCGAACCGGAGGCCACGCCGATCGCGGAGGACGCGGCGTTGCGGCCCACGAATGCGTATGGGGAGTCGAAGCTGCTCGTGGAAAAAATGCTCGCGTGGATGTATCGGGTACACGGGTTCCCCTATGCCAGCCTGCGCTACTTCAATGTTGCCGGAGCAGCCGGCGGCCGGGGGGAGGCGCACAATCCCGAATCGCACCTGATCCCGCTGATTCTTGACGTGGCGATCGGGCGTCGCGACAAGATCAAGATTTACGGCGACGACTACCCCACGCGCGATGGGACGTGCGTGCGAGACTACATCCACATGGAAGATTTGGTGCAAGCGCATCTTCTGGCCCTGGAGTCACTTGCCGAGGGCGGCCAGCGAATCTACAACCTGGGGAACGGGAGCGGATTTACGGTCCGGGAGGTGATTGAGACGGCACGGCGGGTCACCGGCCATCCCATTCCGGCGGAAGTGGTGCCCCGGCGGCCAGGCGACCCGGCGGTCCTGATTGCCAGTTCGGAGAAGATTGGGAGGGAACTGGGGTGGAAGCCCCGGCACACGACGCTCGACACGATCGTCGGCAGCGCCTGGGAATGGCACCGGAAGCTCTACGGTTGAGTCCTCGATCCGGATCGACCGCAGATTTACTTTTCGATTTCGACGCCTCGCCAGAAGGCTATGTGACCCTTGATGTTACGCGCTGCCGGATTTGGATTGGGATAGTACCAGGCAGCATCCTGATTCTCTTGCCCATCCACCAGCAGGCTGTAATAGCGGGCCTGACCCTTCCAGGGGCAGGTGGAGGTGGTGGAACTGGGCCGCAGAAACTCCCGGTTCACGGCACTCTCAGGAAAGTAGATGTTGCCCTCAACTGTTTCGAAATGATCACTTTCCGCAATCGTTCTTCCGTTCCAGACTGCCTTGGCCATCGTGCGCGGTTCCTTCGCCTTTTCGGCTAACTCCAACACATTAGCAGATGCGGATGCGCCTGCAAATGTCACGGCAGGAACCCCTGCAGGGACCTCCGCTGGCCGGGCCCTGGCGCACAGGTGATATTTCCTCCGCCATCCGGCGCGAGGTGCGCAGAGTCCTGCACTCTTCAGTACGTTAGTAACCTTCCGGACGGCGATGGACCCCCTCCGCCTGGGTCTGTGCCACATTCGGGGCAGCGCATCGCACGGCGCAGGAGAATCAAATGGAGCCGGTGGTTACGGAGCGGGTGCATACGGATCTCCTATGGGTCTTAGCCGTCGTGTGCGGTGGCGGCTTCCTCAAAGAGCCGGATCACCGACTCGATGCCGCGATGGAAATTGGGGATGTGGAACTTCTCATTCGGAGCATGGAGCCCGTCGTCGGGCAGCCCAAAGCCCATCATCACGGAGGGGATCTTCAGGTGCTTCGCGAATTCGCCGACGATGGGGATGGAGCCGCCGGAGCGAATGAAGACCGTATCTTTGCCCCAGACCGTCTTCAGGGCGCGCGTGGCGGCCTGCACCCAGGGATTGTCGGTTCGCAGCACAGATGGCTCGCCGGAGTGGACGAGGCGCAGGTCGACGGAGCAGCCCGCGGGGCAGATCTTCTCGACATATGCTTTGTACTGCGCGAACGTTTCTGCCGGCTTCATGTTGGGGACAAGACGCATGGAGATTTTGGCGGTCGCTTTGGCGGGGATCACGGTTTTCGCGCCCGCGCCGGTGAAGCCGCCGATGATTCCGTGGACATCGAGGGTAGGGCGGGCCCAGGTCCGCTCGATGACCGAGTAGCCAGGCTCACCGACCAGAGCGGACGCGCCGACTTCGTTCTTCGTATAGGCCGCTTCGTCGAAGGGCAGGCTGTGCCAGTCGTGCACCTCCTCCGCGCTGGGCCTGGCGACGGAGTCATAAATTCCGGGAATGAGGATTCTGCCGTCGCGATCTTTCAGGCCGGTGATGATCTGCGACAGCGCGACGAAGGGATTGGGAGCCACGCCGCCGTACATGCCGGAGTGGAGATCGGTCTTTGCGCCGCGCACTTCCAGCTCGGTGTAGATCATGCCGCGGAGGCCCACGCAGAGGGTCGGCAGCTCCGGCGCGAACATTTCGGTGTCGGAGATCAGCGCGAAGTCAGCCTTCAGGCGCTCGGGATGCTCGCGGACGAAGGCCTCGATCTGTTCGCCGCCGACTTCTTCCTCGCCCTCGTAGATCACGCGGACATTGATCAGCAGCTTGCCCTTGCCGGCGTGGAACAGCGACTCGAGGGCCTTGAGCTGGGTGACCAGCTGGCCTTTGTCGTCGACCGCGCCGCGCGCATAGAGGTTGCCGTTGCGTTCGGACGGCTCGAAGGGCGGCGTAACCCACTCGTCGAGGGGATCGGGCGGCTGCACATCGTAATGGGCATAGCAGAGGCAAGTGGGCTTGCCCCGGGCG
This sequence comes from Acidobacteriaceae bacterium, assembly GCA_036521315.1. Classification (GTDB taxonomy): domain Bacteria; phylum Acidobacteriota; class Terriglobia; order Terriglobales; family Acidobacteriaceae; genus Palsa-343. Next base: position 44,202 of record DATDHZ010000005.1, read on the forward strand.
TGCAGCCAGTCGCCATAGACCAGCGGATGCCCGCTGCCGCGGATCACCTCGACGTGCTCCATCCCCATGCGGCGGAGATTGCCGGCGACCCAGTTTGCGGCGGCGTCGACATCGCCCTTGTGCTCCGGGAGGGTCGAAACCGATGGAATGCGCAGGAGCGTTTTCAGCTCATCCAGAAAGCGGGCCGCATTTTGACGAGCAAATGCAACGGCAGCATCCATAAGCACAACCTCAGAGCGAATCGAGCAAACAATCGAGTATACGGCAGGCGAGAGATCGAGCCGCGCACCAGCGTAACCGCCAAGGCGCCGATCTGCGTCAGGCCGGAGATTCCCGCATTTCGGGCAATCCGCGGGTACGGATTGCGCATCCGAGGAGTGCGCAGCTTCTCCAGCCTCAGGGAAAGAGGTCAGGCGCCGGATGGCGCGAAGAGGTACGGTGCGGGGGACAGGCGATTTCTGCGCGCGGGTCCGACGTGATACAACAAACCGTGATCACCCGTGTTGGAACGATTGGATGACCAGCCAGGAAAAGGTCCTCATCGTCGAAGACGAGCCCCACGCTCTGTCAGGCCTGGCAGAGCTGGTCTCAGGCTGGGGCTATCGAACAGAAACCGCTCGCGACGGCATTGAAGCGCTGGAGAAGACGACGGCGTGGCAGCCGGGCATCATCGTGTCCGATCTGAAAATGCCGCGCATGGACGGGCTGGAGCTGCTGGCCCGGCTCGGGGAGACGAATGAGCCGATCGCGGTGATCATGCTGACCGCCCAGGGCTCGATTGAAGCCGCCGTGGAAGCGATGAAAAACGGCGCATACGATTTTATCCAGAAGCCGGTGGATCCCACGCGGCTGCGGGCGATCCTCACCAACGCTTCGCGCCAGCGGGATACGGACCGGGAACTGGAAGTGACGCGGCGCAAGCTGCGCGAGACAGGCGTGCTGGGCTCGCTGGTAGGCGCGTCGAAGAAGATGCAGGAGATCTTCACGCTGATCGAGCGCGTGGCCACCAGCAATGTGAGCGTGCTGATAACCGGGGAAAGCGGAACGGGCAAGGAACTGGTGGCGAGGACACTCCACGACCTGAGCCCGCGGCGCAACAAGCCGTTCGTTGCGGTCAATTGCGCAGCCATTCCGGAAACGCTGATCGAGAGCGAAATCTTCGGGCATGAGAAGGGAGCGTTCACGGGCGCCATCGAGCGGCGCGCGGGATGCTTCGAGCTGGCCGAGGAAGGGACGCTGCTGCTGGACGAAATTGGCGAGATGCCGGTGGCCACCCAGGCCAAGCTGCTGCGGGTTCTGGAAGACCGCAAGCTGCGCCGGCTGGGCAGCAAAATGGAATCGCCGGTGGACGTGCGGGTGCTTGCAGCGACCAATAAGGATCCGGAGCAGGCGGTCGGCGACGGGCATCTGCGCGGCGATCTTTATTACCGGCTCAACGTATTTAACATTCATATGCCTCCGCTGCGCGATCATAAGGAGGACATTCCAGCCATTGCCGAAGCGATGATCTCCGACATGAATCAAAAACACGGGCGCAAGGTCACGGGCCTCGACAGCGAGATGATGGCGCGGCTGATGGCCCATGACTGGCCAGGCAATGTGCGCGAGCTGCGGAACACGATCGAGCGCGCGGTTGTGCTGGGCGGCGAAGGCCAGATGCAGCCGCGTCACCTGCCGCCGGGCTTCGGCACGCGCGCTCCGCGCCCGGCGAGCGAACTGCCTCCCAACGCCATCCAGCTGGAAGTGGGCGCCACCGTCGACGATGCCGAACGGATGCTGATCTTCAAGACTCTCGAATCGACCCATAACAATAAGACGCGGGCGGCCGAGATTTTGGGAATCAGCCTCAAAACGCTTCACAACAAGCTGCGCGAATACGGCACCGCAGCCGCCGCGGGCGTGCCGGAGGAGTAGCTGGCAGGACTGATCTCATCGATGGGTCAGGGACTTCCCCCAGCAGCGTGAGCCCGCTGCAGCAGCGGGTCTCTCCCTGGATTTCAGGGCGTTGTGGGATTATGAGACCAGTTCCGGCGTAGATTGGCAGCAGATGCAGCGCTTTCCTCATGCTCCTGGTTCGACCGTGACTGCTGAGCGCTTCACCCCGTGCCATGCGCCTGAAAACGAAACTCGTCCTCGCGATCACCGGCCTCGTCTTCGCCGTCGTGGTGGTCTTTTCGTGGATCTGGATGAGCCAGCTGCTGCAGCAGCACATCGGCCAGTCTTACGAACTCACCGATGATTTCGCCCGCCAGCTTTCGGCGCAGGTAAGCCGGACACTCAACACCGGCCTCGGTTCGCAACGTTTCGATCCGCGTGACCCGGCCGCTGTCCACGCCGCGGTGGCGGAGACGCTGCGCCAGAGTGCGGCGCTCAACGAGCAGCTCAACTCCATCGTCGAGTTCTCGCCGACCGTTCTCGATGTGGCGATTGCCGACCGCGACGGGCGGGCGCTGGTATCGACCGATCCTTCGCAGCAGGATCAACTGCTCCCGACGCGGCCTGATTATGCGGAGCTTCGGCAGACGTCGGTCTCTTCGATGATTCGCACGCTGCGGATAGTCTTCGGGCGGCCACAGGTCTACAACTTCTCGCTGGGGATCGACCTCAACAACCAGCCATTTCTGAGCATCCGCATCGGCATCCGCACCACCTTTCTGCAACACGCCTTTTATCCCTGGCTGCGAGAAACGCTCACCACCATTCTGCTGGCCATGATCATTTCGATCGTGGTGGCGGCGCTGCTGGCGAATCTGGCTTTGCAGCCGATCGAGCAGATCAGCCGCCGCCTCGACACGCTGACCGCGCAGGAGGCGCTGGCCGAATCGCAAACGACAGGAGACCTGGGGCCCCCTGAGCCGGAGGCTGGACATGCGGGTCCGCTGGCCGCTCTGGCCGATCCTCTTCTGGGACGGGGCGACGATGCCGTGGCCCAGGTTTCGGGGAAGATCGAGCGGCTCGGCCAGCGCATTCGCAACGTCGAAGAGGTTTTCTCTGCGCTGCGCGAGAACCTCGACCAGATCCTCTCCAATCTGCAGGACGGCATGATGCTGTTTACGCGCGAGTCGCGGGCGGTGCTGGTCTCGAGCTCGGTGGAGCGCTTCCTCAACATGAACCGCGACCGCATGTTCGGCGCGGAGGTGCGCGAGATATTCGACCGCGGCACGCGTCTGGGACGCACGGTGCGCGACGCCTTCGAAGGCGGCATGTCGATCGTGCAGGAGGAAGTCACGACGGAAACGGGCCGGCGCGTCGAGGTGTCGCTTGACTTCATCCACGACGAGCATTCGCGCGATCGCCACTCCCTGGGCGCTCTGCTGACGCTCCATGACCTGGAGTCGGTGCGGGAGATCGAGAGCGAACTGGAGGTCTCCCGGCGTATGGCGGCCATCGGCCGGCTGACGGCGGGGGTGGGCCACGAGGTCAAGAATCCCATCAACGCGATCGTGGTGCACATTGAGTTGTTGCGGAACAAGGTGCAGGCAGGCGACGACGCCATGCGCCATCTGGACGTGATTCAGAGCGAGATTCGCCGCCTGGACCGGGTGGTGCAGACGCTGGTGGACTTCTCGCGTCCGGTGGAATTGCAGCTCAAGGATCAGGATTTGCGGGCCGTGGTCGAAAGTGTGCTTACGCTGGCGTCAGCGGAGCTGGAGACGCGGGGGATTCGCGTGGAGAGCAAAACGCCGGCGCACGCCATCTCCTGCCGGGTGGATGCCGACCTGCTGAAGCAGGCGCTGCTGAATATCGTGCTCAACGGCGCGCAGGCGATGGCCAACGGGGGACTGCTGGAAGTAGGGCTGAGCGATGGGGCGCGGTGGGCGTCAATCCAAATCCGCGATCACGGCACCGGTATCCCCGACGAGATTCGGCCGCGGATCTTCGATTTGTATTTCACGACCAAGAAAGAAGGCAGCGGCATTGGGCTGGCCATGACCTATCGGATTGTTCAGCTGCATCATGGACAGATTGACGTAGAATCGAAGCCTGGGAGCGGAACCACCTTTGTACTGCGGCTCCCTTTGATTTCTGCCGGTTCGGGAGTGCGTGCAGTGCCGGTTCTTCCGGCGCACGCGGAGCCCGGCGAGCTCGCTCGCCAGGGGGATGAGGCCCAGCCAGAAAGGTCCGGACCATGAGATCCGGGAGGAGGATTGCGGCATGGGGGCTGGTGCTCGCGGCATTGGCCGGCTGCAACCGTAAACAGCAGCATGCGGCTCCGCCACCCCAGGCGCAGGCGCCTACGGTTCCTCCGTCGGAGATGGCGAGGCAGGAGCCGGCTATGCCGACCTTGCCGCCGCCCAGCCAGCAGCGGCCTGTCATGCTGAATACGGCCGCCCCGCCGGCAACCAACGGCGCGATGGTGACCCATGCGAAGCGTTCGCGGCATCATGCCAAGGCGCCGGAAACCGAAACCGTCGAGCAGGAGCCTGCCAAACCTGGCACCACGACGGACAACGGCCAACCGAATACTGAAGTGGCGAGCGGGCAACCGCCTGCATCATCGCCGATTGGGGAGTTGTCTACGGCCAACAACGATGCCAATACCGCGGACCGGCAGGCGCTGGCCAATGAAATTACCGGGACCGAGAATACGCTCAACGGCATTCACCGCTCACTCAGTTCCGACGAACAGAAGACGGCCGCGCTGATTCGCACCTTTATCGGGAAAGCGCGAGCGGCCCTGAAAATCGACGATCTGGATGGCGCGAAGAATTTCTCGACGAAGGCGAAGATCCTGCTGCAGGAGCTAACGAAGCAATAGGCTCGGGCTCGGCCCTCTCAGCGCTCGCCCCATTTCAGCTTTGAGCGCAGCACGTCGAAGAAGCCGTTGGCGCCGATACGGATTAGTTTGACTGAGTAGTCAGAGCGGCGGCAGCGCAGCTCGTCGCCCACGCGCAGCTGGATGGCTTCCTGCCCGTCGATGGTGAGAAAGGTTTGGTCGGGAATGCCTTCGATGCGCACCAGGATATGCGCCTGGCCAGGCAGCACCATGGGGCGCAGCGTGAGCTGATGCGGGCAGATCGGCGTCACGATCAGCGTGTCCATCACCGGAAGGAGCACCGGCCCCCCGGCGGCCAGCGAGTACGCGGTCGAGCCGGTGGGTGTGGCCACGATGACGCCGTCGGCGCGAAACGTGGCGGCCAGTTGCCCATCGACTTCCACGGTGAAGTGGCCCATCCGGGCGATGGTGCCCTTGGCCGCCACCACATCGTTCAGCGCGTCATGCTCCCGGTAGAGCTTGCCGTCGCGCCACAGCTCGCTGTGCAGCATGACGCGGGATTCCAGCATGCAGCATTTCTTGTTCCAGGCATCGAGATGGGTGTAGAGGTCGGCCAGGCGGACTTCGCTGAGAAAGCCGAGAGCTCCGAGGTTCACGCTGAGGATGGGAATGCCGGTACGCGCAAAGACGCGCGCCGCGGCCAGCAGCGTGCCGTCGCCGCCGAGCACAATGGCGAAGTCCGGATTGAGCGTGGCCATCTCCGGACGGGGACAAATGTTTTCGTCGGTTACGTAGTTGGCGCTCACCGGATCGAGCAGCGGCTCGTAGCCGTGCGCCTTGAGCCAAAGCACGAGCTCCGGCAACGTTTGCCGCAGCTCCTCTTTCTGCGGTTTGGAGATGACGGCGACGCGCGGCATGAGGTTAAGTGTACCGCCCGGCAACGAAGGCGCCCGGAGCAAAAGAAAAGCCGCTCCGTTTCCGGAGCGGCTGGTGATTCGGGGCTGAAAGCCGACGGGCCGCTATTCGTGCGTGGTGTCGACAAAGGCGCGCAGCTTGCGGGAGCGCGATGGATGGCGGAGCTTGCGCAACGCCTTGGCTTCGATCTGGCGGATGCGCTCGCGGGTGACCTGGAAGCTCTGGCCCACTTCTTCGAGCGTGTGCTCGGAGCCGTCTTCAAGGCCGAAGCGCATCTTGACGACGCGCTCTTCGCGCGGGGTGAGCGTGCGCAGCACCTGCGAGGTGTACTCCTTGAGGTTGACGCTGATGACCGCGTCGGAAGGCGACACAGCCTGGCGATCTTCGATGAAGTCGCCGAGGTGTGAATCTTCCTCTTCGCCGATGGGCGTTTCGAGCGAGATGGGCTCCTGGGCGATCTTGAGCACCTTGCGCACCTTGGCGACCGGAATGTCCATGCGCTTCGCGATCTCTTCGGAGGTCGGCTCGCGGCCCAGCTCCTGCACCAGCTGACGCGAGGTGCGGATGAGCTTGTTGATGGTCTCGATCATGTGCACGGGGATGCGGATGGTCCTCGCCTGGTCGGCGATGGCGCGGGTGATTGCCTGGCGGATCCACCACGTGGCGTAGGTCGAGAATTTGTAACCGCGGCGGTACTCAAATTTGTCCACGGCCTTCATCAGACCGATGTTGCCTTCCTGGATGAGGTCGAGGAACTGGAGACCGCGGTTGGTGTACTTCTTGGCGATGGAGACGACGAGGCGCAGGTTGGCTTCAATCAGCTCGCGCTTGGCCTGCTCGGCGTCCATGTCGCCCTGGATCATCTCGCGCTGCGTGCGCTTGAGCTCGGAGATGGAGACGCCTGCTTCTTCCTCGAGCTTTTCGAGGTCGATGCGGCAATTTTTCTGCTGACGCCGGTATTCCTTCTTCAGTTCCTCGCTGCGCGACTGCTCCCATTTGGTATCGAGGGAGCGAATCTGGCGCTCGAGCGTGCGCATGGCTTCGACGGTCTTATTGACCTTCTCCAGCAGGCGTTTGCGCTCGAGGTTGGTGTACTTGAGCTCGCGGACGATGCGCGAGACGAGCACCTTCTCGCGAGCGATGCCCCAGCGCAGCTTGCGGTGCTCGCGCGGCTTCGCCTTCTGATTCACCGTAGCGAGCTTCTCTTCGTGCTGCTGGGCTTTCTTCTGGTGCTTGACCAGGGTGTCGACGCGGCCCACGGTGGCGCGCACGCGCGACTGCACCACTTCTTCGGTCAGCTCTTCGTCGTCGAAGATGACCACTTCCTTGATGTTGCGGACGCCGCGCTTGAGATCCTCGCCGAGGGCGACGATTTCACGAATGACGACGGGTGAGCGCGAAATGGCTTTGAGGACGCGCAGCTGGCCGCGCTCGATGCGGCGCGCGATCTCGACTTCGCCTTCGCGTGTGAGCAGCGGAACGGTGCCCATCTCGCGCAGATACATGCGGACGGGGTCGTTAGTTTTTTCCAGCGTGCCCGGCGTCAAGTCGAGCTCGACGTCTTCCCCCTCTTCGCCTTCAAACTCGTCGCGCTCGGCGCCGAGTTTAGGGCCGCCTTCGAGAATGTCGATGCCCTGGCCGTTGACGGTGGTCAGCAGGTCGTCGAGATCGTCGGGCGAATTCATGTCGCCGGGGATCAGGTCGTTGACCTCGTTGTAGGTCAGGTATCCCTTTTCCTTGCCGGCGTCGATGAGCTTCTGAATATCCTGTTCGAATTTATCTTCAATGGCCAAGCGGATGGCTCCCCGCAATGAATTTCGGATCTGTCTCACCTGGGTACGGACGAGTGCGGTTGGGGCCATGAAAGGCGAAAACCCATGGCGGCACAGGGGCCGCCGGGTAAAAGGCGCACGTCTCCCCGGACGCTCAGAATACCACGAAAACGACCTAACTCCGGCAATTTCTGCCATTTCGGAGGCGTTTCGGGCTGAATCCGCCGGTTCCTCTGGGACAAGTCCTCACGAAGTTAGATGTGGAAAACCCTGTTTCGTTTCACCTCTTCAGCGAGATCAAGCGCCAGTGACGCAGGGACCGCGAGAGGACGTGGGAGATGGGGCCAGCACGCCGGTCTTCATATTTGGATGCCGCTATCATCCTGTGGCAGCTATACTTGCGTGATTCTGCTCTTTGCTGTCTGTCGTTTCCCCGCAGCCGGATGGCGATCGGGAACGATTCTTCCGGGGGAGCCGCACGGCCATGTTCATCTTTCGCAGAACGCGCACAGCGTGGCGGAGTGCTGCCGGGGCGCTGATGGTTGCGGGTGTGTTCGCCAGCGGTTGCGGCGGGGGGCAGCAACCAACGCCGCCGCTGACGATTACGACGGCTTCGCTGGTGAACGGGCAGGTGGGCGAGCCATACGCCGGTACACTTACTGCCTCGGGAGGCACGGCACCGTATAGCTGGAATTTGACCAGCGGCAGCCTGCCGGCAAATCTCAGCCTGGCGACGAGCGGCGCGCTCTCCGGGACGCCGGAAGCGACAGTCAGTTCCATTGCGCTCACGTTCACGGTGACCGATTCCAGCAAACCTGTGCAGACCCAAACGGCGAAGTTCACGCTGACGATCACGCCGGCGCCGCTGACGGTCTCTACAGCGTCGTTGCCGAACGGCCAGGTAGGGGCGAATTACCAGGCCACGCTCACGGCCGCCGGTGGCACCGCACCCTACACGTGGGCGCTGACCGGAGGCGCTCTGCCGGAGGTGCTTGCGGTGGATGCTGCAGGGACGATCAGCGGAACGCCGATGATTGCCGCCAGCGCCACTCCGCTCACGTTCGCGGTGACTGATTCCGGCAGCCCGGCGCAGACGCAATCGGCCACCTTGCCGATGACCATTGCCCCATCCTCTGCGGCGGTTTCGGTTTATCCGCGGCGGGCCGGATTGACAGCCGGGCAAACGCTGACTTTGATTGGAACGACTACAGACGGGGCGGGAGTGACATGGTCGGCCGCGGGAGCCGGTTGCACCGGCAACACCTGCGGCAGTTTCTCAACAGCGACGAGCGCCAGCAGCGCGCCGGTCACGTTCACTGCGGCGGCTGCAGCGGGCGAGTACACGCTGACGGCCACCGATTCCGGCAACAAAAATCAGTCGGCGACTGTCGCCGTGGCTGTGACGGGACTTGCCGGTGTGCTGACCTACCACAATGACACGGCGCGCGACGGAGCGAACACCCAGGAGTACGCACTTGCGCCGGCGACGGTGACGGCAGCGACCTTTGGCAAGCTCTTTTCCTGCACTGTGGATGGAGCGATCTATGCGCAGCCTCTTTGGGCGCCGAATCTGACGGTCGCATCCGCGCGCCACAACGTCGTCTTCATTGCCACGCAGCACGACAGCGTCTACGCGTTCGACGCCGACGCCAATGCCTCGCCATGCGTGCCGCTGTGGCACGCCAACCTGCTGGATGCGGCGCACGGCGGATTGCCGGGCGAGACCAGCGTGCCGGATTACGCAGGAAATCAGGCGATTGGGGCAGGCTACTTCGATATCGCTCCGGAGGTTGGGGTCACGGGGACGCCGGTCATCGATGCCACGACCGGAACGCTCTACGTGGTTTCGAAATCGTCGAATGCCGCGCTAACCGCATTTTATCAGCGGCTGCACGCCATCGATCTGACAACCGGGAAGGAGAAATTCTCCGGGCCAGTGACGATCGCCGCGACGTATCCCGGCACGGAGGACGGCGGCACGACGGACACCTTTGCCGCGCGCGGGCAAAACCAGCGAGCGGGCCTCGTGCTTTCCAATGGCGTGGTCTACATCGCATGGGCCTCCCATGAAGACAACGCGCCGTACTACGGCTGGGTGATGGGCTATAACGCGACCACGCTTGCGCAGGTGGGCGTTTTCAACGACACGCCGAATGCGGGCTGGGGCGGCATCTGGATGAGCGGCGCCGCACCGGCGGTAGACGCAGCGGGGAATCTTTACGTTCTGACCGGCAACGGCAATTTCGACGCGAACAGCGCGTCGGCTCCGAACAACGATTACGGCGATTCTTTGCTGCAATTCGACGCGATGCTGAAGGTCGCGCAATCCTTTACGCCGACCGATCAGCAGGAGGACAACGACAACGACGCGGACTTCGGATCAGGAGGCGCGCTGGTGCTCGCGGATTTGCGGGCCAACGGAACCAATCCCAATCACCTGATCATCGGGGGCGGCAAGGACGGCACGCTTTATGTGAACAATCGCGATGATCTCGGAGGCCTGGGCGATGCGAATGCCTGGCAGAAGCTCAACGTCGGGAGCTCCATTTTTGCGATGGGCGCGTACTGGAACGGGACGTACTTTGTTGCCCCGGCGTGGGGAAACCTGCAGGCGTATTCGCTGAATGCTACGACCGCGCAGCTCACCGCGAGGGGGGCGTCGTCCTCGACGGGCTTTGGTTTCCCGGGGTCGACGCCTTCGCTTTCATCGATGCCCGATAACAGCCATGGGATCGTGTGGTCGCTCGACAACAGCCAGTACTGCACGCCGCAGTCGCCGGGGTGCGGTCCCGCGATTCTGCATGCCTGGGAAGCGGGCAATCTGGCGAACGAACTGTGGAACAGCACGCAGGGCACGGGCAACACGGCCGGCTATGCGGTCAAGTTCACGGTACCGACGGTGGCCAACGGGAAGGTGTATGTGGGGACACGGGGAAACAATACCGGCAGCCCCGACAGCAGCGCCTCGACTCCCGGCGAACTCGATGTCTACGGATTGCTTCCGAACTGAGTTGGCCCACGATGGACGAGCGCACACTAGTGTCCTGCGCACCGGCGTGCTGCGCTGGTATTGCTCTACCGGGTCAGCCGGCAGGACTGGCGGCTCTGATCTGCGATGGCTGTACCCTGTAACCGGACCCCATGGAACAGGATTTCGCCCGGCGCGTAAAAGAGCAGGCCGACATCGTGAAAATTGTCGGCGAGTACGTGCGGCTGCGCAAAGCCGGGGCGCAGAACTTCAGCGGGCTGTGCCCGTTCCACAAAGAGAAGACGCCGTCGTTCAGCGTTCATGCGGGACGGCAGTTCTACCACTGCTTCGGCTGCGGCGAGTCGGGCGACGTGCTGGAGTTCGTGAAGAAGATCGAGAACATCAGTTTTCCCGAGGCGGTGAAGACCGTCGCGCAGAAGTGCGGGATTCCGCTGCCGAAGCGCGACTTCGCTTCGCCGGAGGAGGCTGCGGAGCATCGCCAGCGGGGCAAGCTGCTGGAGCTGCATGAGGCGGCGACGGCGTGGTTCGAGGAGCAGCTTCGCTCGGCGGAGGGTGCGACGGCGCGCGAGTACCTGACGGGGCGCGGGCTTGCGGGCGAGGGGATTGCGAAATTCCGCATCGGGTATGCGCCGGACAATTTCAACGCGCTGCGCGACAAGCTGCAGGGGCTGGCCGACGTGGAGACGCTGCGGCTGAGCGGGTTGTTCTCGTGCAAGGAGCAGGAGGACGGAAGTCCGGGGCCGCTGTACGCGCGTTTCCGGAAGCGGGTGATGTTTCCCATCGCGAACGAGGGCGGACGGGTGATCGCGTTCACGGCGCGCACGCTGGAGAGCGGCGCGAAAGCCGGACCGAAATACCTGAACTCGCCGGAGACGCCGCTCTATTCCAAGGGGCAGGTGCTCTTCAATCTGGACAAGGCGAAGCAGGCGATTCGGAATGACGGCGGCGCGGTGCTCGTCGAGGGGCAAATGGACTGTATCTCGGTGTTTTTGTCCGGGATTCCCAACGTAATTGCGAGCAGCGGGACGGCGTTTACGGAATTCCAGACGCGCTTGCTGAAGCGCTATGCGACGAAGGTAATCGTCAATTTCGATCCGGACACGGCGGGGGCGAATGCGGCGGAGAAGTCGATTGCGCTGCTGACGGAAGAGGGGTTCGACGTGCAGGTGCTGACGCTGGAAGGCGGGCTCGATCCAGATCGGTACGTGCGGGAGCGGGGCGCGCGGGCGTATGCGCAGGTACTGCGTGGCGCGCCGGCCTGGCAGACCTGGCTCGTTGACCGGGCGCGACAGCTGTTTCCGGGGCGCGATCCGAAGGCGAAGACCGAGGCGCTCAATTTTCTGCTGCCGCACATCCGGCGTATTCCCAGCCGCATTGCGCGGGACGCGTTCGCCAACGACGCGGCGCAGGCGCTGGGGATCGACTCGGCGCTGGTACGGGCGGAGTTGAGGGATGCTGCCGCCAGACGGCGCGACCATATCGCGACGCACGAGCAGAGCCTGACCCACGCTGAGAAAGTCCTTTTGCTGGCGTTCTCGTCGCCGCGATCGAGCGAGGCTTACCTGGTGGCGGAAGGAGCGTGGCAGCAGCACCGGCAGGAATTGGAGCCGCTGCGGACCGACGTGCGCGAAGTTGTCGAGCGGCTGCGCGAACGAGCAGACGGCGCCGACGCCCTGGGATCGCTCGCCAGCGATGAGCAACGGAAGCTGCTGGCTTCCCTCTTTGTTTCGATTCACGACACAGAACCCCAGCCCGATGCGGTGGACGACGCTGTGCATGCGATTCGCTGCACGGCTCTCGATCAGGAGCAGCGCCGGTTGCGCGCAGCGATCGAGCAGGCGGAGCGCGCCGGCAACATGGACGAAGCGCTGCGGCTGACGCGGGAATTGCAGGACGCCACAAGGCGGCTGCGCGAGCTGGACTAGCGCGGCCAGTCGGCGGAAGGGAGTCGGCTCAGACGGGATCCGCGCGTGGCGCGCTCACCTTCCTCGCCGGCGGTGTCTAATCGAGGGAACACTTCGATGCGCTTCTTCTCCAGAGCGGCCCTTATGGTATTGGTCGCGCTCACGCTTCAGCAGGCTGCGCGGGCAGCGCCGTTTCCGCAGCTCTTGCCTGACGCCGGAAATTTTGAGCTGACGATCCGCGAGGATCCTTCCAGCTCGCTGCCGCGTGGTCCGGCCTGCGGCGGGGAAGCCGGACTCACGCTGGCGTGCCGGGCCTTTGTCGTCACGCTGAAAAATGCCGGCTCTCGCACGGTGCATCTGAGCCGCATTGCCTGCCAGGAGCCGGTGGTCACCTTCGAGATGCAGGAGTCTAATTCCTCGAGCGGCTGGTGGCCGATCAGCCAGGTTTCGCGTCCGCTTTGCACTCCGTGGATCTATGAAAATCTGCGGCTGCGGCCTGGGGAATCGACCGAATACCGATCGCGACTCGTCGCTCAGAACCGACCTCCGGACGATTTTGCTCCGGTTGCTCAGCGGTCGTATACGATTCGGGCCGAATGGTGGCTGTGGGGCTGCACTGAAAACCGCGAAGGGGCGGATTGCCTGGCGCCGCTCCAGGTAATGAAGCCGAACTCGTGGGGTGGCGCGCCGACCGGCGACGTGGAGATTCAAAGGCCCGTGGAAGTGATTTCGAAAACGATCGAGGTGAGTTCGCCGGCCCTGCCCGATCTGGGCCGTCTCCAGCTCGGTTTCGAGATTTCGCTCGGATCGGAAACGGCGGCGGCGGAATTGAGGAAGCGGCTGGGGGCGCGGTGTGCCGGCGATCCGGGGACCAGCGTGGAATGCACGGTATTTCATTATGCGATTCGCAACCTCAGCGATCGTCCGGTTCGGAATGGCCGATTCACATGCAGCGACGACAGCATCATGCCGGAATACCGGACGGATGACGGCGAGTGGAAGAAACTGGAATCCCGTCTGCAGGCGTGTACGGCCAATGTCTATTTCGAGACGCCGATTCTTCCGGGTCATACTGCGGAAGGGGTTTTTACGCTGGGCACGCTGGCTCCAGAATTCGATACTTCGCCGCTCTATTCCGCCGGGAAATATGAACTGCGATTCCATTTCGAATCGAGCGCATGCTGGGCGTCGCCTGACGGCAGCTTCTGCATTCGGCAGCCAAAGGAGCAGATCACTGCCGTTTCTAACGTGGTGACGATCAGCGCCACGGCATTCAACGCGAGCGGCAACCCAGCGAAGTAAAGATAAGGAGATGCAGTCGGGAAAGAGAGCCACTCCTCTGATCGACTGTTTGTCGCGTGCGCCGCGTCAATACTCGCCGGTGACGATGTTCTGCAGCACCTCGCCGCGCAGGTAGCGGCCGATTTGCGCAGCTGCCAGTTCCATGGCGCGGCGCATGAACATCGGCGTCGATCCGGCGATGTGGGGCGTGAGGAGCAAATTGGGCGCGCTCCACAGGGGATGCCCATCGGGCAGCGGCTCCGGATCGGTGACGTCCATGGCGGCGCGGATTCGTCCGCTGCGGAGGGCGGTGAGGAGCGCATCGGTATCGACGATGGGGCCGCGTGCCACATTCACGAGCAGCGCGCCCTGCTGCATGCGCGCGATCTCGCGCGCCCCGACGAGGCCGGCGGTTTCGCTGGTGAGAGGCACGCTGAGAATCACGATGTCTGCGACGGGAAGCAGTTCAGGGAGAGATGCGATGCCCGCCACGCCTTCGCGCGCGCTGCGAGCGATACGATCGACGCGAACGCCGAAGGGCTGCAGCCGCTCCTCAATGGCGTGCCCGATGGAGCCATAGCCGACGATGAGCACACGCTTGCCGTGCAGTTCCTCGACCGTCATGGCGGGCCAGGGCAACTTTGCTTTGGGATGCATCGCGGCGTAGTGTTCCTGCGCCTCGAAGCGTCGCTTCCAGAGGGCGCTGTGCTGGATGTCGCCATAGAGTGGGAAATATTTGAGCGAGGCAAGGATCGCAGCGACGGCCCACTCGGCGGCAGGAATGTCGTGGACGCCGCGCGCATCGCACAGGACCACGTCGGGTGGCAGCAGCGGCCGCAAGCCATCGACACCGGCCAACATGGACTGCACTACGCGCACGCCGCGCAGAAAAGGCCACGCCTGCTGCGCGTGCTTTTTGAACAGAGGCGCAAGCCAGAACTCGACCTCGCAGGTGCTCTGGGGTCCCATTGGAATGGCCTCGAGCGCAATGCCATCGGGCAGCAGGCGGTGCAGGTCACGATCGACGCCTTCTGGAATGCCGACGGTCAGCATGAGAACGGATGGCTGCTTTTCTGCAATGACGCTACCTCTTGATCAAGGGCCGCACGAGGAGCCGGACACTGCGTCAGCCCAGAATCGTGCGCAGAGCTTCGAGACCTGTATCGATGGTCTCCGGCGCAACGGAATAACTGAAGCGCACATGTCCTTCGCCCTGTGCGCCGAAGACGACGCCAGGGATGGTGGCGACGTGCGCCTTTTCGAGGAACATCTCCGCGACGCGGCGGCTGTTCTTGTGGATTTTCGTCACACCGGGGAAGGCGTAGAACGCGCCCGCCGGCATTTCGCAGGGAAGGCCGAGCTGGTTGAGGCCCCGGACGAGCCGATCGCGCCGCTGACGGTAATCCTCGCGGCGCGCGGCAAGAGCTTCCTGCGGCTGGGCCAGCGCTTCGAGCGCGGCCCACTGCGTGGGCGTGGAGACGCCGTTCGTCGAATAAAGCACCACTTTGCGAAGGCCTGTCATGAACGGCTCTTTGGCGACGGCGTAACCGCAGCGCCAGCCGGTCATGGCGTAAGTTTTCGAGAATGTGTAGGCGGTGATGGAGCGTTCGGCCATGCCCGGCAAGGACGCAATGGAAACGTGCTCGCCATCGTAAACGAGATCCTCGTACGCTTCGTCGGCGAAGACGATGAGGTCGCGGCGGATGGCGAAGGCCGCCACTTCTTCGGCTTCCTCGCGCGTGAACACGACGCCGGAAGGATTCTGCGGCGTGTTGTAGTACACGGCGCGCGTGGCTGCGGTGGAATAGTGTTCGAGCGCGGCGGTTAACCCGCTGCGCCGGGCGCTGGAGGTGGGGACCATGACGGGCCGAGCCTGAGCCATGGTGACCATGTCGCGGATGGGCGTCCAGAACGGCGAGAACAACAGCACATCGTCGCCGGGATCGAGCACGGTTTGAAAGGCAGCGTAGAGCGCGTGCGCGCCGCCGACGGTGACGATAACGTCATCGACGCCGGCATCGAGGTGATTTTTGGTTTGCAGCTTGCGCGCGAGCGCCTGGCGCAGGGGGTCGATGCCGGACGACGGCGCGTAGCGGGTGCGATTCTCGGCCAGCGCTTTGAGGCCGGCGTACTTGACGGCCTCCGGCGTTTCGAAAAACGGCTCGCCGCCGTGAAATGCGTGGACCGACTGCCCAGCGGCGCGCAGCTGCATGACCTTGTTGCGAATCTGCACGATGTCGGAGAAGCCGACTTCTTCGAGGCGCCTGGCAATGCGCAGGGCATTTCGTTTCGTGGTCACGGGTTTCCTTCGATCGGAGGTATTAGGTTACGGCATTTCTCGCTGGAACAGGGCGCGGATTCGGAGAAAAATGCGCGGGCCGGGCCGGACGAGCGACTATCAGGCGCTCAGCAGACCGGAATACACGGCCATCCCGGCGACGGCGTCGATGCCCAGGGAGTCGAGGGCGTCGATCTCCGCCTGGTCGCGGATGCCGCCGGCGACGATGAGATGGCGCTGGGTGAGCGGGCGCAGGACGCGAGCGGCTTCGATGGGGAAGCCGCGCAGGGTGCCCTCGGTATCGACGTGGGTGTAGAGAAAGGCGCCGCAGTACGGTTCAAGCGCGGCAATGGCCTGGGCAGGAGTGACATTCACCTGTTCGCGCCAGCCGCGGACGGCGATGCGGCCGGCTCTTGTATCAATGCCTGCTACAAACCGGTCGGCACCGATGGAAGCGGAAAGCGCCGCGGCAGCTTCGACATCCACGCCGTCTTCACGAAAGATCGCCGATCCAAAGATGACGCGGCGTGCGCCGGCCTCGAGCAGAGCATGGGCTTGATCGGCGGTGCGGATCCCGCCGCCGACCTGCACGGGAAGCCGCTGAGCGATTTGCGCGACCAGGGCGCGATTATCGCCGGTGCGCTTCGCGGCGTCGAGGTCGATGAGCTGGACGAGTGGGTACCTGCTGAAGCGGGCAATCCAGTAGTCGAAGTCGTCGAAGGCGAGGCGGAGATCTTCGCCCTGTTCAAGCTGGACGATGCGCCCGCCCATGAGGTCGATGGAAGGAATCAGCACGGTAGCCTCACCGGGATGCCGTCGCACCGCAATTCTTGTTTGAGCGCGCGGACATCGGCTATTCCGAAGTGAAAGATGCTTGCAGCGAGGGCAGCGTCGGCGCAGCCTTCGCGAAAGACCTGGGTGAAGTGGCGCGCAGTACCCGCGCCTCCGGAGGCGATGACGGGAATTTGCACGGCCTGGCTGACGGCTGCGGTCAACTCGCAGTCGAAGCCGGCGCGCGTGCCGTCGGCGTCCATGGAGGTGAGCAGGATTTCGCCGGCGCCGCGGGATTCCGCTTCGCGTGCCCACTCGACGGCGCGACGGCCGGTGGGCTTGCGGCCGCCGGCGGCGAACACCTCGGCGTGCTCGACGGGAGCTCCGGGAACGCGGCGGGCGTCGATGGCGACGATGACGGCCTGAGCGCCGAATTTGGAGCCGATCGCGCCGATGAGTTCGGGACCCGCGATCGCCGCGGAGTTGATGCTGATCTTGTCTGCACCAGCATCGAAAACGGCGGCGGCTTCGTCAGCCGTACGGATGCCTCCGCCGACAGTAAACGGAACGAAGAGGCGCTGCGCGGTTTTCTCGACGGTGGCGAGAAGGGTGCTGCGGCCTTCGTGCGTGGCGGTGATGTCGAGGAGGACGATCTCGTCGGCTCCGGCAGCGGCGTGGCGCGCGGCCAGCTCGGCAGGGTCGCCGGCGTCGATGAGGTCGACAAATTGCACGCCTTTGACAACGCGGCCGTCGCGCACGTCGAGGCAGGCGATGATGCGTTTGGTCAGCACGGAAGCCATTCCAGGAAATTGCGCAGCACGCGGAGGCCGGTCTCACCGGATTTCTCAGGGTGGAACTGGACGCCGAAGACGTTGTTCTGCTCGACGGCGGCTGAGAAAGGCCCGCCGTAATTTGTAACGGCGACGGTGGCGGATAAAACCGGCGCACGATAGGAGTGCGTGAAATAGGCGAAACTGCCTTCTGGAACGACGGCGAGCAGCCTGGATTCAGGCCGCAGGGTGAGGGAATTCCAGCCCACGTGGGGGATTTTTCCGCTGCCTTCGGGAAAGCGCGCGCATTGGCCCGGGAAGCTGCCGAGGCCAGGTTGGCCGGGGGCTTCGGCACTGCCCGTGAAGAGCCACTGCATGCCGACGCAGATGCCGAGGAAAGGTATGCCGCGGCGAATCGCATCGCGCACCGCAGCGGTGATGCCGGTTTCGTCGAGACGGCGCGTGGCCGCGAAATGGCCCACGCCCGGCAGGATGATGCGGCCAGCGGATGCGATTGTGGCGGGGTCCTCCGTGACGGTGACGTCAGCTCCGAGGTGCCGCAGAGCCTTGACGACGGAGGTGAGGTTGCCGGCGCGGTAGTCGATGACGGCAATCATCAATAGAGCGACTCCGCGATCAGATACCACCAAACAATAAGGAGCAGCCCCAAGCCGAGACTGGCGATTCTCCACCATCTTTTGCCAAAGAAGCACAGCGGGAAGCTTAAGAGGGCGCAGCCAAAGCCCAAGCGAATGCAGGGCACTGCCTCGTCTGCCTGCTTGAGATAATCGATGGTGTCTACGTGACGCAGAAAATTTCCAATAACAAGAGACAGGGAGAACAAAGCCCCAGCTAGTCCGCAGGCGAAGAGACCTATCCGAATTCGGGCTCCGAACCTCACAGCAGTCCCTTCGTGCTCGGAAGCGCGTCGCGCAGTTGCGGGTCGCGGGAGCAGGCGAAGCGCAGGGCGCGGGCGAAGGCTTTGAAGAGCGCTTCGATCTTGTGGTGGTTCGAGCGGCCGTACATCGTCTTGACGTGGACGTTGGCGCGGGCGCCGCGCGCGAAGCCTTCGAAGAAGTCCTCGACCAGCTCCGACTGCAGGTCGCCGACGAGACGCGTCCGGACTTTCGTCTCGACATGATGGGCGGCGCGGCCGCTGAGATCGACGGCGGCGAGGCCGAGGGTCTCGTCCATGGTCATGAGGAAGTAGCCGGCGCGCAGGATGCCTCGCTTGTCGCCAAGCGCCCTGTCAAAGGCTTCGCCGAGCGCGATGCCAACGTCTTCGACTGTGTGGTGTTGATCGACATCGAGGTCGCCGTGGCAGATGAGGTCGAGATCGAAGGCGCCATGGCGCGCGAACAACTCGAGCATGTGATCGAAGAAGCGGATGCCCGTCGACACGCGGTAGCTGCCCTGGCCTTCGATGGTGAGGCGCAGGTGGATATCGGTTTCCGCGGTCCTGCGGTCAATTTGAGCCGCCCGCACGAGGGGCGCTGCGGATTTGGGGGGGGACGGGGCGCGTTTGGCGGTCATGGCCGGTCTCCAGTCTGGGATGGCGCCCAGGCGATCTCGGCGAGGGCAGCTTCGAGGGCCGCGATGCCCTGATGCGTCTGTTCCTGCGTGCCGATGGTGATGCGGACACAGCCGTCGCAGCCGGGATCGCTGGATCGGTCGCGAACGAGAACGCCCCGAGCGCGCATGACTTCGACGAACTCGCGATGTCGCTCGCCGATGTTGGCGAGGACGAAGTTCGCCTGGGATGGCCAGAAGGGCACGCCGAGGCGGACCAAAGCGTCTTCGAAGGCGGCGCGAGCGGCGAGGACCTCGCCGGTGTACCAACGGACATACTCCTCGTCATCAAGTGCGGCGGCGAGGCAGGCGAGGGCCACGGAGTTGACGCTGTAGGGCGAGATGGCGCGACGCATCCACTGCATTTGTGACGGTGACGCGCACAATACGCCAAGGCGCAGACCAGCAAGGCCGTAGGCTTTTGAAAATGTGCGCGCGACGATGACATTCCCCGCCTGGCTAACCAGATCGAGCATGGTTTCGCCAAAGAAATGGAAGTACGCTTCGTCGACGAGGATGGCCGCCTGCGGTGCGGCTTCGACGACCTGCATCAGATCGTCGCGGCGCGCGGCCTGGCCGGTGGGGCTGTTCGGGTTGGCGATAGCGATGAGCCGGGTGGCCGGCGTGATGGCGCGGAGGACGTTCGCCAGCGGAAAACGGAAGCCGCCCGTGGCGGGAACCGCAACGATACGGGCCGGCGTGCCGGAAGCGTAGACCTCGTACATGGAGTACGTGGGCACGGGCAGCAGTATTTCCGTGCCGGCGTCGAGATACGTCTGGCAGAGGACGTGAATCGCTTCGTCGACGCCGTTGGTGAGAAGAACCTGCTCGGGAGAGAGGCCAAGGTGCTCGGCAACGCGGCGCTCCACCGGATCGCGCTCTGGATAGCGGGTGAGATCGCCGCGGGAGATGCGGCCCAGCGCTTCGAGCACGCGGGGCGAGCAGGCATAGGTGTTTTCGTTGAAGTCGAGGCGCAGGCCGCTGCGATCACCGAGGGGCGGGTGGTATTCCTTCATGCGGCGCACGGCAGCTGACGGCTGCAGCGTGCCCGCTGCGGACGGCAGGGTGACGGATTCGCGGCGGTGGTCAGACATGTGCACCTCGCGCCCGGATGGCCGCCGCATGGCCGGTGAGGCCCTCGGCATGGGCGAGGCGGATGGCTGCGGGACCGAGGCGCTGTGCGCCGGATTCCGTGTACTCCTGCACGGTGACGAGCTTGAGAAAATCGAGAACGCTGAGGCCGCCGCGCACGCGGGCCAGTCCGCTGGTGGGCAGGGTGTGATTGGGGCCGGAAATATAGTCGCCGAGCGGTTGCGCTGACCAGCGGCCGATGAAGACGGAGCCGGCATTGCGCACCCAGGCGAGATCGGCAGAGCTGTCGACGGTGAGATGCTCCGGCGCGATGCGATTGGTGAGGTCGCGCGCTTCCTCGGCAGAACGGGTCACGATGGCGATTCCATGATTTGTAAGCGCGGCGGTGGCAATTGGATTCCCTCGGGCCAGGAGTTTTGTGGCGGCCGCTACGGACATGGCGAGATCAGCACGGGTGGTGATGAAGACGGCCAGAGCGTCGGGGTCGTGCTCGGCCTGGGCGACGAGATCGGCGGCGAGCCAGGCGGGATCGCCGGTCTCGCTGGTGACGACGATCTCTGTGGGACCGGCCAGCATGTCGATGGCGCAGTCGAATGCGACGACCTTTTTGGCTGCCGTGACCCAGGCATTGCCGGGGCCGACGATCTTGTCGGCGGCTGAAATACTCTCAGTTCCGTACGCGAGAGCGGCGATGGCCTGGGCACCGCCGATGCGGTAGAACTCAGTGACGCCGAGAAAATGGGCGGCGGCGAGGGTTTCCTGTGCGGGCCTGGGCGAGGCGACGGCGATGCGCTCGACGCCGGCCACCTGCGCGGGAATGAAGGTCATGAGCAGCGTTGACGGCAGGGAATAGCGGCCGCTGGGAACATAGCAGCCGACTGCGCCGAGGGGCAGGACGCGCTGGCCGGTGGTGACGCCGGGCGCGGGATGCAGATCGAAATCCCGAGGGCGCTGGCGCACGGCGAACGCACGGATGTTCTTCGCGGCGGTTTGGAGCGCCTGACGCAGGGGTGTGGGCGTTGCATCCCAGGCGGCGCGCATTTCTTCCGTGGAAATACGTAACGGTGTCTGTGACGGAATACGATCGAGCCTGGCCCGGAAGCGCAGCACAGCGGGATCGCCGCCGCCGCGCACCGCATTGACGATGCGGCGCGCCTGAGGCAGAACGCGTTCGTACGCAGCGCTGCGGCGGTCGGTGATCGCCGCAAGCGCTCGCCGCGCGGCGACTGCCTGCCGGCCATCCATCCTCAGAAGTTTCACAAAACCACCTTATTCAGCGGGTATTCGACGATGCCGGTGGCACGCGCGGCCTTGAGCCTGGGGATGACCTCGCGCACCGTGCTCTCTTCGAGAATGGTGTTGACGGCAACCCAGTGCGAATCGCTCAGTTCGGAGACGGTGGGCGAGTTGAGAGCGGGGAGCACGCCGAGCACGGTGGCCAGGTTTTGTTTTTCGACGTTGAGCATGAGGCCCACCTGGCCCTGCGCGTCGATGGCGCCGCGCAGCATGAGCGCGAGCGAGTCGATCTTCTGCTTCTTCCATGGATCGGCTAGCGCAGCTTTGTTGGCGATGAGGTGCGTTTCGCTTTCCATCACGGTATCGATGATGCGCAGGCGATTGGCGCGGAGGGAGCTGCCGGTTTCGGTGACTTCGACAATCGCGTCGGCGAGAGTGGGCGGCTTCACTTCCGTCGCGCCCCAGCTGAATTCGACTTTGACGGGCACATTTTTCGCAGCGAAGTAGCGTTTGGTCACTTCGACCAGCTCGGTGGCAATGATCTTGCCCGCGAGGTCTTCCGCTTTGTTCCACGGTGACGACTCGGGAACGGCGAGCACCCAGCGCACACGGCGGCGGGACTGCTTGGCGTAGACGAGGCTGGTGATGCTCTCGACTTCGAGGCCGCTTTCGACGACCCAGTCGATGCCGGTGAGGCCGGCGTCGAGCACACCGTGATCGACATAGCGGGCCATCTCCTGCGCGCGGATCAGCATGCACTCGATTTCGGAGTCGTCAATGGAGGGAAAGTAGGAGCGGCCGTCGGCGAAGATGTTCCAGCCGGCACGGCGGAAGAGAGCGATGGTGGCGTCCTGGAGGCTGCCTTTGGGGATGCCGAGACGAAGCTTGCTGGGCGCACTCATGCCTGCACCTCCGCGCCGCCAGTGAGCGGACGGGTGAAGCAGGTGACGGTTCCCTCGTGACAGACGAGGCCATCGCCCTCGACTTCGACGCGGAAGAGCAGCGCATCCTGGTCGCAGTCGGTGGAGACGTCGACGATACGCAGGCGATTGCCGCTGGTCTCCCCCTTCATCCACAATTTTTGGCGGGTGCGGCTCCAAAATGTAACAAAGCCGGTTGCTTTTGTTTTCTGCCAGCTCTCGTCGTTGAGAAAACCCAGCATCAGCACCTGGCCGGTGCGCGCATCCTGCACGATGCCGGGCACAAGGCCATCCATTTTGGCGAAATCAATCGTCGGTTCCGTCATGTTGCTCAACCTTCGCTCCCATCTTCATGAATTTCGATTGCAAAAAGCAAAAGCCCGTCAGCGCTTTGCGCCGACGGGCTTCTCTCGATCCTGTGTTGCTGTTTAGGGATTTCGAGAGCAGAACTGCGCCGGCACGCTCGTCACGTGATGATGGTGGTGATGACGATGATGGACGCTAACCTGCATCTCTAAGAACCAAATTATGGGGGAATGCGGCGGATGTCAAATCGAGGGGCGGCTGGCTACAATGCGAGCGCAGTTGTTTCAAACGGGATTGAGAAGGGATTTTCGTGACCGACAAACTGAGGCTGGATCGCCGAGATTTTTTGAAGCAAGCGGCCGTGACGGTGGGCGCGGCCATGCAGACGAACCCGTGGAGCGGGGCGGCAGCCGGGCAGGAAACTGCGGGCGCCGGCGCGCGCCCCGAGGCGCCGGCGGATGCGCAGTTTCCGCGCAGGTTTTCCGGGCGGCAACTGCGGATGATTTCGTTTCCGCTGGGAGGGGTGGCGGCGGGCAGCCTGGGCGTGGGCGGGCGCGGCCAGCTGGTGAACTGGGAGATCTTCAATCGGCCGAACAAGGGATACCGTCCTCCGTATGCGTTCCCGGCGATCTGGGCAGAGGCGGGCAGCGGCCAGCGCGTGGCGCGCGTGCTCGAGTCGCGCATTCTGCCGCCGTACGAGGGTCAGGACGGGCTGGGCTCGAACAACGTTCCTGGGCTGAGCCGGCTGGAGACGGCGACGTTTACCGGATCGTATCCGCTGGCGCACGTCGATTTTGAGGATCGCGCGCTGCCGGTGCATGTAGAGATGGAGGCGTTTTCGCCGTTCATTCCGCACGAGCCCGACGATTCGGGACTGCCGGTCGCGATTCTGCGGTATCGCGTGACGAATCCCGGCGCGGCGACGGCGCAGGTGGGCATCGCGTTTTCCATCGAGAACCCAGTGCATGCGCGGCCGGAGAGCGGAGACAACGCGCGGGCGAAGGCGAGCGACGGGCGAACCAATGTGTACCGGAGCGGAAAGGGGATCGCAGGGCTGAGCATGGCCAATCCATCGCTGGCGGCGGATGATCCGATGGCGGGCGAACTGGTGCTGGCGGCGCTGGTGGAAGGAGCGCAGGTATCGCACTGGACGGGCTGGCCGGCGGAGCGCTGGTGGAATGCGCCGCTGCATTTCTGGGATCAGTTTGCAACGGCGGGCGAACTGGGAGAGCAACCAGAACCGCACAATTCCGTGGGCGTGCTGTGCCTGAGAAAGGGCATCGCCGCCGGGCAGTCGGCGGAGTTCGCGTTTCTGCTGGGATGGCGGTTTCCGAATCGAACGCCGGAGTGGATTGGATGGGACGCGCCCCCGGGGGAGAGCAAGACGGTGATCGGGAATTATTATGCGACGCGGTTCCAGAGCGCGTGGGAGGCGGTCGCGTACACAACGGATCACCTGGCCGATCTGGAGGCGCGCACGCGCCAGTTCGCGAGCGCTTTTGCGCAGAGCACGCTGCCGGCGGCGGTGAAGGAAGCGGCCAGCGCGAATCTTTCCACGCTGGCGACGACGACGTGCTTTCGCACGGCCGATGGGGAGTTCCACGCGTGGGAGGGCAGTGACGATACGCAGGGATGCTGCTTTGGCAACTGCACGCATGTGTGGAATTACGAGACGGCGACCACGTTCCTGTTCCCCTCGTTCGCGCGGTCGCTGCGGCGGAGCGCTTTTGGCTATTCGATGGACGATGCGGGGGCAATTCACTTCCGGCAGTTGCTGCCGGAGGGCAAGGCGCGGTCAGGCTTCGCGGCAGCGGATGGGCAGATGGGGCAGATTATTCACGCATGGCTCGACTGGAAAACAAGCGGCGACGCCGAGCTGTTGCGCAGCACCTGGCCGCGCGCGAAAAAGGCGCTGGAGTTTGCCTGGGTTCCAGGCGGATGGGACGCGAACCGCGACGGTGTGCTGGAAGGTGTGCAGCACAACACGTACGACGTAGAGTTCTATGGCCCGAATCCGCTGTGCGGGATTTACTACCTGGGCGCGCTGCGCGCGGGCGAGGAGATGGCGCGGGCCGCGGGCGACGGCGCTGCGGCGGAGACGTATCGCAGGCTGTTCGAGCAGGGGAGCCGGTGGATCGACGCGAATCTGTTCACGGGCGAGTTTTACGTGCAGAAGACTCGCGGATTTCGCGCGGACGAGATTGCCGCGAACCTGCGCAGCTCGATGGGGTCGGAGAATACGGAAATTCCGGAGTACCAGGTGGGAGGAGGGTGCCTCGCCGATCAGCTGATCGGGCAGTATCTGGTGGACCGGGGAGGCATGGGTCCGCTCGTCTCCGCGGACAACATTCGCGCAACGCTGCGCTCCATTTACCGGTACAACTATCGGCCGTCGCTGGCCGAGCATGACAATGTGGAGCGGACGTACGCGCTCAACGACGAGGCGGCCGTGCTGGTGTGCGATTACGGGAAGGCCGCGCGTCCGAAGGTTCCGTTTCCGTATTACGCGGAGGCGTGGACGGGCCAGGAATACATGGTGGCCGCGCTCATGATGCAGTGGGGGATGGTCAACGAGGGCGTCGCGTGCGTGGAGCATGTGCGCGCGCGCTTTGACGGCGAGAAGCGCAATCCATGGGATGAGCCGGAGTGCGGCCACCACTATGCGCGTGCGCTGTCGTCGTGGTCGGCCTTCGTTGCGATGAGCGGATTTCTCTACGACGGCGTGGAGGCGGCTGTGACCGCCGTGCCGAAGATGCCGGTCGACGACTTCCAGTGTTTCTGGGCGGCAGGAACGGGATGGGGGAAGTACTCACGTCAGCAGGAGGACAGAGACACGGTGTTCGCTCTCGAGGTGCTTGCGGGGACGCTAGCCTGCCGTTCGTGCGAAATTGCGGCCGCGGGCACAGAGGCTACGGTGCAGTAC
Source organism: Acidobacteriaceae bacterium (assembly GCA_036521315.1). GTDB lineage: Bacteria > Acidobacteriota > Terriglobia > Terriglobales > Acidobacteriaceae > Palsa-343. Next base: position 69,645 of record DATDHZ010000005.1, read on the forward strand.
GGGGGACGCGCGGTGGCGCATCGCGTGGAACAGCGGCAGGAACGCGTGCGGGTAACGTTTGGCGAGACGCTTCGGCTTGTGGCGAAGGAGCGCGTGCGCATTGAGGTGCGGGCGTGATCGGCGGAGCGCGTCCGAACGGAAATGGGGAGGTGTTGCCGCGAGTACCGGAATCCAGGCCGTGGGTTGTTTTGGTGGGCGGATTCCTCGGCGCGGGCAAGACGAGCCTGATTCTGGCGGCTGCGCGCATGCTGGAGGCGCGCGGTGTGCGCTGCGCGGCGATCCTGAATGATCAGGGCGATGAGTTAGTCGACACGCGCCATGCGGAAAGCCGGGGGCTGCTGGCGCGGGAGGTGACCGGCGGATGCTTTTGCTGCCGGTTGTCTGCGCTGACATCGGCGATTGAGGAGCTGCGGACCTGGTCGCCGGAGGTGATCTTCGCGGAACCGGTGGGCAGTTGCACCGACATCGCGGCCACTGTGATCGGGCCGCTGCTCGAGGAGTTCGACCGCTGCCGGTTGGCGCCGTTCACGGTGCTGGTGGACCCGAGGCGGCTGCTGGCGCTCGGCGGCGAGGAGGTCGACGCCGATCTGCGCTTCCTGTTTGAGAAGCAGATCGAAGAGGCGGACCTGGTGGTGATGAGCAAGGCCGATGTTTTTCCGGAAGCGGCGGCCCGGGGCGTGGAGGCAAGGCGGCTGAGCGCGAAGACTGGCGAGGGAGTTGCAGAATGGCTCGACGAGATTCTGGGCGGCGTGCTGGAAGCGGGTGGGAGGATTGCCGAGGTCGATTACGCGCGGTATGCGCGCGCCGAAGCGGCGCTGGCGTGGCTGAATCTGAGCTTCGTCTATGTGACGACGCCGCCAATGTCCGCGCCCATGGTGGCAGGACCGCTGCTGGATGGAATCGATACGGCGCTGACGGCGGCGGGAATTCCTCTCGTCCATCTGAAGCTGCTCGACCGTTCGGAAGCGGGATGGGCGAAAGCCGCTCTGTGCGCCAATGGTGCAGCGCCACACGTGGAAGGGCATTTGGATGCATCGCCTGCGGGCAGGCACGAGGTGCTGGTGAATTTGCGGGCGCAGGGAGATCCGCGACGCGTGCGGGATCTCGTCGAAGAGCAGGTGGGAAAGCTGCCCGGCAGCGTGGCGGAGGTGCGTTTGAGCTGCTTCCGCCCGGCTGCGCCAGTGCCCGAACGGCGCATGGTGCGGTGAAGGCGCGACACGCAGGGTAATCCGGCATGGCGCTGGGCTAGACTGCTTTTGATGAAAACCTTAGCTGTATTTGCTCTTCTGATGGCGGCGACCGGGTGCGCGCCCGGTGCGCAGATCGGCACGGATTCGTCCGATGCTTTGGCGCATTCCACACAGGCCATCGTGGTAACGACGCCGGACTGGAACGCCGTGCCGGGAGGATTACAGCGGCTTGAACGCGCGAGTATCCATGCGAAGTGGCATGCGGTTGGCGCGCCGATCGCGATTGTTGTGGGAAGCAACGGACTCGGCTGGGGTCTCGGTGTGGTTCCGGCGAACGGCACGCAGGCGAGTGATCTCTCGGGTCCGGTGAAGAAGGAGGGAGACAAACGGTCGCCGGCAGGGATCTTCGCGCTCGGCACTGCCTTCGGCTATGCGGCACAGCCGCTGGCAGGGCTGAAGCTGCCGTATCTGAAGCTGACTCCGACGGTGGAGTGCGTGGACGATCCCGCGTCGCAGCATTACAACCGCATCGTGGACCGATCGCAGGTCGCGGTGGACTGGAAGAGCTCCGAGCACATGCGCGATGCGGGGGAGGCGTACGTGTGGGGAGTGGTGGTGGACCACGATGGCACGGTGCCGGGGGGAGCCGCGCCGGTGCCTGGCGGCGGATCGTGCGTGTTCCTGCACATCTGGTCGGGCGACGGTCGAGGGACGACGGGATGCACCGCGATGGCGGAATCGGATCTCGAGACACTGATGACGTGGCTCGATCCGAAGCAGCGGCCGCTGCTGGTGCAGATGCCGCAGGGGGAGTATGCGAAACAGCAGGGCGCGTGGAAGCTGCCGCGAATCGTGAACCCAGGGCTGTGACGATCGGGCCCACGCAGGGGCGGTAGAAGCGGCGGTCACAACTGAATCGCTGCATCGCACATCTGCGACCACCGCGCCGATGTGGAGCACCCGAGCGCTGATGGACGGCGCAGAATCGCTACCGCGCGATGACTTCGGCGAAGTGGACGGCGCGGCGGCTGGTGTTTTGCGCGATCTGCTCGCGGCAACTGAAGCCGTCCGACACGAGGAGGGTATCGGCCGTGGCGGCGCGCACGGCGGGCAGCAGGACGCGCTCGCCGAGGGCCTGTGAGACGGAGAACTTTTCGCGCTCGAAGCCAAAGGGGCCGGCCATGCCGCAGCAGCCGGAGTCGAGCAACTCGACATCAGCACCGGTGCTGCGGAGGATCGCCAGCTCGTCGGTCATCTTCATCATGGATTTGTGATGGCAGTGACCGTGGAGGATGATTTTGCGGCCTGTATGCTGCGCCGGCTCGAAATGCGGCGCTTGGCGGACGAGAAATTCGCTGAGCAGGAAGGTTTGGGTGCGGAGGCGCTGCGCTCGCTCGTCCTGCGGGAAGAAGCTGATCAGCTCGTCGCGAAAGACGCTGGCGCAGCTCGGCTCGAGGAAAACGAAGGGGAGCCCCGCGTCGATCTGCGGGGCGAATTGTGCCAGAATCTGAGACAAATAGGCGCGAGCGTCCTGCAGGAAGCCGAAATCGTAGAGGGGACGGCCGCAGCAGACGTGCCGGCGAGGGACTTCGGGCGAGAATCCGGCTGCGGCGATGACGCGGGCGGCGGCGAGAAGGGACTGCGGGTGGTAGTAGTTGTTCCACGTGTCCGCAAAGAGAACAACCGCTAAAGATGGTTTCTGCGCTCCCGGATCGGTGTGGGCTGAGCCATCCCTCTCGCTGGCGCGAGAGGGATGGAAAATCCGACGCCGGTACCACTCATCGCGGAAGCTGCGCGACGCGAACAGCGGCAGCGTGCGCTGCTGCGCGACGCCGAGAGCCGCCTTGATGAGGTGCGAGACCCCGGGAATCGCCAAAGGCAGGTTCGCGAGACGCGGTGTGAGGCCGGGGATGAGCGAGGCCGCGTGGGCGAGCCGATCCATGAAGCCAAACGCGTAGTGCCGCAGCGGGCGCGATTGGCCGTCGTAATAGTGCGCCAGGAATTCGGCTTTGTACGTGGCCATGTCGACGTTGACGGGGCACTCCGTTTTGCAGGCCTTGCAGGAGAGGCAGAGGTCGAGAGCTTCATGCACCGCCTCGTTGTGCCAGTCGGGCGCCCCTTGTGAACCGAGGACCTTGCCTTCGAGCATTTCCCACAGCAGGTGGGCGCGGCCACGCGTGGAGTGCTGCTCTTCCTGCGTGGCCATGTAGCTGGGGCACATGGTGCCGTGGGTTTTGCGGCAGGCGCCGACGCCGACGCAGCGCAGCGCGGCTTCGCCCAGGGAGCCGCGATCGTCAGGGAACTGGAAGAAGGTGGCCGGCTGCGGGGATTGGTAGCCTGCGCCGAGCCGCAAATTTTCGTCCGGCTCGTAGACATGGGCGGGATCGATCATTTTGCCGGGGTTCATGCGGTTCTCCGGATCCCAGAGGCGCTTGAACTCCCGAAAGGCGCGCATGAGATCGGGCCCGAACATCTTCGGCAGCAGAGCGCCGCGCGCCTGGCCGTCGCCGTGCTCGCCGGAGAGAGAGCCGCCGTGGGCGATGACGATGTCGGCGGCCTGGTCGAGAAACGCGCGAAATTTGCGGATGCCCTCGGTGCTTTCGAGATCGAAGTTGATGCGCAAATGCACGCAGCCCTGGCCGAAGTGGCCGTACATGGGGCTGCGATAGCCGTACGTTTGCATGAGCGCGAAGATGGCGCGGAGATACGAGCCAAGCTGCTCCGGCGCGACGGCCGCGTCTTCCCAGCCTTCCCAGCCGTGCGGCTCGCCGGGAACGAAGACGGTGGCGCCCAGAGCCGATTCGCGAATGTGCCAGATGCGCGCCGCTTCCGCTTGCGAACAGAGACGGCTCGACGGCGATCCCGGCAGACGGCTGGCGACAGCGAGCAGATCGCGGGCTTTGGCTTCGACCTCCGCATCGGTCTCGGCGCCAAATTCGGCGAGGAGAAAACCGCTGCCCGCCGGCAGAAGCGCGAGGTCGTCATCGACGAGATGCTTGCGGCGCATGAAGTCGAGGAGCATCGCGTCAATGCCTTCGAGGCCGATGGGCTGATGGCGGATGACATCAGGAACAGCGTCGGCTGCAAGGAATGGATCGGGAAAGCCGAGCACGGCGAGGCGGCGGCAGGGCGGCGAGTGCATCAGGTCAAGCTCGGCACGCAGCACAGTGGCGAGGGTGCCTTCGCTGCCTACGATTGCGCGCGCCACGTGGAAGCCGCGCTCGGGGAGCAGCTCATCGAGGTTGTAGCCGGAGACGCGGCGAGGAATGTTGGGGAACTGGCGACGGATGGCTTCGGCGTAGAAGTCGCGCAGGCGCAGCATGCCGGCGTAGAGCTGGCTGCGGCGGTCGCCGCGGGCGAGGATGGCCTGGAGTTCCTCCCCGCTGGTCGCGCCGACGGTCATGCGGGTACCGTCGGCGAGGAGCACGTCGAGCGAGCTGATGTTGTTGGCGGTCAGGCCGCCCATCACGCTGTGCGTGCCACAGGAGTTGTTGCCGATCATGCCGCCGATGGTGCAGCGCGAATGCGTGGCGGGATCGGGGGCGAAGGTGAGGTGGTGCTGCTCGGCGGCCTCGCGCACGCGGTCGAGGACGATGCCGGGTTCGACGAGAGCGGTCTTGCGCGCGGGGTCGAGCGCGAGCAGGCGACGCATGTACTTCGAGAAGTCCAGGACGACGGCGACGTTGCAGCACTGTCCGGCCAGGCTGGTGCCCGCACCGCGGGGCAGGATGGCTGCGCCGAGTTTGCGGCAGGCGGCAATGGCCGCTTCCACATCGGCATCATCGTGAGGCAGCACGACGCCGATGGGGGTTTGGCGGTAATTGGAGGCGTCCGTTGCGTAGAGGGCGCGCGAACCGGCATCGAAGCGCACCTCGCCGCGGATGATGGCGCGGAGCTGCGCTTCCAGCTCGCGCGCTGCGGCGAACTGCTCATGCGGGTGCGGCGCGGCCGACTGAGAAGAAATCGTGACGAGGCGGTCCGTGTTCGCCATTACAGGTCCCTGCGCAGAAAGGCGACGCTCGCGGATTCGGGCTCGCGCAAGACCGGATTCCGATGGTAGCGCGCGACGGGAACGAAACCCAGATCGCAATAGAGCGCGTAGGCCGCGGGCATGGTGGCGGGCATTGTGTCGAGATACATGGCGGAATAGCCGCGCTCGCGGGCGGCCTCAAGGACGGAGTCGGCCAGTTGGCGGCCGATGCCTAGGCGCTGAAATTCCGGGCGCACCCAGAGGCGCTTCATCTCGCAGGCGTGTTCGTGTGCGCGGGCGGGATCTTCAAGGTGCAGAAGCTTGAGCGCGACGCAGCCAGCCGGATGGGGCGTTGTTGCGTCCGGGCCTGAGCCCTCGACGAACGCCAGCAGCACAGCGCCGGCGGGCTCAGCGTATTGCCCGGGCAGTCCGGCCAATTCCTTCTCCAGGGTTTCGACGCAGATGTGCTCGCCGCCGACCGATGCATTGAGGAACGCGGCGTATTCGCGCATGAGCGCGCGGACCAGTGCGGCGTCCTCATCGAATCGCGCCAGACGGACTTGAGCCGCAGTCATAGCGGCATCGTATACGAGCGGCGAGGCGGGCAGCAGGTCTGCGCGGTCTGATATAAATGCCCCCATGGAAATGCTCGTGTGCCGCGACTCCAGCGCGGCTGCCGCGGGCCGGATACCCGGCCTCTCCATCGCCCTTCTGCTTGGATCTTTTCTCACCGTCACGGGCGCGGCCCTGGCGCAGGGATTGCCGCAACCGCCGGTGAATCCGCCGAACGATCCGCGTGTGGACCAGGTGATGCAGGCGCTCAGCCAGGGAGAGATGATTCGCGAGACGAATCTTTCGCCGGATGGAAAGTACATCGTGTGGAACGAGGCGGGCCACGCGGGGTATGGAATTCAACTGGCGACAGTCGCCGATGCGGCGTCCGCCCATCGCGTCACCGCGTGTGGCGCACCACCCCGGCAGGCAGGCTCGCCGGGGGCCCCGGGAAACGGAGCACGCGGCATGGAAAGCGACGCCGTCTTCTCGCCGGACTCGGCGAAGCTGGCGTTCTTTTCTGAGTGCACGCCCGATCACAAGACGGCGATTTTTCTCGCCGATCCCACGGGCACGGAAGCGCCGAAGCAACTGGCGGAGCTGAACGGGTATGCGTCGGAGCTCGCATGGTCGCCCGACGGCAAATTTCTGAGCTTTATTTATGTGGAGGGGGCGACGCGTCCGCCGAGCCCGCTGGCTCCGGAGAAATCGCCGGCCGGGGTCATCGGCGTGGAAGGGCTTGAAGTGAAGCGCGTCGCCACGGTCGACGTGGCGAACGGGCAGCTCACGCGGGACACGCCGCCGGAGCTGTACGTCTACGAATTCGACTGGTCGCCGGATTCGACGAAGCTGGCTTACATTGCTGCACCGCCTCCGGGCGAGAATAACTGGTGGGTCGCAAAGCTCTATACGCAGCCGCTGAGTGGGCACCCGACAGCCATTCTCGATACGCAGACCGTTCCTGGGCCGCTGCATGGTCTGCAAATCGCGGTGCCGCGCTGGTCACCGGATGGTTCGCGGATCGGCTTCATCGGCGGGCTGATGAGCGACCAGGGATCGACGGGCGGCGACCTGTGGACGGTACCTGCGACGGGCGGCGATCCCACGGATCAGACGCCGAATCGGCCGGGGAGCCCGGCGTGGTTCGTTTGGCTCGACCCGAACACGGTGGGCATCGCGGAAATCAAGGGGGGATCATCGCACCTGTTCGTCTACGACCTCGCGACGCATCAGGACAATCCGGACTACGACTTAACGCTGCCGGATTCGGTGGGCGCTGGCGGCCTCGAGATGCGCGTGGCGGTTTCGAACACGAACACGATTGCCTTCATCCGCTCATCGTTTAACGAGCCGCCGGAGGTGTGGGTCGGCGAGCTGATGAGCATGCACCAGTTCACGCATGTCAACGATGCACTGAAGCCGGTGTGGGGCAAGGCCGAGTCGATGGACTGGACGAACGTGCGCACGCCCGAGAGCAACAGCGGCACTTTCAACATTGAGGGATGGCTGCTGCTGCCGGCGCATTACGATCCTGCAAAGAAGTATCCGCTCCTCGTGTTCGTCCATGGGGGCCCGTCGGCGGCGAATATGCCAAGGTGGCCGTACGCCGGGTACGGACCGGAGCCATTCTCCGCTCTCGACTATTTTGTGCTGATGCCGAACCCTCGCGGCAGCTACGGACAGGGTGAGGCGTTTACCCAGGCGAATCGCAAAGATTTTGGCTATGGCGACCTGCGCGACATCCTCGCCGGGGTCGATGCGGTGGAGAAGAAATATCCCATCGACGATCACCGCGTCGGCATCACGGGCTGGAGCTACGGCGGATTCATGACGATGTTCGCCGTGACGCAGACGCATCGGTTTCGCGCCGCAGTCTCGGGGGCGGGCCTGTCGGACTGGCTGAGCTATTACGGCGAAAACTCGATCGACCAGTGGATGATTCCGTTCTTTGGCGCATCGGTGTATGAGGATCCGCGCGTCTACTCCAAAAGCTCGGCGATGAGCTTTATTACCAACGTCAAGACGCCCACGCTGGTGGTGGTGGGCGACCACGACGGGGAATGTCCGGCTCCGCAATCGTTCGAATTCTGGCATGGGCTGCGGGATCTGGGGGTTCCCACGCAACTGGTGGTTTACCCGAATGAAGGGCACGGGTTTACGAATCCGCACGACCGGCGCGATGTGCTGGAGCGATCGCTGGGGTGGTTCAGCTTGTACATGCCGGAGTAGCGGGCGAAGCGGTCAGGGGTGAGCCGTCCAGGTTTCCCGGACGAATTACCGGCGGGGGGATTGGTGCCGCCGGCGCGTCGGCCGCGTCTAAAAGCCTTCCGAGGTGCACTTCCGGGGCGGAAAGGCGGCCCGGCACCCTGTCCGAGGGGTCCCGTCGTTTGTTATCCTGAATCGCACCCGGTTATTTTCTGGTGTTTCGACCGTTTGAGCGGCTTGACTGCCCAAGCGGGGAGGTTTCATGCGGCGGTTCCTGGCGTTTGCAGTTCTGTTGGTGTTTTCGCTTCCGGTTGGTCTTTCCATCGCGGGTTGTGGGCATAATCCGAATAATTACTGCATCAAAAACGGGCACGCGTACGGCGAAACCACCAGCCAGCCGGCCTACGCGATCATGCAGCCGGAGGCGACGGGGTTGTCGCTCTCCTGGGGACAGACCGGCAGTATCGGACAGCCGTCGGCTTACAACTGCAATGGGGGGTCGGCCAGCGTCAACCACTGGACGTATGCCAGCTCCAACCTGCTGCTCGCCGATATATCGCCCTCCGGCCAGATCTGCGCCGGAACGTGGAACCGCAACAGCCCCGGCGGAGTCCCTGACTTCTCCATTTGCACGCCACCGGCTGGATCGACGCTGTCCGGGTTCAAGGGGTGCAATTCCACGAGTTGCGGAACCGCGCAGATCACGGCCACGGGCGGCGCAGTGACGACAAATCCGGTGAATATCTACATTCATCCGCCGATTACGTCGATGACCATTCCCAACCAGAGCTCGTGTCTGTCGCAGGGCGCCACTCTGCCGACGTCCCTGCTGGCGGAGACAACGGTCGCGGGCCCCGGAGGCACTCTGCTGTGCGGTCCGGCGGGCACGGTGCCCGCGGGTATTCCGGCCTGCGGAACCCCATCTTCCAACATCGGAACCATCCTCTACGGAGCGGTTAACAGCACCGTCGTCAACATCAACAACACGACGAATCCCACCAGCACGAATCCGACGACCACAACCACCGCGACGAATCCGAACGGGATTGCCACGGCGAACCTTCCGGGATCGACGGTGATCACGGCCACAACGTCGGACGTCACTTCGGCGGCGGGCTACTTCTCTACCTGTCCGCCGGTCAAGCTGGGGATTACGGTCAACGGGGCTACGTCGACGACGGTGACGCCGAGTTCCCCACAGACGGTGGTTACAACGGCGGTGGACAAAAACGGAACCAGCATTACGGGTCTCTCGCTGAGCTATGCCTCCACCGAGCCGCAGAACCTAAACGTGAACAGCACGGGGGTGATCTCCGACACTTTCCCCAGCCATGCATCGGTGACCGCAGTTTGCCAGCCGTTTGTGTGCAATCCATCCCCCATCAATTTGGTGGGCCTGAACGGCAATGGAATGCCGGTGACTTCGAACATTCTTACCGTTAATTCTCCGGGACGGGTCAGCGATCAGATCTGGATGGCGTCGTCGAAGTCGCAGTATTTTTCCGAAGTGGATATGACGACCGGTACTTCCGGAGCCCCGGTTTACCTGCCCTATCCGCCCAATTCCATGGCGATGGATGCGTCGGGAAATAATTTGTACTTTGGCAGCTATAAAGAAATGATGGTCGTCAGCACCTTTGGGAACAAACTCAGCAAAGAAGTGCCCGCCGTGCCTGGCGTGGTGCTGGCGGTGAACCCGACCAGCAGTGAAGTTGTGGTGAACGATCAGCTGCGCCAGGTGATTTATATGTACGGGACCGCGACCGGATCGGCCACTTCGATTTCCGGAGTTGCGTACCGCGCGCAGTTCTCGCCCGACGGATCGACGGCCTACATCGTGGGGCAGGATCCGGCTACCGGCCAAAACACGCTGTTCGTGAACAACACCAACAGTGGCTGGACCAGCTATCCGCTCAACAACCAGGCGACCTACACCTGCCCTCTGGAAGCCGCCGGATCGGCGGCGTACCCGGCCTACAATCCGGCGTGGGATCCGTTTTGCGGGCCGTCGGTGGCCATTACGGTGCCGAGCGTCGCGGCTTTTGTGAGCGGAACCTCGACGGCGGCGCACAGCGATTGCCCCAACAGCAGCAGCGGGACGCTCGAATTTTATCCGCCCGCCGGCGATACCGGCGCCGACACGCAGCAGCTCACGGCGACGTCCGATGGTTTCCATATCCTCGGCGCAAATACCACCGCCTTGTCGGATATTGGACTCGCACAGAGCGCCACAGCGCCGCTTACGCCCGGAGTTCCCGTCAATGCCTGCCCGGCCTACAACGGGCCTCCCCTTACGCTGAACACGAGCTTTACGCAGGGCGCGCTTCCGGTGGCAGCGTCGGAAATCGACCAGGTGATTGCATCGCCGTATTCGAACATCGCCTTTGTGACGTATCAGTCAGCGGCGGGGACCGGCATTCTGCCGTACTATCTGCCGGTCGCGCCGACCACCGGGGGGTACTCGTTTGGCACGCTGGGTTCGGTTCAGCTTTCAGGTGGCGCGCTCGCTCCGGTCTCCGGAGCATTTGCGCCGGACGGATCGATCTTCTTTACCGGAACGACCGGGGATAACCTGGTGCACCTGATCGACACAACGAATTTCACGGACACGCAAACCCTCAATCCGAACCTGACGAACTCCTCAGGAGCTCCGGTTCCCGTGCAGTTCATCGCGGTGAAGAGCCGTTCCACGACCTAGCCGGCGCGAGCCACACACAGACGGCCGGAGCAATCCGGCCTTTTTTTTCGCCCGGCCGGCCTTTTCGCTTTCCGGTTCCGGCGCCGCGGCAGAGGGTTCCTGTGGTCATTCCACCAAAGTGGGCTTGTCGAATGACGCTTGCTGGTGCCACAGTAGCCGCATTCCTGGACTGATCCGAACCACGGGTCAGCGCGGAGGACGTCCCCCTTGCCTGTTCTCGAACCAAGTACGCCCGGATCGCCGATTCTGGTCAAGGCACCTGAATCAAGGGATCTTCGCGGAGTGGACTCATGGCCCGATTCGGAAGCCGAGCCCAACGGGGGATCTTTGCGCGGGCTGGTATGGGCCGCGGTCTTTGAAGGCGCTGGGCTGGCGCTCGCAGGTACTCTTCTGCTTTTGATGGGACGCTGGCACTAGAGGAAATCTCGGCTGCCGCTGCTTACTGCACCGTGAGGGTGACCGCCGTGCTGTGGACTATGTTCGACATCGTGGCCGTCACCGTGATGACATAAGCACCCGGCGGCGTGGAGTGCTGCTGCCCTCCCGAACCCCCTCCGCCGCCGCCCCCGCCGCTGGCCGCTACCCCGCAGCCGGCAGGAATCAGCAGGCAAACGCCAAGCAGGACGATCATCACGCCGGCCAGCCTGCGGCGACGCAGCCCGAAGCAGGCCAGCGGCAGGAAGCACGCTAACAACGGCAGAGCCGATTTCCCGGTGGGCGAACAAAGTTCGCTGGTGGTCGTCGACACGCCGGTCACGATGGAGAGCGTGGCACTGGAGCTTCCGGATGCAGTCAGCGCGAGGCTGGATGGATTCAGCGAACAGGTGGCATTGGAGGGCAGGCCGCTGCACGCCAGGGCCACCGTCCCCGAGCTCCCGGAAAGTCCGGTCAATTGCAGAGCAAATGTTGCCGTATCTCCGCTCGTTACCACGGCCAACGACGATCCGCTGACGACGATGCTGAAATCTTGACCGGCGCCAGTGAGAGCCACGGCCATCGCGTGCGGCAGATTGGTTCCGGATATCGTCAGCGTCCCGGTTACCGGACCCGCTGCCGTCGGCGAAAACGTCAGCCCCACCTGGCAGGCTGTCCCCAGGTCCAGCGTGGCCGGACACCCGTTGGAAGAGATTGTGAATCCTGTCGTGGCTGTTACTGCGAGGCTGCTGACTGGGTATCCGCCGCTGTTGGTCACAGTCACGGTTTGCGGACTGCTCGTAGTGCCGGCGGCGAGTCCGCCAAAATCGATTGTGGCTGGTGTCGCGGAGACTCCTGGGGGCGCAAGGCCGGTTCCGCTCAGCGCTACGGTTTGCGTCCGCAGCTCATCCTCCACAGTGAGGACGCCAGTTTCGGCGCCCGTGAGGGTGGGGACGTAGATCACCTGGATGGCGCAGCTCGCGTGCCCCTGCAGCGAGCCGCCGCAGCCGTTTACGACCGAGAAATCGCCCGTCGCACGGACCGCGACCTGCGTCAGCGGTTCATCACCGCTGTTGGAGAGCGTGACATTTTGTGAGGCGCTGCTGGTGCCCACCTGCTGGGGCGGGAATACCAGGGCAGAGGGGGCCAGGGCATCGGTCGCGCCGGTCTCTCCCGTCCCGCCCAGGGAGGCCATTTGCGTGCCCAGCCCATCGACAACGGTCAAAACCCCCGTGCGCCTTCCCGCGGACGACGGTTTGAAGACGATGACCACCTCGCAACTGGTCTGCGCGGGAAGCTGCGCCGAACAGGTGTTGGCGGTGACCGCGAAATCGCCCGAGACGGTTTCGCTGGTCAGGGTCACCGCCGTTCCACCCTTGTTCGCTACATCCACGCTCTGTCCCGCTGCCGCTGTCCCAATTGCCGTCGCAGCGAAGGCGAGCGAGGTCGGCGTGAGAACGATTTTCCCTGGCGTGACGCCGGTTCCGGACAGCGCAACGACGGAGGATGCGGCCAGATTGGAAGCGCTCAGCGTCAGAGCCCCCGCCACGGTGGACGTGGCGGTTGGTGCAAAATCGATTGCGATCTGGCAAGAGGCTCCGAGGACGAGCGACGCTGGACAGTTGTTGGCTGTGATGGCGAACCCGGCCGTGACAAACGCGGCCAGGTTGCTGATGGGGTAGCCGCCCGTATTGGTCACCGTCACCGTGTTTACGGCGCTCGGGGTGTTGACGGTGATGCTGCCAAAGTCGGGCGACGAGGGCGAGACGGAGATGGCTGGCGGAGCGAGCCCCGTGCCGCTGAGCGCGGCCGTCTGAGAGCGGAATTCGTCGCTCACGGTCAGCGTTCCCGAAGCCGCTCCGGGGCTGGCCGGCACGAATGCCACGAACAGCGAGCATGCCATATGCCCGGGGAGGGTCGTCCCGCAGTTGCTGGTCAGGGTAAAGTTGCCTGCGCTGGACGCCGCAATCGCAGTCAGAGTCTGGTCACCGCTGTTGGTGAGTGTGACGGTTTGCATCGTGCTGGTGGCGCCCACCTGCTGATCGCCGAAGGCGAGGGATGAGGGTGAAAGAGAATCCGTGGCCGCGGATTGTCCGGTGCCGCTCAGCGGCTCGGTTTGCGTTCCCAGGGAATCAGCGATGGATAGCGTCCCCGCGCGCGCGCCGCATGTGCTGGGCGTGAAGAGGATCGCAACCTGACACGTCGCCTGCGCTGCCAGGGATGTCCCACAGGTGTTGCTGCTGATGGCGAAATCGCCCGTGGCGCTCTCGCTGCTCAGGGCTACGGGCGAGCCGCCAGTGTTCTGCACCGTCACACTCTGTGCTGCGGCCGTGGAGCCGATCAGCGTCGCCGGGAAACTCACCGACACGGGCGTGAGCACGATGTTGCCGGGCGCCAGACCGGTTCCCGTCAGAGCCACCACCGTCGAGGTCGAAAGGTTGGAGGCGGTCAGCGTCAGCGCTCCGGTGAGGCTCCCGCTCGAAGCCGGCGCAAAGTCGATGCCAATCTGACAGGAACTGGCCAGGGCCAGCGTCGGAGGACAGCTATTCGACGCGATGCTGAACCCTGGCGTGACCAACGCAGCAAGGTCAATGATTGGGTAGCCACCGGTATTCGTCACCGTCACGGGGCTTACGGCGCTTGTGGCGTTGACCGTGACGCTGCCGAAGTCGACCGAGGAGGACGAGATCGAAATGGCGGGAGGGGCGAGTCCGGTTCCTGCGAGCGCGATGGTTTGGCTGCGGAATTCGTCGCTCACGGTCAGCGTTCCCGAGGCCGCTCCCGTCGCGACCGGGGCAAACGCCACGAGCATCGAGCACGTCGTGTGCCCGGCCAGGGTGGGCCCACAGTTGTTCGTTAGCGTAAAGTGGCCGGTGCTCGACACGGCGATCCCGGTCAGCGTCTGATCACCGTTGTTCGCGAGCGTAATGATCTGCGCTGCGCCGGTGGCGCCCACCTGCTGATTGCCAAACGCCAGTGACGCGGGCGCCAGCGTATCGGTAGCCGCGGATTGCCCGGCGCCGGAAAGGGTCGCCGTCTGCGTGCCGAGCGAATCGAAAACAAAGAGACTACCCGAACGGGTGCCGGATGCGCTGGGCGTGAAGACGATCGCTATCTGGCAACTGCCCGGCGGCGCCAGCGTTGACCCGCAGGTGTTGCTGCTGATGGCGAAATCGCCGCTGACGGTCTCGTTGGTCAGCGCCACCGGCGAACCACCGGTGTTTGCTACCGTCACATTTTGCGCTGCGGCGGTCGAACCTATCAGCGTGGCCGGATAAGTGATCGCCACGGGTGTGAGAACGATGTTACCCGGCGTAACTCCGGTTCCGGATAGAGCGACCAGGGAGGATGCAGCGAGATTGGAAGCGCTCAGCGTGAGCGTCCCGGTCACGCTGGAGGCAACGGTAGGCCCAAAGTCGATTCCGATCTGGCACGACGATCCAGCCGCCAGGGACACAGGACAGCTGTTCGACGCGATGCCGAATCCCGCAGTGACTAACGCTGCAAGGTCGATGATGGCGAAGCCGCCGGTATTGTTCACCGTGACGATTTGGGCGGAGCTGGTGGAGTTGATGGTGACGATGCCAAAGCTGAGCGAAGAGGGCGAGGACATTATTTGCGGAGGAGCGAGACCCGTGCCGCTCAGCGTCAATTTTTGGGTGCGTAATTCATCGCTCACAGTCAGCGTTCCGGAGGCCGATCCAGTTGCGTATGGCGCATATGCCACCAGCATCGAGCAGCTGGAGTGGCCGGCGAGAGTGGCGCCGCAGTTGGTGCCCAGCGTGAAGTTTCCGCTCACAACAACCGCTATACCCGTCAGGCTTTGGTCGCCACTGTTAGTGAGCGTGACGGGTTGCGTCGCGCTGGTGGCGCCCACTTCCTGATTGCCGAATGCCAGCGACGGGGGCGACAAGCTGTCGGTGGCTGCGGACAGACCGGTGCCGGAAAGCGGCGCGGTTTGCGTACCGAGCGAATCGGCGATCGACAGCGTCCCGGAGCGGGCGCCCGAGGCGGCCGGCGTGAAGACGATCGCGATCTGGCAGCTGGCCTGCGCCGCCAGCGATGACGCACAGTTGTTGCTGCTGATGGCGAAGTCGCCGGTCGCTTTCTCTCCAGTGAGCACGACGGCCGATCCCCCGGTGTTGGCGACGACGACGCTTTGCGCCGCGGCGGTAACACCCACGGGCGTGGCGGGAAATGCCACGGTGGATGGCGTGATCTCGATGCTGCCGGGCGCCAGGCCTGTTCCCGTCAGAGCCACGACCGTCGCAGCCGGCAGATTCGCGGCCGATAACGTCAGGGATCCATTGAGGCTGCCGGTTGCGGCCGGTGTGAAGGCGATCCTGATCTGGCACGACGATGCCAGGGCCAGGGTCGCGGGCAGCCGTTCGATGCAATGGTGAAGCCCGGCGCGATGGTGGCGGCAAGGCTCGCCAGCGCGTACCCGCCGGCGTTGGTCAGGGTGACGGTTTGCACAGTGCTGTTCGTGTTGATGGTTACGCCGCCGAAGTCAATGTTGAGTGGCGAGGCGGAGAGCTGCGGGGGCGCAAGCGCGGCGCCAGTCAACGCGACCGTCTGGGTGCGGATGACGTCAGTGACCACAAGCGCTCCCTGGACCGCGCCGGCGCTTGAGGGGGCGAAGGCGACCCGCATGGAGCAGCTGGAATGGCCGGCCAGGGTGGCTCCGCAGTTGTTGGTCAGCGCGAAGCTGCCGGTGCTCGATCCAGCGATGCCGGTCAGGCTCTGGTCGCCGCTGTTGGTCATCGTAACCGCCTGCGTGGCACTGGTGGTCCCCACCTGCTGATTGCCGAACGCGAGCGATGCAGGCGACAGCGTATCGGTGGCGGCCGACTGTCCCGTGCCGCTCAGGGGAGCCGTTTGCGTGCCGAGGGAATCGGCGATGGAGAGCGTTCCCGAACGCGTGCCCGAGGCGCTGGGCGTGAAGACGATCGCTAACTGGCAGCTGGCCTGGGCGGCGAGCGATGATCCGCAGTTGGTGCTGCTGACGGCAAAGTCGGCGGAGACAGTCTCGCTGCTCAAGGCTACCGGCGAGCCGCCGTTGTTGGCGATCGTCACGCTCTGCGCTGCGGCTGTCGACCCAATCAGCGTGCCCGGAAAAGTCACCGATACCGGGGTGATGACGACGTTGCCGGGCGTGAGGCCGGTCCCGGTGAGCCCCACGACCGCAGCGGCCGGCAGATTGGACGCGGACAGCGTCAGCGATCCGCTCTGGTTCCCCATCGCGGCCGGGGCAAAGTCGATCCCGATCTGGCATGAGGATGTCAGAGCCAGGGTCGACGTGCAGTTGTTTGACGCGATGCTGAATCCCGGCGTGATGGCGGCTGTGAGGCTGCTAAGCGAGTAGCCGCCAACGTTGGTCAGGGTAACGGTTTGGGTTGTGCTGCTGGTGTTGATCGTCACGCCGCCGAAGTCCATGCTGAGCGGCGCAACGGAAAGCTGCGGGGGGGCGAGTCCCGTTCCGCTCAGCGCCACGGTTTGGGTGCGGAAAGCGTCGGTGATCGTCAGTGTTCCCTGGGCTGACCCTGCCGCCGATGGTGCAAACGCCACCAGCATCGAGCAGTTGGCATGTCCTGCCAAAGTTGGGCCGCAGTTGTTGGTCAGCGGGAAGGTGCCGGTTCCTGACACAGCGATGGCGGTCAGGCTCTGGTCTCCGCTGTTGGTGAGCGTAACGATTTGCGCGGCGCTGGCGGTCCCCACCTGCTGATTGCCAAAGGCCAGCGAGGCGGGCGACAGCGTATCGGAAGCGGCCGTCTGGCCGGTCGCGGAAAGGGGCGCCGTCTGCGTGCCCAGCGAATCCACGATCGACAGCGTGCCCGAGCGCGCGCCCGAGGCGCTCGGCGTGAAGACGATCGCGAGCTGGCAGCTGGCCTGCGCCACGAGACTGGCTCCGCAGGTGTTGCTGCTGGTCGCGAAATCTCCCGTAATGTTCTCGCTGCTCAGCGCCACTGGCGAGCCGCCGGTATTCGCGACCGTCACACTCTGCGCTGCTGTGGTCGACCCGATGAGCGTGGCCGGAAAAGTCAAAGCCACCGGCGTAAGGACGATGTTGCCCGGGGCAAGACCGGTTCCGGTGAGCCCCACCACCGTGGCGGCCGAAAGGTTCGATGCCGTTAGCGAGAGCGATCCGCTCAGACTGGCCGTCGCGGTTGGAGCAAAAACAATTCCGATCTGGCATGAGGAGGCCAGAGCGAGGGTCGATGGACAGTTATTCGACGCAATGTTGAATCCCGTCGTGACCGCGGCTGCCAGGCTGGGCAGAGCATAGCCTCCTGCATTCGTCAGGGTGACGATTTGCAACGGGCTATTCGTGTTGATGGTGATGCCGCCGAAGGCCACGGCCAGCGGTGCGACAGAGAGCTGCGGCGGCGGAAGCCCATTGCCGCTGAGCGCCACGGTTTGGGTGTGGATCGCGTCGGCGATCGCGAGCGACCCCTGGGCCGCCCCTGCCGTCGAGGGCGCGAAGGCGACCTGCATGGAGCAACTGGAGTGGCCGGAGAGGGTCGTCCCGCAGCCGTTGGTCACGGTGAAACTGCCAGTGATCGACACTGCGATTCCGGCGAGCGTCTGGTCTCCGTTGTTGGTGACCGATACGGATTGTGTGGCGCTGGAAGTACCTACTTGCTGATCGGTGAACGCCAGTGAAAGCGGCGACACGACGTCGGTCGCCACCGCCTGTGCCGTGCCGCTCAGCTGGGCTATCTGCGTCGGCAGCGCATTCACCACCGAGAGCGTGCCCGCGCGCGTGCCCGATGCCGTCGGGCTGAAGACGACATCTACCTCACAGCTGCTTTGAGCCGCCAGCGAAGCTCCGCAGGTGTCATTGCTGATGGAAAAATCGCCGGTTACCGTCTCCGCCGTCAGCGCCACAGGGAGGTCGCCCGTGTTGGAGATGGCGATGCTTTGCGGCGGGCTCGTAGACCCCACGGTGGTCGCCGGAAACGCGAGGGATGCCGGCGTGAGCGTCAGGTTCGGCGGAGCGAGCCCGATGCCTGCGAGCGGAATCGTGAGCTGGCCGCCGCCGAGGTTGGCCAGAACGGTGATCGTTCCATCAAGAGTGCCGGCGTCTGTGGGGCTGAATGTGACCTGAATCTGGCACGTTCCTTTGGGGGCGATGGATTGCCCGGCGCAATTGTCCGACTCAGTAAACTCACCCGTGGCCGAGACGGCAGAGATGTTCAGGTTGAGCGGGCCCGTGTCCTTCACGGTCACGGTCTGCGAGTCCGACGCGGTGCCGAGCAACTGGCCTGCGAAGGTCACCGAAGGGGGTGATGCGGATGCGGTGGTGTGCGCGATACCGGCGGTCAGAAGGTCGATCTGCCAGATGCCCCGGCCGTAGGTGGCGGCTCGCAACTGCTCTATCGTCCCTTCGTTGTAAGCCATCAGGCTGATCACCGGCGCATTCGGCAGTGCCGTGCCGTAGACGTTCCAGCACCCGGAGAGGCCGGTGGCACAGCTGTCGATGTCCTGCGTGTAATAAACTCCGGTATCCAGCGCAACATAGACAGTGTTGGCGTCGTTCGGATCGACGAGGATGCTGTTGGCCGGCACGCGCGGCAGATTCGACGTCACATCGAGCCATTGCATGCCGCCGTTCGTCGACATGTACAACAGCGGCTCGAAATCGGGTACGGCCAGGTATCCCTGGACCGTCGCATACACGGTCTGCCCGGTCGTATCATGCGGGTCGACATAGAGGCTGGAGATGCCGAAGCCGCCGGGATCGAATCGCGATCCGAGGTCTGAGTCGTTGGTCACCGGCGACTTGCCAACATCGTTCCATGCGGTCGTCGATGTAACCGAAGCGCTTTTGACCGCCGCTGTGAAGACGTGTCCCGCCGCCAATCCCCCGCCATCGAGAAATCCCGCCATTCCGGCATAGATCTGCTCGGCGCCCGGATCTGCGCCGGTCGCCACGCCGGCAGCGAGCGAGCGAATCTCCGCGTTGCCGTCGCAGAAACTTCCGCTCTCGCCATCGAGCATCCCGCTCAGCAGGTTGCTGTCGCTCCAGCCCGATCCGTTCGCGGCCCCGCGCCATACGCGGCACGTGCCGAGAATCACGCTGCTCGTGTTCTGTGGATCGAGAATCCACGGCGCGGGAATCAACTGCAGGTCGTCATCGACCTGCGTCTCTCCGATGACTACGGTCCCGAACCCCTCCGCATCGCACGCTGTGCCTGCCGTACAGGCGTTGATGCCGACGCCGAATTCCGAAGTCGCGAACCAGTTCTGCGGGTTGAGCGGATCGATCGCGACGACATTGCCTTCGCCGTTCAGCACCTGATTCCATGGCCCCTGGGAGGCGCCGGGCGCTGCGGTTCCCAAACCGCCCAGGGCCGCCACCCACGTGGTCGTCGTGTTCGGATCTTCGGCGAAGCTTTCCACTTCCGCGAGCGACCCAAGGCCTCCGTTCAGGTTCTGAAAATGCGCAGCATCTGAGGACGAGCACGGCGGCGACGGCTGGTTTACGGCGTCGGTGGTGCGCCACAGCCCCCCATCGTTGCCGAAATACATCAGTCCCGACGCGCCAAACGTGGCATCGATCGCATGTTGGGCGGGGGCTACCTGAGCTGCCCCACAGGTCTGCGTGTTCGTGGTGTTGCGCCACACGCAGCCATTCGCCAGGCTGCATCGCCACAAGTCCGCCGTGCCGGCAAACAACAGCGTGTCCTGTTGCGAGGGCACTGCGGCCAGGGCGAGGGTATAGATCCCATCGGCAATCGTGCGGTTGGCGGCCTCGAGCGACGCATCGGAGATCTTCGTTCCGAAGAGCACCGTACTCGATGCGCATGTGCTGCCGGTCAGGTTACACGCGTCCTGCCACAGTCCCTGATCCAGATTGTTCTGGTCCACGGTAAGGGCAAACAGATCACCCGTCACTGGCTGCACCGCCAGTTCCCCGCGAAACAGCGGGCAGGCGGGCGAGCCCACCGAGTAGGTGTTCGCCGGACACATCGCTATAGTCAGATTCGTGCCTGGCTGGTGAGCCAGCCGCGTGAAGGTGATGCCGTCGAGCGATTCGTAATAGCCGTGGTAGCGGACCGCCGCGTAGAAACGGCGCCGCACCGGATTCCACACAATGGAGGTCGCCGCGTTCCCGGTATTGACGGTGTCGAGCGGCGATTGCACGACCTGGTTGATCCCGTCTTCGATCGTCGCCAGCTGCCACGTCGCTCCGGCATCCGTGGAGTAGTAGAGGCCCAGCACGCTCTGCCCGTTGGAAAGGCCGAGGAGGGCGTTGTAGCGCGACTGGCTCAAAGCGGCTACAACGAGATTCGGCGTTGCCGTGCTCCAGGCAAATTGAGAAAAGGCGTTGCCGGTAAACCAGTAATTGACCCCGCCGTTCGCCGGCGTCTCGTCGATGAGGCTCCAGGTGTTGCCTCCATCGGCGGAGCGCAGCAGGCCCGCGCCGTACCAGGAATCCGTGGCTTCGCTGGGGTCGCCGGTACCGCCTAAAACCACACCCGTTCCGCCCGGCTGCACCGAAATCGCTCCAATGCTGAGCGATGTGAGAGATGCCGACGAAAACACGCTGAGATCGTCCGTCAGGGGAATCCATGCCGCCGCGTTACCCGCGGCGTTGGTCGATTTCCAGATTCCGCCGCCGGCCGTACCCACGTACAGCGTATTGCCGGTGCTGTCGGACGGATCCGCCGCAAGGCTGGTCACGCGCCCCGTCACCAGATTCCACGCGGCGGTGTTCACCTGAAGAGGACCCACGGGCTGCCAGGGCGAGGTGGCCGGTGAGGATCCCGTGTCCGCCGCGCGCGCTCGCGCCATGGCCGCGTGCTGAGCGCGCCCACGCTTCAGGACAGCAGCCGGAGCCGGCTGGCCCGCGCGCGCCGCGATGCCGCGCCGCTGCACAAACCGGACAGCCCGCTGGGTCTGGGTGCTGCTCGACGAGGCCTTCTCGCCCCCTCCTGATGCGGCCGGATCCATCTGCCGCTCATGAATTGCCTGGCCCGGGCTCTCCTGGAATCCCGGAGCCACACCGGCACCTGCGGGGCCCGAGAGAGTCGCAACCATGCCGAGGACTAGAAGGACTCTCGGTGCGTGCATCCAGATTCGGGACGTATCTCGCGCCGACGCCGCAGACGGCCTGGCCTGCGGAGCGACCGAGCGCGTGCGGTCTTCGCGGATCGGCGCTCGGCCACTGGCTGGATTCACCGCTCATTCCTCGGTTTTCCCGCCGCTCGCGCCTCTTGCCTGGTCCAGGCGAGAACGCCAGGCGAAAACCGGCATGCGGGCGGGAAAATCTGATTATTCCGAGGGAGCCCGTCGGACAGCAGATTACTTCCGTCAGAAACGGATACCCGCGGTACCAGAATGGGAAGGAAATGGGGAAGGAGGGATCAAAATGGAACGGCCTGGCTCGCCGGCCGCGTAGGGCGGAAATAAGACGGGCCGAAGAACATCCAGGAACGGCGGAGGAAGTTCGGATGGCGCCGCTCACCGCCGCATCGCTTGCGGGACCGCGAACCTCAGCTTTCCGTCGGCAGGCTGACCACTCGTATCCTGCCATCGTGCGACCAGCTCTCGTGCGTGCGTCCGCTGCTCGCCACGACGGCTGCTTGCGCGGGCACAGGATGCCCGGCTGGCGCCGTCCTGGGGGCCGCGGCATGGCGTGCAATGACTTCCGCCGGTACGGCCAAGGGTGCGGCTGCACCGAAGAGGCACGAGGAAGCGGTCCGCCACAGAACTGCGCAATCGCTCCACAGCGTCGCCGTCTGCATGTACTCGAGATCCAGGTTTGCCTTGGCCGGCTTCACGAAAACCTGGTAGAAGGCTTCGAGCTCCTCTTCAGGAATTCCTGACAGAAATTCCTCTTCCCCGTGGAACGCCAGGGTGGCCACGCCAGTGATGCCTGGACGGCAGGGCAGGTGCAGCGCCTCGTGGCGGGGCAGCTTGGGACGGGGGCCGACCAAGCCCATGTCGCCGCGCAGCACATTCCAGAACTGCGGCAGTTCATCGAGCTTGTAACGGCGGAGAAGCGCGCCGACGCGCGTGATGCGCGCGTCGCCCATGACGGTAATCGATGAGCCTCCACCTTCTGTATCCCGCATGGAGCGGAATTTGTACAGGGTGAATTCTTTTCCCTGGCGGCCCATTCGCTGCTGCCGGAATAGAATCGGCCCGCGCGACCCAAGGCGCACCAGCGCCGCGGCGATCAACATCACAGGCGCGAAACCGATCAGAGCTGCCAGCGCGACCGTGCAGTCCAGCAACCGCCGGCAGCCGGAAAGGACCCAGGGACTCACTTCGCTGGCGTGAGCGATCGGGATAACGTGCGGATTGCGATCAGCTCTTTCCAGGGCCGGAGAATAAACCTTCGCGGTTGCGCAATCAGGTACCGAGGCCACGCGAGGTTCAGTCTCTCCAGAAACACCATCATTGACTGAAATTGAATTCATTCCACCCATCACAGTGTGGCTGTCTGGTTGACGATAACCGTGGGTAAAAAGACTTGCAGGAAATTCCCGGACGAGCATCCTGCCACAGGGGGGGCTCGCATGATTGTTACAGATCCTTAATTCGCCAGATGTCTCTGTCTTGTTAAGTAATTGTAACTGTATTCGTACTGTGTTGTCGGGTCCAGTATATGCGCGAATGCTCGCGGGCCGGTACCAAAAATGCAAGGTGCATATCCACAAAAGTACTATTTCCCGGTTCCCCTTAAGGAATGCCCTCAAAAGGGGAAACACCGGGATCGTTCTGGAGTTGCGCCGTCTGCAGTGTTAAAATCAGCGCACGCGATTCCCGCTCTCGATCTGGGACGATCTTCTGAGGGGCGCTCCGTGCGCTTCCGGTGTTCAGCAGTGCTTCCTGTATGAAGAAACAACTCGCCCTGCGTCTGTCTGCAGTTCTTCTCTGTCTCGCGTGGTTTGCGCCGGCACAGGCTCAGGACAGCCAGGAGATTCCCGGCTCCAGCGGCCAAAATCAAAATTCTGTGGTGGATTGCAACGATCCTGCGCAGGCGCAGTCGGCACAGTGCGCGTCACCCATGCAGGGGACGCCCGTATATCAGGGAGTACCACCAATCACCAGCGGTAGCTTAACTAATCAGATACCTCAGAACCCCAGTTATAACGATAATGAACGCCTGCTGCGTCAGAATCCGGGCCGATTCCAGATGCCGCAGACCCTGCCTCCTGAGCCGCTGACCGAATTTCAGAAATTCGTCGCGTCCACCACCGGTCAGGTACTTCCGATCTACGGCGCCAGCCTGTTTCGCCAGGTGCCCTCGACCTTTGCTCCGCTCGACATGGTGCCTGTGCCGCCCGATTACACGATTGGCCCCGGCGATGAGCTGCGCGTCCGCATTTGGGGTCAGGTGAACCAGCGCGCCGACCTTACCGTCGACCGTTCCGGCGATATTTATCTGCCGCAGGTCGGCCGAATTCACGTCGCCGGCATGCCCTATTCGGCCCTCGACGAACACCTGCGATCGGCGATCAGCCGCATTTACAAGAACTTCGACCTCACTGCGGAAGTCGGACAGATCCGCGCGATCCAGGTGTATGTCGCAGGCGAGGCGCGCCGGCCGGGGCTTTACACGGTCAGTTCGCTCAGCACGCTCGTCGATGCGCTCTTTGCCAGCGGCGGCCCGTCGGCGGCCGGTTCGCTGCGGCACATCGAGCTGCGTCGCGGTCCGGCCATCGTTACCGACTTCGATCTCTATGGGCTGCTCGCCCGCGGTGACAAAACCAAAGACGTGCCCCTTCAGTCTGGCGACGTCATCTTCATTCCCCCGGCCGGCCCGGAAGCGGCTCTGACCGGAAGCGTGCATCACCCGGCGATCTTCGAATTGCGCCAGGGCGAGACGCTGGCCGACGCGATTGCCGATGCGGGCGGCGCCTCCACGGTCGCCGCGGAAGCGCGCATCTCCATCGAACGCATCGATGACCACCGCGACCGGCACACCATGGAAGTGACCTATGACGCTTCCGGCCTGGCGACGCCGCTCGCCGACGGCGATCTGGTGCGCGTGCTGTCCATCGTCCCGAAATATCAGAAGACCGTCATCCTGCGGGGCAACACGGCGAACCCCGGACGTTTTGCCTGGCACGACGGCATGCGCCTCAGCGACCTGATTCCCGATAAGGAAGCGCTGATTACCCGGAACTACTGGTGGAAACGCGCTCAGCTTGGCTTGCCCGCGCTCGAATTCGAGCCGCTGGAAAACTTCCCGAACCTCGTGCAGCCCAACGCGCCCATCGATTTGCCGCGGGGCAGATTCCTCGGCCAGCCGGGAGCGAACGAGATGCAGCCCTGCACTCCGCGGACATATCCGAACGGAACCCCTGCGGATCAAAACTCCACGGGCCTCGAGCCTTTCGACCAACAAAATAACCAGAGCGCGCAGGAGCAGAACTGCCTTGAGCCGGTTTATCCGCCAGGCAGTTACGAGGCCAACCAGACCAATCAGACCGATCAGACCGATCAGACCGGTCAGAATGACACGAACCAGAACTTGCCTGCCGGGCAGATGCAAAGCACGAATGGCGTCTATCCTTCCGGCACGATGAATCCGCAAGCCGCACAACGCGGGGGCGCCTCCTCGCTGGCGGGCGGCCAGGCTGGCCTGCTCACGCAGATGCGCACGCCCAATCGCACCGAGGTCGGGCCGATCGCCCCTGAAATCGACTGGAACTACGCCGTCATCGAGCGCCAGGATGCGGACTCTCTCAAGACGATTCTGATTCCCTTCGATCTTGGCAAGCTCGTCCTGCAACACGACACCACGCAGGATCTCACGCTGGAAGCCGGCGACGTTGTCACGGTGTTTTCGCAGGCCGACATTCATGTGCCCATCGGCCAGCAGACGAAGTTCGTGCGCCTCGACGGCGAATTTGTCCACGCCGGTGTTTACACGGTCACGCCCGGAGAAACACTGCGACAGCTCGTCGAGCGCGCCGGCGGCTTCACGCCCAACGCTTACCTTTACGGTTCGGAGTTCACCCGCGAATCCACGCGAGCCGTGCAGCAGAGCCGCATGGATGAATACATCCAGACCCTCGAAGTGCAGATGCAGCACGGCAATTTGGCGGTCGCTTCTTCCGGCGTAAGCACGCCTCAGGATCTGGCCAGCGGGGCGTCGGCCCAAAACAGCGAGCAGCAGTTGCTGAACCGACTGCGCCAGATGCGCGCCACCGGCCGCATCGTTCTCGAGCTAAGCGCTGGCAGCCGCGGGGTCGACGCCCTGCCGAACATCACGCTGGAAAACGGCGACCATTTTGTCGTGCCGCCGTTGCCCGCCAGCGTCAACGTGGTCGGCTCGGTCTTCGACCAGAATTCGTTCCTGTACGCCGATACACGCCACGCCGGCGATTACCTGCATCTCGCCGGCGGTCCGAATCGCGACGCTGACCGCAAGCAGGTCTTTATTATTCGCGCCGACGGCTCGGTCATCAGCCGAACGACAACCAGCGGCATCTGGGGCGACGAATTCGACCGCCTGCGCATGAACCCCGGCGACACGATCGTGGTTCCCGAGAAAGCCTTTAAGCCATCGGCCCTGCGCGGATTCCTCGACTGGTCGCAGTTGTTCTCGCAATTCGCCCTGGGCGCAGCGGCGCTCAGCGTGATTCAGTAGAAAGGCCTCCCTCGCGCGTGGCCCTGTAAGATAGCGTTATTGCGCGGCGGCCACGGAGCGTCATGCCAACCGACACACAGGTTCCCCAGCGGCAAGAGCCAACCCATTCTGTCCCCGCCGGGGCGCAACCTGGCGACGATATGTCACTGCTCGATCTGCTCATCGTGCTCGCCGAGCGCCGCAGCCTGATTCTCAAAATCACCGCAGCCTGCGTGATTCTCGCTCTGATTACGGTTTTCGTGGTGCCGGTGCGTTACACCGCCACCACGACTCTCCTTCCGCCTCAGCAGAATTCTTCCCTCAGTGCGGCTCTTTCTACGCAGCTCGGCAGCCTGGGTTCGATGGCCATGCTCGCCGGCGGCGGCCTCGGCATGCTCAAAAATCCCAACGACATGTACGTTGGCATGCTGAAGAGCGAGACGGTCGAAGATGCAGTGATCGACAAATTTGGCCTGATGCGCGAGTACCGCAAGCGTCATCTCTCCGATACGCGCAAAAAGCTCGAAAGCTATGTCTCGATCGATGGGGATAAGAAGGACGGCCTCATCCACCTATCGATGGAGGACCACGATGCGCAGCGCGCTGCCGATCTCGCCAATGGCTACGTTGACGCGTTTCGTCATCTCTCCGCGGGCCTCGCCATCACCGAAGCTGCGCAGCGCCGCAAGTTCTTCGGCGACCAGCTCGAGCAGGCCAAAGATCAGCTGGCCGGCGCCGAAGAGGCTCTGAAGCAGACCGAGCAGACCACCGGGCTCATCCAGCTCGACAGCCAGGCACGCGCGCTGATCGAGTCCGCTGCCAGCCTGCGCGCGCAAATCACGGCCAAGGAAGTCCAGATTCACGCCATGAGCACCTACGCCACCGGCGACAACGCGCAGCTCATGCAGGCGCAGCAGGAGCTGGACTCGATGCGGACGGAGTTGGCGAGGCTCGGCGGCTCGGAAGATAACCCCGACTCCCTCATCGTGCCCAAAGGCAAAGTTCCCGAAGCCGGTCTCGAGTACGTCCGCAAGCTGCGCGACGTGAAGTATTACGAGACCATTTTCGAAATCCTCGCGCGCCAGTTCGAGCTCGCCAAGCTCGACGAGGCGAAGGAGGGAGCGCTCGTCCAGGTCGTCGATCCGGCGCTCAAACCCGACCGCAAGTCGTTTCCCAGGCGCGGGCTCATCGTGATCGTCGCGTTCTTCGTTGGCCTGTTCCTTGGAGT
This sequence comes from Acidobacteriaceae bacterium, assembly GCA_036521315.1. GTDB lineage: Bacteria > Acidobacteriota > Terriglobia > Terriglobales > Acidobacteriaceae > Palsa-343. Next base: position 96,492 of record DATDHZ010000005.1, read on the forward strand.
GCTCGCCGCCCTCACCCAGGCCGGGCTTGCTCAACTGCGCGCGCACCCGGAATCCGGCGCCAAGCTCGCGCTTCTGAGGGAGATTCTCCGGCGCAAGCGATCCCCGGCCAGCTGAGACCAAAGCCTCGGCCCAGACAGGGCTGAATACCGGCACCGGCGCACCCTACCAATCTGTCATCGTGCCGTCCATCTTGCGCAGCACCGGCAGGTACGCCCGCTGATACGGATATTTCGCGGCCAGCTTTTCATCGAGATCGATGCCCAGTCCAGGAGCATCGCCCGGATGCATATATCCCGCATCGAACCGGTACGCGTGCGGGAAGACCGCGTCGGTCTCCGCATTGTGCGGCATGTGCTCCTGGATGCCGAAGTTGTGTATCGCCAGATCGAAGTGGAGCGCCGCGGCCATGCACACCGGCGAAAGATCCGTTGGGCCGTGGCAGCCGGTGCGCACCTGATAAAGCGCGGCGAAGTCGGCCAGCTTTTTGAGCGCCGTGAATCCGCCCGCATGCGTCAGGGTCAGCCGCACGTAATCGATCCACTGGTTGCGGATCAGCTCATGCACGTCCCAAATGGAATTGAGCACCTCGCCCGTGGCGATCGGCGTCGTCGTGTGCTCACGGATCACACGAAATCCCTCCTGCATCTCCGCCGGAGTGGGGTCCTCCATCCAGAAAAGATGGAACGGCTCGAGCTCTTTGCCGAGCCGCGCAGCCTCAATCGGGGTGAGCCGATGATGGCAGTCGTGCAGCAGCAGCAAGTCGTCGCCAAATTGTTCGCGGACCCGCGCAAACAGCCTGGGGACGTGCAGGAGATACTTCTCCGTGGACCAGCGGCTCTCGCCTGGCAGTCCGCGCTCCGCCGGTTCATAGGGCTGCGGGCCGGCGGGCACACCATAGGTTGCATCAAGCCCAGGAATGCCGCTCTGCACGCGGATGGCTTTGTAGCCCGTCGCCTGATGCCGCGCCACGTCATCGAGCGCCTCGTCGATATCGGCGCCGTGCGCATGGCAGTACACCAGCACGCCCTCGCGGCTGCGCCCGCCGAGCAGGTTGTAGACCGGCGTGCTGAGCGCCTTGCCCCTGATGTCCCAAAGAGCCATGTCGACCGCGCCGATTGCCGACATGGTCACCGGCCCGCGCCGCCAGTACGCGCCGCGGTAGAGATATTGCCAGATGTCCTCCGTCTGAAACGGATCGCGGCCGACCATGCAGGGAATCACGTGTTCGCTGAGGTAGCTCGCCACGGCCAGCTCGCGACCATTCAGGGTGGCGTCCCCCAGACCATAGATGCCGGCATCGGTCTCGATCTTCAGCGTGACGAAATTTCGACCCGGCGAGCAGACATTGACGGTCGCATTGCGGATCTTCATGGCTTCGCCTATTCTGCCGCGGCGCTCTTCTCTGGCTCGATGGAAATGTAGTCGATGGGCGCCGGCTCCCCATCGTCCGGCCTTCCCTCGATCGTCAGCACATCGCCCGGACGCAGCGGCACGCCCGGGAGCGCGTAGCGCATCGCGGTGTCTCCATTCGCCGCCTCGCCTGGCAACGTGCTGTTCGCGGTCCACGTTGCAATCGCCTGCCCGTTCAGCAGCAAACGGAACGTCGACGTCCCGTGCAGGTAGTCGAAGTACGCGACACCAACGGTATACCAGCCCGGTGCGCGGTCCACGCGGGCCGTGGCCGTGCAGACTTCGCGCCCCGCGCATACGTAGGCCTTGCCATCCGATGCCGTCTCCCACGGCGTCACATCCACCGGCTTGTAGCCGTCGAGCTGCAGCTGCGCTGCGGTGATGCGATTGGCGTCATGATCCACGCGCCCCAGCGCATCGGGCACGCCTGAAACTTTTGCGAACCAGCGCGTCACGGCGTCGCGCCAGACGATCGCCTCGCCCGCCTGGTATTCGAGCATCGCCAGCGTCTTGCCGTACCTCTCGTCATCGATCAGCCCATCCAGCGTCTTCCATTGGGTCGCCAGTCGCGCTGCCTCGTCTGCACCCGTGTAGTGATCGTCGTAAATCGTCTGGATCACGGTCTTCCCGTTGTGCAGCCGATAACTCCACGGAACGTGATGCATGAAGAGCAGCAGATTCTCCGGGCAGGTGCGCAGAGACTCGTACATCTGCGCGACCGGCGACGGATACTGCCCGATGAATCCCGTGCCCGTGGCGACGGTCCGGTCCATACCCACGTCGTCTTTTCCCGCCCGGATCCACTGTCCCCACCCGTTGTTTTCCTGCGACTGCGGCGCGGGTCCGTAGTGCGGGCCGGTAATGTTGGTCAGCGTCTGCAATCCGAGCGGTCCAGTGTAGTCCTCGTAGATGTGCCACGATGCAAGCAGCATATTTGTAACCGTAGCGACGACCTTTTCATCGTTGCTGAAGGTCAGCCGCGTCCAGTCTTCGGCAATCGTCTGCGCCGTCGTGTTCGGATCCCAGGCCAGCCGCCCAAATCCATAAAGATTGGCCATCGCCAGCGGACTGCCGAGCCAGTTCGCATCGAGCCCCACGTTGGCCACGCCCACATATCCGCCCAGCGGACGATGAAACGTCGTCCCGTCCGCAATCTGCTTCAGCGGCGTCGCGCGACCGTTTGCGTGCAAATCGAAATCGAGATACGTCTTCCACATCGTCGGCAGATAGACGAGTTGCCGCTGCTGGCCCGTGTATTCCTGCGTGATCTCCAGTTCGACGGCATCATTCGTCTTCCGCAGTCCCGCAAACAGCGGCGAAACCGGCTCGCGCACCTGGAAATCGATGGGCCCGTTCTTGATCTGCACGATCACGTTGTCCGCGAACTTCCCGTCCAGCGGACGAAAAATGTCGTACGCGGCCCGCGCTCGGTCGGCCTTCGGATCATGCCAGTCGAGGTGGTGGTTGTAGACGAAGGCGCGATAGAGCACCACGCCGCCGTGCGGCTTCAGCGCCGCCGCCAGCATGTTGGCCGCATCGGCGGGCGAACGGCCGTATTGCGATGGCCCCGGCTGGCCCTCGGAATCCGCCTTCACCACAAATCCCGCCAGGTCGGGGATCGCGGCGTACAGTGCATCCGCCTTCGCGCGCCACCACGCCGTCACCTGCGGATCGCCCGGATCAAAAGTTCCCAGATCGCCGAGATCTTTCGGCGCGCTGATCGGCACTGCAATGGCCAGCCGCACGCCCCACGGCCGAAACGCGTCGGCGATGCGCGCCACGCCGCGCATCATTTCCGGCGTCAGAACGTGCGGATCGGCGTTCACGTTGTTCACCGCGCATCCGCTGATGCCCACCGACGCCAGCAGCCGCGCATATTCGCCGGCCCGCGTCAGATCGGGGCGCACATGGCCATCGTCGAAAAAGATCGACCGCCCCGCATACCCTCGCTCAATCGTCCCGTTCAGGTTGTCCCACTGGTCGACCCAGCGGATGGGCGCTGCCGGCGATTCCGCGCCCTGCATCGAGGCAAAACTCTGGCCCCGCGCGATCCCTGCGAGCATATGAAAGGTCCCGTAGAGAATCCCGCGCTCGTCCGCGCCTGCGATCACCCAGTATCTGAGTCCACGCGCCGTCAGCGTGCTGATCGTGAAACCTTCGGACCGCAGCTGGGGAGCACGATATCCGGGCAGTGCCGCGCGCAGTTCCTCCGTCGTCCCCAGCACCCACGCATCGGCGTCCGGCATTTTCGCATCGACGCGCAGGGTTCGCGCCAGCATCGACCGCACGCCGCGCAGCAACTCGCTCTGCGCGCTGGCGGCGACCACGGACCCGTCAAGGTTTACTACATCGGCAGGCATCGCCCGATACTCAGTGACAGCCGCGGTGTGCAGAGGCGGCGCATAACGCAGCCAGCCCGCCGCGCCGTCTTCCGCGCGCAGCGAGGCGCCAGCCGCCAGCAGCGCCGCGAGAGAAGCCAGCAGCGTCAGGCGGATGCATTTCCGGCGCTTCGGTTCGATCATCATGCAGGGCGACCGCGCAACCTATTCTCGCAGAAAGGCGGGCATCCGTTCGCGTCCCGAACAAATCCACGGCAGACGCGCGCCGGGCTCGAGGACATGCGGAGGCCCGGGAATACCGGCGCGGCTCCCTATTCCTGTGGCAATCTCCGCTGGAACACCAGCGCCGCCGCGCCGCGCAGACGCGCAATCTCGCTCTCATGCGTGGGACGGACCGCAGGCGCCAGGCCCGCCAGCGTGAGGCCGGCGAATTCCTTCGCGATCGCCGGGCCGAAGCGCTCCCAGGCCCGCGTGATATCGCCCGCAACGAGAATGGTGCTGGGCGCCAGCGCCGCCAGGATCAGCCGCAGCCCGCGGCCGATCCACGCAGCCTGTTTTGCCAGAGCCCGCGCCGCAGCCGCGTCGCCTTCATCGGCCAGCCGCAGCAGATCCTGAAAGCTCGGCTTGCTGCCCCTCGGCTTCAGTTCGCGGTAGTAGCGCAGCGCCGCACGGCATGAAGCGAAGACTTCCCAGCAGCCTTGCTGCCCGCATGCGCAGCGGGGGCCGGACGGATCCACCGGGATGTGCCCGAATTCGCCAGCCATGCCCTGATGCCCCCGGATCAGCTGTCCATGCGCGAAGACGCCCGCGCCCACGCCCTCCGAAATCGTGACGAGCACCGCGTCGCGCACGCCGTCCATGCGCGAGAAGGTGAGCTCCGCCAGCAGGCACGCCGTGGCCGCGTTTTCCAGCCGGACCGGCAGTTGCAGCTTTCGCTCGATTGCTCGCTTCAGGTCGAAGTCAGGCCAGTGCAGGTTCGGCGCAAAAATCATTCGCTGCGTCGCGGGATCCACGCGCCCCGGCAGGCTGATGCCGATGCCCTCGATCGAATTGCGCGGGTGGCTGTTGCGCGCCTCGATCATCATGCCCACCAGGCATTGCGTCGAGGCGGCTGCATCCTCGGTCACCGGCACCACCGCATGCGCCAGCACGCTGCCGTTGATGTCGACCACGGCCACCGTCGCGCGATCCGGATGAATATCCGCGGCGATCGCGACCAGGTCCTCATTGAGCACCACCATCGTGGGCCGGCGGCCGCGCGGCGCCGTGGCCAGCAAGCCTTCGCGCACCCACTTCTCGCGGAGCAACTGCTCCACGATCTGCGAAACCGTGCTGCGCTGCAGTCCGGATCGGCGCGCCAGATCGGCGCGCGAGATGGGCTGGCTGGTGCGAATCAGTTCCAGGATGATGTCGCGATTGATGCGGCGCGCGGTCTCGCTCGAAGCCAGTTCCAGGTCGCTCAGGTCCACGTGGCGCATGCCTCGCGCCGGCCGCAATGCTGCCTCTTTACTTTGTGATCCGCCCGCGTCCTGTGCCCGCGCCAATGTTGCCCTCTCCTCCTGCACTTTTGGCTAATCCACTGTACACCGGAGAATCAGCGCACCGGCTCCTGCTCTACTGATTCACGCCGCTCGCCAAATATCCGCCATCGACCACGATGATCTGCCCGGTGAGGAACGACGCGCTTTCCGATGCGAGAAACACCGCGGTCCCCTGCAGTTCCTCCACGCAGCCGTAGCGATGCATCGGCGTCCGCATGAGCATTTCGCGCCCACGAGGGCTGTCGAGCAGCTCTTCGTTGAGCGCCGTGGGGAAGAGCCCCGGAGCGATGGCGTTGACGCAGACTCCGTGGCGCGCCAACTCCACGGCCAGCGAGCGGGTGAGCGCGCCCAGCCCTGCTTTACTCGCTCCGTACGCTGCCACTTCGCAGAATGCAACGAACGTGGCGAGCGACGCGATGTTGATGATGCGTCCCCACCCGCGCCGAGCCATACCCGGGGCCACAATCTGGCAGGTGCGCAGCGAGCCAGTGAGGTTGGTCTCTACGATTGCCTGCCAGTCCTCTTCCGTGCATTCCAGGGTCGGCACGCGCTTCGTTATGCCAGCCGCGTTCACCAGAATGTCCACTTTGCCGAACTCCGCCAGCGTCGCCGCATGCAGAGATTCCAGTGAGCCGCGGTCGATCACGTCGCAGCATCTCTCCAGCGACCGGCGGCCCCGCGCGCGAATCTCCTCCGCAACCGCCGCCACATCTGCGGCGCGCCGGCTGCTGGCCACTACGTCGGCGCCGGCTTCGGCCAGCCCCAGCGCGATGGCGCGCCCAATGCCCGAGGTACCGCCAACCACCAGCGCCGTGCGGCCGGTCAGGTCGAAGCGGTTCTGCCATTTTTCTTCCGTCATGCCAGCGCGCACCGCCGCTCCAACCTCAGAGTAGACGGAATCGCGCCTCGCGCGACGGCCCCGCTTCGAACGCTGGAATGTCTGTATTCGCGGAGCCGAATGCCCTATGCCTGCGCGTGGTTCGCAGACATGGGATTTCGCTGCAAGTTTCTCTGCGGGAAGCGTTCCCTGGACGGCAAGTCCCGGTCCGCGTATGCTGGTCCGCACCTTCCTGCCGCAACCCTGAGCTTCTGTCTCACCGGAACCGTCTGCCGTACGAAAGGAACGAAGCATGGCCACCGGACTCCCCGCAGCCGACAGTATTTCTCCCGTCACCAGCAACATGATTCAGAGTGCAACAAATTTCTACGGGGCGACTCCGGCCTTTTGGGGCCGCTATTTCACCAGCGTCTCCACCGGCGGCATCGCCGAGTACCATCATGCGACGGAGAACGGTCCTCTCAACAGCGCAGGTATCCGGCTGCTCCCCGTCGCCCGCCAGACGAAGAACGTGAACGGCACCGCGGCCCAGGGCACGGCTGACGGCAATGCCAACGCGCAGGATTTCATCACCACCTTCGGCGTCGACGTGCTTACCGCTCAGGGCGGCAGCTTCTACATGTTTCTCGACGTCGAAAGCACTCCTGCCCTCTCGCAGGCGTATTACACCGGATGGGCCCAGGGCCTGGCGCAGGAATCCCAGTCACTCAGCAATGGCGCGGTGCAGGTGCTGCCCTGCGTCTACGGGACGCAGAGCGACGTACCGACGTGGACAGCCGTTGCGGCAGCGATGTCTGCCGGCGTTCCCTGCGGCGGCGCGTGGATCGCACGCTACTTCTCCGGCCAGTGCGCGATGGGCCAGTGGAATGACGCGGTGGTAACACCGCATGCACCTGTGCCGTTCCCCTGCCCGATTCTCGCGTGGCAGTACGCAGAGAATTGCCTCAACGGGATGATCGACTGCTCCCAGACCAATCCCGAAATCGATGTGCAGAACCAGTTGCTGAAGTTCCTGGTGCTGCCGCCTGCGTCTTAGAGCCTGTTATTCACTTTCGCGCGGGTGGCGTTCTGCCCCGCCACGCCAAAAGCAGCGCGCCGGGGACCGCGTTCGCGACAGAAAATCGCGCAAGAGCCGGGGCCCCCGCGCGCCGATCCTGGCGCGTGGGGTGGAGACGAGGCGGAGGACGAAGGCTGAAGCAATTCTCCTCCCCGTCTTCCCGCGCGAACTTCCCTTTGCGCAGCCTTTCTTCGAGGAAAGGCTGCATGCAGATACCGTCCGCCGGCGAGAGCATGAGGAGAATTGCTTTGTGGCGTCCCCACGGTCGAATCCGACAACGAAGTAGGTCGCGATTTTCGCCGCGACTCGAAGGGCTGGGGCCAGATTCCCTCATTTCCGCGTCGCTCGTCGCTCGAAGATTCCCGATATTCGTCGCTCCTCGCTCCTTGAACTGAGAATAGCTTGCTCCCAGCTCCGCCCCCGGGAAAGCTAATAACAGGCTCTGATATCGAGTGACCTGTCAATCCCTGCGCGGCTGTGGGGTGGTTTTTGTCGTTTCGAGAACAGGGCCAGCAGCAGCCGGGGCAGAATGGGCGACGATGGATCCGTTTGATATTCGCGGGTCGGAACCGCATGGTCATGATCCGTCGGGAGCTGCCTCGGACTAGAGACGCGAGTCCGGCTGAGCCTGTCGCATAGAGCCTGCGAGGATTCTCCTTCGTGCATGCTCCGGCTGCGGCTGGCGCTGTTCTCGAGTTGGTAGACGCTGTTCATCCGGTTGTTGTTTTTCCTTATCAGAAAAGCTTTTGCTTTTTGCCTCTCATGCCGCCATCGCCCGGGTGGCGGCGCTTTCCGTCCTGACGCCGATGGCCCAGATAAAGCCGAGCAGTTCGCGCCCCACGGCGACAGCAACCTTGCGCTGGTCCTTGCCGGCGGCGGCCAGTCTGGCACAGCGCTGGTGCAGCCGAAGGTGTGCCCTCCAGGCCATCTCTTTGATATCTTCCGGCACACCCTGCTGCCGTTTGCGCAGTCCCGGCCCCACCGCCGGCCTGAGCCGGTAACTCCAGGCTGCTTCGACGACGATGCGGCGCAGGTGTGCGTTGCCTGTCTTTGTAATGCCGCCGCGCCGCTGCCGCTTACCGCTGGACTTCTCGCTGGGAACCGCTCCGCTGTAGCCCATCAACTGCCGGGCGCTCGCAAAGCGGGAGATCTGGCCCAGCTCAGCCACGACGGTCACCGCCGAGATCTCAGCCAGTCCGCGCAGGCACTGCAGGCCACGAATCACATCCTGCATGCCCGCCGGAGCCAGCTTCACGGCTTCCCGAATCGCCTCTTCCAGTCGCTTTACCCGCTCCACCATGTGTTCCACCTCATGCAGGTGATCCAGACGAGTCCACTCCTGTCCGGCATGCTGATAGCGCAGTTGCCGCACCCAGTCCATATAAGGCTTCGTCCACGGCTTGATTCCTGGAGCTGGCAGCTGCCCGGTGCGCAACAGAAACTTGCTCAGCCGATGCCGTGCCCGCAGCTGATCCTGTTTAGCGGCTTCGCGAGCACGCACCAGATCCCGCAACGCCTCCGTGTCCTCATCCGGCACCCAGACCCGGGTCAGATCGCCTGCGCGATGGCAGCGCGCCAGCTTCGTCGCATCCCGCCGGTCCGTCTTCACCCGATCTCCGGCCTTCGCCGGCACCAGTGTTGGCGCTACCACTGCACAATCCACGCCCAGTTCTGTCAGCTGCCAGTACAGCACGTATCCCGTCGGACCCGCTGCATAGCTGGCGCGCAACGGCTCCGCGGCTCCCAGCTTCTTCACCAGCTTACGCACCGACTCGGCACGGTTCGGAATCACACCCAGACTGCGTACCTCTCCATCCGGTTCGGCGACCGCTACTGCAATCGTCTCGGCGTGGACATCCAAACCCAAAAAACGTAACTTCTTCTCCATGACCGGTTCCTCTCCGCTTGTGGCTCTGGACTGTGCTGCTCTTCGCCTCACAGCCTAACCCACGACCAGCGCACTGGAACCGGTCACTCCATGCTGACTAG
>DATDHZ010000006.1:0-23059 GCA_036521315.1 Acidobacteriaceae bacterium
TCGGCCTGATGTTCTGGATTTATCTGATCGCGCTGGCGATTCTGATCGGCGCGGAGCTCAACGCGGAAATCGCCAAGCGGCGCGATTCGCTCTTTCGCGGCCACCTGCAGGCGACCTCCGGCCGCAACAGCAGCGCCGCAAGAGAGAAACCGGCTGCCGGCCGGCCCGCTGCCTGAACGCCAGGGATCGCGAGCGTCCCGCGCAAAAGAATCGGCCGGCATCGCTGCCGGCCGTTCCCTCAGTTTGAGGGCGGTTACCGTGGTCTTTGCGGCCTGGCTGTACTGCCGTTGTGCTTCTGGTTGTAGATCTGCCGGCTGTTCTGGTTCTGTTCGCGATTCACCTGGCGCCGTTGCTCACCGCTGAGCGCGCCGCCGTTAGCCGTGCGCTCGTTGTGCACCTGCTGATCCACGCCCGCCTGGTTGCGGTTGGTGCGGGCCGCTTCCCGCGAAGTTTCCTGCCCGCTGCGCAGCCCGTTGGCGGTGCGCTGCTGCTGGTTCGCTTCACGGTTATCCACCTCATTCGGCCGCACCGTGTTGCCGTTGTGCTTTTCGTTGTAGATCTGACGGCTGGCCGCATTCTGCTCGCCGTTCACCTGCTGGCGCTCCTGCTGGGTCAGGCGTCCGCCGTTCGCGGCCCGCTCGTTGCCCACCTGGCGATCGATCCGCGACTGAGTGCGATCGGCCCGGGCAGCTTCGCCTGAGGTCATCTGGCCGCTGCGCAGACCGTTCGCGATGCGCTGGTCCTGGTTGGCTTCGCGAGTGTTCGGGTTATAGGTCCGGCCCGTGTTGCGGTCCGCCGCCGAAATCGGCTGCGTTCTCACGTGCTGCTGCGCCACTTCCCGGTACGAGTTCACATTCGAGCTCGCCGGAGTCATCGGCCTGCCGTGGTTCACCGATGCCAGCTGCGAGCGGTCCTGCGCGGCGAAGTTCGCGTGCTGCACCTGGTTCGCCGTCGGCTCGATATGCCGCTCGCTCGCGAACCGCATCTCCTCCGCGCTCGGCTGCCGGTCGATCCCTCCTGGGCCGTTGTAGCTCACGTGATTCACGTTGACGATGGTGGTCCGATTCACGATGGTCCGGTCCACGTACACGTTGGTCACGTGCACACCGCCGAAGTTGGCCACCGCGCTGTTGTAGGCGAACACGCCGCCGCGCCACTCTCCGCCGCAAAAGCCCATGCCGCCGTAGCCGAAGCCATAGTTAACGCCGCCATAGAAACCGACGTGCGGGCCCCAGTATCCGGCATGCCACCCATAGGCTCCGCCCGCGTAGCCCCAGTAACCCGGAGTCCACAGCAAGCCCACCTGGGGCGGCATGACCCACACGCCAGGCACCCAGTAATAACCCGCAGGACCCCATGCCCAGTAGCCTGGCGTCCAGATGTAGCCCGGCGCCGGCAACGGCGGCTGCACATAAACCGGCAGCGCCGGCGGTCCAATGTGTACCGAAATCCCAATCCCGATGCCAATCTGCGCCTTTGCAGACGGCTGGCTCAGCATGGGCATCGCGATCAGTCCCGCGATGAGAAATCCGCGAACTGCTGAACTAAAATTCATAATGGATCTCCTTTAATCCAATCCGCCCGATTCGAACTTCGGGCATGGCATTACCAACCCGCATCGGTCGCGCATAGTTGCTGTTAACCCGGTGATTCTGCGGTCGCGAACGCCTCACGCCGAGGCCGCTTCTGGACGCAATCGCCGCCTCGCCGGATACTGGATGCGCTTATGCCAATCACGCGCCGCCGTTTTGTCTTCACTTCGCTCGCATCCGCGCTGGCAGCAAAGGATTCCCTGGCCGCACCGCATCCTTTTTCTGCAATGGCCGCCGGCGCCCTGGCAACCGCGCCGTCGCCTGCCTCCATGCCAAAAGCGTATGGCTCCAGCTCCTTCGGCGAGTGGATCGACGATGAATTCGGCCTGCCCGCCTTTCGCTACACCTGCGATCAGACCACCGATCCCCGCGCGCACACCGCGGTTGCGGAGGGCAATGTTCTCGGCCCCACGGAACATATCCACCAGGTCGGCAACGACCGGATCATCGCGCTGGCGTCCAACTCCGGCATCGTGCGCGTGCGCCAGGACGAAGGCGCGCCCAAATTCCTCAACGACTACGATCCCGGCACCCACCAGTACGCGGGCGGCATCGGCTGGCTGACGGATGGGCGGGAGACCGTCAGCACCTTCTACTCCGGAGGCCATCCTGCCTTCGAGCGGATCTTCGGCGTGGGTTATTTCCGCAAGAAGGTAACGGGCCAGAACTACGCCGTCAACGAGGTGATCTTTGCGCCATTCGGCGACGATCCAGTGTTGCTGTCGCAGGTCACCGTAACCAATCGCTCGGCGAGCCCCGCATTGCTGCGCTGGATCGAATACTGGGGCTGCCAGACACACGAGTTCTCGTTTCGCGACTTCATCGTTTCGTGGTCGGGCATGGGCACGCCGCCCCAACTGCGGCGCCGCAGTGGCGCGCGCTGGACCCATCGCGTCCAACCCGAGGGCAGCGGCCTTGTGGAGACTCGCCACTTTCCCGGACACACGCCGCAGGAGGACGCCGTGTGGCAGCGTATGCGCGCGAGCCTCGCCGCTCATCCCAACAATTTCATTTCGCCCGTCACTGACCCGAGCCCGGGCGCCTGGTACGAAAGCAGCGACGCGCCCAGCACCTTTCTCTTCGCCCTCGACGGCCCGATGAACGGATTCTCAACCGATGGCGCAGCCTTCTTCGGCGCGGGCGGCCCCGCTCGTCCTGACGGGCTGGCGAAGCCGCTCGACGGCAAATCCTCCACGACCGGCGCGCACACCGCGCTGCTGCTGGAGCGCAGCTTCTCTCTGAAGCCAGGCGAATCGAAGACGCTCTATTTCCTCTACGGCTACACGCCGCAGGGCGTCACGGTTGACGAGCCGGTGCTCCGCTGGCGTTCCCGCGCCGCGACGGCGTTGCAGACTTCCTCGGCCGAGTGGAAGCGCAGCGGCATGCACTTCACCGTGGAGGGCGAGCCCTGGATTGCCCGCGAAACCGCCTGGAACCACTACTGCCTGCGCAGCAGCCTCACCTTCGACGACTACTTCCAGCAGCACATCCTCAACCAGAACGGCTACTACCAATATGTGCTGGGTTTCCAGGGCGCGGCCCGCGATCCGCTCCAGCACTCGCTGCCGCTCCTCTTCAGCGATCCGCCCATCGTGAAGGGTGTGCTTCGCTACACGCTCAGCGAGGTCCGCGACAACGGCTCCGTGCCCTACGGGCTCACCGGCCACGGCGTCATCGCGCCCATGGTCTCCGATAACGGCAGCGATCTGCCCCTGTGGCTGCTCTGGGCCGTGAGCGAATACGTCCTCGCCACGCGCGACACCGAATTCCTCAGCGAGAAAATCACCGCGCACTACAGCGACCCGCCCGGCCGCAGCGACGCCGTCAGCGATTTGCTCGCTCGCTGCTTCCGCCACCAGATGAACGACGTGGGATTCGGCGAGCACGGCGTCTGCCGCATGCTCGCGGATGACTGGAACGATGGGCTGCTCGGCACATGGGCCGGCTCCGATTTCGCCGATGCCGCAAAGGTGGGGGAGAGCGTGCTCAACTCCGCCATGTCCGCGTGGGTTTTCGACAAATATGCGCGCATGCTGCGTTATGCCGGCGACAGCCCCGATCTGCAGGCGGACCTCCACACGGCGGCGGAGAAGCACCGCATCGCGGCCCGCACGCAATGGACAGGCCGCTGGCTGAAGCGCTGCTGGCTGGGCGAGAAGCTCGGCTGGCTCGGCGAATCGACCCTGTGGATCGAGCCGCAGCCCTGGGCTATCCTCGGCGGCGTGACGACCCAGGATCAAAGCCGCGAACTCGTCGCTGCGATGAACGAGCTCCTGCGCATCGGCCCCATCGGCGCTGCGCAGATGAGCCAGGGCCCCGACCTCACGAAGCCCGGCATGTTCGGCGCCGGCACCGTCGTCCGCGGCGGCATCTGGCCCTCGCTCAACCAGACCCTCGTTTGGGCTCTCGCAGGCGTTGATCCGGCCATGGCCTGGGACGAATGGAAGAAGAACTCCTTCGCCGCGCACGCCGAGGCTTATCCCGACATCTGGTACGGCGTCTGGAGCGGCTCCGACTCCTATAATGCGCCCTTCAGCAAAGATCCCGGAGCCACCGGCGATCCGTCGTTTCACGGCGTCGACTTCCCGGTGCTCAATCTGCACTCGCACGCCTGCTATCTCTATTCCGCGACGAAGCTCCTCGGCATCGACTTCACCGAACGAGGCGTCACACTGCGCCCTGCGCTTCCGGCTCCGTCCTGGCAGTTCGCCTCGCCGCTGCTGGGCGTCTCGCGTTCGGCGCATGGCCGGCTGGAAGGCTGGTACGCCCCATCCCGCCCCGGACCCTGGACGATCCGCATCGAGCTGCCCACGGCCGAGGCACGCATATTCACTCACGCTGAGGTGAACGGAACCGCCGCAACTCCAAAAATCCTTCCCGACGGCGCCATCGAGCTGACGGGCAACAGCCAGCCCGGCAAACCTCTGCGCTGGGCTCTCAGCTGATCCTGCGGGCCGGCCAAATCCAGGTCTGACCACGCCGCTGCATCCTCGCCGCCCCCTGTGCCATCCTGTACATGCAGATGCCTTCGGAGCACGCGCACCCCCATCGTTCGTTCGAGCGCACCCTCGCCGCCGCGCGGGAAACCATGTTGCTCAGCGAGGTCGCGCGTCTCGCTATCGACAGCTTTCGCGCCGCCAAGGTGCGATTCGCCCTGACCGCCCTGGGCATGGGCATCGGCACCGCATCGCTCATCCTCGTCGTCGCGATCTCCGCCAGCGGCCGGGAGTACATCATGAGTGAGATTCAGGGCATCGGCACCAACCTCATCTATCTGGACTATGCCGGCGGCGGCTCCGGCTCCGCCACCAACACCCAGAGCGATTTCCTCACCTTCCAGGACGAGCGCTCGATTGACGAAGATGTGCCCTCGATCGCCGCCTCCTCCGTCGTGCTCGAGATGCATCAGGACATCAGCATCAACGGCGTCACCCACAACGTCCTCGTGCTCGGCGTCGAGCCGGAGTACCGGCATGTTCGGAACCTGGTTACCCTCTCCGGCCGTTTTTTCGACGACGAAGACGAGACCGAGCACACCAAAGTCGCCGACGTTACCGTGCCCTTCGCCAGCGAAAGGTTCGGCAGCGCCGACGCGGCGCTCGGCCGCAGTTTTCAGATCAACGGAATCCCCTTCACCATCATCGGCACGTTCAGGGAGAAAGTGCCCACCTTCGGCGAAACCGAAATTGCCGATCAGACGGTGCTGGTTCCCTACTCCGTCGCGCGCTACTTCATCGGGACGGACAGCATCAACGAGATGTACTTTTCCATTCGCGATCCCGGCGAGGTGGAGGACGCGGCAAAACAGATCGTCGCTACGGTTCACAACGATGGCCGCCACCAGCCGAATTCCGTCTACGAGACGCAGACGATGACCGCGCTCCTCTCGCTGGGCAGCATGGTGGTGAACGCGCTGACCATCATGCTCATCCTCGTGGCCGCTGTCACGCTGGCCGTCGGGGGCGTCGGCATCATGAACATCATGCTGGCCACGGTGCGCGATCGTACGCGGGAAATCGGCATACGCAAAGCGCTCGGCGCCACTGCCCGGGAGATCAAGCTGCAGTTTCTGATGGAGGCGGTTTTCGTCTCGCTGTTCGGCGGCATCATGGGCGCCGTCATCGGCCTGGGCATTCCGTTTTCCATTCGCCTCTTCACCAATTTCCGGGTCCCCCTGTCCGGATGGTCTGCAGTCATTGGATTAGCTGCCTCCGGCGTGGTCGGCATCGTCTTTGGCACGCTGCCCGCCCGGCGCGCCGCCGCCATGGATGCCATCGAGTCCCTGCGCTACGAATAGCAATAGCGGCCAGCCAGGCTGCCGAACCTCGGCTGCCGGCTGACCGCTCCTCTGCCGACCCGACGACTCAACCCCCTGCTTTTTTACTGGATGTGAACGCCGGCAGGAATAACCGCAATCTCCATTTGCATCTGCGTTCCGCCCGGCACATGGACGTTCTTGCCCGTCGAAGTAAACGTCGCCGACGTTTGCTGATGAATGTCGCTTGTGAGCTTCACATCCGGAACTCCCCCGCTCCCCTGCTGCTGCGACCCGCCGCTCGCGTCGGGCATCATCGGCTGTTGCGCCCCGCCAGAGCTTGCGCCGGACGACGAACCGGCGCTCGACCCCGATCCCCGACTGCCGCCACCGCTTTGCGGCGCCGTGCCGCCACCCGAAGGCATACCGCCGCCTGAGGCAGACGGCATCGCGCCGCCGGCGGGCGCGCCGCCACCCTGCTGCATCGCCAGAGCCGGCTCTGAAACCGCAATCACCGTCGCCTTAATCGGCAATTCCTGCCCATCCTTCAGCTTCGCCTTGTCGAAGGTCACCACCATGGTCGAATCGCCCTTGTGCGCTGACGCCGTCACCTGATCCACATGGCCCTCGAGCACGGTATTCTTCGGCAACGGCTGCGCATCCGGAATCTGCACGTTCTCGCTCAGCCTGGCCTTGACCGGCTCACCCTGTTTGGCCTTCTTTGCATCGAGCGTGGTGTTCAGCTCAGCCTGCGCCTGCACCATTTCGATTTTCTTCTGAGCCTGCTGAGGCTGCGCTTCCGACGCCCCGGCCTGGCTCTGGGTTGCCGGTGTTTGGGTCTGAGGCGTCGTAGTTTGCGTGGTGGGTGATGGGTTCTGAGCAGCCGGGCTCTGCTGCGTCTGTTGCGATGAACTCGCGGGATTCTGAGCACGCGCGGCCGCGCCGGCGCATGTGACCAATGCCACTCCCGCCACCGCTGAAAGCGAACAGCGTACGAATCGATTCATTGAAATCCTCCTGGTCGCGTTGCCGCGCACCTTTCCCCTCCTTACCGGGACGACGCGGCGGCAAAAGGCGTTGCCCGGCGCTGGTAAACTGGAGAGGCAGCGCTTTGCACACCTGTTCCCGGTGAATCGCGCTTAGGCGCAAATTCCGCTGGTGGACTGGTTTATCTCCTCAACGGCAGATGCCGTTCCATCCAATCAAATTCAGGATTTTTCTTTGAGCAAGATTCGCAACATCGCTATCATCGCGCACGTCGACCACGGCAAAACCACGCTGGTCGACGCGCTTCTGCGCCAGTCCGGCACCTTCCGCGCCAACGAGGCTGTGGCCGAGCGCGTCATGGATTCGAACGAGCTGGAACGCGAGCGCGGCATCACCATCCTCGCCAAGAACACCGCCATCTTCTTCCACGGCGAGAAAATCAACATCGTCGACACGCCCGGCCACGCCGACTTCGGAGGTGAAGTCGAGCGCGCCCTCAAGATGGTCGACGGCGTCATGCTGCTGGTCGACGCCTCCGAAGGCCCCCTGCCGCAAACCCGCTACGTTCTCTCCAAGGCGCTCGAGGCGGGCTTGCCTCCCATCCTCGTCATCAACAAGATCGACCGCCCCGACGCGCGCGCCCAGGAAGTGCTCAACGAGGTGTACGACCTCTTCATCGATCTCGACGCCACCGAGGATCAGCTCGACTTCCCCGTTCTCTATACGAATGCCAAGCTCGGCCAGGCCAGCTTCGATCCCAAAGTGCCCGGCGAGAACCTGCAGCCGCTCTTTCAGGCCATCATCGATACCACTCCCCTCGGCAAGGGCGATCCCGACGGCATCCTGCAAATTCTGGTCACCAACCTCGATTACTCCGACTACCTCGGCCGTCTCGCCATCGCCCGCGTCTTCCAGGGGACGCTGCACACCGGCGACGACGTCGCTATCTCCAAACGTGACGGCTCGCTGCACAAAACCCGCATCACCAAAATGTTCAGCTTCAGCGGTCTCAAGCGCGTCGACATCGAGGCCACCGAGATCGACGACATCGTGGCGATCGCCGGGGTCGAAGGCATCACGATCGGCGAAACCATCACCAGCGCCGAGAACCCCGCGCCCCTGCCGGCCATCATCATCGACGAGCCGACGATTGCGATGCAGTTCTCCGTCAACACCTCGCCGATGGCAGGGCGCGAAGGCCAGTGGGTCACGTCGCGCAACCTGCGCGAACGCCTTGAAAAAGAGCTGCTCACCAACGTCTCCATCCGCGTGGAAGAGAGCGGCTCGCCCGACAGCTTCAAGGTCCTCGGCCGCGGCGAGTTGCAGCTCTCCATTCTGATCGAGATGATGCGGCGCGAGGGATTCGAGCTGATGGTCGGCCGCCCCGAGATCGTCACCAAAGAAGTCGACGGCAAGCTCATGGAGCCCGTCGAGCACCTCACCATCGACATTCCCGAGCAGTTCATCGGCACGGTGATCGAGCGCCTCGGCCCCCGCAAGGGCGAGATGGTCAAAATGCACAACCACGGCTACGGCCGCGTTCGCCTTGAGTTTCGCGTGCCTTCGCGCGGCCTCATCGGCCTGCGCAGCGATCTGCTCACCGAAACCCGCGGCACCATGGTCATGAACTCCCTCTTCGGCGGCTACATGCCGCATCAGGGGCAAATTCCGCAGCGCCCCACCGGTGCGCTCGTCGCCGATCGCGCCGGCCTCACCACGGCGTACGCGCTTGAGGGCCTTGAAGACCGCGGCATCCTCTTCACGCCGCCGGGCGTTGAAGTCTACGAAGGCATGATCATCGGCGAGCACTCCCGCGACAACGATCTCGACGTCAACGTGGTCCGCGAAAAGAAGCTCACGAATATGCGCGCGTCCACGGCCGATGAGGCCATTCGCCTCGCGCCGCCGCACCTCATGAACCTCGAGCAGGCCATCGAGTTCATCGCCGACGAGGAGCTCGTCGAAGTCACGCCCAAATCCCTGCGCCTGCGCAAGAAGATTCTCCAGGCCAACCGCAGGCCGAGGAGAAATCCGACCGTGCCTGCCTAAAACAGCTGCACGTATAAGACGTGCAGCACGCAATTCGCGTGCCGGGGAGGATCACCATGCCTCAAGGCGCTAAAAAGCAAAACGTCACCGTCAGCCTGAGGCCTGAGACCATTCGCAAGGCGCGCATCCTCGCTGCCCGGCAATCCACGTCCATCAGCCAGCTGCTTGCTGACCAGATCGAAACCCTCACCGGTGAAGACGAGGCGTACGAACAATCCCGCCGTTCCGCTCTGGCCCTGCTGGATCACGGGCTTCGCCTTGGCGGCAAAATAAGCTACACGCGCGAACAGCTCCATGAGCGGTAAAACGTTCATCGACTCCAGCATCCTCATCTACGCTCACGACGCAGATGCCGGAAAGAAGCGCGCAACCGCCGCGCGCCTCATCGAGGGGCTGTGGAGCGACCGCCTCGGAGTGCTCAGCCTGCAGGTACTCCAGGAGTTTTACATGAACGTCACACGCAAAATTTCCTCCCCGCTCTCGCGTCGAACCGCCCGCTCTATCGTCAACACTTACTCCGTCTGGTGCGTCGAAACTACACCCGCTGAGTTGGCGGCGGCGTTCCGAATCGAAGACGAGGCACGCATCGGATTCTGGGATGCCTTGATCGTTGCCGCAGCCTTGAAGGCCGGAGCGGATCGCATTCTTTCCGAGGATCTGAACTCTGGCCGGCGCATCCGCGACCTTCGCATCGAGAACCCCTTCCGCTCCTGATTGAAACTTTCGGTATCCAGAAATGAATACCAAAACCGCCCCAGCGCGGTAGCATACCGCCATGCTCGATTTCCGCCTCCCGCCTGCGCTGCATTGTGCCGCCCTCGCTCTGCTCCTCCCGCCCGTCGCCGCCTCCGCGCAATCCACCCAGGCCACACCGCCCTCACAGGCAGCGCCCGCGGCGTTGGCCGCGCCATCCGGCCAAACGACATCCGGCCCAGCGACCCAGGCCCGCCTCGCGCGCTTCCGGCGCGAGGACTCCATTGCCGCCGTCCCCACCCGCACCGCCATCCTTCGCGGCGCGTACGGCCCCTACCGCGCCAACAACGACCTGCTCTACTACCACCTCGACCTCCGCGTCGATCCCGCGCAGAAATTCCTCTCCGGCAAGAACACCATCCGCTTCCGCATGCTGCGCGACGGCAACCGCATCCAGCTCGATCTGCAGGACCCGCTCGCGGTCGACAAGATCCTCTACGGCACAACGCCGCTCAAATACCAGCGCGACAGCGGCGCCGTCTTCATTGACTTCCCTGAGACTCTCCACGCCGGCCGCACCTACTCCATCGACTTCTACTACTCCGGTCATCCCATGGAGACCGGCCGCTTCGGCGGCATCACCTTCAAAAAAGATCCCTCCGGCCACGACTGGATCAACACCGCCTGCGAAGGCATCGGCGCCAGCATCTGGTGGCCCAACAAAGATCAGTGGCGCGACGAAGTCGAGGACATGGACATCAGCGTCGCCATCCCCAACGGCCTCACCGACGTCTCCAACGGCCATTTCGTCGGCAAAACCGATCTCGGCGACGGCTATACGCGCTGGGACTGGCACGTCAGCTATCCCATCAACAACTACGACGTCTCGCTGAACATCGGCAATTACGCTCACTTCTCTGACAAGCTCGGCGATCTCTCGCTCGACTTCTACGCACTCCCCGAAGATCTCGACAAGGCGAAGACGCAGTTTGCCCAGGCCAAGGGCATGCTCGAGGCCTACCAGCACTACTTCGGCCCCTATCCGTGGGCCAAAGACGGCTACAAGCTCATTGAAGCCCCCTACTCCGGCATGGAGCATCAGAGCGCCGTCACCTACGGCAATTTATTTGAGAATGGCTACCTCGGCCGCGACTGGACCGGCGTCGGCATCAGCCCGCACTTCGACTTCATTATCATTCACGAGAGCGGCCATGAATGGTTCGGCAACAGCATCACCGCCGCCGATCCCTCCGACATGTGGATCCACGAGGGCTGGACCACGTACCTCGAAAGCCTCTACGTCGAATACCGCTGGGGCAAGTCCGACGCCATTCGTTATCTCAACGGTTACAAACCGAAGATCATCAACAGGCGTCCCATCGTCGGCGAACGCGGCGTCAATGCCGAACCTCCCGAGGACCAGTATTTCAAGGGCGCGCTCATGCTCAACACTCTGCGCAGCGTCCTCAACGACGACGCGAAATGGTTCGCGCTGATCCACGACCTCTACCAGCACTTCAAATATCAGAACATCCTCACTGAGGACATCGTCGCGTACTGCAATCAGCGCACCGGCATGAATCTCACGCCCATTTTCAATCAGTACCTGCGCCACGCGCAGATTCCGCGCCTCGAGCTTCTCTTCGGCGAAGCGCCGAACACGGTGATGTACAAATGGAACGCCGACGAGGACGACTTCGCCATGCCCGTGCGTGTCGGCACGCCCGACCACTGGCAGATCATCCGCCCCACCACGCACTGGCAGACGATCGAGACCTCGCTCTCAAAAGACGACTTCCAGGTCGACACGGATCACTACTACGTCGATGTGAACAAGCAGTGATCCGAATGCCGGCGCTAACCGGCTGAGCTGCTGATTCGCCATTCCACATTTACAATCAAATCCGTGGAATCCATTCGCGCCGAGCACCTCGGCAAGGTCTACCGGACCGGCAGACTCGAAGTTCCGGCGCTCCGTGACGCCACCTTTTCCGTCGACGCGGGCGAGTTCGTCTCCATTGTCGGCCCCTCCGGCAGCGGCAAATCCACCCTCTTCTATTTACTCGGCGGGCTCACCCGCGCCTCCTCGGGCCGCGTCTTCATCGGCGGCGTCGATTTCTCGGCCCTCGGCGACGCGGAACGCACCAAAATGCGCCGCGCCCGCATCGGCTTCATCTTCCAAAAATTCAATTTGCTGCCGACGCTCACCGCCCGCGCCAACATCGAGATCGCCTACGAGATCTCCGGCCGCACGGAGCCGCTGGATCAGGCCTTCTTCACGCGCCTCACCGACCTTCTCTCCATCAGCGGCCGCCTCGACCATCGCCCCTCCGAGCTCTCCGGCGGCGAGCAGCAGCGCGTCGCCATCGCCCGCGCGCTCATCACCCAGCCCTCCATCGTCCTCGCCGATGAGCCGACCGGCAACCTCGATACGGAGAATTCCGACGCCGTCCTCGAGATGCTGCGCCGCTCCAACCGCGAGTTCAAACAGACGGTCCTGATGATCACCCACAACCCGGAAGCCGCCACCATCGCCGACCGCATCATTCACATGCGCGACGGCAAGATTCGCGGCATCGAGCCGGGCAAAGGCTCCGTCGCCAGCCACTCCTGGTAGCCTGTTTGCCCTGCAACCGCTTGCATGCGCAACCCTTGCTCTCCCCAGGTCGAAAAGCGTCCAAGTTCACAAAAAGTACATGGGTGCGTGCGATAACGAGTTAGAATTATGCAGGGCTATCAGGGTCAAAAGCGAAAAAGAATGGGCACATCTCTCCAACCGCACTCCGAAACCTCCGCCGGAAGCACGAACGGATCGAATGGGGCGGCCAACAATTTGCAGGACCTTCTCACCGAGAAGCCCAATGATGCGACGCGCGGCCTCGATACGCGCTCGGCTCTCGAGATCGCCCGCATCATCAACCAGGAAGATCAAAAGATCGCCGCCGCGGTAAAGAAAGCCCTGCCCGAAATCGCTCAGGTCATCGACATGGTCGCGCATGCGCTGCGCGAAGGCGGACGGCTCATCTATGTCGGCGCCGGCTCCAGCGGCCGCCTCGCCGCCCTCGACGCCTGCGAGATTCCCGCCTATTTCTCCACCAGCCCGCAGACCGTGCAGTACATCATGGCGGGAGGCCCCAAGGCCCTCGCGTCGCCGGTCGAAGTGAACGAAGATTCTGAGGAACTGGGCAAGCGCGACATCGCCCGCCGGCGTCCCAGCCGCAAAGACGTCGTCATCGGGCTCTCCGCCAGCGGCCGCACCCCCTATGTGGTCGCCGCCGTCGCTTACGCCCGCACTCTGGGCGCCAAGACCGCCGGCATCACCTGCAATCCATCCTCACCGCTGGCCACTGCCGTCGAGACCGCCGTCGTCGCGGAAGTCGGCCCTGAGGTCATCTCCGGTTCCACGCGCATGAAGGCCGCCACCGCCCAGAAGATGATCACGAACATGATCACCACGGGCGCCATGACGCGCCTGGGCTACGTGTACGAGAACCTCATGGTCAACGTGCACATGCACAACTCCAAGCTCATCGAGCGCGGCATCGGCATCCTCATGCGCGCCTGCGGCGTCGGCCGCGACCAGGCCGTCGAGGTCATCAAATCCGCCGGCCGCAGCGTGCCCGTCGCGCTGGTGATGCTCAAGGCCAACGTCGATAAGCCCGAAGCCGTCCGCCGCCTCGCCCGCGCCGAAGGCAACGTCCGCCGCGCCATTGAAGACAGCGTCATGGACGTGTGAGGGGTTCCGCCATCACGCCCCTCAGTAAGTTCTGAAGTTCACCTCGATATTGATCTCGACCGGCACGGGTTTCCCGTTGTAAGCGGCAGGTTTGAAGCGGTACTGGCTCACAGTGAGCACGGCCATCTCGTCGAGACCCATTCCGATGGGGCGGACAATATGCACGTCGCGCGGCGGGCCGCTTGCGTCCACAACCAGCCCGATCACCGATACCCCCGAGAAATGGGCCGACTTCGCCGCCGCCGTAAAGTTCGGGCTGGGCGAATAGTCGAGATGAGGCGGCGTCACCTTCCCCGGTTTCAACGGTATTCCGGCTGGAGGCTCTGCGACTTTTTCGACCGCCTTCCCCGCCGGTTTTAGCTCCGGATGGAAATGCTCAATGAGCCAGTCGCGCCAGTAATCGGGCGCACTCTGCGTCAGTTCGTCGTCAATTCCAACCGAGAATACCCGTAGAAGAGCGGCTGTCAGCGCCCCCGGATGACTGGGATCGCGGGCAATCGTCACGATGACTTTTGGCTTTTCTTTCTTATCGATTGGCCGCGCCGTCAGGTGCCACTCGCCATCCTTCCTGGACATATCTTCAAAGTCGAGGCCAGCGCGCGTCCCTGAAATGGTGAGCGCTGCATCGCTCAGACTGACCTGCTTCACCTGGATCGCGCTCAGGCCAAAGGGCAGCTTGTCGGCTTGCCCGATCAGATTTCCCTGCGCATCGAAATCCAGTTCACTGCCCGCCCACATCCCCCGCAGCATCAGAAAGGGTCCGGACGTTAGCCACGCCTTGGGGCTCTGCTGCGTGCTATCAGATTGTGCAACTGGCACCTGTGCTCCAGCCCCATACTGCCCTACCCAAAAAATCATCCCCGCCAGCAACCATCCAGCGCGCAAGCCCATGCTCACCACCCTGCCATACGACCCCTCCGCTGGCAACGATTTTCTGAACGCCGATAGCTCTGCAGTTTGCCACCTGCAACCTGCGCCAGCGGGTGGCCTAAGGCCTGCCGCGCTTTCCCAATCGTTTTTTCGAGCGTCGAACCGCGAACGGCGAACGCCCTCCTCACCGCGCCGGCGTAAACAACGCGAACACCGCGCCCTGCGGATCGGCGACCACCGAGAACCGCAGCTGGTTTTCCACCGTCATCGCCGGCATCAGCACGCGCCCGCCAAGTTCTACGGCGCGTGCGGTCTGCGCGTCGCAGTCCGGTGACAAAATGTACGCAAGCCAGTGCGCGGGGACGCCCGGCGGCATGGTGCGCGGCTCGGGCATCCCGCCGATGTATTGTTCGCCGTTTTTGATGTGCAGATAGCCTCCCGGATCCTTGTCCTTGCCGGCATCGAATTGCCAGCCGAACAGCCCGGAGTAGAACCCCATGGCGCGGTCGCGATCGCGCGTCTGCAAATCGGCCCAGCACAGTGCGCCATTCTCAGCCCAGACGCCCATGCCCTTGTGGTCGCGTGCCTGCCACACCGAGCAGTACGCGCCGGTGGGATCCTGAAACACCGCCATGCGGCCGAAGGTCATCACATCCATCGCCGGGTGGACTATTTTCGCGCCGAGTTCCTCCGCCCGCTTCGTCGCCGCATCGGCGTCGTCGACCGCGATGTAGAGCTGCCAGTGCGGAGGGACCCCGGCGCCCCGCTCCGCCTCGCTCATGGTGAACGCCGCACCCGTCAGGCGGCCGTTCAGCGCGAACATGGTGTAGACGCCGTCCGGGCCGTAGGGAAAGTCCTGGGCGGCCCAGGCAAACAATTCGGAGTAGAAATGTTTCGCGGCGGACTGGTCGGTGGTGGCCAGCTCCATCCACGCAAAATTCCCGGCGGGGTGCTTGTCGACGATCGGCATGGCCAGCATTGTAGGCCGCTTCCGCCAGGCCGGAGCGTGAATTTTTACTCCATGCGGCCCTGGGCTTCAGTCATGCGGCCTGCGCCCTCTCCGCGGTAACCTGTCGTTATGCCCCGAGCGGTTTCCAGCCTGCGCCTCAGCGAAATTTCCCCCGGCATGGTTCAGTCGGAAATCCGTGCCATGTCGGTCGAATGCGAATGCGCGGGCGGCGTCAATCTCGCCCAGGGCGTCTGCGATACCGGCGTTCCGTCGCCCGTCATGCAGCGTGCGATCGACGCCATCACCGAGGGCTACAACATCTACACGCGCCTCGATGGCATCGCGCCGCTGCGCCAGGCCATCAGCGAGAAGCTCGCCCGCTACAACGGCGTCTCCGCCGATCCGGACTCCGAAGTCCTCGTCACCTCCGGCGCGACCGGCTCTTTCTACGCGGCCTGCATGGCGCTCTTTAATCCCGGCGACGAGGTCATCCTCTTCGAGCCGTTTTACGGCTATCACCTCAACACGCTGCGCGCCCTGCGCGTCAGCCCCGTCGACGTGCCCATGGCCGCGCCAAACTGGACCATCGACTTCGATCGGCTCCGCGCCGCCATCACGCCGCGCACCCGCGGTATCGTCATCAACTCGCCATCGAATCCCTGCGGCAAAGTCTTTACGCGCGCAGAACTGGAGACGATGGCCGCGCTCGCTCAGCAGCACGACCTTTTCGTCCTCACCGACGAAATCTACGAGTATTTCCTCTACGATGGAGCCGAGCACATCAGCTTCGCCTCGCTGCCCGGCATGGCCGAGCGCACCATCACAATCTCGGGGCTGTCAAAGACCTTCAGCATCACCGGCTGGCGCATCGGCTACCTCGCCGCCAACGCTCAATGGATGGGCGCCATCAGCTACTTCCACGACCTCATCTACGTCTGCGCGCCATCGCCTTTCCAGCACGCCTGCGTCGCAGGATTTCTCGAGCTTCCGCCCAGCTTTTACTCTGAGCTCGCCACCGAATACCAGGGCAAGCGCGACCTGCTCTGCTCCGCCCTCGCCGATGCCGGCATGACGCCCGCCATCCCACCCGGCGCGTATTACGTCCTCGCCGACGCGTCCGTCATCCCGGGCGCCAATGCCCGCGAAAAAGCCCGTACGCTTCTGCGCGAGACAGGAGTCGCCGCCGTCGCCGGCACGGCCTTCTTCGCCGAAGCCCGCGGCGAAAACCTGCTCCGCTTCTGCTTCGCCAAACGCGATGAGGATTTGCAGCGCGCCTGCGCCGCTCTCCGCGCTCGGTGACTGACTAAGGATTCCGAAGGGCTCTCCAGCTCGCATCCGCTGCAAGCGGCCCTGAACGCTGATCGCCGAACGCTGATCGCTTTCAGAGCTCTGTGCTCTGCCCCTCACGCCGCCGTCTGCTCCCCAATCTCCACCAGCGGATATCCCAGCTTCTTCCATTCCTCGAAGCCGCCGCGCAGCGGACGCACGCGCTGAATCCCCATCTTGCGCAGCGCCAGAGCCATACGCGCCGCCGTCGCCTCGCTCGGGCAGGTGCAGAACAACACGACTTCCTGGTCGCGCGGAATCTTTCCGCTCTCCTCCACCAGCTTGTTCGGCGTCAGGCTCAGCGCTCCCGGCAGCGTTCGCGGATCGGGCAAATAATCCAGCGGATGCCGCAGGTCCACGATGAACACCGGCTCGCCGCGGTCGATCATGTTTTTCAGCTCGCCGGGCTCGACGCGCGCCATCCGCACCGACTTCAGAAACGCCCGGCGCTGCAGCATCCGATACGCCACGAAGCCCAGCACCAGGATCACAAAGATGACGCCGACAAAGTGCCCCGCCCACGACAGGGCCTGCGGGTTTCGCTTCAGAATGTCCCCAAAGAATCGTCCTCCCAGCGTCACCGACACGGCCCACAGCAGGATGCCCCCGGTGTCAAACAGCGCGAATTTTCCATAGCCCATGCCAATCTGCCCTGCGATCGGCGCAGCCACCGATCCCAGCCCGGGAACGAACTTCGCCACCAGCAGCGCCGCCGCGCCGCGCTTCGTGAAATACAGCTCCGTCTTGCGCACGCACGCCGAGCTCTCCATGCTCAGCTTGCACACCAGCCGCACCACGGCCGCGCCGTAACGCTGGCCAAACAGGTACCAGACCGAATCGGCAATCAGACTGGCCGCCAGAGCCGCAGCCAGCACCGCCTCCAGACGCAGCTTGTGCGTGGCCGTCAGGGTCCCCGCCGTCAGCAGCAGAGGCGTGCTTGGCACAGGAATGCCAAGCTGCTCGCCCAGCACCCACAGAAAGACGAGCAGATAGCCGTAGCGAACGAAAAACTCAAGCTCGATGTGCATGGCAGGGCCGCCCGGGCACCACGGGGTCAGGAATCACAGTATAGATGCGCCTGAGAATGAAAGGGAGCGGCCCGCGCCCCGCTCCGAATGGCGAACGCCGAACGCCGGGCGCTTCCTGAGCCCCGCGCCCTGGCCTACTTCCCCGCCGCCACAGGAATCTCCAGCGTCCCGATGTTGCCGCTCACCAGGTCGTGCACCCCCACGCGCAAATAGACGTTCCCCGCGGGCAAATCAATCTGCTGGTGGAGCGGCAGTCCGCCTTTCAGCGCCAGAGCCGCCTGCTGCGCAGACTGGCTGAGGTCCAGCCCCTGGTCGGTGTAGTTCACGCGGATGCCTTCGTCGTCGTACGCCACCTCGGTCAGCTCTACCTTCGTCTCCACGCTGCCGTCCGGCAGAGTCTGGTGGTCCAGCCCCCGCGGATCGATCCAGTAGTCCACCATGTACCGCCGCGGCTTTTTCAGCGTCGTCGCCAGCACGCCAGCCCCGCCCGCCGTCACCTTGTCGTTGCTCACCGCCGCATCGCCCGCCGGCAGCACCCGAACGTTGAAGATCACCTGCGAGAGCGGCGGCGTTCCGTGCTGCATCGCGTCAATCAGCGGGCTCTGCCGGCCCGGCGTCCACTTCGCCGCGTGCGCCGGATCGTCGGCGAAGTAAGCATGCCGGTACTCGAGATCGTAGCGCCCGCCCTCTACATTCACGACAATCTGCCGCAGCGCGCCGTTGTAGTTCCGATCTACAGGCGAATACCCGAGCGTGTAGTAGCTCGAACCATTCGCCACCGCCTCGCCAACGATCTGACCCAGCGCATTCCGGTTGAAGAACGCTTCTCCGCCCGTCTCTTTCGCAATCTGCTCCATGTTGAAGTGATCCCAGGTCGTGTCGTTCATGAACGCCTGATCTTTCTGGCCCACTTCGTCGCTGACTCCGGACTGCGCATTCACGCCGGCCATTTGCGCGTTGGTCTGATCCATGCTGAACGAGCCGATGCCGGTGTTGCCGCCGCCTCCCTGCCCAACGGCTCCCTGGCCGTTCACCTGCGCCCCTGCCGGAGCCGACTGCATTTCGTTGGGAATCCCCGCCATCGTTGACGGATCCGTGCTCGGCACATTCAGCAGCCCACGCGAATCCACCGGGTATACCGCCACCCTCGACAGAGCAAGCAATTCCGCCGCCTTCTTCACCTGCCCGGTGTAGTCGGCCATCGGATCCATATTCGGATCGGACCCGCCCTGCAGAAAGCGCAGCGGAAACGATGCCGAAAACCAGATCAGGTTTTTGCGTCCAGGGATCGGACTCAGGTAGCGCGCAACCTCATCCAGCGCATCCAGCGTCATCTCCTCCCGCAACCCAACTTCGAAATTTTCCGTGTCCGAGATGAACTGGTCGATCCCGGCGACTGCCAATCCCGACAACCCCAGGGCGTTGGCCAGATTCTCCTGCAGATCGAGTGTATTGTCGAAGTCCGCGTCCATCACCGGGCTTTTCTCCGCATGCCCGCGCCCCGGTCCCAGCGCCTTCGCAATCTCCGCGGCATTCGTCGTGAATCCCGTGACCATGCGCAGCTTTGACCCCAGCGTAAACACCGCAACCCGCGTTCCTGGTGGAATGGTCGCCAGATACTGCAGCATCCTCCGTCGCACATACACCTGATCGGTCAGCGGCGTATTGAGCCCGTCCAGCAGCAGCACGTTCACCGCGCTGGTCCGCGCATATTGCGGAGCATTGCTGAAGATGTGCGGCGGCAGAACCGGCAGCTTCGCTTCGTCCATCGCATCGGTCGCGCGATGCTCCTCGAAAACGGTGACGTTCTGCACCTTGCCGTCTTCTCGCACCTCAAAGTCGCTTTGCGTCAGCCCCAGCACCGGCTGCTTCTTGTTGCGCACCACCACATCCACCAGCACCAGGTTGGCATTCGTCCGGAACACCGGAACGGACTGGTCCATCTCCGTCGGCGCCTGCTGGCCCGGTTGCGGCGCGCGCTGCCCCGCCGTTTGCGGCGCGGCCGCGCCCGTCGTTTCCTGCGCCGCCCAAACCGGCGTCAGAAGCACAATCACACTGCCAAGGAGCGGAAGAATGCGAAGCCGGGGCACGGGGACCCTCCTGCCTCAGACATCAGGCGTACCCATCATATGCCCGAACTTATCTGCTTGTCCGTCCCCGCGAAAGCCGGTTTTCATGCCGCATAACCACTTCCCGGCGAATCCCAGCGGCTCGACCGAGCCACGCGTCCATCCGGCGGCAGCCCTTCGCTCCGCGCTACTTCCGCACATCCACCGGAATCTCGACCGTCCCGATGCGCCCGCTGATCATGTCGTGCACGCCGATGCGCAGATATCCCTTGCCCTCCGGCAAATCGATCTGCTGGTGCAGCTCGACGCCCTCCCTCTGCGCCTCTTCGAGCTTCGCCGGCGACAGCGTCACGCTCACCGGCACATCCGTGTAGTTTTCGCGGATCCCCTCCGAGCCGTACGCCACCTGCGTTACCTCGATGTCCCGCTCCTGCAGCCCCTTCGGCAGCGGCTTGCCGTCCAGCCCGCGCGGATCGACCCAGTAATCGACCATGTAGCGCTCGGTGTGCTTCAGGTCTTTCGTGATCATTCCCGCCGGACCTGCCGTCACCACCTCGCCCTTCACTTCAGGATCGCTGGCCGGCAGCACGCGCACGTCGAAGATCACCTGCGATAGCTCCGGCGAGCCGTGCTGCATCGCGTCAATCAGCGGACTCGTCCGTCCCGCCATCAGCTGATCCCGCTTCGCCGGATCATCGGCAAAATATCCCCGCCGGTACTCGAGAGCGTAGTTCTCATGGTCCTCGAGCTTCACCGCGATGCTGCGCGGCGCCCCGTTGTACGTGTGGTCGCTCGGCGCGTACGCCAGCGTGTAGTAGTCCGACCCATTCGCGATGGCCGCGGGCAGCGCCTCGCCGGTTGCGTTGGTGTTGTAGTACGCCTTGCCGCCGGTCACTTCGGCGATTTCGTCCATGTTCAGGTGATCCCAGTCATGGGGATGCGTCGCCAGCCCGCGTGAGTCCACTGGATAGACCGCGACCCGTGCTACCGCCAGCAATTCCAACATCTTTTGCATCTGCCCCGAGAAGTCGGCAATGTCCATGGTCGCGCCGGTTCCGCTCGGGGTAGCGTTGCTTCCCGTCGGCAGGGAGAAAGGGATCCTGGCCGTGTACCAGATGAGGTTTTTCCGCCCAGGAATCGTGCTCAGATAGCGCGCCAGTTGCGTAAAGGCATCCATGGTGAACTCAGCGCCGAGCCCCGCCTGGAAATTGGCGTTCTGCTGCGCCTCGGTCTGCATGTTCTGCTGCATCAGCGGCGTGCCTCCGGCTTCGGCCGCAAGGCCGGAAAGCTGGTTCATGGCCGTGGTGAAATCCCTGTCGTACACCGGCGAATTCTCCGGCAGCCCCGGCCCCTTCAGCAGCAGTTTGGCAATCGCATCTTTATCCGTGGTGAATCCCGACAGGATGTGCAGCTTCCGATCGAGCTTGAATACCGCGATCTGGGTTCCATTCGGGATGGCCTCAAGATCCCTGACCATCCGCGTCCGCACTTCGACCTGATCGCTGAGCGGCGTGTTCATCGCGTCCAGCAGCAGGACATTGGCCGCGGATTGAATCGTGTATTCAGGGGTATCGCTGTACACGTGCGCCGGCAGGTCCGGAGCCGCGCTCGAGCGAATCGCGTCCGTTGCTTTGTGCTCCTCGAAAGCCGTGATCTTCTGCTCTTTCCCGTTTTCGAGGATGTGAAATTCCGACTGCGGCAGTCCCTTCACCGGTTGGCCGCCTTTCGGCAATCGATCCCGCACCACCACATCCACGACGACGAGATTGGCGTTCGTGTGGAAGGTCGCGATGGGTTGTTCGCCTGTGGCCTGTGAGTTCGCCGCCTGACCCGCGCTGCCGCTGCCGGCCTGTCCCATCAGTGCCGCTGCCCAACCGGCGAGCAGTACCACCCCAACTCCGCACATTCGCCTCGCCATCTTCCGCTCATCCCTTTCACGCATGCTTCGCGTCCCCTGCAACCTGTCAAGGGACGCAGCATACACCCGGAAAGACCCATTCCCGAAGCGAATCGGGCCCATTCCCTTGCCCAAGTTTCCGGCATCGTGACCGCCGATACGGCCCGCAACCCCGCATCCGCGCTACCCTGTTTCCATGCCCACGGAGCAGATTGTGATGGCGACGCCAACCGTCCACTCCCCCTTCTCCGCGGCCCGCTCCGTGCTCGAGCAGGCCGTTGTGGCGCGCGCCTTTCCCGGCGCTGCCTTCGGCGTTCTGCACAAGGGCGATGTTGTCGCCCTCGATGCCGTCGGCCGCTTCACCTATGACGAGGACGCGCCCGCCGTCGGACCCGCCACCGTCTTCGATCTCGCCAGCGTCACCAAGGTCGTCGCTGCCACAGCCGCCGCCATGGTCCTCCACGCCCGCGGCCCTTTCGAGCTCGACGCGCGTCTCGGCGACATCCTCCCCGGCTTCGTCATTGGCAGGGAGCACGGCAGCGGCAAGGAGCGCGTCACCCTGCGCATGCTGCTCGCGCACAACTCCGGCCTGCCCGGCTACGTCAAGTTCTTTGAGACTTGCGCGACCCCTGACGCTCTGCTTCGCGCCGCGCTCCAGCTTCCCCTCGAGGCCCAACCCGGCGCCCGCACGGAGTACTCCGACCCCGGCTACATCCTCCTCGGCAAAGTCATCGAAGTCCTCGCCGGCGAGCCCCTCGACGCTTTCTGCCAGCGCGAGATCTTCATCCCGCTCGGCCTCGCGTCCACCCGCTTCAGTCCGCCGGCTGCGTCCCGCTCGGCGATTCCGCCCACGGAGCGCGACACTGCCTTCCGTCATCGCGTGATCCAGGGCGAGGTGCAGGACGAAAACGCCTTCGTCCTCGGCGGCGTCGCGGGACACGCCGGCGTTTTCAGCACTGTCCCGAATCTGCTCCGCTTCGCACAGTGCATCCTCGACCGCGGACGCATCGCCGCAGGCCAGCCGCTCTTCAGCCCCGCCACGCTCGACCTGTTTGCGACCGCCGCAACGACCGCTGACGGCAAGCGGCGCGCCCTCGGCTGGGACGTGCCTACGCCACCGTCCTCCTCGGGCCAGCACTTCGGACCGCGCTCCATCGGCCACCTCGGCTACGCCGGCACGTCGCTCTGGATCGATCCAGATCAGGCCCTGGCCGTCGCGCTGCTGACCAACCGCACCTGGCCCGACCGCTCGAACGACGCCATCCGCCAGGTCCGCCCCGCCTTCCACGACGCCGTCGTTGCCGGTCTGCGCTCGTCCTCGTGATCAGCTGACCTGACCCTGTGACGTGACCCCCTGAATCCGTCCGGATCGGAATGCGATCTGGACGGATTCAGGGGGTCACGTCATTTGCCCGATGGGTTCACGCGCTTGCGAGGTGCCTCGTAAGGGTAGTGGGGGTCGGACGTAAAGCACCACCCTTTGGGCCGTCGAGATACGGTTTACGAACCGCGCCAACGCGCGCGCCGCACTCACAGCACAGCTCGCCCGCCAGCATGTCCAAGGTGCCCTGTTGTTCTGCCTCCTGCGCACGCATTTGGCTTTCGGAT
>DATDHZ010000007.1:0-5770 GCA_036521315.1 Acidobacteriaceae bacterium
AGATTCCTCTCTCATCGGCTGCGGCTGCTACGCCGACAATCTTTCCGCTGCGGTCTCGCTCACCGGCTGGGGAGAGCCCATCATGAAGCTGGTGCTCGGCAAGTGGGCGGTCGATCGGGTTCTGGCCGGCGATGCGCCGGAGGCCGCGGCGCAGGCTGCAATCGCATATCTCTTCCGCCGCCTTGGCGGACACGGCGGCATCATCCTGCTGGGCTCCGATGGCCGCTACGGCCTGGCGCACAATACGCCACGGATGGCTTGGGGTATCTGCAGCCAGGACGGCGTGCAGGTGGGCATCCGGATAGGCAATCAGGCGTGAGCGCAACCAAACTGGTTCTGGCCTCGGCCTCGCCGCGCCGTCGCGAGCTGCTGGCGCAAGCCGGCTTCACCTTCGATGTGTTCACCGCCGACATTCCCGAGGTCCGCAAGCCGGGCGAAGACCCCATCCGCTTCGTCACCCGCCTGGCACGCGAGAAGGCAGAAACGGTGGCCGAGCGGCATGGCGTGCCCCCGGATACGATCGTGCTCGGGGCGGACACCATTGTGCTGGTGGATGACGAGATCCTCGGCAAACCCCAGGACGCAGCCGATGCCGCGCGCATGCTGCGCCTGCTCTCCGGACGCACGCATCAGGTCATCACCGGAGTCTGTCTCGTCAAGGGCCGCGAACGACAACGTGCAGCCGAAGTTACATTTGTCCGGTTCACGACGCTTTCCGATCCGGAGATCGAGGAATACGTTGCGACCGGCGAGCCGCTCGACAAGGCAGGTGCGTATGCGATCCAGGGCGGGGCGGGGCGCTGGGTGCCGCGCATCCATGGCTGCTATTTCAATGTGGTGGGCCTGCCGCTGGTGCTGGTCAGCAGCATGATTGAGGGCATTCAGTCACCGACCGAGTTGTGATGGGGTAGAGTCGGGAGGCTTCGCGTGGGCTGGATTGTGCGAAAGCTACCCGCCCTAACCTTCGGCTAGAGTACGACCCCGGTTTCTTTGCCCGCCTATACCGTCGTAGCAATCATTGCGGCCAGCAGAGCCGTGCGCGGCGCGAGGGAGTCAATGCGGATCGATTCATTCTCCGCATGCGCTCCCCGGCCCACGGCGCCCATGCCGTCGAGCGTCGGGATGCCCAATGCCGAGGTGAAGTTTCCGTCCGAGCCGCCGCCTGTGGAGGCTTCTTCCAGTGCGAAGCCCAGCGAGGCTGCCAGTTCCTTCGCCTGAGCAAAGAGCGCGACCGTACCCGGAGTCCGCTTCATCGGAGGGCGGTTCAGGCCGCCGGTCAGCCGCAGCCGGCATTCAGGATCGCGGGGCTTCAGAGACTTCAGCTCTCGCTTTACCGCGTCCGCGTCCGCCACGGCCATTACACGCAGATCGATCTCCGCCCATGCGGAGGCCGGCACGACGTTGGACTGCGTGCCGCCGGCGACCACTCCGACGTTCAGGGTCGTGCCGCGTTCCAGATCGGTGAGAGCGCTGATCTGATCGATCTGCCAGGCCAACTCGCGGACCGCGCTGTGCCCGGCGCTGAAGTCCACGCCGCTGTGCGAGGGCACGCCGGTGATCTCCAGGCGGAACTGGCCCACACCCTTGCGCGCGGTTTTATATGCGCCCGCGGGACCCTGGGCCGGCTCCAGCACAAAGACCGCGTGGCACTCCTTTGCAATCTGCTCGATCAGTGCGCGCGAGTGGCGGCTGCCGGTCTCCTCATCGCCGCTCAGCAGCAACACGATCGGACGATCCGCGTCGATCTCGCGCACCAGCCGGACCGCCTCCAGCGCCATTACGACGCCGGCCTTCATATCCAGCACTCCAGGGCCGTAGGCCCAGCCGTCGTCGATGCGCCAGGGCATGCGGGCCAGGGTTCCCACCGGCCACACCGTATCCAAGTGTCCCAGCAGCAGCACCGGTTTCCGCGCAGCAGGAGCCGTCCCAAAACGGACCTCCAACACGCCGCCGCTAGCACTGCGCCGATGCCGGGTTACGATGCCGCCAAGCTCGCCGGTCCAGTGCGCGACCCTCTCCTCCGCGGCTGCGACCGCCCCGGTGTCGCTGGTAGGACTTTCCATGCGAACCAGTTCGGATACCCGTTCCAGCATTTGGTCAAGTTCACGCTCGAGACGCGCGGCCCAGCCGAACCAACTTATATCTTTTTTACTTCCAGTAGTTTGCAGCTCAACGGGTGCAGGTTTGGTGTGTTGCATATCCGTCATTTCGGCAACCTTTGTGTCGTATCTTTACCACAGTGAAACTTTTCCCGGTGTGGGTAGTCTATTCGCGGTATGCGTTCTCCTCGCTTCGCCGATGGGGGAATGCTAATAGCGGCAGGGCAGAGGTGCCCACGTCTTAATGCAGGCTCAACTCGAACAGACTATCGCCGGCAGCGTCGCATTTTCAGGAATCGGTCTTCATAGCGGCGCTCCCGTCCAGTTACGACTTCTCCCCGCCGCAGCCGGCACCGGCATCGTCTTCCGGCGCACCGACCTCGACAACTTCGAGATCCAGGCCATCGGGCGCAATGTCGCCAAAGTTTCCTATGCGACCAGCCTGATGCGCCAGGGCGTTCTCATCTCGACGACAGAGCATCTGCTCTCCGCCTGCATCGGCATGGGCATCGACAACGTGATCGTCGAGCTCGACAACCTGGAGCTGCCGATTCTGGACGGCAGCGCGGTCCCTTATATCGAAGCGTTTCAGAGGGTGGGCATCAAAATCCAGCGCCGCCGCCGCGAATATCTTCGCATCCTGCGCAAAGTCG
The DNA here is from genome assembly GCA_036521315.1 of Acidobacteriaceae bacterium. GTDB lineage: Bacteria > Acidobacteriota > Terriglobia > Terriglobales > Acidobacteriaceae > Palsa-343. The sequence goes on from DATDHZ010000007.1 coordinate 2,753, forward strand.
AAGTTCGCGAGAATGGCAAATTCATCGGCGTCTATCCCGGCAACGGCTACAGCATCACCTACGAGATCGACTTCCCGGCGCCGATCGGGCGGCAGGAATACACGGTCGACCTGGCCGCCGATGCCTACGGAGCGGAGATCGCGCCAGCGCGCACCTTCGGTTTCCGTGAAGACGAGCGCATGTTGCGCAACATGGGCCTGATCCGCGGCGCGTCGGAAGAAAACGCGATCATCCTGACCCGCACCGGCGTGCAGAACGGCAACCTGCGCTTTTCGGATGAGTTCGTTCGCCACAAGGTGCTCGATCTGATTGGCGATCTTGCCCTTGCCGGCCACCGCATTCTAGGTCGCGTGGTTGCCGAGCGCGCGGGCCATGCGATGCACACCGCATTGGTTTCGCGCCTGCTGGCCGACCGCGGTGCGTGGGAGCTGATTACGCTGCCGCAGCTGGAAGTCACGCGGCGGCCAGCGCGGACTGCGCGGTTCGCTCCGGTTCAGGTTTAGCACCTACAGTGAATGTGCGGCTTCGGCCGCGATGAGGCGTTCGGCCTCCCGTGCTTGCTTCACATCTGCCGCAATCGCATACTTCAGCGCATCCACGCCCTCCCCGCTCACCGCGGAGATGGCGTAGAAGGGCAGCTTGCGCCGCTTGGCCGTCGCCTGCAGCTTCTTGAGCTTCTCTGGATTGGCTACGTCGGCCTTGGAGGCCACCACGATCATTGGTTTCTGGTCGAGGCCGTGGCCGAAGGTTGCGAGCTCCGCCTGGATCACCTTGAAGTCATCCACCGGGGAGTCGCGCCCGCTGCCGTCCGAAACATCCACCAGGTGAACCAGCACGCGGGTGCGCTCGATGTGGCGGAGGAACTGCACGCCCAGTCCTGCGCCCTGGCTTGCGCCTTCGATTAGCCCAGGGATATCCGCCACGACGAAGCTCTCCTCGTGCGGCGCTTCGCCGACCGTGACTACGCCCAGGTTGGGTTCGAGCGTGGTGAATGGATAGTCGGCGATCTTGGGCCGGGCGGCGGAGAGCCGGGAGATGAGCGTGCTCTTGCCCACGTTCGGATAGCCGACCAACCCTGCATCGGCCAGCAGCTTCAGCTCCAGCCGATAGCTGCGTTCCTCGCCTGGCCTTCCCGCTTCATGCTCGCGCGGCGCCTGGTGGGTTGGCGTGGCGAAATGCTGGTTGCCGCGTCCGCCGCGACCGCCACGCGCGACGACGACGCGCTCGTCGGGGTGCGCGAAGTCATGCACTAGCTCGCCGGTTTCGCCGTCGTAGAGCGTCGTGCCTACCGGCACCTTCAGGATCATGTTTTCGCCGTCGCGGCCGGTGCAGTTGGAGCCTTCGCCATGCCGGCCGCGCTCCGCCTTGTGCTCGGGGTTGAAGCGGAAATGTACCAGCGTGTTGTGCCGCTCGCTGGATTCCATGATGACGTCGCCGCCATGGCCGCCATCGCCGCCGGAGGGGCCGCCGCGGGGCACAAACTTCTCCCGGCGAAAGGCCATGCAGCCGTTGCCGCCATCCCCGGCCTTTACGCGGATTCTTGCTTCATCGATAAACATCGCTTATTTCAGTCTATCGGAGCGACGGGCCGGGAGCGGTCAACTACCGCGCGGCGGCCAATTGCGGCTCGCGCAACCAGTCGTAGAGCGGGAAGTTGTCGGCTAGCTCGCGCACCTGGTTGCGGATACGGCCGAGCGCGACTTCATCACTGCGCTTGTCGAGGGCTTCAGTGATCCAGCGGGCGATGCTGCGCATCTCTGCATTCCCCATACCCCGTGTGGTGAGGGCCGGTGTGCCGATGCGAATGCCGCTGGGCTTCATGGGCGGATTGGTATCGAAGGGGATGGCGTTCTTGTTCACGGTAATGCCCGCGGCGTGGAGCGCGGTTTCGGCTTCCGAGCCGAGCATGCCCTTGGCGAAGACATCGATGAGCATGAGGTGGGTGTCCGTTCCGCCGGAGATAACGCGGAAGCCGTGACCGGCCAGCTCCTGTGCGAGCACCTTCGCGTTGCTGACGATCTGCGCGGCGTAGTCGCGGAAGCTGGGCTCGAGGGCTTCGCCGAAGGCAACGGCCTTGGCCGCGATGATGTGGACGAGCGGGCCTCCCTGCTGGCCGGGGAATACAGATTTGTCGACCGCTGCGGCGTAGGGCTGCTGGCAGAGGATCATGCCGGCGCGGGGACCACGCAGGGTCTTATGCGTGGTGGTGGTGACGAATTGCGCGTGCGGAACGGGCGAGGGATGCACGCCGCCCGCAACCAGGCCGGCGAAGTGGGCCATGTCGATGAGCAGGAGCGCGCCAACTTCATCGGCGATAGCGCGCATGCGGGGGAAGTCAAAGATGCGCGGATAGGCGCTGCCGCCGCCGATGATGAGCTTTGGCTTCTCGCGGCGGGCGATGTCAGCGAGCTCGTCGTAGTCGATGACCTCGGTGTCCTTGCGCACGCCGTAGGAGGCGACGCGGTAGAGCTTGCCGGAGAAGTTGAGCTTGTGGCCGTGGGTGAGGTGGCCGCCGTGGGCGAGGTCGAGGCCGAGGATGGTGTCACCGGGCTGCAGGACCGACATGTAGGCAGCGGCGTTGGCCTGCGAGCCGGAGTGCGGCTGCACGTTGGCGTGGTCGGCGCCGAAGATCTGTTTGGCGCGGTCGCGCGCGAGGTTCTCGACTACGTCCGCGAACTCGCAACCGCCGTAGTAGCGTTTGCCCGGATAGCCTTCCGCGTACTTGTTGGTAAAGACCGAAGCCGCCGCTTCGAGGACAGCGCGGCTGACGAAGTTCTCGGAGGCGATCATCTCGAGGCCCTCGTGCTGGCGGCCGACTTCGTTGGCGATGGCCTGGGCGACGGCGGGGTCGGCCTGGGCGAGCGCGCGGTTCTGGGAGGCGGTCTGGCTGGACATATCCAGAATTCTAGAGCGAAACCAGCGTTATCGTGTCCTTCAAGTATTGTTCGGTGCAGGTTTTCTTAACGGAAAACCTGCGCGATCACCGATGACTCCGGCATATAGCTGCGCTGGTTACGC
>DATDHZ010000008.1:0-91220 GCA_036521315.1 Acidobacteriaceae bacterium
GAGCGGGTGCTGCGGGAATTTGCCGAGCACTACCACACCAACCCCAAGCTGGTGCCATTCCTGGTCAACAACATTCAGGAGCAAGTCCACAAGTATGACTGGGTTTGCTTCGATGCCGCGTGGAGCACCGCTCTGATGGAATTGCGCACTCCCGGTGGCCCGAAGTTCAAACTGTCCGCACAGTTAAAGGCGTGGTACGTTCGCGGAATTCTCTATTGCAAACCCGACCTGAATGGGCGTCTTGAAGTCCGCACTCGTGCAGCGTCGAACAGCGTGTTCGGGATGGCTGTTGCAGAAGAAAAGCTGCCAGGCGACTACGCTCAGCGGTTGGAGTGGGCAGACGGTTCGCCTCTGACTGAGCCGCACCCCGCATTGCGCGGTACACCAGTGCCTCCGCGCAAGCCAGTGCAATCTGTCCCCGTCTCTACCCTCGTTGTTCGAGACGAAGGACAGAGCGGACTCTTCGGAGAGGTGGCCTGATGGCAAACCTATTCACAGGAATGCACGAAGTTCGCGTCATGAACCCAGCGGAGGAAATCTTCGCTGGGTACTTTGACAGCGAAGTAACCGCATTGTCCGCAGTGGAGCAGCTAGGCAATTACACAGCGGCATGGGCCACACTAAACCCGCTCAGCGCCGATGCATTGACACCGGAGACCGTAATTAACCCCGCTGAGCTGGCACGGACATACAAGACAGCGGCGGACGCACACATTGACCGCCGTGAATGGCTCCTGCTGGACTTTGATCCTCCGCGCCCATCGGGCACCAACAGTACGGACACAGAAAAGGCAGGGGCGCACCAGCAAGCGGAACAATGTCGGGGTGAGCTGGCCGCGTTGGGGTGGCCCGCTCCTGTCGTGATTGACAGCGGCAATGGCTATCACCTCCGGTATCACATCAACCTGCCGAACGACGCAGCGGCGCATGAGCTGGTGCGTTCGGTCCTACATTCACTTGCTGAGCGGTACTCAATGTTGGACGTGACAAACCACAACGCGGCGCGGGTTGCAAAGCTGCCGGGGACGTGGGCACGGAAGGGAGAGAACACACCAGAGCGGCCACACCGCACCAGCACGCTTTTAGAGGATGGTGACGCGGATGCGGTGTCAGAGGCTCAGCTACGGGCGTTAGTGCCTCATGCGGGTTGTGAGCGGACTTATGGGGCACCGGAAGAGATAACCAGCGAGGAGGCAAAGGTAACGCGGGAATGGCTGCTGGGCTATCTGGGCCATTTTGAACTGGTGCCTCGGACAGAAGCACGGCGCACCACGGGCGGCTGGAAAGTCGGCATCTACTGCCCCCTCACAGAGACGGACGAACAGCCGCATGATGAAGGCATGAGCGAGACGAGCACCATTCTGCAAATCATCAATGGCCGCTTGTCTTTCAAATGTTCCCACAACACTTGCGAAAAGGCAGAGAGGAATACGGCAATGTTCAAACAGGCAATGATGCAGCGCAACCCCGTCCCATACTTGCCCGAACCTGGAGCGGACGCGGAGGTCACAATGGGCACAGCACGGCGCACGCGGCCACTCCCCGCACTTTTGCAAGCAGACTTAGGCACGGACTTTCTGCGGGAAAACCGTGACTTCCTGCTTATAACGGACGTGAATCCTCCGCTGCTGGCCGCATGGACGGGGAACGCGTGGGAATTGCGTCCAGACAGGCGGCTGCTCAGCAAGGCCGTGAATGCTCACCTGAAACATCTCTACTCGCTGTATCCGCCTCCAGTAGAAGGGCGGGACCGCCGGGGGATGCTCAAAGCAAGTGACACTCTCGGAGGTGTGGTTTCCTATGCGTGGCTGGATTTGCCGGAGGTGCGCCGGGAGCAGTTCGACACTGATGAGTACCTGCTAGGCTTACCGGGCGGCTTGGTGGCCGATTTACGCGCCGGGAATGCACGTCAGATGCAGCGGGAGGATTACGTCTCACGGTGCTTGACTGTGGCACCGGACGCAAGCCATCCCACGCCACGGTGGTCACGTTTCCTGTTGGAGATTGCTTGCGGGGACCGTGACCTTGCGGACTATCTCCGGCGGCTGTGCGCCCTGTGTCTCACTGCCCATGCTGAGCACGCTATCTTTGCGCTCTACGGCAGTGGCAGGAATGGCAAAGGCTCATTCATCCGCGTCATTCAAGGCATCCTTGGAAACTCTGCTGTGATGCTGCGTCCGCGTGAATTGGCGGAGAGCAAATTCGCGGATGACGCGAACAAGAGGACACTTTCCACGCTGGAGTGTGCGCGGCTGGTGTGCGTCCAAGAGGCCAAGACTGACAACCTGGACTTCCCTCTGCTGAAAGTCCTAAGCGGTGGAGACACCGTGAGCGCAGCGAGCATGAGGGAAAATGCGCGGCAGATTAAGCCCACGTGGAAGCTGTTTCTCACCACCAATGAGCAGCCCGTCTTTCCTGCTGATGCTGCGTTCCGTGGCCGCGTTCATTTGGTGCCTTTCCGTGCTGACTTCAGCGAAGCACCGGAGACAACCATTGACTCCACCTTGCGCGGAGAGCTGCCGGGGATTCTTGCTGAGCTGATTACGCTGTGTCCGTCAGTTATTCGGGACGGGCTGAGGCCACCAGCGGCAGTGAGACTGTCAACGGATGAACTGTTTGCTGAGCTGGACGTAGCAGCCCGGTTTCAAACTGACTGCCTTTTGTCCGCACCAGGTGATGCTGTCGCTGTTTCTGACGTGAGCACGGCGGCAATCGTGTGGGCGCAGCGGGAGGGCTTGGACACGGATGTGCGGAGTGTCATGGGTGAATTGAGGAAGCGGTTTGGAAAGCGGTACGCATTCCGCAAGGTTGAGGGCAAAAGCGTTCGGGTGTTTACCGGCGTGCGGCTCTTGGACTCACTTCCGACCCGCCACTCCGGCGTCACTGTCCACACTGCCTGAGCGCAAGCCTGAGCCGACACACAGGACACACGTGTTTTAACTTATCGGGTAGACCCTTTCAGAAAATAACTGAGGGGGTGAGACGGATAAGGGGAAACACTTGTGTCCCATGTGTCTCTTGAGGGGCGAAAATGCTTGCGAAAAATGACCCCTTGGCGCATACTTCTTGGCACCGGGAGATTTGCTGTAACTGGTTGATTCTAAAAATGGTCGGGGAGAGAGGATTTGAACCTCCGACCCCCTGGTCCCGAACCAGGTGCTCTACCAGGCTGAGCCACTCCCCGATCGTTGTAGAAGGATGCCGGCGCCCCAGGCGCCCTGGCAGCGCTCTCGACACTGCGCCAGCTATCCTCTTGAGTGTACCAAATCTCAGCGGCGGGCCTGCGGCTCGGGCCTGCGATTCTGTGACTTCCTGTGACTCCGCGCGACGAACTCGACTTCGCTGCGATCCACGTGCTGGACGGCGGCATCGCCACGGAACTGGAGCGGCGCGGCTGCGACCTCTCCGGGCCGCTCTGGTCAGCGCACGTGCTCGACACATCTCCGCAGACCGTCGCAGCTGTGCATCTGGACTACCTTCGCGCAGGCGCTGACTGCATTGCGAGCGCAAGCTATCAGGTGTCGGCTCGGGGCTATCGCGAGATCGGCCGGTCGGGCGGCGATGCCGCATGCGCGCTGCGGCGGAGTATCGAGATTGCGGAGGAGGCCCGCGCCACTTATGCCCGTGCGAATCCTCGGCGGACCTGGATTGCGGCGTCGCTCGGACCCTATGGCGCGGCGCTGCACAATGGCGCGGAATACCATGGCCGGTACGATATCGGATTCGACGAGCTGGTCGCGTTTCACGCGGAGCGGCTCGCGGTTGTCGCCGAAACGTCCGCCGATTTGGTTGCGCTCGAGACGATTCCTTCACTCGAAGAAGCGCAGGCGCTGCTGCGGGCGCTGGCGCAAACTCCGGCAATTTCCGCGTGGATTTCTTTCGCCTGCCGCGATGAGGCACACGTCGTCCATGGCGAGCAGCTTGCCGCGTGTGCGGAGGCGGTGGCGACATCGCCGCAGGTGGTGGCTGTCGGCATCAATTGCACGACTCCGCGGCCTGTCTCCGCCCTCATTTGCGAGGCGCGACAGGGATGCGGCGATCGACGGCCGGTGGTGGTGTATCCCAACTCCGGCGAGACGTGGGACGCGGCGACGCGGACCTGGCATGGGACGGCGGATTCGGGTGAGTTTGGAAACCTCGCGAGGACGTGGTTTGACGCCGGCGCCCAGGCAGTCGGTGGCTGCTGCCGCACCGGGCCGGCGCACATCGCCGCGGTGGCTGCGGCCCAGCAATCGCCCGAAAATACAGCGCCTTCGTAGTATTCTGAAGGAACGCGCCCGTAGCTCAGCTGGATAGAGCGGATGCCTCCGGAGCATCAGGTCGGGAGTTCGAATCTCTCCGGGCGCACCAGATCCACCGCCGCTGGCCTCGCGTCTACTGCGCCTTCACAAAATCAAATTGCCGCTCGGTCGGTTTCTGCGAAGAGTAGGTGTTCTGCACAGTCACGTGGAGCACCCCGCCATCCGGAACGAGGGTGACCGTCGCCACCCGCGTTTCCTGATCCACATAGGCGGCTTTTTCCCTCTTACTTGGCTGAGCCAGGGTCCACGCCGCGATCGCCCTGGCACCGTCGAAGCGGGACGGCTCCTCGCCCCAGTCGCAATCGTCCGGGTCGCACTGTCCCCACGCGTGCAGCGAAAGCGAATCGCCCTTCGCCACAATCTCCAGCTTTGCCAGCCCGTTCCTCTCCACAGACGCAGAGTTCGTCCAGGTTCCCGCCAGCGCACCGGCACCCACGAGCGCCGAAGTCAACCCTCTCACAGGCGTGGTCGTCGCGGGAGGCGCCGCTCCGGCAGCAGAATTCGCATTCTGTGGGTTCACCGGAGTGCCCCCATTGCTCGGACTTCCGTGGTTCATGCCGAAGTAGATCGCTGCGGCAATCGCCAGGACCACGGCCAGCGCGATCCCAGCCATCAGCGGAGTTCTGGATTTCGTTGCCGGAGCCGGCTTCGGCTCGGGAGCATTGGCAGGAGGAAGCTGCACCGACACGGTGGCGTGGATCGGTTCGGTGCCGGTGGCGTTGGAGGCAGCGACATACTGCGCCAGCGCTTTGGTCAGCAACTGCACATCGGAGTTCCAGCGGGCATGCGTCAACTCCACGCTGTTGCGGAAAGCCAGATTCTTCAGATTTTCCGGCAGCGCGTCGGGTCTGGGCATGGTCGCGTTGTGCACCAGCACGGGAATGACCGGGATATCCCTGGCCAGAGCTGATGCCACTTCCAGCCGCACAAAATCGTTTTCGTCGTTGAGCCGCAGTTGTCCGGCGCTGTTGTTGATGGTCGCCCACTGTGGACCGATGATGGCCAGCAACACGCCGCAGGTGGCTACATTGTCGTCAATCGCCTTGCGAAAATCGATGCCGGGGTTGATCCCGGCCACATCCATGAAGACTGATTTTTCCCCGTAGACGCGGACCAGATCGTCAAACAGCCGTCCGGCTTCACCCTCCGAGTCGTCCCTGCGATAGCTGATAAAGATCGCGCGGCCCATCCCACCCCCACTCTCGATTGACGGCTTTGTGAATCGAAGCCAGCATAGGCGGAAGTTTATATTTGAGCAACTGCGATCGGTCCAGGAGGCAGGCGCTTATTGGGGTGCGCGGTTGAGGCGATGCCAGGAGGGTTGCGTCGGCCGAACGGCCTTGAGGCTAGAGGCTGTTATTCACTTTCGCGCGGCCGGCGTTGCGCAGGAAAAATCCGGCCAGAATCGGGGTCCCCCGCGGACGGCACCTGGTCCGTGGGGTGGAGACGAAGCGAGTCCGAAGGCTGTGGCGGGTCCACTGTCGAGGGCGAGAATGAAGTATGGTCCGATTTGCCCCGCAACCCGCAGGGCTGGGGTCCATTTTCCTCATTTCTTCGTCGCTCGTCGCTCGCAGACTCCCGGTATGCGTCGCTCCTTGCTCATCGAACTGAGAGAAATGGGCTCCCAGCGCCGGTCGTGGGAAAGTGAATAACAGCCTCTAGCGGAGAGCACCACCGATGGGCGCGAACAGCTTACCTGACAGCAGCAATGGATTGGCCCTGACGGAGCGATTCGAAGGAGACGTCCTTCATGCGTACCAGGGTGGGCGTGTGGACGATTAGCTACGGCGCCTACGCCGGTGGAAGGCCTGCGGCAGCTGTTGGATCATCCGGCTTGCCCTGCCTCTTCGACTTGCCCATAGACTTGTGCGTCTTTTTCATAGCGTGTTTGCTGGCTTTGACGTCTTTGCGGGATCTCTTCGCATTGCGCTTCTGCATGGCGATGCGGGCCGCGTCGTTGTCGCTCTGGGCATGGATCGACACAGGGACCGCCAAACTCAGCACACCAAACAGCATTACGGCGATCAGCTTCTTCATTCGCATCTCTTCCGGAACCTTGCTGAGGATTGTATCGTTCAGCGGGATCAGGACCTATCCCCCGGTTTGGGGATGAGGCCGCCGCTGTCTCCACGGCCCATTCATTTGGGTCCATCGCCGCTGCTATCGCAACGCCTGCACCCGCACGGGTTCGCGCACCGACGCCCCTTGTGCGATGACATTGCGCAGCGGCCGCCCGAAACCGTCGAACGCAATTTCGGTCACGTCGCCTGCCTCCAGCCGGATGCCTTCCCCGAAGGATAGACAATCGGCGCCCATAAAGTGGACATGCAGGGTTCCCGGTTGCCGGTGACCCGCGAACTTGAAGTGGTGATGCTCGAGATTGGCAAGGCTATGGCACATGTTCGCCTCGCCGGTGCGGATAGCCTTCCGCCACAGCGCCTGCTCCCCGCGCCAAATCGTCACCTGGCCCGCGACATCCTCGAACGCCGGATCCACGACCAATTCCGGTCCAATGCTGCAGGTGCGCAGCTTCGAGCCCGCAAGATTGAGATAATTCCTGCGCTCGAAAATGTGGTCGGAAAATTCATTGCCCGTCGCCATCCCGACCCGCCGAGGCGTGCCGTCGTCGGCCACATAGTACACAGCAGCGACTTCGGCTTCTTCGCCACCGTCTTCCGCGTGGCCGGGTATTTCCAGCGCCGCGAATGGACCGCGCAGCACGCTGCCGTCTCCCTTGTAGAACCACTCCGGGGCAATGCCGATGGCGCCTGGTTCGGGTCTTCCCTTTTGTCTTCCCCACTCGAACATCTTCATGCTGTCGGTCATCGCCGCTTCCTCCTGAGCCGGGGGCGCGACATGCATCGCCTGGCGCTCGCGCGCGCTGCCCAGATGCGTCAGCCCGGTTCCAGACACCAGAATTCGCTGAGGATTCCCCGGCCAGTCCATCGGCGCCAGCAGTTTCCACGGCGAGCGCCCTTCCCAGACTTCGTCGTAGCTCACCGACTCATCGCCGGCGCACCGCTCGGCCATTTCCGTGAGCGTTCGATCCTCGGCAAGGCTTCGCCTCACCAGGGCAAGCACCGATTCCACATCGCGCAGAAGGATCAGCTGCGGCTCCCGCACGATCGCTACATTCCGCCCCGGCTCGCCGGACAACTGAACCAGATGCATGTGCCTCGCTCCTCCTCACTCGATGATGCGGAAGCGCCGCAGCGATTCCTCGTTGACGGTCAGGCCCAGTCCCGGCAGGTTGTCGTCGAGCTGGATCGAACCCTGAGCGGGCTCCGGCTCACCGTCGAAGATGTACCAGAACAGCTCGTTCCCCACCTCGACATCGACGCGCGGAAAGAACTCCGCGATGGGAGAATTCAGGCTCGCCATCACCACGTGATAGTTGTGCATCTGCCCGGCGTGCGGCACCACGGGGACCTGGAAACTTTCCGCGAGCGCGCAGATCTTCCGTGCCTGGCTGATGCCGCCCACGCGATTTGTGTCGAACTGGATGTAGTCGAGGGCGTTCGCCTCCAGTAATTCGCGAAAGCCAAAGACGGTGAACTCGTGCTCGCCCCCGGCAATCGGCACGCGCCCGTAGCTCTTCAGCTCGTGATATCCACGCATGTCGTCGGGAATCACCGGCTCCTCCAGCCAGCGCAGATGAAAGGGCTCCAGCAGCGGCAGCATGCGTTTGGCGTAATCCAGAGTCCAGCCCATGTAGGCGTCTGCCATTAGGTCGATGCCGTCGCCGACGGCCTCGCGGACCGCGCGCACCAACTCCACGTTTTTCTGCATTCCGGCCGCGCCATCCAGCGGACCCCACCCGAAGCGCAGCTTCATCATCGTGTAGCCCGCATCCTTATATTTCCGCGCCTCGGCCTTGAGTTCATCGACGGGCATCGCGTAGAGCCGGCTCGCGTAGACCGGAATCTTCTCCTTCGTTCGCCCGCCCAGCAGGCGAAACACCGGCTGCCGCGCATCCTTGCCCAGCAGGTCCCATAGCGCGATATCGACTGCCGAAATTGCGGTCAGAGCCACGCCCTTGCGCCCGAAGGCCAGTGTGCGCCGGTACATCTGCTGCCACAGGAACTCGGTGTCCCAGGGGTCCGCGCCCAGCAGCAACGGCCGCAGATACGTATCGATCAGCGATTTTGTCACTGCGGGCGACAGTGCAGCATTTCCCAGGCCCACCAGCCCTGCATCGGTGAAGATCTCCACCAGAAGCCAGCTATGAAAGGCGAAGTTGCCCATCGAGGGCGCGCGAAACGCGACCAGGTCCATGGGATTGGTGCAGAAGTGCGGCGGCAGTGGAACCGTTTCTCCCTCCCACTGCACCACGCGCGTGCGGACTTCCGTAATCTTCATCGAGCGCTCTCCATCTGTTCAAAGTCGAACGAGCGAATCGCCTGAATTCTGCCGCCCCGCAGCAGAATGGCGACAAAGCCAATCAGGTGAAAGGTCCCCACCGCGACGAACAGCGCACCATATGACACGCCATGGCCCAGCAGGTATCCGGCGACAACGCCAAACACCGCACCGCCGATGGCTCCGCCAAATCCGATGAGTCCCGCCACCGTGCCCACCAGGTTGAGCGGAAAAATATCCGCCGGCAGCGTCATCACCAGCCCCGACCACGCCTGCTGCGCGAAAAACGCAATGCTGAACAGCGCCAGCGCCATGGATACGGGCGCCCGGGAGACCAGCATCACCACCGGCATCGCGGTCGCACAACATCCGAGCGCGACTTTCCTCGCCGCATCGAGCGAATGGCCCCTCCGCAGCAATGCCGACGAGAACCATCCTCCCAGAAAACTCCCCACGCCCGAAGCCGCGTAGGGAATCCAGGCATAGGCGCTCACCTGGCGAATGTCGAATCCTCGCGCATCATAAAGGTACTTCGGCAGCCAGAACAGCAGGAAGTACCAGGCCGAGTCGCTCATAAACTTGGCAAACACAAACGCCTGCACGTTGGGTAGTCGCATGACATGGAGCCAGCCCATCGGCCGGACCTCCGACGCCGCGTTGGCGGCCGTCGCTGCAGGCCCCGCTGCATTGGCGCGATAACTCATTGCCCACCACAGCACCCAAATCAGACCGCCTGCCCCGGCCGATACGAACACCGCCCGCCACCCGCTGCGCAACAGGATGAACCCGATCAACGGCGGCGCCAGCAGCGAACCGATTGCTGTTCCCGCATTGATGAGCCCCATTGCCGTCGATCGCTGTTGCGGCTCGATCCACTCCGCGACCACGCGGGTCGCCGCCGGAAACCCACCTCCCTCGCCCGCGCCCAGCAGAAACCGGGCGATCAGCAGCAGAACAAACCCCGTCGCGAGGCTGTGCAGCGCGCACGCCAGCGACCACCACAGCATGATGAGCAGAAATCCCCGCCGCGTGCCGAGCCAGTCCAATAGTCGCCCGCCGATCGCGTACAGCGCGGCATACGACAGTAGAAACGAAGTCTGCAGCCACGAGTATTGCTCGTTCGACAGCGGAATGTTGTGCTGGATCGACGCGATCGCCACCGGCAACGTCAGCCGATCGAAATAGCTGAGAGCGATGGCCGCCGCAACCAGCAGAACGAAGTACCATCTCCGCGGCATCGTCGGGCTACCAGCGCACGCTCAGCAGGGAAACGCTCTCCGGCGGCATTGCCGTCTCTGCGTGCACCGCGCCGTTCGCAACATCTTCCCATCGCGGCGAAGCCAGCAATTGCAATCCTTCCTCGCCGCGCAGCTTCGCGTACTGCTCCGTCGTGGGCTGCTGTGGCGATCCCATCTCCTTCCACGCCATGTAGGCGTTGCTGTGCGTCTCGTCGATGCGGTACTCCGCAACCAGCACCCGGCGCACGCCGGCGGGAATTCCCTTCACCGTCACGGCGACCGGTGGGGCCGATGCTGCCTCTTCGGCGTCGCGATAATTCCAGAGCAGGACCGCGGCGCTGCGATCCTCCCGCGTCGCCAGCGCATCCGTGTCCCAGCCGGCGCGCACGCCTGTGCTTACCTCGGTCGCCAGCGGCACGCTGCCCGTGCTCGTCACCGCAATTCGCTCTCCGCCCATCATGCCCAGCATGCGGAACAAATTCAGGATCGGCTTGTCGATGCCGTTCGTGGAGAGCGTGCGAAAGCCCTCGAAGTAATCGCGACCTTCAAACTCAAACGCCCAGCTCAGCATCGCGATCCAGTTCGTATCGTGCTCCGCTGCGAGGCCAAGAATCCCCTTGAACGCCGCCGCCGTGTACGCGGGATACAGCGTCCCGTTTCTGTAGTTGTTGGCCGGATTCATCCGCGACGAGCAGGCCGCGCAACCCTCTGGGTCGGCCTCGCTCAGAATCACCGGCAGCCGCCGGAAGCCAGGGTACTCCGCGATCAGCGCGAACCCGCGATCCGCGTCCTGCAGCTCGCGGTTCAGCCCCATCGTGACGCTGCCGCCGACGATCTGCGGATGTCCTTTCACGTGGAACGAGATGAAATCGAGGGGCACCTTGGCGCCCGTCGCCGCGCTCCGGCCGCTCTGCACATGGTCGAGGAATGCCTTCAGGAACGCGTAGGCGTGCGGGCTTGCCGGCCCCGTCGTTGCCGGTCCTCCCACGCGGGCGGTTGGCAGCGCGGCGCGCACGCCGGCTGCCGCATAGTCATAGAGACGAAAATAGTCCTCCTGCGAGCCATGCCAGTAATCAATGTCGGGCTCGTTCCACACCTCGAAGTACCACTTCTCCACGGCGGCGCGGCCATAGCGCGCGGCCAAATGCGCCGTGACGGCTTGTGCCAGGTCACCCCACTTTTTGTAGTCCTTCGGCGGATTGTTCGACGCCCCGCTGACGGTGCTCTTTGGAAAATGGACCTGATATGGCTCATGCCGATTCGGCAAAGTGGCCGCCAAATCCTCCGGCATAAACCCCAGCTCCACCAGCGGCTGGACCCCGGCAGCCTTGTACGTGTCGAAGATGCCGTCGAGAAGCGTGAAGTCGTACACGGGATGACCCGCCGCGTCTTCGCGATAGACATTCGTCGAGCTGAACTTCAGCTCCGGCTGCCCGTTGCCCGAGGTCAGCAAATGATGCACGCGGACGTGCACCGGCACCGGGCTGAGATCGTGCAGTTCGCCCAGCAGCTGGCGGCCGAGCGCTGTCGTGGTGTAATTCGCCTCGTCATAGCCGAACCAGCTGTAAATGGGGCGAAAGGGCCCGAGGGTCTGCGACAGGTCCGCGCTCACCTGCACGGCGGGTCCGGTCGGCGCCGGCGGTGCTTGCGGAATCACCGCCTGGCCTCGGGCCGCCGTCCCGCCGCAGCACATGGCCAGCAGGCACGCCCCTGCCGGCCACCCCGATCTTGCCGCCCGCCAGTTCACAGCTTCACTTCCGTGACCGCTCCACGCAGTGTCACCGCCGTGGGCGCGGCTGCTCCCGCGACCTCAACCTGCAGTTTGCGTCCGGTCGCCGACTTCCCCTTCGGATCGACGCGCAGCGTCAGTTTGCGACCGCTCTCGTTCCAATCGCACACGATCCTCGTGAATTTCCCCTGCCGATATCGGAAGCTCTCGCCGTCATCCTCATAAAACGCGAAGCTGCCGTCGGTCCCGGGATACACGCGCAGCGTCAACGGCGAATGCACCGTTTCACCCGTGTACTGCCGGACCGGCCCGAACGGCAACACCGCGCCCGCGTGCACATACAGCGGCAACGTCTTCAAATCGACAGCGCGCGAGATTTCCTTGCCGCCTTCGATCGCTTCGCCACTCCAGAAGTCCCACCACTGCCCGGCGGGCAAATAGACCGAGCGCTGGCTCGCTCCGGCCTGCAGCACCGGAGCCACCAGGAAGCTGTCGCCAAACCGATACTCGTCCTCCCGCGCGAGCGCCCGCTTGTCCTCAGGATGATCGAGCCACAGCGGCCGCATCAGGGGCAGGCCCGTGGCGTGCGCCTGCGCCGCCGACGAATACAGGTACGGCAGCAGCCGATAGCGCAGCTCGAGATACGCACGGCAAATCTCCTCCACCTGCACATCGTGCAATTCTTCGGGCGGCGGCCAGTTCGGTCCCAGCCGCTCCGCTCCTTCCAGCGGCCCCGGCATTCCCTGGTTCCATCCCCACGGCAGGCGCAGCTGCCATGCCCGCCCATGCGAGCGGAAGAGCGGACAAAACGCGCTGAATTGAAACCACCGCAGATACAATTCCGGCGTCAGCTCGTGCGTTGGAACGAATCCGCCCGTATCGGTACCCCAGTAAGGAATCCCACAGAGCCCGACGTTCACCCCGTTGCGGACCTGCGCCGTCAGCGCCGCCCAGTTCGACTCGATATCGCCGGACCACAGCCACCCAAAACGCTGCAGGCCCGCATACCCGTTGCGATGCAGAGCAAACGGCCGCCGGTCAGGATGCACGCTGATCGGCCCTTCCCAATAGAGCTGATTGCGCTCAAAGCGCGCGTACACCGACAGCCGGTCTCCTTCGTCGGGCCACCATCCATCCACGCCCACTGCTTCCACCGGCAGATGCTGCTGCCAATAGCCGACGGCATCGCCCGGAGCCTGCGCCGCCGCGCCGGTGTCGTGGATGGTCCCGTGGAAATCATTAGGCGGCACCACGTGTAGTACCACCTTGAAGTGCTCCTCGTGCATTTGCCCGATCATCGCCTCCGGATCCGGAAATGCATCCGCATTGAAGGTGAATGAACCATGGCCCGTGTTCCAGCCCGACGGACAAAATCCCGTCCCCAGGTAAATCAGCGTGTCGCACGGCAATTTCTTCTCGCGGAACGTGCGCGCCTCGCCCAATATCTCGTCTTGGCCGCCGAGTGTCCGGTGCGACTGCTGATACCCGAGGGCCCACAACGGCGGCAGGTGAGGAAAGCCGGTTAGCTCGGCGTAGCCTTGCAGGATTTCCGCCGGCGTGTCGCCGAGAACCAGATAAACATTGCGGTACGCAGTCGCCTCCGATGCATAGAACACCCCGGTCTCGCCGGTCAGGTCGAACGAGCCCGACGGCTGCCCGATGAAGAGCCCCCATCCGGCCGCGCTCATCAGCCACGGGATCGGCAGGACCGCGCCATCCACATCCAGGTGCGGCGAGCCTTCGCCGTTCCTCATCCCGTAGCGCGCTCCGCGCAGGTCGTAGCTGGGCATTCCCTCGCCCAGTCCGAAGACCGGGGCATCGCCGATCGCGAATCGAATCGCCCCGCCGCTCTTGTCGAACTGGATCTGCTGGCAAGTCCTCCCGTTCTGCGCGACCGTCACGCGCAGCGGCTCTTCCTCCACGGAGATTCGATACTTGCCCCAGGCTAAATCCGTGGCCGTGGGATTCCCCTTCCGCAGAAGAGGCGTCGCCTTCGTGTGCTCGACGATGCCCAACTCATCTTCCGGCGTCCATGCATTCACCGGAGCCACGGCAATGCGCAGCGTACGCACCGACAATGCCGAGAGCGAGAGATCGAACTCCCCTGGTTCTCCTGTCAGTGCTGCTACCGCGCCCGCTGCAATGCGCCGGTTCAGCAGCAACTGCGCAGCGCCTGCGCCAAGCCCGGTCAGCAGCGACCTCCGGGAGACCTGCAAATTCATCATGAGAACTGTTCCTTGCGATGCAATGTGTGAGTGATTCGAGGCCCGGGCCGCCTGCAGCCGCTTCGGTCAGGATCCGGGCCCGTCCTGCAGAACGTAATGATGGCTCGCTGTTTCTTTCCGCGCGTTCTCGCTGCGCATGATTGCCAGTTGCTTCACCAGCGCCTGCACCTCATCATTCTGGCCTAATCTTCGCTTCGCCATAATCTCGTGATAGAGTGCCGCGTCGTCATTCGGCGTGATTTTCAGTGCCGCCTGCGCCTCTTCCAGCGCCTTTTGCGGCTGGTTCGCGCGGAGCAACAACAAAGCCAGCAGATCACGGGAGGGTGAGTATTCCGGCTCAAGCGCTATCGACCGTTCGGCCGCCGCAATCGCCTTACCGGTCGAATCCGACTCGGCATTTGCTTCCGACAAAGCCTCTGCATAGAGATACTGCAGCAGCGCATCTTTCGGATGCAGGCTCGCCTGCTGCGCGAAAAGTGCCAGCGCCGCCGGCTGCTTGTATTGCTGGCTCTCCACAATTCCCATCGCATCGATGGCCAGCGAGAGTTGTGGATCGAGCGCGTGCGCCCGTTCGAAATCCGCGATTGCCTGGCTCGACTGCGACAGTTGCACCTCGAGCACGCCGCGCGCCAGATAGAGCGGCGCTGCCTCCGGCAGCTGGGCTAATCCGGCCTGAATCATGTCGATCCCAACCTGAAACGAATGATGGTTGAACGCGATCTGCGCAAACTCCAGGTAGTTCGCCTCGTCTTTCGGGTCCTCCAAAATTGCCGAGCGCAGCAGTTGTACCGCCAGAGGCGTGTCGCCAGCGCCTTCGGCTATCCGCGATCCCAACGTCAACTCCGTCTCATTCGCGCCGCTCCCGAGCAGCGGACGCAGCGTGCTGAGAGCGGAATCTGCGTCGTGCAGCTTCCACTCCACCAGCGCCAGGTTGTAGCGGGCCGTCGCATTCGGAGCTTCTTCGAGCACCATCTTGTACGCCGCTTCCGCCAGGGTCTCTTGTCCGGTCTGCGCCAGGCAAAATGCATACCCTTCGCGGAATCCGGGACGCGACGCGAACAGCGCGTGGCTGGCCTCGAAGTGCGGCAACGCCGCATGACAATCTCCTTTACGCCGGTCAATGGAAGCCAGCATGGCGTGCGCGGTCACGTCCTGCGGGTGCACTGCCAGAATTCGCCGCAGCAGTTCCGCTGCGTCGGGCTGCTTTCGCGCATAGGCGATCTCGGCCGCACCCTCCAGCGCCGCCAAATCCTCAGGACAAAACTTGAGAGTGTCCCGAAACGACTGCTCTGCGTCTGCTGGCCTCTGCAGGTCATTCAGGGCGATGCCGCGCAGCGACAGGAGACGGCAGTCGTGCGGATGCTGTGCCAGCATCTGGTTTGCGCTCGCCAGCGCCTGCTGATCCTGATGCGCGCGCAGCAACTCCACGACCCGCCCGGGATCGGACTGCTGGCTTAGCGCGGGCAGGTTCAGCGCGGCGAGCACCAGGGCCGCGGCGGTAACGGCCCAGTTGCGCAGACCACCGTACTGCGGTGCCCCCGCCATGATCGCTGCACACCCCATTGCGTCCTTTTACACCAACTCCGGATTTCGATTGCGGCAGTGAGCACGCTCCGCGGAGTTCCTGCGAAAGCCTGCCCGCCGCTCCGGTCAGAACGTCAGGTTGCCGCCGATCTGAATGAACCGCGGAGTATCCTGTGAGGTTGCCTTGCCGAAATTGCCATCCGGCAGATTGTTGTCAACGTTGATGAGATTCGGCCGGTTGAAGGTGTTGAATACCTCGAAGCGGAACTGGAAGTTCACGCCCTCATAGATCTTCGTACTCTTGAGCAGCGCCGTGTCCCACTCGTTAAAATTGGGCCCCACATACCGGTCGTACTGCTCGTTTCCTTCCTGACCGAAGGCCGGTTGCGCGAACTGTCCGGTTGAGAAGATACCATTCAGGAACGCGTGCCGGCTGGTCCCCTGGGTGTAACTCGTCACATCGGGATAATCGTTGTTGTCGCCGTCGGCGTTGTAATCGCCGCTGCCCGGCTTATAGCCGATGTAGTTGCCAGACGGATCGACAATAGGCTCGAACGGCGCGTTGGTGTACACATTGACGGGATTGCCGCTCTGGGCCGAGACGGTTCCGCTGATCGCCCATCCACTGGCCACGTGCCCCAGCAGCCCCTGGTCCCCTTCCACGTCCGGCAGATTGTAGTACCAGGTCAGGGAGAAGCGGTTCGGCGCATTCCAGATCGACGGACCGTACCACTGGTGCACATTGATGTAGCTGGGATACACCTGCGTGTCGTCCCATGACGACGACCGCGTGTAGGAAGCGTTGAAAAACGACCGGCTGAAGCGCCCCTGCAGCGCAACAATGAACGCGTGGTAGTTCGAAACGCGATCGTTTCCCGTATAGGAGACCGATCCAAAGTTGGGGTTCAGGCGCGTCGGGACGGTACTGTTGTGGATGATCAGGTCGCCCGGCCGCTCGTTGATGTCCTGGCCGTAGTTGACGCTATAGACCTGTCCGCCCCCCGACATCAGATTGCGGCCATTCGCGCCGGAGAAGTCGGCGCTGGCGACATAATGAACCCCCATTTTGTGCGCCGCTCCTCCGGACCAGGTGTACGTCACCGGCGATACGAGCGTCGGATCGATGGCGCCCACGCCGAATTGCAAACCTGTCAGGCCGCCAGCCGCATTCAGCTGCTCGGCCGGGAGCGTGGGCGTCGGGAAGTTAAACGGCTTTTGATTGGAAGTGCCAAAGCCGAATACCGGTGCCGGCGTTTGACCACCGTAAAACGTCGGGAAGATATCGCCCGGCGGATTGCCGCGATACTCTTCCTGCAGGTTCGCCAGCGTCGGCCAGTTGTGGAAAATACCCACCCCCGCCTTCACCAGCCATGCGCCATTCCCCTGAATATCCCAGGCTGCACCCACACGCGGACTGAAGACATCGGTAATCGAGCGCTCCAGAGCATGGTGGTGCCGAATGAGCACCCCATTCGCGATTTGTTCCTGCTCGGTTTGCCCGGCGCCGAGATAAAAGTCGCTGAACGCCGTATTGGCGCTGCGTGACCAGGGATTGCCGTAGTCGTCCCAGCGCAAGCCGTAGTTCACCGTCACGCGGTGCGACGCCTTCCAGGTGTCCTGCGCAAACGCCCCGTACGTGGTGCCGGCGGCATTCCAGTTGTACTGGTCGTGCTGACCTGTAAGCGGATTGAAGGCCAGGCCGCTCTCCGTATAAATATTGTCCTGGGCCAGGTCGAGCAGATTGTTGAACTGGAATGTCGGCTGATCGTATGGACCATTGAATATCTCGATGTCATCTCCGAACAATCCCTCAAAGCCTGCCTGAATGTCGTGCGTTCCCACCAGATGGGTCAGCATGTCGCGCCAGTGGTAGTTGTGCTGGATAAAGTCACCCGTCGCGAATCCGTCGCCGTAGCCGGCGCCCACGCCCGTCACGTTAACGATCGGCACACTGAAAAGTCCGGAAGTTGGCTGGATGCCCTCAATGCGATCTGCTGCAAATTCGGCCTCGTTGATGGTGTTCGGGCTGAAGGTATGGGTTTCGTTGCCCTGGATCGCCCACTGGTAAAAATCGTTCGTGGTGTTGAACGCCGACCGCGGATTGGGCCCGTTCGTCTTCAGCGTGGTGCGATACACCGTTCCATACAGGCGGTCGTTGTGCAGGACCTCGTCTCCGCGCACGAAATACTGGTCGCCATTCCGGTAAGCCGACGCGTTGTAGTTGCCTGTGTCAATCATCGGCAGCGTGCAGGGAATGTTGCCGGTAGCTGCCGTTCCGCAGGCGTCGGAGCTCCCCGACGGGAAAACATCCGCGGCCGTCGAGGAGACCGCGATATTCGAGATGTTGCTCACCGGATAAGAGGTCAGGATCTTCGTGCCGATGGTGCTGGGATAATTCGTCTGCGCGTAGCTGACGAATGCGGGATCCGCGAAAGTAGTCGAGTAGGACAGCGCTGTCGAGGCCAGCTGCGGCTCAATCTCAAAGAAGAAGTAACCCAGATTCTTTCCCGGCCACACCGGCCCGCCTACGGACGCCGAGAGGTTGTTGCTGTGAAACGGTGCATAGTGGTGCGTGAACTCGGTCCCCGCCTGGAGCTTCTGGTTGGTGAAGAAGTCCTCTGCGTTGCCGTGGTAGTGCGAGCTCCCCGACTTGGTCGTCATGGTCATTTGGACCGAACTGGCGCGGCCATAGAGCACCGAGTAGGTGTTCGTCTGAATGCTCGTTTCCTGAATCGAGTCCGGTGCTGGCGTCAGGTTCAGCACGCCCGGGCGGATCGAGCTGGTCACGTCGAGCCCGTCGATGATGTACATGTTCCCCACCGCGCCCTGGCCGTTGGCGCTGGCGTCCACCTGGGTTTCGGTCGAGTAGTTATCGCGGCCTGATCCCGGGCTGCCGTTCGAAGTCACGCCTGTCCCGGTCACTCCCGGCGCCAGCGTCACCAGCGAGATCATGTTCTCGCCCGCCAACGGCAGGTTAGCCAGCGTGCCCGCTGGAATCGTCTCCTGAATGCGGTCGTCCGCCGTATCCAGCAGGGGCGATTGCGTCGTAACCTGGACCGTCTGGACCGATCCGTGCACGGCAACCGTGATGGGAACGTTCAGGACCTGGTTCGTCTGCAAAATCACCGGCAGCGTCACTTCGGCGAACCCACTCGCGGTACAGGCAATGTGATAGCTGCCCGGGGCCAGGCTGGGAAAAGTGAAGCTTCCCTCTGCGTTGGTCCTGGCCCTGGTGGCCTGGCCGGTCGCGTCGTTCGTCAGCTGAATGGTGGCGTTGGGCACCACTGCGCCGCTTGGGTCGGCCACAGTTCCGGTCACGGTTCCGCTGAACTGCGCCCAGGCTCCCGGCATCCAGAGGAACAGGCCCAGAACTACCAATGCCAACAGAAGATTTGTCTGTTTCATTGCTTGCTCTCCAATTGATCTGGATAACGTTTACCGACAGGGTGATGACCTTGATACTCTCGCGGCTGGAATCCTGTCAAGAGGCGCTGCGGTGAATTCGTGCCGCGGGCTCGTCGCCGGGTAGTGGGTGCTGGCGGGGAAGCGGCCGCCGCAGCTCGAGAACGGGAATCGCGCGAGGTTCATATGGCGCTGACGGGAAATCGGGATTCTTCCAGTAAATCTTGTTTCTAAACGAGAACCTTCGCACTCTTTGAGCCCGTCCACCGTGACGTGAGAGAAGCCCTCGGCAAAAATTTCGATGCGGCCAAATCACTTGAAAGCAAATGCAAAGGCCCGTCTGGCGATTCGCTCGAAAACTGCCGTCTCCTCTTCTCACTTCCTTTGACACAGCACGCTGCCTTGGCTAGCATCGGCGGCAGGCAGGAATCTGGCTATAGCCCCGAGCGACGGAGGTCCTTATGAGAAAACGCTTTTCTCGCCGCACGTTCCTTAAGAGTGCCGTGGCTGCCGGCGCCACCGGGCTGGCGCCGCGTCTTCTCGCACAGGCGACCGCTAACGTCAACAAAGGGCCCACCGTTTTGAGTCAGTTTGATTATGCCGATGTGCAACTGCTCGAAGGGCGCATGCTTGCACAGTTCCGCGCCAACCACGCGTTCTTTCTCGCGATCGACGAAGACGGGCTGCTGAAGCCCTTCCGGCAGCGCGCCGGGCTGCCCGCTCCGGGCCCTGACATGGGCGGCTGGTACAGCTTTTCCAACGAATTCGATCCGCCGAACAACATGACGGGCTACGTGCCCGGCCACACATTCGGCCAATATATGTCCGGCCTGGCGCGCGCCTATGCGGCCACAGGAGACAAGACGACGCAGGCCAAAATTCACCGCCTCGTTCAGGGGTACGCGGCGACCATCACGCCGAAATTCTATGAAGGCTATTGTTTGCCCTGCTACACCTTCGACAAGATCAACTGCGGCCTGATTGATGCCCACCAATTCGCGCAAGACCCAGCAGCGCTCCCGGCGCTGGCTCGAGCCACCGATGCTGTCCTGCCGTATCTCCCCCCGCACGCTCTTACCCGTCCGGAGATGGCGGAGCGTCCGCATCCCAACATCGCGTACACCTGGGACGAGAGCTACACATTGCCGGAGAACTTTTTTTTGGCCTGGAAGCGCTCCGGCGATCGCCGCTACTTCGACCTCGCGCAGCGTTTCCTGCAGGACAAGGATTACTTCGACCCACTCGCCGCGGGCGACAACGCGCTGCCCGGCCAGCACGCCTACAGCCACGTGAACGCGCTCAGTTCCGCATCGCAGGCGTATCTCGTTCTGGGCAGTGAGAAGCATCTGCGCGCCGCGCGCAATGGCTTTGACTTTGTGGTGGCGCAGAGTTACGCCACCGGCGGATGGGGCCCGAACGAAGCCTTCGTAGCGCCGGGAAGCGGCAGCCTCGCCGACAGCCTGCATTCCACGCATGCGAGCTTCGAGACCCCTTGCGGCGCCTACGGCCACTTCAAAATTGTCCGCTACCTCATGCGCATCACCGGCGACAGCCGCTATGGCGACAGCATGGAGCGCGTCCTCTACAACACCATCCTCGGGGCTGAACCGCTGCAGCCCTCCGGCTTCAGCTTCTACTACTCCGACTACAACAACGATGCGGCCAAGGTGTACTACCCCGAAGAATGGCCATGCTGTTCGGGAACCTTCCCGCAAGTCACCGCCGATTACGGAATTAGCTCGTACTTCCACTCCCGCGACGGCGTGTTTGTGAATCTGTTTATCCCGTCACGCCTGCGCTTCCAGCAGCAGGGAGCAAGATTCTCGCTGGAGCAGCAGACGCACTATCCTTTCTCAGACGAAACCACGCTGCGCCTCAGCGGTGATAGTCCTCGCACCTTCACCATCGCGTTGCGCGTGCCGGCGTGGGCCGGAGCGTCCACTTCGATCTCCATCAATGGCCGGCGCTGGCAAGGGGACATGCATCCGGGCGCCTTCGCCTCCATCCGGCGTGAGTGGAAGAGCGGCGACACCATCGAATACTCCATCGACCGCGTGCAGCGGCTCGAGGCCGTGGACCATGAGCATCCGAATACCGTCGCGCTGATGGCCGGACCGCTCGCTTTGTTCGCTCTCAACTCCGAGGACAGCCGCTTCACCCGCGCCCAGTTGTTGGCCGCAAGCCAGAACGGTTCATTGTGGACCGTCGCGTCCGCGACAACGCCCGTGTCGTTCAAGGCGTTCCCTGACGTCCGTCACGAAGAGTATCGCCTCTACCATGAGGTTACGGCCTGACGCCCACGGGGTCCCGACCGCACGGGAAAGCGTCATCCTCTCGATCACTCGCAGACGAATTCTGGCTCGCGCAAGTCTGCGGCGCAAGAGCACGATTTAGGTCCGGATATCCGGGATCCACACCTGCATTGCCGACGGTTCGCGATTCGCCCATGCGTAGTAAGGAATCAGCCGCAGCGTCGCTGCGCTTGCCGGCGGTTCCGCTGCCTGCGCTGCATAGTAGAGCGCACCTGAGGGAGGAGCAGCGGCGTGGCTCCCCTCGTGCTCCATCACCACCACTCCATCGAGCAGCGATGCGTCGTACTGAACCGATGTGGCGCCCGACGTCTTCACCGAGAAGCCGGCAAGGTTCGTCTGCTGCGGTTCGACTGCCTGGTCCAGGCCTTCCATGCAGAAAACCACCGGCCCACGCTGGAATGCCACGCGCCCCGTGTTCTCCGTGACCGCGGGATTGGCGCGCAGAATTTGCGGCGTCATATCGAACGAGAGCTGCACGCGATCACCCGCCTTCCAGTGCCGCCTGATCGCCAGATACTGCCCCGCTTCCACACCCGCCACCGTCTCCCCATTCACATGAACGGAATTCCTCCCCGACCACGCGGGAATCCGCACGTGCATCGCGAATTCCGCCGGAGTAGTGGGCGTGACCTCCATCTGAATCTCACCCTCCCACGGATAGCGCGTCGTCTGCACGACACGCAGACCGTTTCCATCGTGCAGACGCCAGATGAGTTCCGAGTTCTCGTAGAGGTGGACATACAAGCCGTCGTCGCTGGTGCTGTACATATATCCCGGAAGCGATGCCAGCGTTCGCTCCAGATTCGGCGGACAGCATGTGGTGTCGTACCAGGGATTGCGAATCTTGTCGCCGTAAGAAGGATCGAACGCCAGCGGATTGCGGTAGCAATAGGTGCGCCCGTCCAGCGACATTCCGGAATTGATGCCGTTGTAGAGCGCGCGCTCGATCACATCGGTGAATTTCGCATCACCCGTGGCCGCCAGCATCCGCCAGTTCCACAACATGTTGCCGATCGCCGCGCAGCTCTCGCCATAAGCCTGCGCGTTGGGCAATTCGTAGGCGTTGCCGAACGATTCTCCCGCCGATCGCGCTCCCACGCCGCCGGTAACGTAGATCTGGTGCTGGCTCAGATCGTCCCAAAGCGTGTTGAGCGTCTTCCAGTACGTCGGATCGCCGGTTTCCAGGTAGTAATCGGTCGCGCCGCAGCACGCATACATCGCGCGCACCGCGTGACCCTCCAGCTTCATCCGCGACGTGAAGGGAATTCCGCAGAACATATAAGTGGTTTGTCTCGGCGTGAGCGGAATGCGCGGATCGCCCTGCAGGATGTACCCAGCCAGATCCAGATACCGCCGGTTCCCGGTGGTCCGGTACAGCTCGATCAGCGACATCTCGATCTCCGGATGACCGGCGACAATCGGCTTCTGATTCGGAGCGGGACCGTAGTTCGGAAGCAGAAAATCGTCGACGAAGCGAATGCCCGCGTTCAGAAGCGCCGTATCGCCCGTCGCGCGATACCACGCGATCGCGGCCTGCAGCAGATGGCCGATGCAGTACAGCTCGTGTCCCGTCTCCTGCGTGGCCGGCAGCATCCGCAGGTTGCTTTTCTCGCCGACAAAATAGGTATTCAGATAGCCGCCTGGCTCCTGCGCAGCCGCCACCTGTCGCATCATGGCCTCAGCCGTCGCCTGCACCTGCGGCTGCTCTCCGGTCTGCACGGCAAATCCCACAGCCTCCAGCCACTTGTAAATGTCGGAGTCCGAATACACCGGTCCCCTCTGCGGCACATCCGCCTTTCCCTCCAGGCGCAGGAAGTTGTTCATGCGCCCGTGATCGATCAGTTCGTCATGCATACTGGGAATGCTGGAGCCGACATTGGTCGCGCGGCGCTTCTGCCAGAATCCATCGCCGATCGCCACCGCGCGTGCGGGAACGGTCTTCAGCCGCGCATAGGGCGAGCGCGACAGATCGAGCACCCCGCTTGCCTTCCAATCTTCGTTGGGCACGGTGGTCGGATGGGACACGTCATCGAGCATCTGCAGAAGCCCGCCCGGTCGGCCGACGATCGACGCGCTGGCAGCGGGAACGATGGCAGCAGCAGAACCTGCCAGGAAATGACGTCGCGTGAGGGGAGTTTTCAAGGGGCGCCTCCGGGAGAGGGGAATGGCTGCCATTCTAGTCGCGGAGCCTGGTCAGAGACAACGTTTACCGCGTTTCAGCCGAGAAGTTTGCGGATCGACCGGGCCGGAGTGCGGATGTTCGATGATCTTCCCGGTTTAGCGCACGGGATCGCCGTACAGGATGCCGCGCCCGTGGGTCCCCACATAGACGCGGCCGTAGACACGCGGATCGCCCGTGACCTGCAGGACTAGACCCCACTGGTGCTGGTCGTCGTTGATGCGGACCCAGGACTTCGCTTCATCGATGGAGCGAAAAATGCCCGGCTGCCCGGCGACGGTTCCCACCAGATACAGAGCGGGATACGGATGGCCTGGCGCGGCCTTGCCAAAGCCGAAAGCGTGAATCTCGCCGACTTGCGGCAGGCGGCTGAGGGCGAGAGGCGTGCCGGCGGCGTTGCCGAGCGGAGGCAGATGGTAGAGGCCGTCCCAGGCAGCCAGCCAGAGATCGCCCGTGCGACCGGGCGCAGCGTAGATCTGGTCCTGCCCGCCGCGATGATCGCCGCGGGTGGCGGGCGGAGTGGCCGACGCATCCTGGAGCGAGAACATGTGGGCGACGAACGTCGCCGCCCGATCCGTGCTGACGTAGAGAATGCGATCGGCAACGGACAGCGCATAGAAGCGAGCCGGATCCTGCGGGTCGGCGATGACGCGCGTGCCGGGAGCCAGTCCCTGGACCAGAGCCCACGTGGCTCCGTGATCGCGAGTGACGTACGGCGGCTCGCGCTCCGGCGTCCACACCCAGGTGCTTCCGTCGGCGGAGACGGCAATCGACCCAAGGCGCGCCTGGGCTGTCGGGTTGGCGACCGTTCCCTGCCAGGCGCGGCCCGCATCGAGCGAGTAACTGATGTTCTGGCCCGGCTTGTGCTCGGCGCTGATGCCGACGCGGACGACGATATTCGGATTGAGCGCGGCGGACGCAACTCCAGTGGTATTGCCAAAGCGCGGCGGCGCAGACGAGCCTTCGGGAGCGGGTTTGTCGAGGCTCCAGTGGACAAAGCCGCCGTAGTCGCCGATGGCGCTGATGAGATGCGGTCCGGCTGCGGGGCTGTCGAGTTGCAGGGCAACGGTTTCTTCAATGCCGGTGGCCAGGATGCTCCAGTGAGTCGGCTGGCCGCGGTCCATCGCGGTGAGGTCGTGCGTCTCCCAGCCGCCGTAACCCGTGGTGAAGACGGCGTGGTCGGGATTGGCGGGATCGATTTCGATGTCGAAGAGCCAGTGAATGGGGGTGGGCTCAACGTAGGGCGCGCCGCTGTAGTCGTAGACGCCGCGGCTGCCGGGGTCTCCAGTGAAGACGGGTCTCCAGGTCGCGCCGCCATCGAGCGAGCGAAAGATGTCGTCGCCGCCTTCCGCATGCGGCCGGCCGAAGGTGCTGACGATGACGGTCTGCGGATGGTGCGCATCGACGGAGACCGCAGAGTAGCCGAACGGTTTGGCAGGGCCGGGATGCTCGGGCGTGATGTCGGTCCATGCGCCGGTGCGCGTGTCGAGCTTCCAGACCGCGCCGTCAGACATGCGCGACGGTCCGGGCGCGGTGCCGTAAGTGATGTAGAGGAAGCCGTCGGACGCGAAGGCGGCACGCGTCGGGCGAAATTGCGTCGGCTCGCCGGGCACAGCGCTCCATGTCGCGCCCCCATCGTGCGTGACGAAGAGATTTGCGCGATTCATCAGAGACACGCCCGCGTAGAGGTTTTGCGAAGGCGTGCGCGCGGCATGGGCTCCGGCTGCGGGCATGAACTTCTCAAAGACGATGCCGCCGCCGCGAACGGGCATCCGGCGCCAGAACTGCTCCGGCGTTTCGCCGGGGACGTGCGCGGGCATGGCCGGGACGGCTTCTGTGATATCGGGGAAGCTGGCGACGCGCGTCCAGGTAACACCGCGATCGGCCGAGCGCCACAGGCCGTCGTGGCGGGTGCCGAGGAACAGCACGCGGCCGTCGTTGGGATCGACGACGAGGCGTTCGCCATTGCCGCGGCCGTCTTCGTTGCCTCCGAATTTGAAGGGGACATCGATGCGGGAGAAGGAACGGCCGCGATCGTCGGAGCGCAGGATCGCGCCGTCCGGCGTGCGCGGATTCGTGTACGTGCCGCAGGCCAGATAGACGCGATTCGGATCGGAGGGGTCGACGGCGATGGACTCGATGCCCATCAGATTGAGGTCCTTGTAAGGGACCCAGTCGAGGATCGGCTGCCATCGGTGCGCCGTTCCATCCCAGCGATACGCGCCGCCGATGTCAGTCCGCGCGTAGCGCACGCCGGGCGCGGTGGGATGAAAGAGGATGCCATCGACGAATCCGCCACCGACGATCTGAACATTTTTCCAGGAGTAGCTTTCCTGACGCAGCTTCTGCGCCGGTGCGGCCAGCGCGACGCCGAAAACCAGCGCAGCCGCAATCCGCGATTGGATCGACATTGCAATTCGCTCCTGAGGTTCGAATGGACCAGTGTATGGCAGGCGGAGTCCGGGGAAGGGCGGGGGCTCGGCAGGGACTGCAATTCCCTTTCGCATTTCGGTATGCAGCGTAGATACTGGCAGGAACCAGGTTCCCCGGAGGATTTGCCTGAGTTCCCCGAACGCATCGCCAACTGCTTCCGTGCTGGGCGAAGTTGGGCTGCCGGCGCCGATTCGCGAACTGGCGGCGCGGCGATGGGATGTGATTGTGGTGGGCGCGGGACACAACGGCCTCGCGTGCGCTGCGTATCTGGCGCTGGCGGGACGGCGGGTGCTGGTGCTGGAAAGCCGCACGCGCGTGGGCGGCGCCTGCACGATCGAGGAGCCGTTCCCCGCAACGCATCCAGGCGTGAGGATGTCGCCATGCGCGTATCTGGCGGGCTTGCTGCATCCGCTGGTCGTCGAAGAAATGAACCTGCCTGCGCGGGGATTCCACTGGACGCCGGCGGTCAACGGCCTCTTCGTGCCGTTCCTGGACGGCTCAAGCATTCAGCTTTGGGATGACGATGACGCCTGCGAGGCGGAGGTGCGGCGATTCGCTCCGGCCGATGTGGAAGGCTGGCGGGCGATGAGCGACACCCTCCGGAGGCTGCGCGACGCGCTGCGTCCGGCTGTCGGGAAGGGATTTGCGGCGAGTGATGCGTGGATTGGAAACGCGCCGACGGCGGAGGAAATCGATAAACGTCTTGGCAACGATGAGGACGCGCGGCATGTGCTCTACGACTGGTCGATGGCCGAGTTCGTGGAGCATTATCTGCGCGACGAGCGGCTGCAGACGGCGTACCTCGGACAGGGAGTGATCGGGACCAACGCCAGCCCGTTCGATGCGGGCACGGCGTCGATCCGGTTCCATCACGCATCAGGACGGTTGGGCGGGATGCCGGGGATGTGGGGCTACGTGCAGGGCGGGATGGGCATGGTCTCGTTTTACCTGTGCGACGCGGCGCGGGAAGCGGGAGCGGTGGTGGCGGCGGGAGTTCCCGTCGCACAGATTGTGCCGGGTGAGGGCGTGGTGCTCGAAGGGGGCGAGCGGATTGCAGCTTCGACGGTGGTGTCGAATGCCGATCCGCGGGTGACGTTGCGCTTGCTCGGCGACGCTGCTGATGCAGGCTGGCGGGCGCGCGTAGAGCGAGTGCCCATCGAAGGATGCACGGTGAAGCTGAACGTGCTGCTGAGTGAGTTGCCGAATTTCGCTGCGAGGCCGGGGACAGATGAGCC
Source organism: Acidobacteriaceae bacterium (assembly GCA_036521315.1). Taxonomy (GTDB): domain Bacteria; phylum Acidobacteriota; class Terriglobia; order Terriglobales; family Acidobacteriaceae; genus Palsa-343. The sequence goes on from DATDHZ010000008.1 coordinate 26,938, forward strand.
GCACCACTACGGGCAGATCAATGCGCCGCTGACAAAACCGGAGTGGCGATCGGGCTATGCGGCTGCGCGCCATCACGAGCTGCCGGAATTTCTGTGGTGCGAGCTGTACTTTCAGAGCGTCCACGATCGAAGCGTCGTGCCGGCCGGACTGCACACGATGAGCGTCTTCGCGCAGTATGTGCCGTACCGATTTGCGCAAGGCACTTGGGAGACGCGCCGCGAGGAGGTGCGGCGGATTGCGCTCGCATCCCTGACGCGGTTTTGCTCCAATATTCCGGCGGCGGTGGTCGAAGCGCAAGTGCTGGGACCACCGGACATCGAGCAGAAGGTGGGGCTAACCGGCGGTCACATCTTCCAGGGCGAATGCCTGCCACCGTACATGGGTACGAACCGCCTGACGTCACGTACGCCCATGGAGGGCGTGTGGATGTGCGGAGCGTGCACGCATCCGGGAGGCAGCGTCATCGGCATCAACGGGCGCAACGCGGCCATGGCCATCCTGCGCGACCAGGATCAGCGGTTGCATGGCTGACGCAGCGGCGGCTCCAACGCAGAGCCAGCCGCGGCTGAAGCGAGCGCTGCGTCTCCGCGACCTGACGCTGTTCTATATCGTCACGGGACTGAGCGTGCGCTGGGTGGCTACAGCAGCGGCGGCAGGTCCAGGCACGCTGCTGGTCTGGATATTCGCGCTCGTCGGGTTCTTTCTGCCGCTCGCCGCCAGCGTGTTCGAGCTTTCGTCGCGCTTTCCGCAGGAGGGCGGCCTCTACGTCTGGACGCGCGAAGCGTTCGGCGACTTTGCCGGATTCCTGACAGCGTGGATGTACTGGATGTCGAACCTGCCCTACTTCGCGTCGGTGCTCTATTTCGGCGCGGGGTCGCTGCTCTTTGCCGCGGGCGCCCGAGGGCGAGGGCTGGCGGCCAGCCCCGCTTACTTCATGTCGTTCGCCGTGGTATGGCTGGGTGTCATCACAGTGATCAATATTGTCGGGCTCGACGCGGGCAAATGGCTCAACAACGTGTGCTCGACGGGCAGCTGGCTGCCGATTCTGATTCTGGTCATTCTCGCCGGCGTTTCGGCGGCGCGTTTTGGACCGGCAACGCGCTTCAGTGCTCCGGCTTTTGCGCCGCATCTCTCGCTCAAGAACGCGATCTTCTGGTCGACGATTTTCTTTGCTTTCGGCGGCTGCGAAACCGGCTCGTTCATGGGCGAGGAGATCGAGAATCCGCGGCGGACGATTCCGCGGGCGCTGCTGGTGGGCGGGGCTGTGCTGGCCGTCGGGTACATCGCCGGGACCGCATCGCTGCTGGTCGCGCTGCCTTCGGCCGAGGTATCCGGCGTAGACGGATTCATGCGCGGCGTGGCGCATCTCTGCGCGCGCCTGGGAATTGGCTGGCCGCTGGTGGTCGCGATGGCGGCGCTGCTGGCGCTCAATGCCATCGGCGGCGCGGCGTCGTTTTTATCGTCCACGTCGCGGCTGCCGTTCGTGGCAGGCATCGACCGCTATTTGCCGCCGGTGTTCGGCAGCATTCATCGACGCTTTCAGACGCCGTGGGTGGCCATTGGGGTCTATGGACTCGCAGGCATCCTCGTCGCGGCGCTGGGCCAGGCCGGCACGACGGTGCGCGGAGCGTATGACGTGCTGATCAGCATGGGGATCATCACGTTCTTCATTCCCTATCTGTTTCTCTTCGCGGCGATGGCCCGGCTGCAGTCGCGCCCGGCTGGGCCGGGGATTGCGCGGGTTCCGGGCGGACGTCCTGTTGCCCTCGCTCTGGCCGCGGTTGGATTCTGCTCGACCGCGCTGACCATCGTGCTCTCGGTCATCCCCGCTGACGAAGAGCCGAACAAGCCGCTGGCGGTGGCCAAAGTGCTGCTGTCGACAGCAGCGCTCATTGCAGGAGGGGTGGCGATGTTCGCCATCGCCCTTTACAAGCGAAGGGTTGCGGCTGCGGCGGAGGGTCATTTTGGCGGGTGAAGCCCAGCCGCCTGTTCTGGTGGGCCTTGCGACCCGAGCCTGCCGCCCGACATCTAACGATCAGGATGCTGCTCGTGCGCTCTCTGCGCTACACTAGAGGAGTAGAGTCGCATCCTCAGGAGATTCAGCACAATGGCTACCAGCACTGTTCCATCCGTCAATTCCGAGGCAGCAGCGCCTCCGAAGACTACGCCCGTCCGGCTCACTGATAATGCCGTGGGCAAGGTGCGCGAAATCATGGCAACGCAGGATCCCCTGCCGGCTGGCCTGCGCATCGGCGTGGTGGGCGGCGGCTGCTCCGGCTTCCAGTACTCGATGTCGTTCGAGAACCAGGCCGGAATGATGGACAAGATCTACGAGTTCGACGGCCTGAAAGTGTTTGTCGACGCGACCTCGCTCATGTACCTGAACGGCTGCACGGTCGACTACGTCGAGACCCTGGAAGCTGCCGGCTTCAAGTTCGATAACCCGGCCGTCAAGAGCACCTGCGGCTGCGGTTCTTCGTTCCAGGTCTAAATCGAGCGGCGTCAGCCGCAGAATACAGGCCCGCACTCCTGTTCCGCGACGAGCGGCTCCAGGGATGCGGGCCTTCGCTGTTATTGCGGCGAGGTGGGCGGGTTGGACGATCCGGAGTTGTCGGAGCCCGACCCGGAGGAACCTGTACCCGAAGAGCCGGAACCGGATGAGCCGCTTCCGGATGTGCTCGAAGGCGGCTGGCCAAGGCCGCTGCTGGTCGAGCCGCCGAAGCTGTTGCTGTTGCCGAGGCCGTTCTGGGTGCCGTTCATGCCGCCCCCTCCCATCCCGCCGGTGCTTCCTGACATGCCGCCGCCACCGCCGAGGAGGCCGGCCGCCTGCTGCATCTGGTCTTCCATGGGGTCGTAATTGAATTCCCACTTGTTGTAGCGGGATTGCAGTTTGTAGTCGACCAGAGATGGCTTATTGACGGGCAGCGTGAAGCCCACGATCGGGCCGCTGCTACCAAAGGTTCCGCCCGAAGAGCCACTGTTGCTGGACCCAAAGCCGGGCGTCGAGGAGCCAAAGCCGGAGGTCGGCGTGCCGCTGCCAGGTGTGCCCACACCCATCTGCCCGTTCGATCCAGGTTGTCCCGGGTTCGAACCCAGGCCCGGGGTCGACCCAAAACTGGAGTTGGGCTGGCCGCCCATCGAGAACGTTCCATTGTTGCTGCCGCTCGTTGGGTTGCCGCTGGCGACTCCGGAGCTCATGCCCGGACCGCTGCCGGGGCTGCTCGTATCGGTCCCGCTGCCATTATCGCTGACCGGGAAGCCATCCGCGTCTGTCGTGGTGGCCGGAGCGAGGGCATACATGCCGCTACCCATTCCACCCACGACCGCTGCGGTCGCGATGCCGCCAATGGTGGAGAGCGGCTGACCGAAGAAACCCAGCGGGCGCACATGGGCCTGGCCGTAGATCACAGGCTTCCAGTCGTCCTTGCCGGTTTCGGGATCGGTGTAGCGCTTGCGCAGAAAGCGCATGTTGTTCGTGCTGACGAGCTGATCGATCGACGTCGGGTACGACCCAAACTGCCGGTAGTAAAGCTGGAGAGCGCGCTTGTACTGCTCGCCGCGATGGATGGTTTCCAAATCCTTATCGCGCTGAATGGACATGGCGATCTTCGGCGCGGCAATGGCCAGGCTCAACAGCAGCAGGAACGTGAGAAAAATGACCGCGAGCAGGACGTATCCCGACTCGGAGCCGAATGCGGTGTGGTGGCGCGGATTGGGAGATGAAGACTGCATCGACTGCCTGAACCCTGGGTTAGCTCTGGGACAGGTTGAGGGTCTGCGTGTTGTTGTACAACAGATCCGTCACCTGAATGGAGAGCGGGTTAATCTTGAGCACCTTGTAGTGGTGGTCGACCACGTCGCCTTCCGACGCGATGAATACATTGTCGCCGTGGAGGATGAACGCCTTCTTCTTCGACCCGTCCGCCTCATAGCCAAAAAAGGTCAGGTCGATGGGCGGAGGAGGCGGCGGGCCGGCTGCCCTCGCAGCCTCTTCCGGGGTCTGCTGAGGCCGGACGGGACCTTTCGCGACTTCGATGGGCGGAGGCGCGGAGGACATGGAGAAGATGTTGCGCCCCGATCCCGCGTATTCGAGCGCCTCGGCTCCCGCCATCAATTCAGGATGCAGGGTTGGATCGAGGCTTTCGAGGGACGGAACTTTCTTCGCCGCGTGGCCATTCGCTGCGGCGTTTTCCTCATCGGCGGCGCGGGACTCAGCGGAGGGGCGGGAAGCCGGCTCAGGAGCGACAACCGCCGCTGATTTGGGTGCGGGCGAGGGGCTGCCTCCGCCATAAACTTTCGACACAAAATACCAGACGCACACGATCAGCACGACCAGCAGGACGACCAGGATGATCACATTCCGCTTACTTTCAAAGCCGGTTTTCATGGCTTCTCCTGGGCGGATGCGGGATTCGCCGCGGCGGTGGGATTCGCGACCGCGGTCTGGGTGGGGGCCGGCAGGTCAGGCGCATTCGAGCGCAGATACGTTCTCAGACGCAGGCGGAGATTGACGACGCCACCCTGCTCACCGGTGAAGGTGACGCCGTCGATGATGAAGAAGACGTGATCGCGGTCGCGCTCGAGATCGTTGATGAAGTGCATCATGTCGGTGTACTGGCCGCTGAGGCCCGCGTCGATGAGCACTTCCGTCAGCCCTGGGATCGCCGGCTGCTGACCATAGGCGGAATGCGCCAGCCGCACGTTCGTCTTCTCCATCGTTCCGTCGAGCTGCGCCACGACCGTCGAGTAGTTCGGCGCGATGCGGTCTTCGTAGAACTTCTGCGCGTCTTGGCCCGCGGTGTCGACCTTCTTCGGAAGATCGTTGAGGTGCCGCATCTGCGCGCGCAGCCGGCCGTATTGAATCTGCTGCGCCACGAAGGCGCTCGACTGATCGGAGCGAATCTCCCGCCAGGCGAGAGCAAAGCGCACGCCCATGAAGATGTCGAAGGCCAGTACCAGGCCCATGACGAGGAAGTGCAGATTCAGCTTGCTGAACAGACTGCGCTTCATGGGCGCCTCCGATTCACGTGCATGCCCGGAGGAATCGGCGCCTTTTCGACATGCGGGTGGCGCGGCGACGCCGGTCTCTCGGCAGCCTTTTCCGATTCAGGCAGCTTCTCTTCCTCGCTCTTTGCGTTCACCGGCAGAGGCAGAGGCCGATAGTCGGCGAGGATGTCGAAATTCACCAGGTTGCTGGCATTCGCATTCTGGATATTGCCGGACGATCCCCCGTTGTTGGCGAGCGATTCCTGCGCCAGACGGGGCTGGGCAAAGTGTTTCGAAGTCTCGAGATTGCGCACCAGTTCCAGAGCGCGGTCGCGTTCCCCGGTCACGCGAAGGCGGATGGTCACATGGCCGTCTTTCGCGACGATGGGATCGATGCTGAGGACCTGCACGCCGGAGGGCAGCACCGTCTCGAGGTCGGACATGGTCGCGGTCCAGGAAAAGGCCTTTTGCCGGAAGAGGTCATTGAGGAAGTCAGACTGATCGAGAATCGCGGCGTCTTTCGGCTGCTGCATGAGGGCGCGATAGCTCTGCTGCTGCTGCTCGAGTTGCTGGACGTGGTGCTCGACTCCGGCCACGCGCGCCTGGGCCTCCTGCGCCTGGGTGCGCTCGCTGCGATACATGAACCACAGCGCGAGACCCACGAGGACGAGGATCGCCGTCCACGTCCGCAGCCGGTTGTAGACCGGGCGCAGCTCGATGTAAGGATGGCTGGCGAGATTGACGGAAATCTTCACGCGAGAGCTCCCGTCACTCCGGCCGTCGCGCCGACGGGGACGTTGGTCATCATGGAGGCGCCGGGCGGCGGCGTCAGATCCTCGATCGGCGGCGCGGGATCGACGAAGCGCAGCCAGCGTGAATCGCGCGCGCCCTGAGCGCCGCCCGGCCCCGCATAGTGGAGTCTCTCCGGCGTGGCGCGCAGCGTGTCTTCATACCAGGCGAGCGCGGTGATCACGGCCTGCGCCATCTCTTCTTCGCGCGCATTTCCTTCGGCGGGAAGATCCATGCTCCGGTGGAGCAGCATCTCGTCGCCCTGCGTGACCGCTGTGGTGACTGAGCCGTAGTTGTGGTTGATGAGGAGCGCGGTTCCACCGCTGAGTCCAGCCGTTGCAGCGAGCGTGCTGGGCAGCACCGCGCCCGGCTCATAGCCTGCATCGCGCACGGCGCTTTCGTATTCTGCGAGCACGTCCCCCGGCATCACCGTCACCAGCACGCTTATCTGGCTGGCCTTGTGCGCCATCACCTGATAGCTGACCGCGGCGGATTCCACCTCGAACGGGACCATCTTGCGCAGCCGGAACTTCACCACGGGCATGGCTTCCTGTCGCCGTGCCGGCAAGGTGTCGAAATCCAGCAGCAACACGCGCGCGGCAGCGTCCGGAACCACCACGGTGGTATCTCGGTCGCGCGCATTCGTCGCGCCCAGAGCGCTTTCGAGCGCTGCCACCAGCGCCGCGCGATCCGCGACGTTCGGCACCTTGAGCCCCGGCGTGACGACGCCCGCCGCCAGCGGCGCAAACGCCAGGACGGTTTCGGTGCCGCGCTTTTCGGTCGAAGCGCGCGCGGCAACCACGCCCTCGGGGCGGATTTCGCACGCGAGGCGGGGCCGCGTGTCCGCGGCGGGTCTGAAGATGTTCGCCAGTCCTGCCACTATCGCGATGCCTCAATGAAGGTGACTTTGTTGATTTCTTTCAGCGTCGTGAGCCCGCGCCGCACCCGATCGAGCGCCGACTCGCGGAGGAAGTGCATGCCTTCCTGCTGTGCCAGCTTGCGGATTTCCGACGTGGGCTTCTTCTCCAGAATGATTTCGCGGATGGGGTCCGTCAGATCGAGCAGCTCATGGATAGCCGTGCGGCCGCGATAGCCCGTTCCACCGCATTCGATGCAGCCGCGGCCCTCGCGAAAGGGGAAGTCGCGCCACTCCGCCAGGTCCATGCCGCTCTCGATCAGCATCGTTTCGTCGTGGTGCACTTCGTGGACGCAATACTCGCAGATGGTGCGCACCAGGCGCTGCGCCAGAATGCAGTTGAGCGCGGAGACGAAGTTGTAGACCTCGACACCCATGTTCACGAAGCGGCCGAGCACGTCGAGCACGTTGTTGGCGTGCACCGTGGTGAAGACCAGGTGGCCGGTGAGCGCGGAGTTGATGGCGATCTGCGCGGTTTCCTGGTCGCGGATTTCGCCGACGAGAATCTTGTCGGGGTCGTGGCGCAGGATGGAGCGCAGGCCGCGCGCAAACGTGAGGCCCTTTTTCTCGTTCACGGGAATCTGCGTGATGCCGCGGATCTGATACTCGACCGGATCTTCAATCGTGATGATCTTGTCTTCGTCGCTCTTGATCTCGTTGAGCGCGGCGTAGAGCGTGGTGGTTTTGCCGGAACCGGTGGGGCCCGTGACCAGCACCATGCCGTAGGGCTCGCGGATGTACCGCCGGAAGCGCTTGATGTCGTCGTCCGCGAAACCCACCACGTCCAGCGTCAGCTTCTTGAATTTCTCGCTCATCGACTCTTTGTCGAGCACGCGGAGGACGGCGTTCTCGCCATGGACGGTCGGCATGATGGAAACGCGGAAGTCGATGAGGCGGCCCTTGTAGCGGACGCGGAAGCGGCCGTCCTGAGGGACGCGGCGCTCGGCGATATCGAGCTCGCTCATCACCTTGATGCGCGAGAGGATGGTGGTGTGGTGCTCTTTGGCGATAGGCGCCATGGCCATCTGCAGCACGCCGTCGATGCGGTACTTGATGATGACCGAGTCGTCGTAGGTCTCGATGTGGATGTCGGACGCGCGCCGCTCGAGCGCGGTAAAGATGGTGGTGTCGACGAGCCGGATGATCGGGCTGATGTCTTCTTCCGACGTCAGCTTCTCGATGGAGATGTTCTCGTCGGCGTTGTCGTCCGACGAGAGCACGTCGAAGGTCAGACCCTCAGACGCTTCGTCGAGCACGCGCTGGCTCTGCTCGGTCTTCTTCAGCAGATCGGTGATTTGCGAGAGCGTGGCGACGCGGGTGACGATGCGCTGGCCGAGCAGGCCGCTGATCTCGTCGAGCATCATCAGCTTGCTGGGATCGCTGACCGCGATGACCAGCCGGTCCTCGAGCTGCTCCAGCGGCACGAAGTTGTAGCGGAACATCATGTCGACGGGAACGGAGCGCAGGACCTCGTGCTGGATGCGGAAGTTCTTCAGGTCGACGAACTCGGCTCTGTAGCGGCGCGCGAGCACCTGCGCCTGCAGCGTTTCGTCCTGCTCGGTGGGTATTGTCAGTGTCGATGCTTCTGCCATCGTTGATTCCTGTTCTTTAATCCCTGTTCCCTGCTCAGCGCCCCGCGCCCATGCTGTTCCCCATGGAGAAAATGGGCAGATAGAGCGAAATGAGGATGATGACGACCACCACGCCCATGACGATCAGAATGGCCGGCTCAATGAGCGCGAGCGCGGCGGTCAGCGCGGTCTGGACATCGTCCTCGAAAAACTCGGCGACCGAATTCAGCATCTGGGGGAGCGCGCCGGTCGACTCGCCGACCTCAATCATTTCCGTCGAAAGCTCCGGAAACACCTTCGTTGATTGCAGGCTGGTGGCCAGCCCCTTGCCCTCGCGCACGCTGGTGACCGATGAAAAGACCGCCTTGCTAATGCGCTTGCTGGTGATGGAGCGCGCCGCGGTTTCAAGCGAGGGCACCAGGGGAATGCCGCCGCTCAGCAGCGTGGAGAGCGTGCGGGCAAACATTGCCACCTGATACTTGAGCCAGATTTTGCCGAAGATGGGCATGCGGATGCGCAGGGTGTCGATGCGTTCCCCGCCGGCGTCGGTCTTGCTCCAGCGCCAAATGAGATAGCCGACGAGCGCCAGCGCCGGAATGATGTAGAGCAGATAATGCTGCGCGCCCTTGCCCAGCGCCAGCATGAACAGCGTGATCGAGGGCAGGGTGGTGCCGATCTGGTCGTAAAGCTTGGCAAACTGCGGCACCACGAACGTGATCATGAAGATGAACATGGCAAGCACGAGCGTGATGAGCAGAGTGGGATAAACGAGCGAGGCCTTGACCTTTTTTCTGAACGCCAGCGAGACGCGCTGGAACGACAGATAGCGGCCCAGCACTTCTTCCAGATTGCCGGAGCGCTCACCCGCCAGCAGCGTGGTGGTGTACATGAGCGGAAAGCCGCCCTGCGCCTCGAATGCCGTGGAGATCGCTTCACCGGTGCGTACGCGCGCGGAGATGTTCTGCAGTTGACCGGCGAAATTGGGATTCTTCTGGCTTTTGGCCAGCATTTCGAGCGAGCCGAGGATGGGCAGGCCGGCCTTGATGAGCGTCAGGAACTGCTGGTTGAAGATCAGGAACGTCTCGAGCTTTGTCTTGCGCGGACCGCCTGTGAGGCCGCGCGGTTTGACCGAATAGACGTAGTAACCCGCCTGGGTAAAGCGCGAGCGCAGCTCGTCGGCTGTCGCCGCGCTTTGCACCTGCTCCTGCACGTGGCCTCGCTCATCGGCGAGCCTGATGACAAATTCAGCCATGGGATCTTTATTTCAGATGGACGCCCGGTTCCTGCAAACAACAGGACGCACGCAACCGCTTTATCGTTCAGCCTTTTGCCTGCGGATCGGGCGATTGCGCGTTTCCCGCCGGCCGGTATTCCGGCGGCGGACCCGTTGGCAGAAACCTCGTCCGCTTCCTATGATTCTACGGGGTTTGAGGCCGAAGTTGCAGAGCGTTCCTGTAAGCGATTACATTGTGGTCGCTCGAGAATTTCTCCCAGGAGTGCTCCCCATGCTCCGTCCCTCTCGCGACCGGATTCTTCCTTCGCGCCTGCAGGTTCTGCTGAGCCTCGCTTGCCTGCCGCTCCTCGCATGCGGGCAGATGATTGGCTCGAATTCCTCCGGACCTCCCGGCCAGCCCCGCACCTATACCAATCCGCTTTCGCTGGAGACCTCCAGCGGTCCGGCCGTCAGCTGCCCCGACCCGGCGACCATCAAGCAGTCCGTAGGGGGCACCGACACCTGGTATCTCTATTGCACGGGCGACGCGCTGAACTCAAGCGACGTGAACTCGCAGGGGTTCCTCAACGCCCACCTCATCACGCAATTCAAGTCGACGGACCTGATTCACTGGAACTACATCGGCGATGCGTTCTCGCAAACGCCCGCGTGGGTGGGCGATGCGACCAATCAGCTCTGGGCGCCGGCCGTGAAGTTCTTCAACAACCAGTACTACCTCTACTTCGTGGCACCGAACACGATGGCCGGCGGGTCGGCGATCGGCGTCGCCACCAGCTCGAGCCCTGCCGGCCCCTGGACCGACAGCGGGGCCCCTGTGGTTGCGCCCGAAAACAACCCTTACAACGGAGCGCCGGGGCGGGCGGTGATCGATCCCGACGAGATTCAGGATGCCTCCGGGCAGCGGTACATCGTCTACGGCTCCTTCAACGGCGGCATCAGCATTCGCGCCCTTTCCGCTGACGGCCTCACCTCCAATCCCTCCTCGGAACAGCAACTCGCCATCGACAACTATTTTGAGGGCGGGAATTTCTGGCAGCATGGCGGCTACTACTACCTCTTCTTCTCCACTGCCAACTGCTGCGATGGCCCGCTGAGCGGCTATGGCGTTCGCGTGGGCCGGGCGACATCGCCGCTTGGGCCTTTTATCGATCAGAACGGAACTTCCCTCAACACCTTCGCCCCCGGCGGCTCAGTCGCCATCGCCTCGAACGGCAACCGCTGGGTTGGCCCGGGCGGCAACGTGGTCTTCACCGACGATGCGGGACAGGACTACATGCTGTACCACGCTATCGACTCAACGGCTCCCTACTTCTCCGGGTTCCCCGGGGCCACGCGGCGGCCGGCCCTCATCGATCCCATCGTGTGGGTGAATGGATGGCCGCAGGTGCGCGGCGGGGCGTGGGCGTCGGACAATGCGCAGCCCGCTCCGGCTGCGCAGCCCGGGGAACGGACTACTGATCGGCCGACGGTGGACGAAGAGTTCGATCAGCCTGGTCCAGAAATCACGTCGCTCTCCGACGAGTTCAACTCCACCACGCTTTCCGCGCAGTGGCACTTCATCCATCCCACGGCGAACAATGCTTACACCCTCACCGGCTCGGCGTATGAGGTGCAGACCAACGGCTACGACGAGAACAGCGACGCGCCGATGGTTTCCATCCTGGGCGAGCCCGCGCCCAACGTGCCGAACTGGATGGTCGAAGCGAAGGTGACGACCAGCGTGCCCTTCAATAACAGCTGCTGTTACAACTTCGCGCAGGGCGCGCTGTTCCTCTACGGCAACGACCAGAACAGCATCAAGCTCGACGTCTTTCCGGACTGGGACACGCGCCAGTCGGAATTCGGCAAGCAGGTTGGGCCGGTTGCAGAGAACTACCCCACCTACGACCATCAAAACGTCGGCCCGGTGGGCCAGACCACGTGGCTGCGCATCGCCGTCCACTCGCTGGGTGCGCAGGGCGAGCTCTACACCGCCTATACTTCGCCCGACGGCAAGACCTGGACGAAGGGAGGAACCTGGCAGCATGCGCTGGGCTCCTCCGCCCAAATCGGGATTGCCGCCGACAATGCCGCCGGATTTACGGTGGACTTCGATTACGTGCGAGTCTACCGGCTGTCCGCACAGAATCGGTGAGGCTTCCCCCGCACGGGCCAAAATCGGGCTTGCGCGGATCCCCTTCGAGATTTTTGGGGGGGGATACGCTATCGACCTGATTGCAAAGGGCATGGAGGGTAATACCCCTGCGGGTATTACCCTCCGGCCCAGAAACTCAGAAGCCCTGCAAGCACAAAGGCGCGCAGGGCTTACCCATCCTGTCTCAAGGATGGAGGACTCGCGCCCCGAAGGCAAGCAGAAAGCGCTGGGACAGCGGTACGAAGGTAATGGAAGCGATTGCGCTTAAGGCCGCTTCACCTTTTCCGCATTCAGCTTCGCGATCCGCCCGTTCGGACCGACGACCCACGGCAAGCTCAGCGCGTTCCAGTTGCCGTCGTCGAGCGGCTGCCAGGTTTTGCCGTCGTCGTAGCTGCTGTCGGAGCCGTTCGTTCCGGCGGCGATCCAGGCTTTCAGGTCCGCGTCCCAGGCGACGGCGGAACGGAAGCCGTGGGGAGGCCTAGTGGAGGCGGTCCAGGTCTTGCCGCCGTCTGCGGACCAGGCGGCGGTGCCTGCCGAGTCATCAGGTTTCTGGTAATCACCGCCGACAGCCACGATTACCGTGCCGATGGCGGCCACCGAGAACGCTCCGGCGCTCGAAGTCCCAGTCGCCAATGGAGTTAAGGTTTTCTGCCAAAGGTCATTCGGCGACTCGGCACAACTATCGACGCAAATCTGGATCTCCGAAATGCGGTAGTACCAAGCACCAGCCGTCCCGCCGGAGGCAAACGCAGGGAAGCCCGCGCCTGCGCCGCTCAAATAGAGGGAGGAATTACTACCCGCAAAGGCCCCCTGCGTCTTTGCATCAGCCCGCAGAGCGCGGCTTCGAGGCTCGCGCCACCATTTGAGGCCGCCTGAATTCGTCTTCCACAGCTCGAACTGCCCTTTTACGGGATCGCCAAGGAGCCAACCGGACTTCGGGTCGAAGAACTGCATCGCATCCCAAAATCCATCCTTATCCGGATTCGTGAAGAGCAGCTTCCAGCTCGAGCACCCATTCGTTGTCTTGTAGAGGCGCGACGCGTCGCCGGTTCCGCTCGACATGACGATGGCGGTCTGGTCGTCCCAAGCCCAGATACCGCGGAAGTCCAGCTTCTCCGCACCGGGCGGCATGGCGCACGATTGCCATTCGTAGCCGCCGTCTTCCGTCCGCAGAATCGTCCCGTTCGTCCCGCTGGCCCACGCCACGCCGCCCCCGACCGCGTGAATGCCGCGCAGGCCCGCTGTGGTGCCGCTCTTTTCGAGCACCCAGGGACCGGAGGTTTGATTCAGGGTCTGCGCATGCCCAGCGAACACGAAGGTGAGCGCGCAGAAAAGCAGGAGCACAGACCCAAGAGCCGCGATCCCGAACTGAGAGCGAGCCATCGGGACCATCTTACCCATCCCGCAGGGCATGCTGAACGGCAGAAATTTTGGTGTATGACAATCCATTACGCTGTAATATCAAATTATGACCGCCAGGAAAACCACCGCAAAGGCCCGGAAGTCCGCCAGCCCGAAAGACGTGACCGGAAAGACTCGCCGCTCCAAGGTGTACACGATCAGCCTGCCGCCCGAACTGGCCGCCCGCGCCGAGGCCCTCGCCAAAGCGGAGAGCCGCACCATGAGCGAAGTCTTTCGGGAATCGCTGCGTGCGTACGAATCGGAGCGGATTTTGAGGACGCTGCGTGAAGCCGCCGCTTATGGCGCGACGCGCAGCCTGGGCGGTTACGGCGAAGAGGACGTTCCCCGCATGGTGAAGGAAACTCGCGCGGCTATGCGAGCCGGACGAGAGCGTCAGAGCCGCAAAGCCGGATGATTGTCGTGGTCGACACAAACGTGTGGATTTCGGCTCTTCACTTTGGCGGCACGGAGGGCATCCCGTTCCGCGCCCTGGCCCGCGCTGCCGCTGAAGATACGATGGGCACATGTGAGGAGATCGAGACAGAGATCTTCAACACGCTGAAATTCACATGTGACTGGCAGGAGGCCCGCATCTACGCGGTGATGGAAGGAACGCTCCGCCGAGCTATCCGCGTCAACATTACGGGCACGCTGCGGGTCTGCCGCGACCCTGATGATGACAAATTCCTGGAATGCGCCGAACGCGCTGACGCCGACTTGCTGATCAGCGGCGACAAGGATTTGCTGGCGCTGCGCCGGCATGGCCGGACCCGCATCGTAACGCCCGCGGCCTGTTTGAAAGGGTAGATTGCGCGTCGAAGTTACCGCTCCTGCCAGTCCAGCGCGTAGACGTCCTGGGTGCCGCGGTCGCGCAGGAGGAGCGGATCGTCCTGGGGCGTGAGGGAGAGCGACCCGCCGTACTGACCTGTCGTCACGAAGCCCTTCAGGCTGGTCACCGTCTCCATGCGACCGTCTTCGAGGCGCACGCGCACGACCTGGCCATCGCCGGTAAAGTCGAGCGAATAGGCGTAGAGGCCGTCATGCGAGTAATTGAGCCAGCCAAAGTTGCCTTGCGCGACCGTCCTCCACGTCTGTGCCGCAAAGTTGTATTGGCGCAGCGTGCGCGAGTCCGCTGTCAGTGCGAGGAGGAATTTCCCGTCGGGCGACCAGCGCGGGGAAAAAAGTCCGAATGACCTCGGCACATCTGTAACCGCATGGGTCGCGAGATCGAGGATGTGGATGGTCGGCTTCGAGGGGTTGGCGGCCGCGTCGTTCTGGTCTCCGGAGAAGACGAGACGGGTGCCGTCGGGAGACCAGTTTGGATCCTGCTGGTGCAGGGTCGTACCCGGCATCAGTTCAGCCGGGCTGCCTCCGTTCGCGGCAACCTCGTAGATCCGGGCCGGCTGCGTGGCGCTTTGCGGAAAGGTAAAGAACACGAGATTCTTGCCGTCGGGCGACCAGCGCGGCAGGGCCGGATGCAATGGAGGTTGCGTGAGCTGGAGCTGCTCGGTTCCATCGATGCGGCCGCGCCAGAGCACGCCGTCGGGGTAGCTCACCCACGCGGCCCGCTGACCGTCGCGCGAAAACGAAAGATACTCGGCGGAAATTCCTCCGAGAAACGGCGCAAATTGGCCTGTCTGTGGGTTGCATTCGGTGAGCTCGCCGCGATAGGTTGCGCCGACGACAAAGAGCTCTGTTCCGTCGCGGCTCACCAGCGGCGAAGACAGGGTCATGGGGCTGGCTGTCAGCGGAGTGGGAGTTGCCTTGCGATGGAAGAACGCGCCTTCGCGCGCCAGCGCCCAAATTTGGCGGCCGGATGCGAAGACGAAAAACTTCCCGTCGGGAGTCCATGCGCCGCAACATTCGTCGGACGGATTGTGCCAGCCGGGGAGCAGTTGGCGCAGGTTCGATCCGTCCGGGTTGATCTCCCACTCGGAATGCGCACCGATGTCTGCGTTGAATCCCTGGGACGCGCTGAGGCTGAGCGTCTTGCCGTCCGGCGACCACGCGATGCTGTCGATCGGTCGATCGAGGCTGCGGATCTTGCGCGGGCCGGAACCGTCGGCGCCGGCAAGGTAGAGGTTGTTGCCGTCGGCGTACGCCAGCCGTTGCCGGTCGCCCGACCATGCTCCTGTGGTACCTACTACGTCGCCCAGACGCCGGGGAGAACCGCCGATCACGGGCACAGTCCAGAACGCGCCGCGGAAGGGAAAACCTCGACCCTGAATGACGAGCACCGCCGAGCCATCGGGAGAGACCGTCACCGGCTGCATGTCGCTCGCGGGCAGGGCGATGCGGGTTTCCTCGTGACCCGCCAGATCGAGCACCGCCAAATTGTTGACGGCGGAGGTGGTGAGGCTCAGGTAGAGGCGGGCTCCATCCGTCCCGATCAGGGTCTTCTGCAGCCCGTCGTGGGTGAGCTGCACGTAACTGGAGGCGGTGGGCGCGGACGCGGGCTGCGCAGCGAGATAGACGAGGAAGCCGAGTGCGGCGATGACGATGAGCGCGGCCGCAGCGAGGAGAAGGCGGCGGGGGGTCGACGTTCGGCTGCGCGCGGGCGAGAGACCGGAAGCGGCGGCCACGGCTGGATCGGACAGAGCTTCGAGGGCGAAGGCCATGTCGGAAGCCGACTGAAACCGCTGCTCGGGGTCCTTATCGAGGCCGCGATCGAGAATCCTCTGGAGCCCCGGCGGAATGTTCGGGATCATTTCCGAGACGGGCGCCGGCTCCTCGTTCAGGATGGCCGTCATCGTTTCGACGGAGGTCGGTTTCTGGAAGGTTCGCTTCGCCGTGAGCATCTCGCGGAGGACAACGGTGAGCGAGAAGAGGTCGGACTGGGGCACGGCGGGAACTCCGCGCACCTGCTCGGGAGACATGTAGCCGACGGTCCCGAGTTGAATGCCCGGGGTGGTGTGGCGCTCGGCCAGGGTGTCGGCGGAATTGAGCTCCTCGGGGTCGGGCAGGATCACGCGGGCCAGGCCGAAGTCCAAAATCTTGATGTGCCCACTGTCGGTGAGAAACAGATTCTCCGGCTTCAGATCCCGATGGATGATTCCCTTCCGGTGCGCGGCTTCGAGGCCACGCGCGATCTGGATTCCATAGTCAACCACCTTGCGTACCGGCAGCGGTCCACGCGCGAGACGCTCGCGCAGGGTCTCGCCCTCCAGCAGTTCCGAAACCAGATAAGGAACGCCATTGAATGTCCCCATCTGGTAGACGACGAGAATGTTGGGGTGCTTCAGGGCGGCCGCGGCGCGGGCTTCGAGTTCGAAGCGGCGGAGACGCTCGGGATCGCGCACCCAGGAACGCGGGAGGACCTTGATGGCGACTTCGCGGCCGAGGCGCGCGTCGCGGGCGCGGTACACCTCGCCCATGCCGCCGGCGCCGAGCGGCGCAAGAACCTCATAGTCACCCAACAAAAACCCCGGCGCCAAAGACATCTGCGTGATTATAGGCGGAAGGGGCGGGGGAAAAACGGGAATCGAGAGGGTTAAGACGCCAGACGGTGAAGGGCGGCCCGTCTGGCGTGCTGCGGGCTATGGAAGCGCCGGCTGGCCGGGATTCGGCAGCGGGGGCAGGGTGGGCGGGTGCGTGACGCGATAGATGCCGTAGGTTGTCATTCCGACTGCGACGGCAAGCGCCGCAACAATGAAAACCTTGGCCGCGGTGGGCAGGCGCGAGTTGTTATTGACGGCTTTGATTTGCTGCGGCGTGAGCGGCTGGCCGGTCACTTCGCTCAGCTTATCCAGGAGGATCGCGACGGAGGCGTCGAACTCACGGTCGCGGCGCTTCTGCAGGCCGATGGCGCGCACGTTGGCGCTGGTCGTCCACAGCACGGCGTGGGTCTTCGGGTCGATGATGCTGAGGATCAACTGCGGGTTATAGGCCACCGTGTCATGCGGGCCGCTCTCGGCGGGAGCGACCGAGCGAATCTCGAAGATGAGCTGCGCCTCGGAAGGCGAGCCTACGAGTTGATAACGGTTCGCCGTCTGCAGATCGTGGTAGAGGGTGTTGTAGCCGCGGTCGGCGCCGCCGGTGAAGATGCTGAAGTAGTTGCTGCCGCCGCCATTGGAGACGAAGACCGCCTGGGCGGTCGTGATGTCGGCGGGAATGGGCGCCGGGGGGGCACTGGTTTGCTGCGCGGGCAGGGCAGGAGCAAACGTGAGCAGAGCAGCGAGAACGAAGCAGAGAGTGTTACGCAGATCGGAGAGCATACGGGCCTCCCAACACGATGTAAACGAAGCAGAGGGGAAGCAAGTTTCACGGAGAGGCAGAAATAAATCGCACGGGGGCGGCGGGTCTAAACGGGGGGCTCGCCCGTCACGATGTGCACGCCGGGCGGCGGGGTAAACAGGAACGCGGAGTTGGGGGCTGGGGCGTTGGGCACTTCGCCGCTGAAGTCGAACTGGTTGGTCACGCCGTCCGTTTCGTCGATCTCCATCCCTCGAATCGTTCCATCGGCGGCGGCGATGATCTTCAGGGCGCTGACCCGCTGCTCCAGTCCTTTGGGGATGCCGCTCAGGACGTAAGCGCCGCCGGCCTGCGCGGTCATCTGTAACTCGGACAGTTCCTTTTCGAGCTCGGTATGGCCGAGGAGAAAGCGGAGGGGCGAGCGCAGGTCGTCGAGTTGTTTCTCGGGCACCTTTTGCGCTTCGGTTTCGCCGGGCGAGTAGAAGTAGCCATCCTTGCCGTCGAGCAGAAACAGCTTGCCGTCCGGATCGGTGTAGGTCCAGCGCATCTTGCCGGGCTTTTTCAGCAGCAGGACGCCGGATTCTTTGCGGTTCATGCCCATGCCCGCGTAATGCTGGACGAAGTGGACCTCGAGGGAGTGGAGCGCGTTGTAGTGCCGGTCGATCCGGGCGGCGAGATCCGTCGCTGTGATCGATTGGGCGCAGGCTGAGCCGCACGGGGTGATCGCGAGGGCGAACGGCAAAAGGAAAAGCCACCAGCGGTTGATCCCACGCCGGTGGCCCATTTTTCTCGTCATGGTCCGATTCAAATCGCTGACTCGCTGGCCGCGCGTCGCTGACAGCTCACCGCTGTCAGCGGACGGCTGGCCTTATTGGATGGGGACCGTGCAATTGGTTGCGCCCGTGGGATCCTTCAATATTTGCCCGCTCATGTCGAGGCAGTATCCATTGTGGCCGGTCTTGCCCACGGCCTGAGGGACCGCGGTCGCCTCGTAGCTGGTGTAGTTGTCCTGGTTGTTCACCGTCGTTTTCGTGCAGTTCGTGATGGTAAATGTGTAGCCCGACTTGTTTCCACTGGCCAGATCGGGCTGGAGTAATTGCGCGCCCTGTGCATTCGGCGCACCCGACGACGCGACGCCGCCCAGCGCCGTGAGCGAGCAGGCGAACCCGTTCGCGGGGTACTCGGCCGCGTACTGGGTTTCGGCTTCCTGGATGGCACGCAGGGACTGCAGCGCCGACGTCTCATTGGCCTGGGCCCGGATATTCAGCATGTTCGGGATGGCAATCAGCATAAGGATCAGCATGATCGAGATGACGATCAGCAGTTCCATCAGCGTGAAGCCGGCCTCGCTGGCGCGCGCGGACCGGCGGTGGGCCCGGATCTGTTCGAAAAAGTACTTCATAGCTGAATTCTTCCTGAGTCGTAATCCTACTCTAAAACAGGGCTAATGGCCCCTGGCCGCAGCGGTCTCGCCGGAGGGTCGGGACGCACACCGATGCCGACACTACTTCAACAGGACACGACGCGTCCGGGGCGCCATTCGCTCACCCTCCGATCTGCGCGCAGCATGGTAGCTTGTCTCTGCGGCATGAATTTCTCGTCCCGTCCGACAACGGCTCTCTATGGCAGCGCGGTTTTCCTGGGCGCGTTTCTGCTGTTCGCCGTCGAGCCGATGGCAGCCAAACGGCTGCTTCCCGCCCTGGGCGGCTCCTCGGCCGTCTGGATCACGTGCCTTGTGTACTTCCAAACGGTTCTGCTGCTGGGTTATCTGTACGCGCACTGGATTGCCCGGCTTCCCGGACGCCGGAGAGCCGCGGCGGCCCACACGGGTTTGCTGGTCGCGGCGGCCGCTCTGTTGCTGCTGGTCCGGCAGCCGGATCTCTCCCGCGCCGCGGACCATCCGGTCACGGCGATTTTTGCCGCGCTGACGCTCTCGATCGGACTTCCCTTTCTGTTGCTCGCTTCGACGAGCCCCCTGCTGCAGGTATGGTTTGCGCGGCAGCACCAGACCGCCATTCCTTGGCGGCTCTTTGCGCTTTCGAATACCGGATCGCTGCTGGCTCTCGTGCTCTATCCGACGGTGGTCGAGCCGCATCTGACCCTAACTACGCAGCGCGCCGCGTGGGGCTGTGGATTCGGCGTGTACGCGATTCTGTGTATCGTCATTGCCTCACGCGCCGGCCGAGTCCCCGCCGCAAGCCAGCCGGAATCGCCGGCCGGAGACGCGGCGGCGCGCTCTTCGCTTCGAGCCCGGCTGCTGTGGTTTCTGCTGCCGGCAGCAGGAGCCATCCAGCTGTGCGCGGTCACCGAGCACATCAGCCAGAACATTGCCGCCATCCCGCTGCTTTGGGTTCTGCCGCTGGCTGTCTACCTGCTGACCTTCATCATCGCGTTCGAGGCGCCGCAGCTCTACCGGCCGTTTATCGTGGTGCGGCTTTTGGTGGTGCTGCTCGCCGCGCTGGCGTGGTTCCTGACCAAGACCGGCGTGACGCTCCCCATCCTGCTGACTATCGGCTTCTTTCTGACGGAGATGTTCCTGGCCTGCCTGTTCTGTCACGGCGAAACGTGGCGGCTGCGGCCGGCGGACCCGGCGGAATCCACCGTGTTCTATCTGCTGATCGCCGCGGGCGGAGCGGCGGGCAGCATCTTCATCGGGATCCTCTGCCCGCTGCTCTTCGATGCCAACTACGACATTGCGCTGGCCTTTCTGGCGACGGCGGTGGTTGCGCTGATCGCGACGTGGCCGGAGGGATGGCAGACGCAACTGCTGTGGGTCTCGAGCACGATTGTCATGCTGGTAGTGGTGGTCATGCTGCATCTGGCTGACGCGCGGTGCCTGCTGGAGGAGCGGAATTTCTACGGCACGCTGCGGGTTACGCAAACGCGCGCGCCCGACGCGCTCACCATCCGCACCCTCACTCACGGGACCATCACGCACGGGACGCAATGGTTTGCGCCCGAATACCGCGGCATGCCGACGACCTATTACGCACGGGATTCCGGCGTCGGCCTGACGCTGCGCTTCTGCTGCCTTGCGGCGGACGGGTCGAAGAGGCCGCGCAAAATCGGGGTGGTGGGGCTCGGCGCGGGGACGCTGGCGGCTTACGGGCAACCGGGTGACCAGATCACCTTTTACGAGATCAACCCCGCGGTTCTGCCGATTGGGCAGCACCTGTTCACCTGGCTGCGCGATTCCGCCGCGCGGATTGAGATTGTGCCTGGCGATGCGCGGCTCTCGCTGGCAGCCCAGGCGCCGCAGAACTACGACGTCCTGGTCATCGACGCGTTTTCCGGCGATGCCATCCCGGTGCACCTGCTGACGACGCAGGCCGTCGCTGTGTATCGGCGGCAGATGGCGCCGGGGGGCATCCTGGCGTTCCACGTGTCCAATCAGTTTCTGGACCTGGCGCCTGAAGTGGCCGAGCTGGCTGCGGCTGCCGGGTTCCAGGCGCGCATCGTCGACAATCCCCCGATTCCCGAGCTGGGAGAATTCCGATCCACATGGGTGTTGCTGACCGACCATGCGGCCTTTTTCGCGCAGCCGGACATTGCCGGAGCGGCGCGATTCATTCCCCGGAAGGTTGGTATGCACGCGTGGACCGACGATTTCTCCAGCCTGCTGCCTATCGTTCAGTGGAAGCCGCTGACTCCGCAGTGATGACCGTTCGGTTTCTCTGATCTTTGTGTTGGAGGTAAGGAAATGCAGGTCCATTCGGCTTGCGCCTGGAATTTGGAGAGCTCGCTCACGATGACAGAGTGTTGTTTGCCCGCCAGGATGACAGAGCTTTCTTCATGCGAAGTTCAGGTTCAGGACACGGGAGGGGGCGTCAGTCTATGAAAAGCCTGGCCGATCCCGCAGCACAGCGAGAGATCGAGAGGCGCATTGCTGCGCTTACTCCCGCCGATCAGGGGCGATGGGGATCGATGTCGGTCCATCAGATGATCTGCCACCTGGGGGAGGCGTACGGGTGCGCTCTGGGCGAAAGGCAGGTTGCGCCAGCCCGTCCGCCGATGCCGCGGGCGATGCTGAAGTTCGCAGCGCTGAAAATACCTGTGAAATGGCCGCACGGCTTCCCTTCCCCGCCGGAAATCGCGCAAGACCGGGGCGGCACGCCACCTGAGGAGTTCATGCAGGACCGCGATACGCTGCTCGCCGCGCTGCGTGCATTTTGCAGCGGGCTGCCCGACCCACTGCCGAAGCACCCGTACTTCGGCGTGATGTCCAGGAAGGATTGGCAGCGGTGGGGCTATCTCCACGCCGACCACCATCTGCGCCAGTTCGGGCGATAAGGGCCGCCCGGTCCGAGGTGGGTGTCAAAACGACGAGTCTTGCGATGGCCGAGTCGAGGCTTACGAGGCCTTCTTCCGTAACTCCTGCTCGGCGCGCAGCCAGTCGTCTACGTGATGGCCGTGCTGATGGCCGCGCTCAGCCCAAAACTTGTGCGCCAGCCGGGCGATCTCCTCGCGGGAAACGGAAGGCCGGGGAGCCGCGCCATTGGTGTGGCTGGAAGCCGGCGCAGCGGCAACCGCCGCGACCTTGTGGGTGGCGGGGGCCGCTTCAGGAGTGGCAGGGGTCTTCGCCGGCGCCTTTTTGGCAGCGGTCTTGCGTGGTTTTGCGGGGGCCTTGGGGGACTTGGTCGTCTCTTCCATGGAAGGAATCCTTTATGAAGGGGGGTGTAGAGCGCGACTCTTTCAAGCCAATAGCTCTCGGGTTAAGGATAAATGGTCGAAGGGGCGAGGCGCCAGCAAAAACGACGCCCCGAACCATGGAGGGTACCTTCTGGCATGTCATTGAAATTCAGGCAGTTATTCGAGACATTTCAACGTCCGCGGGCGCGTGTCCGGGCAGCCTTCTTCGCGGCCTGCTTGCGGCCGGCTGAACCCTTGGTGCGGACCGCCTTTTTCGCTGCTGTCCTGCGGCTGCCGGCGCTGCGTTTTTTGGCAGCGGTGCGGGTCTGTTTCGAAAGCGCGGCGCGGGAGGCGGTCGACTTCGGCTCCTTTTTGAGCGCCTTTTTGCGGGCCTGGGAGCGGCGCGGTGACGGCTTTTTCCCTTCGCCGGACTGGCCCTTCTCGTAATCGCGTTCGGCGCGCACGCGGACCGCGGGACTGGCGCTGGAAGATTCCTTTGACGGCGGCTTGAGCGGGATGCCGGCCCGCCTTGCCTTGCTCAGGCCGATGGCGATGGCCTGCTGCGGGGAACGCGCGCCGTGCTTCCCTTCCCGAACATGCTCAATCTCTTCGTGGACGAACTCGCCCGCGGCTGTCGACGGCGATTTCCCTTCCCGTAAATCTTCGTTGGCTTTTTCGGTGGTTTCCCGATCCGGCATCACGCTCTCCCTGTGAGGAAAGACTCCTCTTCCAGGTGGGATGAGCGATTGGCGGCGACGGTTCGCTTTTCCGCCGTCCGCGGACCTGCGCTCGTTGTTGTTCGAGGCGGTGGATCTGTGGTGAGAGCCAACGACAAGAAGACTCATCCGCTCAAGCGCTGCGGGATGTCGGGATGAAGCTGGTATTTGCGCTGGACGGTGGAGATGGGGACGGCAGCGACGCCGGTCTTCGCGAGGTTGTACTGGCCGCGGCCGGCCTGGCCGCAGCAGGTACTCGGCCTCGCGCGGACGGGAGGAGGGAGGGTTGTCCGGCGGAGTGGGAATCGTATCGAAAATTTCGGGGGCGATCTGCTTCCACTGGCGCATCTTACCGGGTTGGGAGAAGACACAAATCTATGAAGAAGCTGATCGCTCTTGCCGCCGCCGGAATCGTCGCTCTGGGTGTGGGGTGCCGTTCGAACCGGGTCGATCCGGGCGCTTTTAAGTCCGCTCTGAACAGCTATTACAGCGCCACGCCGGTGTGCGTCTGGTCGAGCCCCGTCAAGTTCCCTGCGCAGGCGGACGCGAAGAACGAGGAGCAGACGAAGGGATTCGACGCGCTGACCGATGCCGGGATGCTGGTGCGGACCCCGCAGGAGAAGAAGCGCTTCCTCGTCGGATCGAAGCAGGTGAACGATTACGATCTGTCGGACAAGGGGCGTTCGACCTGGACGGCGGACTCGGCGCAGCCCGGTTACGGCAATTTCTGCTTCGGGCATCCGGAAGTAACGAATATCGACAGCTACTCGCCGCCGGACGACAGCGGCGCGGCGCAGTACACGGTTTCGTACCACTACGGCGTGGCCCATGAGGCGGACTGGGCGAAGTCTGCGGAGATGAGCGCGGCGTTTCCGAGGATCGCGGCGGCGACGGCCGGGCAGCAGACGGCGACAGCGACGCTGGTGAAGAGCGAGAACGGCTGGCAGGTGACGAATGTCAACCCGCCGGCGAGCGGATCGACGAGCAATCCTCCACTGCCGCAATGACGATCGGCTGACTCCTCCATCTTCGAAAACCGCGCAGCTGGGGGAACCCGGGAGCTGTTAGCTGTTAGCTGTTAGCTGTTAGCTGTTAGTGCACGGCATTCCTTTTCGAGAAGGGCGAGCAGCTGCTCCATGTGCTCGGTGCGCGTCCGGAAGTTGACCGGGTTGATGCGGAACCAGGTCTTGCCCTTTAGCTCGGTCGTCGAGATCCAGAACTTGCCGCTTTTTTCGACACGTGCGACGACCTCGGCGTGGAGGCGCTTCGACGCCGCCTCGTCGAGGTTTCCGGCTGAGTAGCGGATGCAGATGGCGGACATGGGCGGCTCGCTGGCGGCCTCGAAGCCGGGGCGCTGGGCGATCAGGCTATACAGGTGGCGCGCCTGGCGGACGTTGTTGTCGATCCACTCGCCAATCTTGCGGGTGCCGTAGCGCTTGAAGCTCATCCAGACTTTGAGCGAGCGGAAGCGGCGGGACTGCTCGAATCCGTGGACGTAGTACTGGTAGCACTCGTCGGCGCCGGTCATCTCGTCGGTGAGGTAGGCGGGCTGCATGCCGAACGAGGTGGTGAGGCGGCGCTCGTCTTTGACGAGGATGGCACCGGCATCGAGCGGAGCGTAGAACCACTTGTGCGGGTCGATGGTGATGGAGTCGGCGAGCTCGAGGCCGCGGTCGCGCAGGGGCGCCTCGTTCGAGAGGAGCATGCCGCCGCCGTAGGCCGCGTCCGCGTGCAGCCACATGCCCTCGCGGTCGGCGATGCGGCGCAGGGCGCGGATGTCGTCGACGGCGCCGGTGTTGGTGGTGCCAAAGATGCCGACGATGGCCATGGGGCGGATGCCTGCAGCTTTGTCAGACGCGATGGCGGACTCGAGGGCGTCGAGGCGGACCTGGAACTTGTCGTCGGTGGGAAGGGCGTGGAGGGCGTCGCGGCCGAGTCCGACGCAGTCGACGGCTTTATCCACGGAGACGTGGCGTTCTTCGGAGGCGTAGACGGCCCAGCGCTCGCGGATGCCTTCGTGCTGGGCGCGGTCGCCGGAGACGGTATCGCGGGCGAGCTTGAGGCCGATGAAGTTGGCCAGCATGCCGCCGCTGGTGAGGTTGCCGCCGGCGGCGGGGCCGTAGCCGGCGAGATCGGTGAGCCAGCGGACAACGCGGCGCTCCATGGCGACGGCCGATGGGCCGATGGAGTAAGCGCCGATGTTCTGATTGAGAGCGGAGCAGAGGAAGTCGCCGAGGACGCCGATGGGATTCGGCGACGGCGTGATGAGGCCCATGTAGCCGGGATGTCCGACATGTGTGCAGTACGGGAGCAGCTTTTGGTCGAGCTCGGCGAGGACTTGCTCGGCGGATTCACCCTCGGCGGGGAGCGGTTCATCGAAGAGGTGAGCGAGGAAGCGCGGCTCGACGTCGGGGAAGACGGGCTGGTCCTCAATGTGCGCGAAGTAGTCGGCAAGACGGTCAACCATTTGATGGCCGAGGGTGCGGAACTCCGGGGCGTCCATGAAGTGGAGTGTAGCGAAAGGGCGGGGCCCGGACTTTCCGGAAAATGCGCGCAAAGGGAAAGGACGACGGGCGCAGAGCGCCGGGCCGGAGATAATGGGGAGCTGTGAAACGTTCGCGGGAATTGAAGATGATTGCGTGTCTGTTGATGGCGGCGATGCCGGCATGGGCGGCGGGCGGAAAAAGCAGCCCCGTTGAGGGGAACTTGGCGGAACATCGATGGACAGCGAGCCGCGCCGTGGCTTCGACGAATGGGGATCGCTCCAGCGTGGGCGACGGGGCTGTGGCGATGGAATGGACCCTGCTCGATGGACACCTGAGCGGCGTGGTCCTTCACGATTTGTGGAACGGAACTACGGTGCCCTTGCCGGAGCCGTTTGCGGTTGTGCTCAGGGATGGGACGAAGTGGAATGCGGCCAACCTGCGCGCCGATGGAGCGCCGGCGATGCAGGCGCTGTTGCCCAGGCCGAACGCGGCACGCGCCGCCGATCGCAGGGAGGGGCAGCAATTCACCGTGGCACTGAGGGACGATGCGGGGCGGGTGCGGATCACCTGGTCCGTGGTGCTGCGCGACCGCGCCAATTCCATCCGGCAAAGCGTGACGATCACGGCCGGTGCGCACGACCTGCCGATTTCTGAGGTGAAGCTGGTCGATGTGGCGCTGCCCGGGGCGCGCGTCGTGGGATCGGTGAAGGGATCGCCGATCGTCGCGGGACCGCTGTTCCTGGGCTTCGAAGATCCGCTGTCGCACAGCGAAGTGACGGCCGGGCGGGCCACGGCCTCGGTCGATCGCGAGTTGCCGCTGCGCGCCGGGCAGTCGGTGACGTATTCGTCGGTGATGGGAACGACGCGGCCGGGGCAGCTGCGGCGCGACTTTCTCGCCTATATCGAACAGGAGCGGGCGCATCCGTATCGCCCGTTTCTGCATTACAACTCGTGGTACGACCTTGGGTATTTCACGCCTTATGATGAGGCCGGCGCGGTGGGGCGCATTCGCGCCTTTGGCACGGAGCTGCACGAGAAGCGCGGCGTGACGCTCGACTCGTTCCTGTTCGACGACGGGTGGGACAATCACGCGTCGCTGTGGAGCTTCAACAGCGGCTTCCCGAACGGGTTCAGCCCGGTGCGTGCAGCCGCTGCGCAGATTGGCGCGGCGCCGGGGCTGTGGCTTTCTCCGTGGGGCGGCTATGACGGGCCGAAGGAGGAGCGGGTCAAGTTTGGAGAGAAGCAGGGCTACGAGATCGTCGATGGCGGGTTCGCGCTCTCCGGCCCGAAGTACTACCGGCATTTTCTCGCTGTCTGCCTGGAGATGATCAGGAAGTACGGCGTGAATCAGTTCAAGTTTGACGGGACGGGCAATGCGGACAGCGTGTTTCCCGGCAGCGCATTCGACAGCGACTTCGACGCGGCGCTGCATCTGATCGCCGCGCTGCGCGAGGCCGAGCCGAATCTCTTCGTCAACCTGACGACCGGGACCTATCCATCGCCCTTCTGGCTGCTCGATGCCGATTCCACGTGGCGTGGCGGCGACGATGACAACGAGACCGGCGTGGGCACGACGCGCGAACGATGGATCACGTATCGCGACGCGCAAACCTATCGCAACATCGTGCAGGCGGGGCCGCTCTACCCGCTCAATTCGCTCATGCTGCACGGCATCATCTTCGCGCGATTCAACAAGCAGCTGAACAGCGACCCGGGAAACGATTTTCGCAACGAGGTGCGGTCGTATTTCGGCACCGGCACGCAGTGCCAGGAGATGTACATCACGCCGTCGCTGCTGAGCCAGGCGAACTGGGACGATTTGGCGGAAGCGGCAAGTTGGTCGCGGACCAATGCGGAGACGCTGCGCGACACGCACTGGGTGGGCGGCGATCCGGCGCGGCTGAAGGTGTACGGATGGGCCGCGTGGTCACCTCATAAGGGAATCCTGACGCTGCGCAATCCCAGCGACCGGGCGCAGACGATCCGCATCGACGCGCAGGATGCGTTCGAGCTGCCGGAGGGAGCGGCGCGGGCGTACTCGGCGGCGAGCCCGTGGAAGGAGGATGCGGGTCAGGCGCCGATGCCGGTTCGCGCGGGCGAGCCGCACGAGTTTCACCTGGCGCCGTTCCAGGTGCTGACGCTGGAGTTTACGCCGCAGGGCAGCGGGACGGCGCGCGGACATTGATGCAATCGAGGAGATGGCGGGTGAAGAAAGCCGGAGTGGTGCTGGTGCTGGCGGGCTGGATGACGGCGGCGGCGGTGGCCGCGGAGATTCCCGATGGGATTCCGCGGGCGCTGGCGCAGGAGCGCGCGGCGCGCGTGTCCGGTATTCGCTACAGCATCGATTACAAATTGGTTCCGCATGCGGCGACGACCGAGGCGAGGGAAACGATCCGGTTTCGGCTGACGGATGCGGGCACGCCGCTGCTGCTTGATTTTCGCGACGGCCAGATTGCAAGGATGACTCTGAACGGCTCGGCGGTGGCTGCGGCGAGCGTGCACGGCCACGTAGCGCTGCCGGCGGCGGAGCTGCGCGCGGGCGAGAACACGATTGAGGCGACGTTCACCGCGAACACCGGCGTGGCGGGCAAGGCGATCACGCGCTTCGAGGATCGCGACGATGGCAGCGAGTATCTATACACGCTGTTTGTGCCCATGGATGCGGACATGGCGTTTCCGTGCTTCGACCAGCCGGATTTGAAGGGGCGGTTCACGCTGACGGTCACGGCTCCGGAAGCGTGGATGGTGATTGGGAACAGCGCGGCGGCAGGCACCCGGCCGGCGGAGAGCGGCTACCGGACGACGAGCTTTGGGGAGACGGAGCCGATCAGCACCTACCTGTTTGCATTTGCGGCCGGCCCGTTTGTGAGCGTGCATCCGGCGCCGGGGCTGCCGAATGTGTGGGTGCGCAAGTCGCAGGTGAAGAATGCGGCGGATGCGGTTCCGGCGGTGCAGGACACGGCGGCGAAGGGAATGCAATTCCTGGCGAAATATTTCGACGAGCCGTTTCCGTTTCCCAAGTACGAGATGGTGCTCATCCCCGGCTTCGCGTATGGCGGGATGGAGCATGCGGGCGCTACGTTTCTGCGCGAGGAGTCGGTGCTCTTTCGCACGGCGCCGACGGCGATCAACCGGCTCGATCGCGATGTGGTGGTGCTGCATGAGCTGACGCATCAGTGGTTCGGCGACGCGACCACGATGCGCTGGTTCGACGATCTGTGGCTCAAGGAGGGCTTCGCGCAGTACATGGCGTACAAGACGCTGGCGGCGCTGCGGCCCAACGAACCCATCTGGCAGCGCTTCTATCAGTCGATTAAGCCGGCGGCGTACGGCATTGACGAGACGCAGGGAACGACACCGATCTATCAGGACATACTGAACCTGAACGACGCGAAGTCGGCATACGGGGCGATTGTGTATGAGAAAGCGCCGGGGGTGCTGCGGCAGCTGAACTATGTGATTGGGGATGAGGCGTTCCAGAAGGGCCTGCAGATTTATCTCGCGCAGCATGAATACGGCAATGCGACGTGGAGCGACTTGATTGGTGCGTTCCAGAAGGCGTCGGGGCGGGATCTGACGGCGTGGGCGGAGATGTGGATTCGGCATCGCGGCATGCCGGTGGTCCACACCGAGTGGAATTGCGCGCATGGTCGCCTTGCGGTACGGCTGTCACAGACTCCCATCCTGGGTGGCGATGATGTTTGGCCGATCGCGACGGAGTTAGCGCTTGGGTATACGGACGGCCGAGTCGAGACGGTCCGAGCAGATCTCTCCGCGAAGAGCCTGCAGGTGCAATTTGGGCGCGAACCCATGCCGTGTCCCGCATGGGTGTTTGCGAACAATGAAGATCATGCGTATGGGCTGTTTCTGCTGGACGCGAAGAGCCAGGCGGCGGTGATGCAGCAGGTGGCGGGCTCGTCATCGGCGGTTTCGGATTTGTTCCGGCGCACGCTGCTGTGGGGCGCGCTGTGGGATGGAGTGCGGGAGGCGCAACTGGATCCGGCAGTGTATGCAAAGCTCGCGCTCGACACGCTGCCGCAGGAGCGCGACGAACTGCTGGCGGCGAGTCTGCTGGGACGAACGCAGACGGCGGCGCACCGGTACCTGGGCGCTGCGGACCGGCAGGCGCTGTTGCTGCGCGGGGCCACGACGGCGATTGACCGCATGCAGCACGACGAAGATCACGATCTGCGGATTGTGTGGTTTCGAAGCCTGGACGGATTTGGCGCGCAGGGCGTTGGCGAGGCGGCGATGCAAGAACTTTTGACTGGGACGCTGACGGTGCCGGGCGTGGCGCTGCGCCCGCAGGATCGCTGGGAACTGGTGACGGCGCTGCTGGCGTATGGCGATCCGGATGCTCAGGCTGTGCTTGAGGCGGAAGAGAAGCGCGACCCATCCGGCGACGGACGCAAGTACGCGTACGTGGCGCAGGCAGCGCGCCCCGATGCCGCCACAAAAGCGCATTACTTCGACGACTATCTGCACAACACGCAGATCTCCGAGGACTGGATTCAGTCGAGCCTGGGCGCGTTTAACTTCTGGAACCAGTCGCAGCTCACGGCTCCCTGGGTGCAGCCTGCGCTGGAGGCGCTCCAGCAGGTGAAGCGCGAGCGCAAGATCTTTTTCCTGGTGGCGTGGCTCGATGCATTTCTCGACGGCCAGCAGTCGCGGGCCTCGCTCGGCGTGGTGCAAAACTACCTTACGACTGCGCAGCCCGACCCGGATTTGCGGCTGAAGATTCTGCAGGCGATGGATGAGCTGCAGCGGACGGTGCGCATCCGCGCAAAATGGGCGCAGACCGGTGAAGGAGTGACCGTGCGATGAGTGAGCAGCCGAAGGTGCTGGTGGTGACGGACCGCGACGATCCGCAGTTGGCGATGCTGCGCGAGGTGCCGCATGCGATGGCGCGCGACGATGCTGCACTGGGGCAGGCCGCCGCGGATGCGTCGGTGATCCTGCACTGGTCGGGAACGAAAGACCGGCTGCGGGCGGCATTTGTCGCGTGCCACGGCGTGCGCTGGGTGCATTCGCGCTGGGCGGGCGTGGACAGCCTGCTGTTTCCGGAGCTTGTCGAAAGCGGCGTTCCGCTCACCAACGGCAGCGGCGTCTTTTCGCAGTCGCTGGGGGAATTTGCGCTGGCGGCGATTCTCTATTTCGCCAAGGACTTTCCGCGCATGCTGCGCAATCAGCAGGCGGAGCGGTGGGAGCCGTTCGATGTGGATGAGATATCGCGGCAGACGGTGGGGATTGTCGGCTACGGCGACATCGGGCGAGCTGTGGCGCGGCGCGCCCATGCGCTGGGGATGCGGGTTCTGGCGCTGAAGCGGCATCCTCCCAAAGAGCCGGATCCGCTGATTGCGGAGTTTCACAAGCCTGAGACGCTGGCAGCCCTGTTGGGCGAAGGCGATTACGTCGTTGTCGCCGCGCCTCTGACAGGAGAGACGCGGCACATGATCGGCGAGGCGCAGTTTGCGGCGATGAAGCCGAGCGCCATCGTCATCAATGTGGGGCGCGGACCGGTGATCGATCAGGGCGCGCTGGTGCGGGCGCTCGAGCAGGGGAGGATTCGCGGCGCAGGGCTCGACGTGTTCGAGCACGAACCGCTGCCTGCTGGCGATCCGCTGTGGCGGATGGAGAACGTGCTCGTGTCGCCGCACACCGCCGACCACACGAAGGACTGGGTCGACGACGCGATGCGCTTCTTTCTGCACCAATACGAGCGCTTCAGCCAAGGCGAGCCGCTGGAGAACGTCGTCAACAAGAAGCTGGGCTACTGACGACCAGGCCCGCGGCAATTCGGCGCGACCACGGGCCCGATCCGCGCCATGAGGGCATCGCAGCCGTCGCGCGTTTTGCAGAACGGCGCCGAACCGCGATAATGGTTCGTCGCTCGAGGTGGAAATGAGAAAACTGCTCTGCCTGCTGCTGGGCGCGCTGGCCCCCGCAGCAATGGCCGCCAGCAAGCCCGTTGCGCTTTTCTATATGACGAACGATCCCGCCTCAATCCGCGACTTCTTCGCGCATGCGTCGCAGATCGATCTGCTGGTCCCCGCCTGGTATCAGGTGGACGCCAACGGTCTGGTGACCGGCGAGCCGGAACCCGCGGTGCTGGCCACGGCCCTGAGCGATAAGGTACCGGTGATGCCGATTGTGGGGATCTTCAACAAGAAGGGTTTTCATCTGCTGGCCAACAATGAGAAGGCGCAGGCCGCGATGAATGAAGCGCTGGTGCGCGAATGCAAGCTGCATGGGTATAGCGGGTTTCAGTTCGATATCGAGAACGTCGATTACCTCGATCGCAACGGCTTGTCGGCGCTGGTGAAGACGACGGCGGATGCGCTGCACGCAGCGGGGCTGCAACTGAGCATCGCGACGGTGCCGAACGCGCCGGGCTATCCGGGCAGCGGTGAATTTGCCAGGTGGATTTATACCGACTGGCGCGGCGCCTACGATCTGGCGGCGCTCGGGAAATCGGTCGACCTGCTGTGCCTGATGACCTACGACCAGAACACTCGCTGGACGGAGCCGGGGCCCGTCGCGGGCTGGCAATGGACCGTGGAGAACATGAAATACGCGCTGCAGTTTGTGCCGAAGGAGAAGCTGTCGCTGGGGATTCCGCTCTACGGCTATCACTGGTTCACGGGAGCGCCGATCGTAACGCCCGCTGCGGGTCCCGATCAAAACCCGGTGGAGAAGCCGAATCCGACCGCGGATTACATCAGCGATGAGGATGCGATGCAGCTGGCGCACGACTGGGGCGGCAAGCTCGAGTGGGACGCCGACGACCACACCCCGTATTTCTACTTCTATCGCGACCAGGAGCGCGAGTGGGTCTACTACACCGATCTGCGGACGTTCCAGGATCGCTATGAGCTGGCAGAGCAGAACGGGCTCCAGGGATTTTGCTCCTGGGTGCTGGGGACCGAGGATCCGGCGATCTGGAATTACCTGCCGCGGCATAAGTAGGCGCGAGACGCAACGATGAGCAGAGCGCAGGCATTTCTCGGCGTCGACGCCGGAGGCACCAAGACCACATTTGTGCTCGGCGACGCGGCGCGAGAACTGGCGCGCGTGCGCACGGGCACGATCAAGCGCATGAAGGCCGATGCGGAGACCGCGGAGCGGAATCTGCAGGAGGGCCTGCGGGGACTGACGGACGCGACGGGCATCGCGCCGGAGTCCATTGCCGGCTGCTGCATTGGGACGGCCGGCGAGACGGTGGCGCTGGTGACGAACTGGCTGCGCGAAGCCTTTGCGCGGTATGTCGGCGGCGAGCTGAAGATTGTGGGGGACGTGGAGATCGCGCTCGACTCGGTGTTCTTTGGGGGACGCGGCGTGCTGGCGCTGGCCGGAACCGGGTCGAACATGGCGGGCCGCGCGGCGACGGGCGAGATTGTCAGAGCCGGCGGGTGGGGTCCGGCATTAGCCGACCAGGGATCGGGGCACTTCATTGGTCTGGAATCGCTGCGGCGCGGGTTTCTCGCCGTCGACGAGCAGCGCGCGACGCGGGTTCTCGATGATGCGCAGCGGTTCTGGGGGCTGGGTTCGCTGGCGGAGGTGATCGAGTTTGCGAACGCCAATCCCGCGCCGGAGTATTCGCGACTGGCGCCCCAGGTCGTGGCTGCCGCCGAGCAGGGCGATGCTGTGGCTCTCGAAGTGGTGGAACAGGGAGGGCGCGACCTGGCCATGCTCGCGGGGCTCGTGATCGAGCGGATCCGCGGGCTCGAAAGGAATATTGAGGGATCGTTCGAGGCACCGGCGGTTGCCGTGGCCGGCAGCATCCTCGAAAACGTGGCGCTGTTGCGCAACGCGATGACCGCGGAGCTGCGCGCGCGTTACGCAGACATTCGCGTGATCGACAAACCGGCCGATCCGCCGGCCGGCGCGCTGTGGCATGCTCGGCAGGGCTCCCCGGTCCGGTAAAGCTTTAGCGATTTCCAGTCGCCGACGGTTCAGCCAGCACCGTGCGGAAATAAAAGTGGAAGAACAGGTCGAAATCGGACTGGAGGCAGACGTTCGCGTTCGGGGAGCCGGCGTCGGGCATCGTGCTGCCGCGTTCGTCGATGCGAATGTGCATGGGGGTGGTGGGGCACAGCGACGGATCGAGTACGTAGGCGGCGGCCATGGCGTCAAAGAGCGTCGGCGTGGGGGTGCCCGTGGACGCGGACCACTGCTGATAGAGCAGCGCCAGCGCGTCGGTCGTGCGGGTGCCCTGGCTGAAGAGGATGGAGCGCAGCACCTCGTCGAGCTTGAGCTGCGTGGAGTCGAGCGGCATGACGCAGAGCGGTACGCCGGACGCAAACAGCTTGCGTGACGCGGGAATGTCCTGGTCGATGTTGTACTCGGGCTCCGGGCCGCGGTCCGGCAGGTAGCCCAGATCGCCATAGCGGCGATGGATAGAGCCGCCCATGATGACGATCCGCTTCAGCTTGCGAAAGGTTTCCGGATCCTGATCGATGGCAGCCGCGACGGTGCTGAAGGGCGCGATGCCGACCAGCGTGATCTGCCGGGGATAGCGGCGAATCTGATCGAGGAGAAACTGCGGGCCACTGGGCCAGGCCTTCGCTGGAAATCCCTCGGCATAGCGACGCTGGGAAAACGTCGAGTTGGCGTGCGTGGCTGGTCCAGCGGCGACGGGAATATCCGGATGGCCGGTTTCCGTCAGGAAGCGCTGGACGAGTCGGGCGCGGAGACCGGTATCGCCCCATGCCGTGGTCACACCGAGAAGCTGGACCTTCGGGCTCGACAGGAGCAGCGCGAGCGAGAAGGCGTCGTCGATGTCGTCGCCAATGTCGGTATCGAGGATGACCTTCACCGGCGCGGCAGCCGGCTCGGGATTCTGCGCGCGGGCGATCCGAGCGGGGACGGCGACAGCGGCCAGCGCGACGAGGGCGCAGAGGATTCCGGAAAGAGGTCGTTTCACAGCGGCTCCTGAGCAGAAGAACGGTTGGGGCGCAATCCGAGGCGTAGTTTCCATCATCGCGGGCCTGGTGTCAAAACACTGCGCGGGTCGAGATCGGATCGAACCCACATCTGCGAACAGAGCGCAGATCGGGGCAGCCGGTGCATACGGATTCGGAGAGATCCGCATCAGCGCTGCCGCGCCAGCACCAGCGTCACGTCGTCGGGCTGCTCCTGGGTGCCGATCCAGGTGCGCAGGGTCTGGATCACCTGTTCCGAAATGGCTTCAAGGCTGAGGTGGCGATGGCGGCGCACGATCTCCAGCAGGCGCTCCTCGCCGAATTCGCCGAAGTCGTTCTCCGGCTCGGTGACGCCGTCGCTGTAGGCGATAAGAATATCGCCTATGTCGAGGTATTCGGTGGCCTGCTCATACTCCAGCTCGTCGAGAAGGCCGACGACACTGCCCCCGCGGTCGAGGCGGGTGACCGTGTCGTTGGCGCGCAGCAGCAGCGGCGGCAAATGGCCTCCGTTGGCGTAGACCAGGCGGCGCGTGATGCCATCGTAGTGCGCCAGGAAGAGCGTGGCGTATTTCTCGGGCTGCGTACTGCGGTAGAGATGGCGGTTGAGAAGAGCCAGAATCCTCGAAGGCTGCTCGAACAGCTCGCTGCACTCGATTTCCTCCTCGCCCGCATAACGGGTGCGGAAATTGGCGAGCGCGGTCGTACCCTGGGTCAACAGCTCCTCGCCGGCAAAACGATAGGCGCGGACGGCGGAGTGGAGAGTCGCCATCAGCAGCGCGGCCGAAATGCCCTTGCCGCTGATATCGCCGAGGGCCATGCCGAGACCGGTTTCTCCGAAGAGCAGGAAATCGTAGTAGTCGCCGCTGACGGTGCGCGCGGGAAGGCAGACGCCGTGCAGCTCCAGCATGGGCAGGGCAATGCGGCCGTGCGGGAAGAGATTGGCCTGGACTTCCTGCGCGATGGAGAGCTCGTTCTGCAGGCGCTCCTTCTCGCGCTGTTCGACGAGCAATCGCTGGAGCGACGCGGCCATGCTGTTGAAGGAGCGGCCGAGCGCGCCGAGCTGATCGCGGCGCGTGACCTTGATGCGGTGGTCGAGGTTTCCCCCGTCGATGGCCAGCGTGGCTTCGTAAAGCGCGTGCACCGACCGGGTGATGGTCTGGTTGAGGCGCACGGCGGCAAGGAAGGCCAGCAACTCGAGAACCCCGAACGCAACAGCGAGGGCGATAAAGGCGTCGCGAACGAGATCGCCGCCGACCGAGGTGACAAAGAGGCGCTTGTAGAGCAGAGAGGGACGCGAGGTTACATCGGCGAGAATCTGCTGCGAATTGCCCGTAACCCAGTCAATCGTGTTCAGGGGGGCCAGAAATCCGACGGGCACATCGTAAAAATGCACCGCGGGCGGAAGCGATCCCCCTTCCACGACAGCATGCGCTTTTGCCTCGTTCACATTTTCGCCGTTGATCTCCAGGCGCGCACCGCCGGAACCGGGGTTGTTCAGGGAAAAGCTGGTATGCGACTTGGCCGGCGGCTGGGTCTGATCGTTGTCGAAGTTGACGCCGGGATAGATGCCGATGCGGCCCAAACCGTAGGCGATTGCATCGACGTTCTCCTGGCGCAAGGGGACGCTGGTGATGACCACGGTGCTGTGGCCATTGAGCGCCTGCGTGTTGGCGGCGCGGAGCCAGAGCTGGCCGTGATCGAAGACGATGCCCTGATAATTACCGGTCAGCCAGGCAGGGACAGCCGGCATGTCATGCGCTGCAATGGTTACGGGAAGCAACCCGATGGGCTTGCCGTCGTGAAACGCAGCCACGGTGAGGCCGGAGTACTCGTGCTCGGAAGGATCCATGGTGGCGTCGGGCAGGCCCAGCCCGCGCATGCCCGGCTCCTGATCCAGCTCATGCGCAATGTGCATGACAAAGCTGCCGTTCTTCGATGCAATGTGCGCCAGCTCGTCGTCGATGACGCTGGTTGCGGCGAAGATGGCGAACTGCCCGGAGAAAACGTAGAGCACCAGCACGGCAAGCGTGACGAACAACACCACAGGCGTGAGTCCCATGAGCACGTAGGTCACGATGAGGCGATTGCGGACTTTCCAGAGCAGGCGGCCGAAGACGTAGCGCCACAGCAGCGGAATGCAAAAAATAAGGAGGATGTAGAAGTCGAGGGTGGCGAAATCGCGGAAACCGGTTCCGGTCTGGCCGGGAATCCAGCCCAGCAGAGCGAGGGCAAAATAGACAATCAGCAGCCAGAACGCCGTGCGATGCGCGAAACCCACGGGCGGCTCGCGGTGGATGCGACGGAACACCGCGACTTCAAAGTTTCGGAATTGTCCCATTCAGGGAGAGTTTAACCGGTTTCGGTTCGGGCAGCGTGGGGCCGCCATCAGGGCTGGCTTTTCAGCTTTCATTCGTCATCCGCATGGAGGTCTGCGCACAACGGGACGGTTAATGTTCGGCGACCTTCGAGCAGCAGCCGAAGTGCCGAGGGGCCTTAATTTCTTTCTGAAAACCTTCAGGGTCTACGTGCATATCAAATTCCTGATATCGGCCAACGATCGGATTGAAGGAGATAGAGAACGGCAGACCCTCCGGGGACCCGATTCGGTTGACGAATCCAATGCTCAGCTCGAATGCCGTTTTCCCATCGTCCCGATGGTTGGAAAGATTGACGCGGAACCCCCAGAAAGGCGAGGAATCATCGACATCCTCAATGCCAACCGACCCAACTGGATTTCTTACGTCTTTATCCGCAGCCAGCAATTCCTGCTTCCACACTCCTTTCTCATCACGGAGGACGGCTAACTTCCAGACGACCACTCCACCGAATTCGTCGGCGGGAATGGACCGCCTCCGAATCGCCGCAATCACTTCCACGGGCGATCCGAGATCCAAATGGCCACATTTCAGGACTTCGGCATCCCGCCCCAAGGCACGAATGGCGGCTTGCCTGCACCGCCGATCAAGCTGCTGATCGGCGCTGAGCGAGCCTGAGACTTGCTGTCCGATCGCGGAGGCACAGCAAGCAGCGGTCCCAAGGGTGAGAGCGAATCGCGCCAGCACATTCGGCTGCAGCATATGGCTAGAATTCTAGTTGCCAGGGACGCGTGCCGTCTCCGATTTCGCGGTACAGCACATCGCAGCCACAGTGACTTGGCCTTCGATCAGAAGCATCCGGAAAGTATCGCGGAGGGAAGGGAGCAAGTGCGATCCGCTCCCGGCGGCCAATCGGCCCGTTCCGGCCGATCGCGTTGCGCAAACGCGCTTACGCGATGGCGCGCATGGAGGAGGAAGAGGAGGCAGGGGATTCCTGGCCCTTGACCGGCTCGTTGCCGGAGGTCTGCATGGCAATGGGGAGGAAAACGCGGAAACAGGTGCAGGCGCCGCGAGCGGATCGAAAACTGCGGAAGGAGATGCGGCCTTCGTATTTCTGGACGATGCCCTTGCTGATCCAGAGCCCGAGGCCAGTGCCCTTGGCCGACTTGGTGGTGAAAAAGGGCTGGAAGAGCCGCTTGGCGTCTTCGGGGCGAATGCCGCCGCCCGTGTCGATGACGGAAACGGCGATGCCGCGGCGCTGGGTCCCTCTCTCGGTGGCATCGGCGACGCGCAGCCGCAAGGTGCCTCCGGAAGGCATCGCCTGGATGGCGTTGCCGATGAGGTTGAGAAAGACCTGCCGCAGCTCGCCAGGAAAGCCGCGAACGATTCCTTGCGACGAGTACTTCCGGTCGAGCGTGATGCGATTGACGGCGATCGGCCGCTGTTGCAGTTCGACCACATTGTCGAGCAAATCGGGCACAGAAACGGTGATGGGCTGCTTGGAATCGCGGTAGAAGCTGAGTGTCTGCCGGGTAATGTGGGAGGCGCGCTGCAACTCCTGCTCGGCGAGCGAGGCGTAATAGCGGGCTTCCTCATCGAGAGAAGGATGATTGCGCAGCAGGTAAAAGGCGTTGGTGATGGCCTCGAGCGGATTGTTGATCTCGTGCGCGATGATGCCGGCGACGCGGCCCATGGCGGCCAGCTTTTCCGCCTGGCGAAGCGCCTCTTCCGACTGGATTTGGGCGGTGATGTCGCGCTGAATCTCAAGAACCGCCTCGGCCTCGCGGTTATAGACCTTGCGCGTCGAAACGATCAGCTCGCGTCCGTCTTTGCAGCGCACGTGCAGATTGCCCTGCCAGGAGTGGTTGGCATAGAGATCGCGCTCCGTCTCTTCGCGGGACACCGGGAAGGTGGTACGCAGGAGGGTGTGCAGATTCTGGCCGTAGACCTCTTCGCGCTTATACCCGAAGAGGGCCTCCGCACCGGAATTCCAAAAGCGAATACTGCCGTTGGGATCGCGGACGATGATGGCCTCGCTGGCCAGCTCCAGCAGCTCGGCGCGCTCGCGATGATGCGCTTCGCTGAGACGGAGAGCTTCGGTGCGCTGCTCGACGACGCGCTCGAGATCGCTGTTGAGGCGTTCGAGCTCCCGGGTCTTGCGATGCAGCTCGACAAAGACGCCGACTTTGGCGCGCAGGACTTCAGGAATGACGGGCACAGAAATGTAGTCGACGGCGCCGCGGCGGTAGCCGTTGATCTTGTCGCTGTCAGTGAGATGAACACCGGAGATAAAGATGATGGCGGTTTTGCCGAAGCGGGGATGGGATCGGATCATGTCAGCAAGCTCAAACCCGTCCAGCTCGGGCATGCTGACATCCATCAGAACCACCGCGATATCGGTCTTCAGCAGAACATTGAGAGCCTCTCTGGCAGTGGACGCCTTGATCAGGTTCTCGCCAAGCTCGGCCAGAATCACTTCATAGCTGAG
Source organism: Acidobacteriaceae bacterium (assembly GCA_036521315.1). GTDB lineage: Bacteria > Acidobacteriota > Terriglobia > Terriglobales > Acidobacteriaceae > Palsa-343. Next base: position 65,716 of record DATDHZ010000008.1, read on the forward strand.
CAGCTTGGCGGGCTGATCGTCCACCATCAGGATGTTGACCTTCTCGTCTGCCTTCATCGTTCTCTCCGAGCCCAGAAAACCTCCTTTACCGATGCAGCCACATGCGCAAAGCCGAGAGCAACTGCTCCGTGTTCACAGGCTTGGCCAAATACTCCGACGCCCCCGCTTCCAGGCACTTCTCGCGGTCGCCCTTCATCGCCTTGGCCGTCAGCGCGATGATCGGTAACCGCCGCAGTGACGAGTTCTGGCGAATGACCTGCATCGTCTCATATCCGTCCATCTCCGGCATCATGATATCCATCAGCACGATGGCCAGATCGGGTGTGGACTCAATTGTGGCAATGGCTTCGCGGCCCGTTCCCGCGGTGAGGACGGTCATGCCTCTCCTTTCAAGGACACTGGAGAGGGCGAAGATGTTGCGGACGTCGTCATCGACGATCAGGACCTTCCGGCCATACAACGCTTCATCGGACTGATGCAGCCGGTCGAGCATACGCTGCTTGTCCGGGGGCAAGTGGGCCACGACGCGGTGCAGGAAGAGGGCGGTCTCGTCGAGGAGACGCTCCGGCGACTCAACGTCCTTGACCACCACGCTGCGCGCCAGCAGGTGGAGGCGGGAATCCTCCTCAGCGCTGAGCTCCCGGCCGGTGAAGACCACTACCGGCAGATCGCGCAGCTTTTCGCTGTCGCGGAGCTGCGCGAGGACCTCGAATCCCGACATATCGGGGAGACGGAGATCGAGGACGACGCAGTCGTAGGCGGCAGATTCGAGCTTCTCGAGAGCGAGGGTGCCGGAATCGACGACGTCGATGTCGATGTCGTCGTGCCAGAGCAGCTCGCGAATGCTGAGCTGCTCGGCAGGATTGTCCTCGACCACCAGCAGGCGCTTGCGTCGGGGCAGAGAGTAATCGCGGATGCGGGTGAGGGCGGCTTCCAGCTCCTCAGTGGAGGTGGGCTTGGTGACGTAGGCGAAGGCGCCGCGGGAGAGACCATGGCGGCGATCGTCGTCGAGAGTGAGCATTTGCACCGGAATGTGGCGGGTGCGCGAATCCTGCTTGAGGTGGTTGAGGACGGTCCAGCCCAGCATGTCGGGCAGGAACACGTCGAGGGAAATGGCGGTGGGATTGTACTCGCGCGCGAGAGCCAGAGCTTCCGCGCCGGTGGTGGCAACGAGTACCTTGAATCCCTTGTCGTGCGACAGGTCGGCAATCACGCGGGCGTAATGCGGATCGTCATCGACGATCAGCAGGGCCCGGTCGCCTTCCAGCAGAGTTTCGCGATCGTCTTCAACGCGGCTATCCTGTTCGGCAACCGAGGGATTGGCCAGGAAGACGGGCGCAGTCGCTGCTATGTGAGCGACCTGGCCAGGCTTTTCGGCGATGGGCGCCGCAGCCGGACCGACATAGGTTTGGGGCAGATAGAGCGTGAACGTGCTGCCCTTGGTGGGAGCGCTGCGCAGCTGGATTTCACCACCGAGGAGACTGGCCAGCTCGCGGCTGATGGCCAGGCCGAGGCCGGTGCCCCCGTACTTGCGGCTGGTGCCAGCGTCTGCCTGCTGGAAGGCCTCGAAGATGATGCGCTGCTTTTCGGACGGGATGCCGATGCCGGTATCGGAGACTTCAAAGGCAACGACGGAACCGGCGCCGGAAAGGAGCGGATGATCGGGGCTCCAGCCGGATTGCGCGCTGGAGACGGTGAGCCGGACGCCGCCCTGCTCGGTGAACTTGAAGGCGTTGGAAAGCAGGTTCTTCAGCACCTGCTGCAGGCGGCGCGGGTCGGTGACGAGACTGCGGCCGAGCCGCGGATCGCTCTTGACCTCGAAGAACAGCTTGCGGTTTTCCGCCTCGTGGCGGAACGGCCGCGAGACCGCTTCGAGCAGGCTGCCGAAGAACAGCTCCTCCGGCTCGACCGAGACCGTGCCGGACTCGATCTTGGAGAGATCGAGGATGTCGGAGATGAGGTTGAGCAGGTCGGTGCCGGCGCCGTGGATGGTGCGGGCAAACTCGACTTGCCGTCCGCTCAGGTTGCCGTCAGGATTTTCGGCGAGCTGCTGGCCGAGCACGAGGATCGAATTGAGCGGCGTGCGCAGCTCGTGCGACATGTTGGCGAGGAACTCCGACTTGTACTTCGAAGTGAGCGCCAGCTCGCGGGCCTTTTCTTCCAGAGCGCGGCGGGCCTGCTCGATCTCCTGGTTCTTGCGTTCCACTTCGGAGTTTTGCTCGGCGAGCTGCTGGGCCTTCTGGGCCAGCTGCTCGTTGGTCTGCTGCAGCTCTTTCTGCTGCGTTTGCAGCTCGCCCGCCAGCTGCTGCGACTGCTTCAGCAGCGCTTCGGTCTGCATCGTGGCCTCAATCGAGTTGAGCACGATGCCGATGGACGAGGTGAGCTGATCGAGGAAGGCCAGGTGCGACGCGGTAAAGACGCTGAGACTGGCCAGCTCGATGACGGCCTTGACGCGGTCTTCAAAGAGCACCGGCAGCACGATAACGTTCCGCGGGATCGCTTCAAACAACCCGGAGCGGATGGGCACCGCGGTTCTGGGCAGCTCGGTGATCAGCATGCGCCGCTTCTCGAGCGCGCACTGGCCGATCAGTCCTTCGCCTACGCCGATGTCGCTGGAGTAGCCGTCGCGCGTGTTTCCAAACGCGGAGAGCAGCACCAGCCCGCCGAGGTCTTCGGTCTCGGGCTGGGACTCGGTTTGGTAGATCACGCCCTGCTGGGCATTGACCAGCGGGACGAGTTCGGAAAGGAGCATGCGGCCCACGGTGGCCAGGTCGCGCTGGCCCTGCAGCATGCCGGTGAAGCGGGCCAGGTTGGTCTTCAGCCAGTCCTGCTCGGTGTTGCGGTCGGTGGTGAGCCGGAGGTTGTCAATCATCGTGTTGATGTTGTCCTTCAGCTCGGCCACTTCGCCTCGCGCTTCCACCTGAATGGAGCGGGTGAGGTCGCCCTTGGTGACGGCCGTGGCCACTTCGGCGATGGCGCGCACCTGGTTGGTGAGGTTATCGGCCAGCAGGTTCACGTTGCCGGTGAGGTCCTTCCAGGTTCCGGCAGCACCCGGCACGTTGGCCTGTCCGCCGAGGCGGCCCTCGACGCCGACTTCGCGGGCGACGGTGGTGACCTGGTCGGCAAACGTCGCCAGCGTGTCGGTCATGCTGTTGATAGTTTCGGCCAGCGCGCCGACTTCGCCCTTCGCGTTCACGGTGAGCTTCTGCTTCAGGTCGCCGTTGGCCACCGCGGTGACGACCTTGACGATGCCGCGCACCTGCTCGGTGAGGTTCGAGGCCATCACGTTGACGTTGTCGGTAAGGTCTTTCCAGATGCCGGCCACGCCGGGCACGTTGGCCTGGCCGCCCAGCTTGCCTTCGGTGCCGACTTCGCGGCCGACGCGGGTCACTTCGCCGGCGAACGCATTGAGCTGGTCGACCATCGTGTTGATGGTGTTCTTGAGCTCGAGAATTTCGCCTTTCACGTCGACGGCGATCTTGCGCGACAAGTCGCCGCGGGCCACGGCCGTGGTGACCTCGGCAATGTTACGGACCTGCGCGGTCAGGTTGCCGGCCATGGCGTTGACCGAATCGGTGAGGTCCTTCCAGGTTCCGGCGACGCCGGGCACGTTGGCCTGACCGCCGAGACGCCCTTCCGATCCCACTTCGCGGGCCACGCGCGTTACTTCGGCGGCGAACGAACGGAGCTGCTCGACCATCGTGTTCAGCGTTTCTTTCAGCTGCAGAATTTCGCCGCGCACATCCACGGTGATCTTGCGGGAAAGGTCGCCATTGGCGATGGCCGTCGCCACTTCGGCGATGTTGCGGACCTGGCCGGTGAGGTTCGAGGCCATGGAGTTGACGTTGTCGGTGAGGTCCTTCCAGGTTCCGGCCACCCCGGGCACTTCGGCCTGGCCGCCCAGCTTGCCTTCGGTGCCCACTTCGCGGGCCACGCGGGTCACTTCGGCGGCGAAGGCGTTCAGCTGGTCCACCATCGTGTTGATGGTGTTCTTCAGCTCGAGAATTTCGCCCTTCACGTCGACCGTGATCTTGCGGGACAAGTCGCCGCGGGCCACAGCCGTCGTGACCTCGGCAATGTTGCGGACCTGGCCGGTGAGGTTCGAGGCCATGGAGTTGACGTTGTCCGTGAGGTCCTTCCAGGTTCCGGCCACGCCCGGCACGTTCGCCTGGCCGCCCAGACGCCCTTCGGTACCCACTTCGCGGGCGACGCGCGTCACCTCGCCGGCGAACCGGTTGAGCTGGTCCACCATGGTGTTGATGGTTTCTTTGAGCCGGAGAATTTCGCCGGACACATCCACGGTGATCTTCTTCGACAAGTCGCCGTTGGCGATGGCCGTCGCCACTTCGGCGATGTTACGGACCTGGCCGGTGAGGTTCGAGGCCATGAAGTTGACGTTGTCGGTAAGGTCCTTCCAGGTTCCGGCGACGCCGGGCACCTGCGCCTGGCCGCCCAGTTTGCCGTCGGTGCCCACTTCGCGGGCCACGCGGGTCACTTCGCCGGCGAAGGCGTTGAGCTGATCGACCATGGTATTGATCGTGTCTTTCAGCTCGAGGATTTCGCCCTTCACGTCCACGGTGATTTTGCGGGATAAGTCGCCGCGGGCCACGGCTGTGGCGACTTCGGCGATGTTACGCACCTGACCGGTGAGGTTGCCGGCCATGAAGTTGACCGAGTCGGTGAGGTCCTTCCAGGTTCCGGCGACGCCGGGCACCATGGCCTGGCCGCCCAGCTTCCCTTCGGTGCCCACTTCGCGGGCCACGCGGGTTACTTCGCCGGCGAAGGCGTTGAGCTGGTCCACCATCGTGTTGATTGTGTTCTTCAGCTCGAGGATTTCTCCCTTCACGTCCACGGTGATCTTGCGGGAGAGATCGCCGCGAGCCACGGCTGTGGTGACCTCGGCGATGTTGCGGACCTGGCCAGTGAGGTTCGAGGCCATGGAGTTGACGTTGTCGGTGAGGTCCTTCCAGGTTCCGGCCACGCCGGGCACGTTGGCCTGGCCGCCGAGTTTACCTTCGGTTCCCACCTCGCGGGCCACGCGCGTCACTTCGCCGGCGAAGCGGTTGAGCTGATCCACCATCGTGTTCAGCGTTTCTTTGAGCTGCAGGATTTCGCCGCGGACGTCCACGGTGATCTTGCGGGAAAGGTCGCCGTTGGCGATGGCCGTCGCCACTTCGGCGATGTTGCGGACCTGGCCGGTCAGGTTCGAGGCCATGAAGTTGACGTTGTCGGTGAGGTCCTTCCAGGTTCCGGCGACGCCGGGCACGTTGGCCTGGCCGCCCAGCTTGCCTTCGGTGCCGACTTCGCGGGCCACGCGCGTCACTTCGCCGGCGAACGCGTTGAGCTGGTCCACCATCGTGTTGATCGTGTCCTTCAGCTCGAGGATTTCGCCCTTCACGTCGACGGTGATTTTGCGCGACAGGTCGCCGCGGGCCACAGCCGTCGTGACCTCGGCGATGTTGCGGACCTGAGCCGTCAGGTTGCCGGCCATGGCGTTCACCGAATCGGTGAGGTCCTTCCAGGTTCCGGCGACGCCCGGCACGACGGCCTGGCCGCCCAGCTTGCCGTCTGTGCCCACTTCGCGGGCCACGCGCGTCACTTCCGAGGCGAACGAGCGGAGCTGATCCACCATCGTGTTGATGGCTTCCTTCAGCTGCAGAATCTCGCCGCGCACGTCGACGGTGATCTTTCGGGACAAGTCGCCGCTGGCCACGGCCGTTGCCACTTCGGCGATGTTGCGCACCTGGCCGGTGAGGTTCGAAGCCATAGAGTTGACCGAATCCGTAAGGTCCTTCCAGGTTCCGGCCACGCCGGGCACCATGGCCTGGCCGCCCAGCTTGCCGTCGGTGCCCACTTCGCGGGCCACGCGCGTCACTTCGGCGGTGAAGACGCCCAGCTGCTGAATCATCGTGTTCACGATGGTGGCCGAGCGGAGAAACTCGCCCTCCAGGGGGCGGCCATCCACGTCGAGCCGCACCGTCTGAGTCAGATTGCCCTGGGCGACGGCGGCGATGGCGCGAGTCACTTCGTTCGTGGGCCGCAGCAGGTCCTCGATGAGGTTGTTGACCGAGGTTTCCATGTCGTCCCAGGCGCCGCGGTAGCGCGGGACGCGGATACGCTCGCGGGTCTTGCCCTCTTTGCCCACTGCCAGCCCGACGCGTTTCAACTCTTTCGCCATCAGCTCGTTAGCCGAGACGATCTCGTTGAACTGATCCGCGATCTTGCCGGCCATTCCCGTCCACGCGACGGGCAGACGGACGCTGAAATCGCCGTCTTTCATGGTCTTCAGGCCCTGCAGAATAATCGGGAGATAATCGCCGCCCGTTTTCTCGGCGGCAGGATCGGGCACAGTGCGTTGACCGTTTTTGGATTTGGGCGTGGACTGAACCGCGGTCGCCATGCGTGGACTCCTGGAGATGGGGCTGTAACTGAACTCCGGCTCTGGAACTCGCCGGGGGAAGGTGAGCCCTGGAACTGGTCTGAAACGGAGCGTTCAATGGATGCTTTATCAGCGATGGAGGGTTGCCTGTGGAAATCGGAAGAGGATCCATAACTGCAGTAACCACATACCGATTCGCCACGATCCAGGCGGATGAGCGATCATCGTAGGGTATGGCAAACCTGAACAGAAGACAATTTGTGCAGGGGGCGGCTCTTGCTCCTGCCGTCGCCCAGCAGTGGTGGTCGCGTGGCGGAGAAGAAGCGAAGCGGCGTCTGCTGATTGTGGGAACGCAGACGGTCGGTGGCAGCGCCAGCCAGGGGATTTACGCGTACCACTGGGACCCGTCGAGTGGCGAGCCGACCTCGGCGGGGCTGGCAGCCGCCAGCGACAATCCCACATTTCTGGCTGTCGATCAGGAGGCGAAGTATCTTTACGCCGCGAATGAGTTAAGCAGCTTCGAGGGCGAGGCGAGCGGAGCGGTCAGCTCCTTCACGATCGACCACGCTGGAGCACGATTGAATCCCATCAACCAGATGCGCTCGCTGGGCACGGGGACGTGCATGGCCGCCGTGGATGCGCTGGGCCGTAACCTCTTTTGCGCCAACTACAATGGCGGCAGCGCGACCTCGTTCTACATCAATTCCGACGGCCAGATCAGCGATCCTGTCTCGCATTTCCAATATCAGGGGCACGGGCCCAACAAAGATCGCCAGGATGCTCCGCATGCACACCGCGTGACGGTTTCTCCGGATGACCGATTCCTGCTGGTCAACGATCTGGGTCTGGATTGCATTCACATCTACCACCTCGACAACCGCAATGCGAAGCTGACTCCCAACGATCCGCCGCAGTGGGACGCCGCGCCGGGAACCGGTCCGCGCGCGCTCCGCTTTCATCCCAACGGGCGCGTCGCCTATTGTGTATGTGAGATGGGCTCGGAAGTCGATGTGCTGGAATGGAATGCGGCCAGGGGCACGCTGAAGCAGATCCAGAAGATCAGCCTCATTCCGGAGGATTATCACGGACCGACGCGCGGCGATGACATCGTGATCACGCGTGGCGGACACTTCGCCTACGCGACGAACCGTGACTACGACTGCCTGGTCACCTTCGCGGTCGATCCCAAAGGCGGGCGGCTGACCTTCCTGGCGCGGGGCTCCTGCGGCGGGAAGATTCCTCGGCACCTGGCCCTCGATCCGACGGAGAAATGGCTCCTGGTCGCGAACGAGGGCTCCGACACGATTACGGTCTTCAGCCGGGACGCCAAATCGGGGAAGGTCGCGGAGACGGGCAGGGATTATCCGCTGGCAAAGCCGCAGTGCCTGGTGTTCGCCTAATTCTCGTCAGCTCATCGCCGTTGCAGGAACTGGATAGAACGCGCGGAAAGGAAACGATGGTCTCCATTCAGATCGAATATGAGGGCGAGCTGCACTGCAAGGCCGTTCATGGTCCGTCGGGCACGGTCCTGACAACCGACGCGCCGAAGGACAATCACGGTCGAGGCGAGAGCTTTTCGCCGACCGATCTGGTGGCCACCGCGCTCGGCACCTGCATGCTGACGATCATGGGAATTACGGCGCGGACGCTCGGGATCGACGTCGCCGGAGCGACGGCCACGGTGGACAAGGCGATGACCAGCACCCGCCCGCGGAGGATTGAGAGCCTGACGGTGCGGATCCACGTTCCTCAGGAGGTGAGTGTGGAGGACCAGCAAAAACTGGCGCGGGCGGCGCTGGCGTGTCCTGTCCACAAGAGCCTGCACCCTGACGTGCAGAGGCCGATTGCGTTCACCTGGGGCAAAGGCCAGCCGGAAACCGGCGCATTGCCGGCAGCCTGATGGTGGCACGGTAGTCCATTCCCGGCACTCGCATAGTCAGGGCTTCGACGCGATAGCCGTATCCAGAGCGTCGATCTGGCGCGCAATCTCGGCCAGGTCAGCCTCGGTGAGGGGGTTGGCCGACGCAAGGCAGGCCTCGATCAGGTGAGCCGCTTCGCTGCCCTTCGGAAGGCCGAAGGTTCCAAGGACACCGGAGAGTTTGTGGGCGGCTTCGCGGCCTCGCGTCCGGGCGTCGACATCATCGGGATTGGCGATGAGCGCCGCGTGCGATGTGTGCAGGACGTCCATGCGCTCCAGAATGACGGGGCGGCTTTTTGCCCACAACTGGGCGAGGCGTGCGGCAACGGCAGCTGCCACGGCAGCGGAGGAAGAAGCTGGATCGCTCATTCGTCCTTCCATCCCAGCGTGGCGGCGATCTCTTTGGCCAGGGTCAGCGGGTCGAAGGGCTTGAACATCACCCGCGCCACCCCGAGGTCGGAAAACCGCTTCTGATCCGCGGCCTGCACCTTCGCGGTGAGCAGAATGACAGGGATGTTGGCCGTTTCCGGAATGGCACGCAGTTCGCGGAAGGTGGTCGGCCCGTCCATCACCGGCATCATCACGTCGAGCAGGATGGCGTCGGGGCGCATTTCCTGAGCCTTCAGAATGCCGGCAGCACCCGATCCGGCCATGGCAACCTCCCATCCGGCAACGGTTTCGAGGCTGAGTGCGGCCACTTCGCGGATATCGTCTTCGTCGTCAATAATCAGAACGCGTCGCGGCATCGTTGCCTCCGTTCATCCATGCGTGGCCAGGCGCAAACTCTTCCGCAGGCGCGGTGAGCGATGCGCGGTCGGGCAGGAAGACGCGGAAAATGGAGCCGTGGCCGCCATTTTGCTCCGCCCAGATGCGTCCGCCGTGCTGCTGCACGATGGTGCGGCAGATGGCGAGGCCGAGACCGGTCCCGCCCTTTTGCCGCGAATCCGATGCGTCCACCTGCTGGAACCGGTCGAAGATGGTTTCCAGCTTGTCGGCGGGAATGCCCCGGCCCTGATCGATCACACTCAGGGTAACTCCATCCCCTGAGCGCATGATGCTCACACGAACGATGGATTTGGCCGGCGAAAACTTGATGGCGTTACTGAGCAGGTTCGTCAGGACCTGAAGCAGGCGATCGGCATCCGCCTCTACATTCGCCGAGGTTGCCTCGCAAAGCAGGGCGATCTCGGCGTTGTCGGCCATGGGCTGCATGGCGTCGATGGCCTGGCGCACCAACTCATCCAGAGCGATCTGGCGGAAGGCCAGCGGCGCCCGGCCGGACTGCATACGCTCGAGATCGAGGATGTCGTTGATGAGCCGCACCAGCCGGTCGGAGTTGGACATCGCGATGCGCAACAGGGTCGATGCCTTGTCGCTGACCTTGCCCAGCATGCCGGCGGAAAGCAGTCCGAGGGCTCCGCGGATCGATGTGAGCGGGGTGCGCAGCTCGTGGCTGACCGTGGAGATGAACTCGTCCTTCATGTGGTCGAGCGCATAACGCTGGCTGATGTCGCGGAAGCTGAGCACGCTGCCGACGGATTCCACTTCTTCGACCATCGGCATCAGGGCAAATTCGACGGGGAAGCTGCGGCCGCTGGCGCGCACGTAAACGTCCTGGCCGGAAGCGCGTTCTCCGGAGAGGAAGGCCCGGCGCGTGGCGCAGCCGGTTCCGCAGCCGACCGACGCCGGGTGCAGCGTGTCGTGGACATCGCGTCCGGCGAGATCGGCCTCGGAGAACTCGAGCAGGCGCGCCGCCGCGGGATTCACAAAGGCGATGCGATTGGAGGAGTCAACGCCAATGATGCCGTCAGCGACGGAGCTCAGGATGAAGGCGCGCTGGCGGTCCATCTGGCGCAGGCGCGATTCCTGGCCGGCGCGGGCCATGAACTGGCCGACCGAGCCGCAGACGGTTTCGACCGTCGCCAGCAGGTCGGGATCTTCGCGGATCAGTTGCCGCGAGAAGCACTCGATGACGGCGATGACCTGGTTGCCGACGCGTACGGGGACAGCCCAGCCGGAGACATAGCCGCTGAGGCGCGCGGTGCCGCGGCGGAGGAAGCCGCTCTCCTGGCGGACATCCGAGACCCAGACCGGCTTGCCCTGCGACCAAACCGATCCTGGCAGCCCCTCGCCGCGAGCAAACGTTTGGGACTGGGTTTCGCGCAGGAAGTCGTCGCTCGCCCGCCCGCGCGAGTTCCAGGTGACGCGGGGGCGGATCGCATGCTGCGTTTCGTCCACAGTCCACAGCGCGGCAAAATCCGCGGAGAAGGTTCCGCAGAGCGCTTCCAGAACGCGCGTCAGCCCCTCGTCCACCGAGGTAGTTTCGCCAATAATCTGGCTCACGACCAGCTGAATCCGGAGGCGGCGCTCGCGGCGGTTCTGCTGGGTGACGTCGCGGAAGTTGCAGCGCACCGAGACGGGACCGGTTTCTTCGCGACGGCAGCTCAGGCTGGCTTCGACCTCGACCGTTTCCCCGGCCGCATTTTGCAGCCGCAGGGGATGACGCTCGACGCGGACCCCGTGCAGCGCCTTGTGGAACAGGGCGGCGGCTTCGGCCTGCGCTTCCGGCGGGAAGGCCGACTCGAACCCGATCAGGCTCTCGAACTGCGCCGAATCCATGCCGAAGAGGTTCTGCCAGGCCGGGTTCACGTAGAGATAGCGGCCGCGCGGGCTGAGGGTTGCGATCATTTCGGCGGAGTTCTCGAAGAGGTCGCGGTAGCGCTCCTCGCTCTCGCGCAGGGCATATTCGGCGCGCCGGGTGGCGCTCAGATCGACGGCAACCGAGACCAGCCCGTCGATGGATCCCTCCAGGGAACGCACGGCGGAGAGATAAACCATGGCGGGGAAGGTGCTGCCGTCGCGGCGCTTATACCGCATCTCGAACCCGCGCACGCGGCTGGCGGGGAAGCTGGCCACATAGCGGATATAGGGCAGCAGCGGGTCAGCCGTTTCGGGCGGCACATCGGGTTGCGACTTGGACGAAGGCATCGACGCGGAGAGCTGCTCGCCCACGCGGAGCATTTCGCTTTCCGGAAACAGGTCCGCGGCAGTGAGCTTGCCCACAACTTCGGCTGCGCGGTAGCCGAGCATGCGCTCGGCGGCGGGATTGAAGAGATTGATGCGCCCGGTCAGATCGCAGGCGATCATGACCGGCCCGGCGGAATCGAGGATGCTGCGGTGCAGCCGGGCTACGCGCTGCAACTGCCGTTCTGCCTGGGTCTGGCGCAGGGCGGAGCGGAAGCTCGAAATGGCGGTGGCGATGAGCAGCGCCTGCGAGATGGTCCAGAACGCCGCGAACCAGAAAAGCCATGGATCGGCCTGCTGGACATCGCTGCCGAAGCGCGCGAGCACGACGGCTCCGGCCAGCGAACAGGCCAGGGCGATGACGAAGGCCCGCGTGATATTCCGGGAATGGGTGAATCGGGTCAAGCTCGATTCCGTGGCAAGGCGCCCCCGGTTTGCTTACCGGTGATTCCGATACGGGGTTCCCGCCAAAGTATAGGGGAAGGGCACACCCATCACGAAGCAAAATCAGACGGGCGGACGTTCAGCGGTGCCTGTTCAGCCACTGCGCCGGGCCGAGTTTCGGGTGACCGAATCCCGGCGTTCGAAAGGGATCACATTGGAGGGCCTGGGGGGCGCCGCAGCCCGGATCCGCTGGGTACGGCGCAGCGCGCGGCGGACGACGACGAGGCCCGCAGCAGCCGCAACCATGGCGGAACTGACAATTTCCAGACTGACTGACATAGGAAGGCGCGCGCGCAATCGGGGGGAGGGATTGCGTAGTGGAAGCGAGAGTAACCTGGGTTGCGGAAGAATGCAAACCTTTCCGCAACCTGGGTGAATTGGTGGAGGCGTGAGGCGGTTTTTAGGCCGTGACCGGCTCCAGAATGCGGCTCCAGCGGCGCTCCCGGCGGGCGGCGTGGGCCTGCTTATGCCACGCGTAGCCGGCGATCAGCGGCAGCGCCAGGGTGGCTTCGCTATACACCATTTGCTCGAAGGTCGTGTCGACTTTGCCCCACGAACTGGCTTCCTTCAGTGTGCTCGACGACAATGCCCCATCGCGCACATCGGCTACCGTGATCTGGATGGCGTACTTGTGCATCGGGGCTTCGTTGCCTAGAATGTCGGCGGCGACCACGATGTCCTGCGCGAAGTTCTTGGGAACGCCTCCGCCGATCATCAGCAGGCCGGTGGTGGGGGTGGCGATCTTGAGCTGGGTCAACTCGTAGAAATCCTTGGCAGAGTCAATGGAGACTTTTGGCTTGTCCTGCCGCTTGTGCTGGTGGGCGACCAGCCCGAAGCCAGCCGAACAGTCGCTGAAGGCGGGGCAGAAGATGGGAACGTCCTTTTGATACGCCGAGAGGACGATGGAATCGACGCCGCCCTTTTCGGGCGTCTTGCCGTTCTGCTTCAGCCAGGCACCCATGGCGCGGATGAACTCGCGCGAGCTGTGCGGGCGCGGCGCCAGCGAATCGGCAACTTTCTCGGTCGTCTCATCGCAGTGGCGCAGCTCTTCCTCGTCGATGAGCGTGTCGTAGATGCGGTCGATCATCAACTCGCGCAACTCGCCATCCTGGGTTCCGGACTTGTAGATGTCGTCTGCGATGTAGTGCTGGAAGCCGAGGGCTTCGAAGAAGTCCTGGTCGACGATGTTGGCGCCGGTAGAAACCACGGCATCGACCATGTTGTTGCGGATGAGGTCGACGAAAATCTGCTTGAGGCCGGCGGAGATCAGGGAGCCGGCGAGGCAAAGGATGACGCCGCAATCCTGGTCGCGCAGCATGCGCTCGTAGATGGAAGCGGCCCGGGCGAGATCACGGGAGGTGTAAGCCATCGACTGCATGGCGTCGACCAGAGCGACGACATTGTGCTGCTTGATGTCGATGTGGCGGATAGGCGTGGAGAGGAGTTCTTTCTTCGAAGACATATCCTCTTCAGGATATCAAGTTGAGCGCCGCATTCGATTGCGCCGGCGTGAATTGATCGATGCGGTCAACGGGGCGCATCGGCGCGGGCTGCGCTGAGTTCTGAACTGGCCGGCCTGCTGCTCACCGAGCTCGCGGAACACGCCCGCAGCGGTGTCCCGATGAGGTAGCGGATCGCGACCCTTCCGCTCTTTTCTTCCCCGATTTGCCACGCGTAGTCAGCCGCTTCCAGACCCTCGGTCAGCTCGCGCATATCGTCGAGCGAATAGCTCCTCAGACAGGACAGAATCCCATCGATCCACAGCACCAGGGGCACCACCGGAACGACGCAGGTCCAGAAGAGGCGGTTCCAGCGGACGGGACGAGCCGCGACGGCCGTCCGCCAGCCGAGAACCGGCACGCCGATCAGCAGGGCCATGGTCGCCGCATCGCGGCGCGCCGCTTCGAAGATGGCGATGCCCTCCCGCTGGCGGAAAGCGTCTTCGAGCATCGCCCTGGCCTCAGGGGGATTGAAATGGTGGAAGGAAGAGAAGATGGTGCGGAAGCCGTGGAGAGAAGGGGGAACCGCCCGGGCATCCACAGAATCCGGAACTGGCTCGAGGCGGCCGTGTGCGCCTCCGCCTGCCAGCAGGTCGCTCGGAGAGCGGTCGGTGAGCCGTACCGTCAGCGGCTCGCCGTCGGCCAATTCGGGGTACAAGCTGGGCCATGGGCCGCCGCCGCCGGAGCAAAGATCGACGACGCAATGGGTTCCCGCCTGCTGCAAAGCGGCGCGGAGCCGGCCGGCGATGGGACGATAGGTCTGGTTCGCGTTCCAGACGGCCTCCAGCGCCTCCGTCACCCGATCGCGCAGGCTCTTCGGAAACCGCGAACTGTCGTGAATCTCAAACCAGGGCTGCCGTTGCATGGGGACTCTGCGCTTTGGATGCCTGTGCCCTTCCCTCGGCACTCTCGTCCGCAACCCACTTCGCGTCGCGGGCCTTTTCGGCGCCTGCGGGAACCTTCGAATCGCCGAGCGAAAACGCGGTATCCTCCGTCATTAGAGCAGACGTACGAAGTTTCCTGCGCCGGCGCCGGTTCCGGCTGGAGGATTGCCAGGATGAGTTGCTTTGAAGGCCAGCTCGCCGGCTGGATGTCGCCTGCTCTTGCGAGAACTGTGGATACGAGCCAGACGATCGCCCAGCTGGTAGCGGAATATTCGACGGCGCTTTACCGTGTGGCCTTCTCGGTGACGCGCAATGCCGCCGAGGCGGAAGACGCGGTTCAGGAGACTTTCCTCCGCGTTCTGAAGCATGAATCCCGGCTGGGGGAAATTCGCGACTACCGCGTCTGGCTGGTCCGCATTGTGTGGAACATCGTGCTCGACAAGAAGCGCCGCGCCAAGACGCGCCCGGAAAACGAAGATGTGGCCGATCACACCCGCACCCTCCCATCCGGGGATCGTCCTGCCGATGCCGCCGTGATCTCATCGCAGGAACATGCGCGCATTCTCGCGCTGGTGGACCGTCTGCCGCGCCGCGAACGCGAAGCGCTGATGCTCTCCGCCGTGCAGGAACTCACCACGGCCGAGATCGCGGCCACGCTGGAGACGACAGAATCGTCGGTGCGCTCGCGCATCTTCCGGGCCCGCCGAGAGCTGGCGGTGCTGCTGGAAAAAGAAGGAATCCCACGATGACCCTGGAACGCCATACCGGCACAGACGCGCGGCACGCCGGCGAGATTGACGCCGCGCTCCGCGCGCTGGGTACGGCCACGCCCGAGCCGGGACTCGAAGGCCGCGTACTCACCCGGCTGGCCGCCGCGCGCATGCAGGGCGAGCCAATGATCGCGGGGCCCGCATGGTGGCGGCGCCTGCCGCGCCCGGTGATGCCGCTGCTGGGATTCACCTGCGCGGGCATTCTGTGCGCCGGGATCGTCGCCGGCTCGGTGAGCCATTCCCGCCATAACCAATCCGGGCCGGTTCCGCCGCCTGTGATGCAAATGCCGGGAACTGGCGTAGGCGCCGCATCGGCAATGCATCCAGCTGCGCCGGCATCGACGCCTGTACCGGCCGGGACCGCGAGCCGCGGGCACTCCAGCCGCCGCAACAGCAAGGGGCGCGCGCGCATTACGCCCGAGGCCCACAAGGCGCCGGGTGTGGCTGTGCCCGCTCCCGACTCGAACCTTCCGCCACAATAAGAGCGCCGGCGAATGGACTGGCCCGCGACGCGCGGGCGCGCTTCCGCTGTAGTCTGTGTGTGCCATGCGAACGGTTCTGACTGCCAGGCGCCTGCTCACACCTGCGGAAACTCTGGAAAAACCAGCCGTCGTTATCGAGGACGGGACGATCGTCGCGATCCAGTCGCGAGCTAGTGCGGAGTTGCCTCCGGGGCGGCACGTCGATTTTCCCGACGCGACGCTGATCCCCGCGCTTTTTGACGTACACATTCACGGCAGCGGCGGTCACGACGTGATGGAAGCGACCGAATCCGCGCTGCGCCGCATCGGCGGCTTTCTGGCTGCCCGCGGCATCGGCACCTATCTGGCGACGACGGTCACCGCGCCACTCGATTTCCTGCTGCGCTCGCTGAGCGGGCTCGCGAAGCTTCTGGACCAGCCCATCGACGGAGCGCGGCCGCGGGGCGTTCATCTCGAGGGCCCATTTCTCTCGCCGCACAAGAAGGGCGCCCACGCCGAGAGCCAGTTGCTGACGCCCTCCGTCGCGCTCTTCGACCGCCTGTGGCAGGCCGCGGAAGGCAAGATCCGCCTGATGACCATCGCGCCGGAATTGCCGGGCGCCGAGGAGACGATCGCGCACGCCACGAAGCTCGGCGTGCGCATCAGCCTCGGCCACAGCGATGCCGATGCGGCCGCGGCGCAACGTGGCGTGCGCGCCGGAGCCGTGTCGGCGACGCACACCTTCAACGCGATGCGCGCCTTCGATCATCGAAGCTCCGGCCTGCTGGGCGAGGTGCTGACGAACGACGCGCTGTTTGCCGAGCTTATCTGCGACGGGCTGCATGTCGATCCCGTGGCGGTGAAGCTGTGGTGGAAAGCAAAGGGCGAGGCGCGAGGCATCCTGGTCACCGACGCGATGGCCGCGGCTGGCATGCCCGACGGACCGTACCGCCTGGGCGAGCTGGATGTGCGCGTGGAGAAGGGGCGTGTTCTGATCGGCGAGAATACGCTGGCCGGCAGCACGCTCACGCTCGATCGCGGCGTGCGCAACTTCATGGCGTTTACCGGCGCGAACTTGGGCGAGGCCGTCGCGCTGGCGACGCGCAATCCGGCGCGCATGACAGGATTCGATGGCGAAGTAGGAGCGCTGGCCGCGGGACGGGTCGCCGACATTGCGGTGCTGTCGCCGGACCATGAAGGGGTGGAGACGTTTTTGCGGGGCGAGCCGTGCTGTATTCCGGCCAGCCAGGTTAATTTCAACGGCTGAAGTCTCTCCTGTGCGAGAGGAAGCCCTTTGACCCGGCCCTTGACAGGGATCACTCGCTGTTTGAAGATGCCCCGTACCGGAATCGAAAACAACGAATGCGCCAAACCGGGCGCATCTTTGTTGGCTCGCTGGAGGACGCATGGGCTCAGGGAAATTATCTTGCGCGCTCGCTTTGTGTCTCTGTGCATCTCTCCACGCCCAACCTGCCAGGCGCATCGCCGTCATCGCCGGGAATGGCCCTCTGGAGCAGCAAGCGCCCATTTATAAAATTGGAGAAAATCGTCTGACGGTCAGCCTGACGGGGAAACTGGCCGCCACGCCCGGAATCACGTTGATTGCGCAGACCGATATTAACCTGCTGCTGAAGACCCAGAACTTTGAGAACAGCGACCGGTCTTCCACCGAGACGGCTGCTCACATCGGCAGACTGCTGGGCGCAGCGCAAATTGTGCTGGTGAATGTTACGAATGGACTGCAGAGCCACCACCTGGAAAGCTCCCCTGCATCCATCAAGGACATCGCCACGGTGCAGTCCGGTGTGAATGCACGGCTGATCGATGTGGAGACGGGCGCGATTCTCGCTCAGCCCTCCTTCACTTTTAAGCAGGATGCCGTCGCGTCGGAAACCAAAAAGTGGCCGGTGGTGAAGACCACCGGGGAGGGCCTGCAGGCAACGTGGAGCGATTTGTGGACCAGGGCGACGGATACGCTTACCGCGGAACTCGCTGACAAATTGACCAGCACTCTGGCTCAGGCGCCGCCACCGGCCGCCGGGGACATTCTGGTGGCAGGAATGGCGAATGGGAGCGTGCTGATCAACAAGGGAAGCCTCTCCGGCATCAGGCAGGGAGAACGGTTTCAGATTGTCCGCATGGTCTCCACGGGACTGACAGATCCGGCGACCAACAAGCTCATCACGCAAAAGCAGCGCATTTGCATTCTGACCGTGAACGACGCGGAAGACAGCAGTGCCTCGGGAACCTGTGCGGGCGATGTGCCGCAGCGGAACGATATCGCAGAGCCGATCCAGCCTTAACCCGCGGGTCAGCGCGCAGCAGGCTCCGTCAGGATTCCGGACAGCACATTGAGGCTGCCGTCGACCTTCGGGCTGTCGAGGCCGAGAATCTTCACGATCAGCGGATCGACATTCACGTTCTCAAAAGGCTTGAGCTTCACGCCGCGGCGGATGTCCGGCCCCTCGGCGTAGAAAACTGCCTTCATGTCGGGCATGAGGAACGGGTCGAAGCCGTGATTGCCCACCTCGGGCGCGCGGTCTTCGCGGTCGGCCGGCGGCGCATGGGCGCGAATCGCGTAGGGTCCCTGCGCGACGATGATCGGATCGCCCTCGCGAGGACTGCTGTTGAAGTGCAGTTGCGCGGGCATATGGTCGCGCCGGTAGACGATGAACGAAGCATCGGCAGCTTTGAGCTTGTTGTAGGCGGCGGTGGCCGCTGCCTCGTCCGGCGCATAAAGGAGCGGGCCGACGGTCGTGAATCCATCGAGCGGCGCAAATTTGTCGAGATCGATCCAGCCGCCGTCGATCTTCTCCATGCCGTGGTCGGAAACGATGATCAGATCGATGGGCAGGTGCAGCGCGTCGAGATCTTTTTCGAGCAGCCCCATCAACTCATCCACATGCTTCACCGCCGCGGCGGTTTGCGGGCTGTCCGGCCCGAACTCGTGCCCGGCATGGTCCACGTTGGGGTAATAGAGCGTGATGAAATGCGGACGCTGCTCGGGCGGCAGCTTGAGCCACGCGATCACCTGATCGATGCGCTGCTCGTCAGGGTAGTTATTCGTGTAGTGCAGATAGAAGCTGGGGCGTTCGCCCGCGATTTCGGCCTCGGAGCCCGGCCAGAAAAAGCAGGCGCTGCGCATGCCCTGCTTTTCCGCGAGCGACCAGAGCGGCGTGCCGCCGTACCAGGAGCCATCGGTGTTGGTCTTTGGGTCGCTGAAGGAATAGCGCTCTTTTCGCGCCGGATCGTAGAAGGAATTGGCTACGATGCCGTGATGCTCGGGATAAAGCCCGGTGACCAGCGTGTAGTGATTCGGAAACGTGAGCGACGGATAGGCGGGAATCATGCCGTCGGGCGCGCTGGCGCCCTGCGCCGCCATGGCCAGCAGATGCGTGGCGCCGTACTTCTTCGCGTAGTCGTAGCGGAAACCGTCGAGCGAAACGAGCACGACGTAGTGCTTGTTCTGCTGCGCCGCGCCGTTCGGCCCGTGATCGACGGCGATGACGGGCGGAAGCTGCGCGTGCGCACATCCGAGCAGGCAAAGGAAGAGGAACTGCACCCAGGGGAAGCGTGGTCTCATCGTCAGGAACCTGTTCCCTCCAACCTACACCCCGCGGTTAGGAGTAGGCCGCGCTCATCTGCTGGAATTCCTCGCCCATCCATTGCGTAAAAGCTTCGCTGGACTGGCTGCGGCTGAGGAACTGGTGCACGATTTCCTTCCCCGGCATCGACCCGCCCGGATCGAGCACGGCGCGGCGATATTTCATCGCCACGGGCGAATCGAGCAGAGCGTTGCGCGGGAACTGGCTGAAGAAATCGAGGGCGATCACCTTGTCGTAGAGATAGGTGTAGTAGTTCGATGAGTAGCCAACCAGGTGCGTGAAGCTGGCGTACATGCGGTTGCCCTCGATCCACGTATACGGCAGGAAGCGCGTGTACAGCTTGCGAAAGAGCTCATCGGGATCGATGGACGCGGGATCGGTCGCATGCGTTTCGAGCGCACAGGTGGTGTAGTACAGCTGCGTACGCACCCAATCGGCGCGGCCGAAAGCCCCGGCCCGGTTCATGCGCTGCACCAGCTCGGCGGGAATCGGCTCGCCGGTTTCGTAGTGGTGGGCGAAGGTGGCCAGCAGCCGCGCGTCGCGGAAAAATTCCTCGAGCATCTGCGACGGCACCTCGACAAAATCGCCTTCCGTGGCGATGCCGCTGACACCCGCCCATGCCTGGCGTCCGCCCAGCAGCGCGTGCATCAGATGGCCGAATTCGTGGAAGAACGTCACCACGTCGGAGTACTGCATGAGCGCCGGATTCCCGCCTTTCGGCTCAGGGAAATTGCAGATCAGCGCCGCCTCCGGCAACTGGCGTCCCGCAATGCCGGGCACCAGTGGATGCGCGGAGAACCATTTGTCCTTGCCCTCGCGCGGGTGCATGTCGAGATAGAAACGGCCGGCTAGCTCCGTCCTGTCCCACACTTCCCAGGCGCTCACCGCCTGGTTCCAAACCTCAGGATTCCTGATGCGGCGGAACTCCACCTGGAAGAGCTTCGCTGCCGTCGCCAGCACACCCGCTTCCACGCGGTCGTAGGGGAAATACGGCCGCACCGACTGCGAGTCGAAGGCGAAGGCGGCGCGCCGGTACTGCTCAAGCCAATAGCCGCGGCTGGCGGCGTCGATCTGCTCGAGGTCCGGCTGCTGGGAACGCGCAAAGTCGAGGACCATGGCGTGCTCCTTCTCCGCGCCCGCTTTGCTGGCCTGATCCAGATCGTCGAGAAAGGCGCGCATGTTCGCCGCCGACTCCATCATCTGGTCGGCGGTTGCGAGGTCGGCCCAGTGCGCAAAGCCGAGAAGCGTGGCCATCTCCTGCCGGATCGCCAGGAGGTCGAGCAGGATCTGGCGGTTCGCCGGAAACGCTCTCGTGTTGTACGCGAGAAACATGCGGCGCCGCAGATCGGCGGAGCGGGCGAAGGTCATCACCGGCGCGTAGTCGGGAAAATCCGTGGTCAGCACGATCCTGCCATTTTCTCCAGGCTTGTGGGCCTCGCGATAATCCGGCGGCAGGCCGTCCAGCTGGACCGGATCTTCGACCGTGACGGTGTTGCCGCCCTCTTGCACATTGCGTCCAAAACCGAGGCCGAGGAGTGTGGCTTTGTCCTGCAGCTCTTTGATCCGGGCCCGCGTGGCGTCGTCCTTGTCGACGCCGGCCAGCCGGTATTGCAGCAAGGTGCGATCGAGATAATGCCTGGTTGCGGCGTCGGCGTCCGTTGCATCGATGGCCGCCAGCGCCTGATAGACGTCGCGATTGAGGGAAAGCTCGACGCCGGCCTGGGAGATCCTTTGCAGCAATTCCTCGGCCGCATCCCGCACTTCCTTCTGCGGATACACGCTGTGCATCAGGCCCGTCTGCGTGCCGGCCACGCTCAGTTCGGCGACGGCATCGTCATAGGCGCGCAGCGTGGCCTCGAGGGTGCGCGGATGCTGCGCCGTGACGCGGGCGATCGCTTCTTCGTGGCGGCGCAGGCGGTCTTCGACCCAGGTCTTCAGGTTCTGCGGATCGACGGATGGATAGGGAGGCGTGGCGGAAGCAGAAATGGAATCAGAAGCCTGCGGCATTGCGAAAACACCCTCTTTACGCAGGGTATCGCAAGCTTTCCCGCGATGCTTAGCTGCGGACGGCTTCCTGCGTCTTCTCGAGCGCGGCGCGTGCCGCGGCTTGCTGCGAGGCTGAGGGAGTTCGCCCCTTTTGCAGATAAAGCCGCACCAGCAGAATCAGGTAGTCGATGGCCACGCGCAAATTAGCTTTGCTTCGGCCCGCGTAGCGGCGGCCAAAGGTGAAAGGCACCTCGACGACCGAACCGATCGCTCCGCGAGCAAGAATCTCAAGCAGGATTTTGAAGCCGAATTTCTGCAGAGTGATCCCGTCGATGCACGAGCGGCGCACAAGGAAAAATCCCGACATGGGATCGCGCGCGCGCAGGCCGCTGCGCTGCACGGGCAGCGTCATCCATACCGCCAGGCGCGAGATGAGATGTCGCGAAGGCTTCCAGCCCTGCAGGCTCCCGCCGCTGGCATAGCGGCTGCCGACGACGAGATCGGCGCCTGCATCGAGCGCAGCCCATAACGGCGGCAGCAGTTCCGGCGGATGCTGCAGATCGGCATCCATCACGCCCAGCAGCGGCGCATCGGTTTCCGCCCAGCCGCGCAGCACGGCTCCCGCCAGCCCCTGCTCGCCTTTGCGCATGACGAGGCGGATGCGCGGGTCTTCGCGCGCCAGCGCGGCCACAATGGCGTCGATGCCGTCGCGGCTGTCGTCGTCCACTACAATCACTTCATACGCAATGTCACACGGATCGAGGGCGGCGCGAATCCGCGCCAGCAGCGGCCGAATGTTGCCGGCTTCGCGCAGCGTGGGGACGATGAGCGCCAAAACGGGCGCGGACGAGGCAGCCTGCGTACGGCCGCGAGCCATGGACAGGAGAGGCTGATTGCGCTGTTGCATGCGGACCTTGGGATACATGGACACGCTTTGAGAGTGCCCAACCAATGGAAGAACCTTTGCCTGCTCCTGCTGGTTTCTTTGGGCGCGTTGCTGGTCGAAGGATATCACCCGGGCGTGGAAGACGATGCAGTCTATCTCTCCGCCATCCAGCGGCGCCTCGACCCTGCGCTCTACCCGCACGATTCTCAGCTGTTCACGCTGCAAATGCAGGCCAGCGTCTTCGACAAGATGATGGCGGAGTGGGTGCGCGTCACGCACATCCCCGTGCCGGTTTCGGAACTGATCGGGCAATTTCTGGCCGCGCTGTTTCTGCTTTGGGGCTGCTGGCGCATCGCAAAGTGGTGCTTCCCTTCAGCGGCGGGACGATGGGTCGGGGTGGCGCTGGTGGGCGCACTGTTTGCGCTGCCGGTGGCGGGAACCGCGCTCTACATTTTCGACCAGTACTTGCATCCGCGGGCGATTGCAACGGGGCTGATTCTGGCGGCGATTGTCGCAGTGCTCGAACGGCGCTGGGCCTGGGCCTCGATCCTGCTGGTGGGGTCCGTGGTGATGCACCCCATCATGGGGGCCTTCGGCGTGTCGTATTGCGCGATCCTGTGGTTTGCGGAGCGGCGCGGCTCAGCCGGTGCAACGCAGGCGCGCGCCGCCGCGATGGCCGCGGTCCTCGTTCCGGCGTGGATCTTTGAGAAGCCGTCGCCCGCATGGCGAGTGGCCCTGGCCACGCACGACTACTGCTTTCTGGGGCGATGGACGTGGTACGAGTGGCTGGGCGCCCTCGCACCCATCTTCATTCTGTGGGCGATGGCCCGCTATGCGCGGCGAGCGGACCGGCCCGTGATGGCGTGGCTGGCGGGATGCGCGGCTGTTTTCGCGGTCTTCCAGCTGATCGTTGCCTGCGTCATCATGCTGACGCCCGCGCTCGTTCGCCTTGTGCCGATGCAGCCGATGCGGTTTCTGCACCTGGTCTACCTGATCATGGCGCTGCTGGGCGGAGGATTGCTCGGCGAAAAACTCCTGCGGGCCCATCCCTGGCGATGGGCAGTTCTATTTCTGCCGCTGGTATGCGGCATGTACCTCGCGCAGCGCTCTCTGTTTCCCGGAACCGAACATGTGGAGCTGCCGGGCCGCGCGTCGCGCAATCCATGGCTCGAAGCATTTGCCTGGGTACGCGCGAACACGCCGACGGATGCGTACTTCGGGCTCGATCCCCACTACATGGAACTGCCGGAGGAGAACTTCTACAGCTTTCGCTCGCTGGCCGAACGCAGCGAGCTCGCGGACTGGGTGAAGGATTCGTCGGTGGCGACGCAGGTTCCGGAACTCGCGCCGCTGTGGCAGCAGCAGACGCAGGCGGCGCTGGGATGGAAGCAATTCCAGCGGCAGGACTTCGAGCGGCTGCGGCAGGAGTTCGGCGTGGACTGGATCGTGGTGCAGGGCAGCGGCGTGCCCGGACTGGCATGCCCGTACAGCAACCACGCTGTTGCCGTCTGCAAATTGTAAAAGCGGCGGTTACAGAATCTTTTTCCCGAACGCCGATGAGATGAGTTCGACGGCCAGAGCCGCGGTGCGGTTGTGCTCATCGATCACCGGGTTCACCTCAACGACTTCAAGCGAGAGCATGCGCCCGTGGTCGGCGATGATCTCCATGGCCAGGTGCGCCTCGCGGTAGGTGGCCCCGCCACGGACGGGCGTGCCGACGCCGGGCGCGTCCTCGGGATCGATCCAGTCCATGTCGAGCGAGACGTGGTAGCCGGCGGTGCCGCGTCCGGCAGCCCGCAGCGCCTCTTCCATCACCGTGCGCATGCCGCGCTCGTCGATGTCGCGCATGGTGTAGACCTCGGTGATGCCGGCGCGCTTGATGTTTTCTTTCTCCGTCGCGTCGATGTCGCGCACGCCGACGAGGACGACGTTGTCGGGCTGCACCTTCGGCGCGAAGCCAAGCAGGTTCGTCAGCGGATCGGGCCCCAGCCCGAGCAGCGCGGCCAGCGGCATGCCGTGCACGTTGCCGCTGGGCGAGGTGGCCGGCGTGTTGATGTCGGCGTGGGCGTCCATCCAGATGAGGCCGATGCTCTGGTTCTGTTCGCGATAAAACTTCGCCACCCCGGAGACGCTGCCGGCCGCGACAGAATGATCGCCGCCGAGAATCACCGGCGTCATGCCTTCCTTCAACGCTTTTTCCACCATCTCGGCCGTGCGCGAGCAGGTTTCGGTGATTTCCTTCAGGTAACGCGCGTGCTGATCGCCGGCGGATTTCGTTTCTGCCACGGCAACGCTGATGTTCCCGCCATCGCGGACCTGGTGGCCGAGGGATTC
This sequence comes from Acidobacteriaceae bacterium, assembly GCA_036521315.1. Classification (GTDB taxonomy): domain Bacteria; phylum Acidobacteriota; class Terriglobia; order Terriglobales; family Acidobacteriaceae; genus Palsa-343. The sequence continues at coordinate 89,906 of DATDHZ010000008.1, forward strand.
GAGGCGCGCCTCGAGGCCGGCGACGCGGACGGCGGATGGGCCCATGTCGACACCGCGCCGCGATGCGCCAAGATCGAGGGGGACGCCGATGACCTTGATTTTGCGCGGCGGAAGCGCCTGGACACCAAGGTAGAGTCCCGGCGCGCTGGCCGGACGTGCAGGAAATTCGATGGCTTTCGGCATAGGATCACGCGCTGGCGCTGTGAAATTCGGAATCAAGGATAGATGCGGTTCAGCGTTCTCGCGAAAGGAATGGTTTCGCGCACGTGGTCGAGCCCGCAAATCCAGGCCACCGCGCGCTCGATGCCCATCCCGAATCCGGAGTGCGGAACCGATCCATAGCGCCGCAAATCGAGATACCACTGGAATGCATCGATTGGCAACTGGTGCTCCTCGATGCGCTTCTTCAGCAGTTCGTACGAAGCGATGCGCTGCGAGCCGCCAATGATCTCGCCATAGCCTTCGGGCGCCAGCACATCGACACAAAGAGCGTACTTCGGCTCCTGCGGGTCGGGCTCCATGTAGAACGCCTTCACCGCCGCAGGATAGCGATGCACCATGACCGGCCGGTCAAACTGCGAGGAAATATATGTCTCGTCCGGAGATCCGAAGTCGTTGCCGTATTCGAAGGGCTGCTCGAGGAGGCCTTTGGCGTGGGCATCGTTCAGCATGGCCGCGGCTTCGTCGTAACGCAGACGCGGGAACGGCGGCTTGATCGTCTCCAGCTTCGTCACGTCGCGCCCGATCGTCTTCACTTCCGCAGCGCGGCGCGTGAGGACGCGATCGACAATGAAGCTGATGAAGTTCTCCGCCAGGCCCATCAGGTCGTCGAGATTTGCGAAGGCCCACTCCGGCTCGACCATCCAGAATTCCGTGAGGTGACGGCGCGTCTTCGACTTCTCAGCGCGGAACGTCGGACCGAAGGAATAGACCTTGCCGAGAGCGAGCGCGGTGCTCTCGATGTAGAGCTGGCCGCTCTGCGTGAGGTAAGCTTCGTCGCCGAAATACTGCACGGGAAAAAGCGTGCTGGTGCCTTCGCACGCGGCCGGCGTGAGAATCGGCGGATCGGTGAGGATGAAGCCGTTGTCGTCGAGGAAGTCGCGGGCTGCCTTGATGATCTCGGCGCGGATGCGCAGAATCGCGGCCTGGCGCGGGGTGCGCACCCACAGATGCCGGTGCTCCATCAGGAAATCGGTGCCGTGCTCCTTCGGCGTGATCGGGTATTCGCGCGCAGGAGCGGCGATTACCTCGAGCGCGGTGGCGTCGAGCTCGTAAGTCCCCTTGATCTTGCCGTGCTCTTTGACGGTGCCCGTGA
>DATDHZ010000009.1:0-35458 GCA_036521315.1 Acidobacteriaceae bacterium
ACCGGGGTCGGAGGTGCTGATTGATGATCGAGGTGTAGGAACCGATCGTCGCTCGGCGGGTAGACATCTCTTCCTTCATGTACCGATCCAGAAGAGCATTGAATGTCACACCGGCCGATTGTGCGTATTCGGTCTGCTCATTCAGCTTCAGAATGAAGCCTTCGAGATGCTGTCTCACGTCTCGTTCAGTCTTGAACTTGGCAGCGCTGAGCGTCTGGACTCTGGGCACCCGCTTGTCATCCTCGCGAGCGTAGTAGCGGAACTCCCAGGCAAACCCCTTGGCTCTCTTCACACGCCGAATTGAGCCGTTCTGATACCGCTGTGATCTTGTGCCGAGCATCGTATTCACCTCTCCGGAAGAGGGAACAACACCACTCAGTGGTGTTTAGTGGTGTTGTCCATGCTCTTCATAATAGCACAAGTTATTGATATAATTGGAGCACCGGGCGGGAATTGAACCCGCGAATACTGGTTTTGCAGACCAGCGCGTTAGCCACTTCGCCACCGGTGCTCGTTGTTCGCCGCGCAGAGAGCGCGCCGAACCTGCCCCAATCGGTGGTCCGCTGACAACGACCGGGGCAATCCGCACGATCTATTCCATCCTACTTCGGCTGTGCCGCCGTCCGCAGGTACGGCTTCACCGTCTTGTATCCAGGAAAAAGCTTATCTGCTTCCTCGTTCGAGACGGCGCCGCCGATGATCACGTCCTCGCCCTGCTTCCAGTTCGCCGGCGTCGAGACTTTATGCTTCGACGTGAGCTGGATCGAATCGAGCACCCGCAGGATCTCGTCAAAATTCCGGCCCGTCGACATCGGATACGAAAGCGTCAGCTTGATCCGCTTATCCGGCCCGATCACGAAAACGGTCCGCACGCAGGCGTTCTGCGCCGGCGTGCGCCCCTCGCTCGAGTTCCCCTCCTCGGCCGGCAGCATGTCGTAGAGCTTCGCGATCTTCAATTCCGGGTCGCCGATCATGGGGTAGCCCACCTTGTGGCCGGTCACCTCGTGGATATCCGGCTCCCACTTGTGATGGCTCGCCACTGGATCGACACTCAGCCCGATCACCTTCGCGCCGCGCTTCGCGAACTCTTTCTCCAGCCCGGCCACCGCGCCCAGTTCCGTCGTGCAAACAGGCGTGAAGTCCTTGGGGTGCGAGAAGAGGACTGCCCAGTTGTCGCCAATCCACTCGTGAAAGTGGATCGCGCCCTGTGTTGTTTCGGCCGTAAAATCCGGCGCGATATCGTTGATGCGGAGACTCATAGTTCCTCTTTCCCGTGGGACCGCGCCCACGCTCAATGTTGTTTGCGGGCTTATCCAAAATCAAAACCCACCCGGCTTTTGCTGCGGGTGGGTTCAGGGTAACTCTCGAATTCCGTGCTTTCCCCTCAGACCATCACCCGCGCAAAGCGAGCACAACAGCAGCGGCACATGGCCATGGGGAAGACTGGGGTCATCTCTTTCAGCGTAGGGCCAGCCTCAGCGGCGTGTCAACAGGGCCCTTGTCTGCTGCTACCCTCAAGCTATGGGCAGTTCTCCCGCACCGTCCCCCATAACTCTGCGTGCTCGCGGCATTTTGTTCGATATGGACGGCGTCCTCATCAGCTCCATCGGCTCGGTTGAGCGGAGCTGGGGAAAATGGTCGGCGGCTCGCGGTGTCGATCCCGCGCACGCCGTCGGCCTTGCCCACGGCCGCCGCGCCGTCGAGACCGTTCGCCTCCTGCGACCCGACCTCGATGCTCAGGAAGAACTGGAGTGGCTCGAGCGGATGGAAATGAACGATAACATCGGCGTCCAGATGCTGCACGGCGTGCGCGCAATCCTCGAAACCCTGCCAGAAAAATTCTGGACCGTGGTCACCTCAGCCACCGATCGTCTCGCGCGCAGCCGCATGGCACACGCCGGCATCCCCGTTCCCGCACGCATCGTCTCGGCCGACATGGTCTCCCACGGCAAGCCCCATCCCGAGCCCTACCGCCAAGGTGCGGAAATCCTTGGCCTCGCCCCCGTTGACTGCCTCGTGATCGAAGATTCCGCCTCCGGCGCGCAGGCCGGTCGTGCTGCGGGATGCCAGGTCCTCGCCACGCTCTTCTCGCACTCGCTCTCGAGCCTGAGCGACGCCGATTGGGTGGTCCGCTCGCTCGAAGATGTCCGCGTCGCCCTTGAAGGCAATACCCTCGCAATCGCCTTTACCCCGCTCTCGCGGGAAGCCGTCTCCGCGCATCAATCGTAGCCACGACCATGCCGCTCCCGGTTCGCGTCGAATACGCCCATCAGCGCAGGATGCGCACCCGCAACACGCGTCGCTACCGCGCCGCCCACTGGCCTATTTGGATCTGGGTATTTTTCCTCGCCCCCGGGCCGCTCACCTTCGATCTTTTCGCGCACGGCGGCAGCCCGCGCAACTGGATCTGGCTCGTTTGCGTGCTCGTCGGGACAGGAACGGCGCTGCTGTTTGGCCAGCTCCCCGGCTCCGAACCTGCGCCCTACATCCTCCGCTTCGATGAGGATCGCCCCAATCCCCTCTACCGGCGCATCTGCTATACCTTTGCCTGGAACGCGCTGCTCAACTTCGCCCTGCTCAACCTTGCCGGGCTTGGCTGGGCCGTCGTCAGCGGCCAGTGGCGTCTGAAGCAAATCTACTGGCACGGATACACGCCGCTCCTCGTGATCGTTCTCGCGCTCGGCCTGTTCGGTGTGCTGCCACGCGTCCGCCGCTCTACCCAGGGCGAAGGCTGGGAGCGCCGCTACTTCTACGGGGCCGTGTGGTCCGTCACTGCGGCGCAAATCATCCTGCTCGTTCTCTGGAAGGCGCTGCCGAAGAACCACGCGACGGACGTGCTCAAGCTCGCGGTCTACTGCGCAATCTTCATGGTCATGGGCTCGCTCGCCGGGTTCGGCGTCCTGCCGCGCACGCGCCCCATTCTGCCCGGCGAACTGATGATTGCCGATTGAGACCAGGCTCCTGACAAAACCTTTATTTCTCCCTTGTACGGCCCTTGCAGCCACTCCTCTGAAATGCCCAAAGAGGGAGTTTGCAATGGTCATTCACCTGGATCAGCTGGGCCTCGATGGATTGGCGGTCGTTGTGACCTTCGGGATCGGCTTTCTTATCTGGACGCTCGCCCATCTCGTCCGCGAATCACGTTCCCATGACAACCAGGGGCAGCTGTTCATCGCCAGCCGCCCCCGCCGTTAACCGGGGTCGCAGTTGCGTCCCCGGCTGTTCGCCGCCGTTCCCTGATCGGTGCCCTACAGATTTCCCCGCAGCGCCTGCTCCCGCTCGATCGCCTCGAACAGCGCCCTGAAGTTCCCCTTGCCAAAGCTGCGGCTCCCTTTGCGCTGGATAATCTCGTAGAACAGCGTGGGCCGATCCTCCACCGGCTTGGTGAAGATCTGCAGCATATAGCCTTCATCGTCCCGATCGACCAGCACGCCCAGCTTCTCCAGTTCCTCCAGCGGCTCGTCGATCTTGCCCACGCGTCCTTCCAGCTCGGTGTAATACGTGTGCGGCACGGTCAGGAACTTGACGCCCTGCGCCTGCAACTGTGCCACGGTTTGCAGAATGTCATTCGTTGCCATCGCAATGTGCTGCACGCCCGGCCCATGGTAGAACTCCAGATATTCTTCAATCTGCGATTTCCTCCGTCCCTCGGCCGGCTCATTGATCGGAAACTTGACGCGCCCGTTCCCGTTCGCCATCACCTTGGACATCAGCGCCGAATACTCCGTCGAAATGTCCTTATCGTCAAAGTGCTGGTAGAGCGAGAAACCCATGATTTGCGCGTAGAAGTCGACCCACCGATTCATCTCGTTCCAGCCCACGTTGCCGACCATGTGGTCGACGTACAGAAGCCCCGTCGGCCGCGCCAGCGCGTCTTCCGGCTCCGCGCGATATCCCGGCAAAAAAGGGCCCCGATAGTTGCTCCGTTCCACAAACGAGTGGATCGTATCCCCGTAGGCCGCGATCGATGCAATGCGCACCGTGCCGTGTTCGTCCTTCAGCTCAAAGGGTTCCCTCACGCTGCGCGCGCCCCGTTTCGTCGTCTCCTTCCACGCCTGGCGCGCATCATCCACCCAAAGCGCCACATCGCGCACTCCATCGCCATGGATTCGCACGTGCTCGGCAACCTCTCCGTCCGGACGCAGCGGCGTGGTCAGCACAAAGCGAATCTTGCCCTGTTCCAGCACGTAAGAGGCGCGATCGCGAACGCCGGTTTCCGGTCCCGCATAGGCAACCAGCTTCATGCCGAAGGCCAGGCGGTAAAAGTAGGCAGATTGCCGCGCATTGCCCACGTAAAACTCCACGTGGTCGGTCCCATTGAGGGGGAGAAAATCTTTTTGGGTTTCAACGTCCGGGTGTAACAACGTAGACATGGGAATGGCTCCTTTTTTTCGCTGCGCGCGGCTGTAACCCCTCGCGCGTTCCATGGGATCGGCGCTTTTTGATGGCCAGCCGGGCACACAGCGACTGACTACAGTAAACCCCTGACCGCAGAATGGTCCAGTGTCCTTTTCCTCTATCAATGACGCTTTTGGGGCAGTTTTGTCGCCCGCTTTTCACCGGCGTCGTACCATGGCGCAGAGGGGAGACTCGCTTGCATATTCATTGGTGGCATCTGCTCTCTCCGTTGCTCGGCATGTTTCACAATCTCTGGCCGCTCCTGTTCGGCGGCGCAGCCGGAGGCGGGGCTCTCTGGCAGAAATTCCGCCAGCGTCGTGCCGCCGCGTGGCCCAGCGCCGACGGCGAAATCCAGCACACGAAGGTCCAGCACAAGCAGGGCTACCTGGTCACCATCGAATACCGCTACTACGCCCGATCTCAATATCACAGCGGCAAGTACACCCGCCATTTCCGGCGCAAGCAGCAGGCAGAACAATTTGCCGATGCTCTCCACGGCCGGCACATCCAGGTCCGGTATCAGGAGGACAAGCCGGGGGTCTCCGTCGTCCTTGAGGATGACCTGCGCATGACCGGCGCCTTGCAACTGGGCTAATCGAATCAACCTGAAATCCGAGCAATTTCTGGCACCCCAGCTCAGAGTTGCCGACTCCAATCTCTTTGATGGCCAAACGCACGGTAAAGTCGCCGCCCCGCCGCGCCACGACCCGCAAATCGCGCAGCACCTCGCCCTCCACCGAGGTCGATCGCCAGCTCGCCCGCTACCGCTCGATGCGCGACTTCGCTATGACCGCCGAGCCCAGCGGCTCCGCAGCGATAAAAAGCAAGCCAGCCGCCGCCACGGCTCTCCCCTTCGTCATCCAGAAGCACGCCGCCACCCGCCTGCACTACGACTTCCGGCTCGGCTGGCGCGGCGTCCTGAAGAGCTGGGCGGTCACCAAAGGCCCCAGCTACAGCACCGCGGACAAACGCCTGGCCGTCGAAGTCGAAGATCACCCCATCGAATACGGCGGCTTCGAAGGCACCATCCCGAAGGGCCAATACGGCGGCGGTACCGTGATGGTCTGGGATCAGGGCAGCTGGGAGCCGCTGGTCGACGTGGACGAGGGCCTGCGCAAGGGCAACCTCAAGTTCGTCCTCAACGGCAAAAAGCTCCACGGCGCCTGGGTCCTCGTCCGGATGCATGGCGACCGCTTTGGCCACAGCGACAAGCCCAACTGGCTCCTCATCAAGGAGAAAGACGCATACGCCCGCAGCCCCGAAGACCCGTGCATCACCGACGAAGCGCCCAACAGCGCCGTCACCGGCCGCAGCATCGAGGAAATCGCCGCTGCCGAAGACCACGTCTGGAATTCGAACCGCCCCGAGAAGCCAGCAAACAAAACCCCTCCGAACCGTTCCCGCCTCACCAGGTCGACGGCCGCGCCGAAGGCGTCTACGCCTGGACGGCGAGTCCCGGCGACGGCGGACACTTCCGCACAGTCAGTTCCCGATCGCGACTCCGACCTCCGCGATGCGCCTCGTGAGAAGATGCCTGGTTTTCTCCCGCCGCAACTCGCCGTGTCAGTCTCGGAGCCGCCCGAAGGCGACGGGTGGCTGCACGAGCTCAAACTCGACGGCTACCGGATACAGATCCACATCGACGGGGAAGGCGCAAAGCGCCGCGCGCGCCTGTTGACGCGAAAAGGCCTCGACTGGACCCATCGCATGCGCCCCATCGCCGAAGCCGCGGCGCAGCTCCCGGTCCACGCCGCCATCCTCGACGGCGAAGTGGTCGTCCTGAGTGCGGAAGGGACCAGCAGCTTTGCCGATCTCCAGGCCGCCTTCGACGAAGGAGCAAAGCATCCTCTCACCTACTTCGGCTTCGACCTTCTTCACCTCGACGGCCACAATCTTCGCGGCCTCCCTCTTGAACGCCGCAAGACGATCCTCGAAGGCATCTTTCAGGAATATGGTTCGCAAGCCGGCGGGCAAGGAACTCTCCGCTACAGCAGCCGTCTCCGCTCGCAGGGCGCGGAAATGTTCCGTCGCGCCTGCTCGCTCGGCGCGGAAGGCGTTGTCTCGAAACGCGCCACGGCGCCGTACGAGTCGAAACGCTCCCGCGACTGGGTCAAATCGAAGTGCGTCCTCCAGCAGGAGTTTGCCGTCGGAGGGTTCACCCCCTTGTCAAACGGCGCGCACGGCATCGGCTCTCTGCTCCTGGGATATTACCAGGAGGGCCGCCTCATCTACGCCGGACGCACCGGGACAGGTTTCAATCGCAAAACCCACAAGCTGCTGCGCGACCGCCTGGAGAAGCTGCGTCAGGCGAAAACACCCTTCCATGATCCGCCGCGCGAGGCGAAGAAGGATGCGGTCTGGACGAAGCCCGAGATGGTCGTCGAAGCCCGCTTCGCCACCTGGACCGCGGGCGGCAGCGTCCGCCAGGCAGCCTTCCTCGGTCTGCGCGAAGACAAGGATCCCAAAGAGGTCGTCCGCGAGCAGGCCGCGCCCGTGGCAAAATCGGTGCGAAAGCGGGAGGAGGAACCTGTGCCAGCCACGTCAAAACGAGGCACCGCGAAATCGGCGAAGCATGTTTCGCGGCCCGCCGTCGCCGCAAGATCGCACGCCGTGTACCCCTCATCCGGCGCCTCAAAAGCCGGTGATGCCGAAGTCGCAGGAGTCCGCCTCACGCATCCCGACAAGATTCTCGATGCGGAATCGCACCTCACCAAACAGCAGCTCGCCGAATATTATGCGGCCGTCGCCGAACACATCCTCCCCCATATCGCGCAGCGTCCGCTGAGCATCGTCCGCTGCCCCGAAGGAAGTACCCGGCCGTGCTTTTTTCAAAAGCACACCGGCATGGGAACGCCGCCCGGCATCGACAGCGTGCCCGTCCCGTCGAAAAAGGGCGGCCCAACGGAACAGTACCTCACCGTCTCCACGGTTGAGGGACTGGTCGGCCTCGCGCAAATGGGCGTTCTCGAAATTCATCCCTGGGGATCGCGCAACGATGCACTCGAAACCCCCGACCGCCTCATCATCGATCTCGATCCCGACCCGGAGCTTCCATGGGAGCGCCTCGTGGCCAGTGCCATCGAGGTGCGCGATCTGTTGAAGAATCTCGGCCTCGAAACCTTTGTCAAAACCACCGGCGGCAAAGGCATCCACGTCGTCGCGCCTGTCCGGCCCGAGCGTCAGTGGCCCGAGTTCAAGGAGTTCGCTCACCATTTCGTCCTTATGATGGAGCACGCCAACCCGAAGCTCTACCTCACCAAAATGACGAAATCGGCCCGTACGGGCCGCATCTTTCTCGATTACCTGCGCAACGAGCGCGGCGCCACCGCCGTCGCCCCGTTTTCCCCACGCGCCCGCGCCGGAGCCCGCGTCGCCATGCCAGTCCCCTGGACTGAGTTGAAGCGCATCGATCCGAAACAATTCGCCGTCGCCAATTACGAGGAGTGGAAGTCGCGCCTGAAACGCGATCCCTGGCTCGATATGGATTCGGTGAAGCAGCGCCTCACGGATCGCGCCATCGCCGCCGTGTCCCAGATGGCCACCCGCAAATCCGCGTGACGCGGCTCGCGGAATGCGCTCTGCGTGTCCTCTGTGGTGGTCACTCTGCGTTCTGGTATGCGCTGGGAGGGTGGCGCAGCTTCTGAACCGTGATCGGCCGCGTGCTCACCCCTGCACCCTAATCCGTGGCCTCTGCTTGCCCTACATCCGCCGCAACGCCATCGTCGCCGCATGGTAGCCGCACATCCCGTGCACGCCGCCGCCAGGCGGCGTCGACGCCGAGCACAAATACAAATTCTTTGTCCCGGTGTAGTAGTTGCCCAGCGCGGGCCGCATCACCAGTTGCCGCAGCGACAGTTCCCCGCCCATCACATCGCCGCCCACCAGGTTTGCGTCCATCTCCTCCAGCAGATGCGGCGGCGAGACATGCCGCGCCAGCACGCAGTCCCTGAATCCCGGCGCAAATCGCTCCAGTTGCGCCTCCATGGCCTCCGTCCTGTCCACTGGGCAGCCATTCGGCACGTGGCAGTAGACCCAGGCGATGTGCTTGCCGGCCGGCGCGCGCGTCGGATCGAACAGCGTCGGCTGGACCACGATCAGAAACGGCCGCTCCGAAAGCCCTCCGCGCCGCATGGCGTCCTCTGACTCCGCAATCTCCCCGGCGCTCCCGCCCACATGCACCGTGATCGACCGCGTGCACTCCCTCGCCTTCCAGGGAATCGGCGCCGAGAGCGCGTAATCGATCTTGAAAGCGCCAGGCCCGTAGCGGAAACGCTCCAGCGCCTGGCGATAAGTCTTCTGCAACCGCTCTGCGGCAATGCCGAGCAACTGTCGCGGCGTCACATCGCAAAGGACGGGACCATCCTCGGCCTCCAACTCGTCGAGCGAGGCGATCCGCCTGCCGGGATGCACATTGCCGCCCGCCTCGCGCAGGACGCCGACCAGCGCATCCGTCAGCGCCCGCGCGCCGCCCCGCGGCACAGGCCAGCCCACCACGTGCGCGGCCGCGCCCAGCACCAGAGCGACCGCAGGGCTCAGCGGTTCATCCAGCGCCAGAAACGAATGAGCCGCGAGGCCCGCAAACAGCGCCCGCGTTCGCTCCTTGCGAAAGTGCCGCCGCGCCAGCCCGATTGACCCCTGCATGACGTAGCGGCCAAAGTTGGCCATCAGCAGCGGCCGCCGCGGAAAACGGGTCACGGGGCCCATCACATCGATGACAAAATCGTTCCAGTGCCGTGCCAGGGGCTCCATGATGTCGCGCCAGGCCGCGCCATCTTCACCCAGCACCGTTTCCTGGTCTGTCAGGCTGTGTTCCAGTGTGACCGCTGTCCCGTCGTCCAGCGGATGCGCCAGCGGCGCTGTGCCATGCACCCACTGCAGCCCGTGCTTCGCCAGCGGCAAGCTTCCAAAGAAGGGCGAACCCGCGCCCATGGGATACACCGCCGAGCCAAAGTCGTGGCGGAATCCGGGCAGCGTCAGATCCAGAGTGCGGACGCCGCCGCCGGGCACAGATTCCGCTTCGTACACGTCCACGGCCAGCCCGGCGCGCGCCAGCACAATGGCCGCCGCCAGTCCGTTGGGGCCCGACCCGATCACGCAGGCGCGCCGCATCGTCTCAATTTACGTTACAAGGTTGCACAGGCCGGGCGCAAAGCCGCTTCACTCTCGCGCCGCGTGGCGATCCCGCCGATCCGCCATTCGCATCCTGACGTAAGACAACAAATAGATCACGACAGCGAAATTGATGAGCGTGAGCCCTACCTTCATCCACGTGATGTGCCGCACCAGGAGAACGATTTCCCAGGGCAGGAAGCACGCCGTCAGGATCAGCGTCACGAACTCAGCCCAGGCCTTCTCCAGCACCAGTCCCGTTCCCTCGATCGCATCGAGCGCCGCAATTCCAAAAATCGCTGCGCTGATCTGCTTCAGCCGGTGCGGGTCGATCATGGCCACCTTCTCCAGAATCAGGTTGACCAGATGCCCTTCCGGATTGAAGCGCATCGCGTAGATGAAGTGTTCCGTGACCTCGACCAGGTCCTTGTGCAGCAGCCGTACAGCGCCGATTCCCAGCAGCACAAACAGAGCCGCCTGCAGCAGCTTAAACGCGCCGATGGCAATGATCCACCGATCATGCTCTGAGCGCGCCCGGATGGTTCGTGTTTCCGTGTCTTCTGTGGCCGGTGTAGCAGTCATGCACTGGGATGCTTCTTCGCATCTTCCCACATTGCGTGGGATGCAGGCCACAGAAGTTCGAGTGGTTACCGCGCCACCAGCCGTGGCGCGCCCCGCCTGAGATACGGCGCCAGCCTGCCCAGTGCCGCCTCCACGCTAATCCCATAGCGCGCGCGCAGCGCGTCGACCTTGCCGTGCTCGATGAACTGATCGGGCCAGCCGATGCGGATGACCGGCGTCTCAAGCCCGGCCTCGTTCAGCGCCTCCAGCACCGCGCTGCCGAACCCGCCCATTAGCACATGATCTTCAAAGGTGACGACCGCCGTAGCGTGTAACGCATAGCGAACGATCGTCTCCCGGTCCAGCGGCTTCGCAAATCTCGGATTGATCACTGCCGCTGAAAACCCCAGCCGCTCCAGTTCCTGACCGAGTTGCTTCGCCAGCGGCAGCAGGGAGCCCAGTCCCAAAATCGCGAACTCTTCGCCCTCGCGCAGTACGTCCGCCTGCCCGATCGGCACCGCCTGGGGGTGCGCCTTCACCTTCGCGCCGGGTCCATTCCCGCGTGGATACCGGATAGCGCTCGGCCCCGGATGCAGCATGGCGGTGTACATCATGTCCCCCAATTCGTCCTCGTCGGTCGGCGCCATCACCACCATGTTCGGCACGCCGCGCAGATACGCAAGGTCGAACAAACCATGATGCGTCGGGCCGTCATCCCCGCTGAGCCCCGCGCGATCCATACAGAAGACCACCGGCAGGTTCTGCAGGCACACATCGTGCACGATGGGATCGAAGGCCCGCTGCAGGAAAGTCGAGTAGATTGCGCAGAACGGCTTGAATCCCTGAGTCGCCATTCCTGCGGCGAAAATCACCGCATGCTCCTCCGCGATGCCCACGTCGAAATATTTTTTAGGGTGGTGCGGCCGGAACAGGTCAAGCGCCGTTCCGTTCGGCATCGCCGCGGTAATCGCGACGACCTTGTCGTTCTCGTTCGCCAGCTTCACCAGCGACTCGGCAAACACTTCCGAATAGGTCTTTTGCCCGGCGGTCTTCGTGTCGCCGGTCTCCGGATCGTACGGCCCCAGCCCGTGAAACTTCTTCTGCTTGTCCAGTGCCGGCTGGAATCCGCGCCCCTTCTGGGTGATCGCGTGCAGCAGCACCGGCCTGTCCTGCTGCTTCAGGAATTTAAACGTCTCGATCAGCAGCCCGATGTTGTGCCCGTCCACCGGCCCGTAATACGTCAGCCCGAATTCCTCAAAGAGGAACGACGGCCACAGCATCCCTTTCGCCGCTTCTTCGGCGCGTTTGACCACCTGCAACGCGCCCCTGCCGCCGAACTTCTCCAGCAGCCGGGCTGCGCTGTCGTGCAACTGGCTCACGTGCTGATTCGTCACGATCTTGTGCAGGTATTTTGCAATCGCGCCCACGTTGCGGTCGATCGACCACTCGTTATCGTTCAGGACCACGATCAGCCGCCTGGTTTGATCGGCAATGTTGTTGAGCGCCTCGTAGGAGATTCCGTTGGTGAACGCTGCGTCGCCTGCCAGCGCGACCACGTGTTCTTTCCTGCCGGCCAGATCGCGTGCTACCGCCATGCCGAGGGCGGCCGAGAGCGCGGTTCCCGCGTGTCCCGCTCCGTAGCAGTCGTGCTCGCTTTCGGTCCGCAGCATGAACCCGTTCAGCCCGCCCGGCTGCCGGATGGTATCCAGCCGCTCGCAGCGGCCGGTCAGCATCTTGTGCACGTACGCCTGGTGGCTGACATCGAAGACGAACTTATCCCGCGGCGAATCGAAGACAAAGTGGAGCGCCAGCGTCAGCTCGACGACGCCGAGATTCGGCCCCAAATGCCCTCCCGTCTTCGACAGGGTGACAATCAGGCGCTCGCGGATCTCCTGCGCCAACGTTTCCAGTTGGGGGACGGACAACTTCCTCAAATCAGCCGGGTGGTGGATGGTATCGAGTAGGTTACCCATGGAGGTTGCAGAGGGCTCCCGCCTTGATGGAACCCGAAATGGGCGCGTCTGTTGCCCGGAAACCAAAAAGACCCCGGTTCCGGGGCCTCGCTTCGGGAACATCTTCTCAAGATCCAGTATACCGGGTTTGTTCAGAACGAGTTACCGCGGGCTAACCCCCTGGCGGCTCAGTTGATTGGCTCCGCAGTCGCGCAGTCGCCTCAGCCGTATCCGTTGCCCGGCGTTCCAGGCCATCCGCGCTGTCCAACATCTGGCGCTGCAGTTCCTCATCCGTAGCCTGCGCGGCCGCTCTCCGTACCTCCCGCGCCAGTTGCCCCAGAGCCGCTGCCGTCTCATTCAGCATCCGGATCAGCTCCATCGGCGATTCGGCCGTCAATGCCCCTCCGCCGGAAACAGAAAGCGCAGCATGGGGCCCACGCGCTCTGCCCACGAGTCTTCGTCATGCCTTCCGCCCGCCACCCGCTCAAAGTGCAAATCCACTTCTTCGCGCCAGCCATGCGTCTTCAGGCGAGACGCCAGCAGTTCTGCGTCTCCCATCGTCCGCCGTCCTTCCGCATCGCCGACATCGAGCCAAATGCGCGGACGCCGCTTCAGCTCGGGGGCGCGATCGTTGACAAAGCTAACAATGTAGCGGTGATTCCACCAGACCGACGGCGACAGCACCGCCAGCTTCCCAAACGTCTCCGGCTCCCGCAATCCCAGCCACAGCGAGACCAGGCCGCCCAGCGATGAACCACCCAGTCCGGTATTCTCCGCGCCGCCAAGCAGCCGGTATTGCGAGCGGAGAAAGGGCAGCAATTCCCGCGTCAGCATCTCCCCGTATTTGCCGGCTTCGCCCCCGCCCATCTTCCAGTCCCGGCTGGGCGTGTACTCGGCCAACCGCCGCTCTGCACCGTTGGCGATTCCGGCGATGATCAGCGGTTCCACCGCTCCGGCCGCGATCGCCTCATCCGCCGTTTCCGCCACGCGCCATGTGTGTCCGGGGATGAAGGAGGTCGCCGGATCGAACAGGTTCTGCCCGTCCTGCAGGATGAGCAGTGGATACGCGCGTTGCGCGTCGTCCTCGTATCCAGGCGGCACATAGACCGTGACATTGCGGCTCGCTCGAAGTACCCGGCTGCGAAAGCCCGCATGCTGCCGCACGCGCTCGTGCTCCCATCCGCTGGGAACGGGCATGCTCTGCGCCTGCATTCCTGTCTCGATCTGAGTTCCCAAGTGTGTTTTTCCCGCCCTCCGTCCCTTACCGCCGTCGCGCATCTCGATTCCGATGCTTTACGATACCGTAACCTCACCTCTATGAACCGCGAATACCACAAGTGGTGGTCCGGGCGTCTCGACCGCGACATGGAACTGCTCGTCTTCGGCCACGCCGGCCTGCCCCTCATCGTCTTCCCGACCTCGCAGGGCCGCTTCTACGAGTTCGAAGACCGCGGCTTGATCGCCGCCATCGCCCACAAAATCGACAATGGCGAGGTTCAGCTCTTCTGCGTCGATTCCGTCGACGCCGAAAGCTGGTACAACCGCAACGTCCCGCCGCGCTGGCGCATCGCCCGCCACGTCCAGTACGACAACTACGTGATGGAAGAGGTGCTGCCCCTCATTCGCATGAAGAACCAAAACCCAAAGGTCGCTTCGTTAGGATGCAGCTTCGGCGGCTACCACGCCGTTAACATCGCACTCCGGCATCCGGACCGCATCACCGGGTTTCTCTCCATGTCCGGCGCCTTTGATCTCTCCAATTTCCTCTGGGGTTATTACGACCAGGACGTCTACTTCAATCTCCCCACGCACTTCCTGCCCTCGCTCAGCGACGGCTGGTACTTCGACCGCTACGCCCGAGGCAACTACGTCCTCGCCACGGGCTGGGACGACCAGTGCCTCGGCCAGAACCAGAACCTCGCCCGCATCATGGGTGAAAAGGGAGTGCCGCACAACCTCTACATCTGGGACTCGTGGAACAGCCACGACTGGCCGACATGGGCGCGGATGATGAACGAGTATTTGTAGCTGCCTTTTGGGGCTAAAAACAGGGTTGATTGAGATCGAAGGACTTAGCGGGAGAGCCCTGGCGGCGAGATCGCGCAAGCTGCGCGCCGGCTATCAGTTGCGGGACAGATCTCTTCGATGATCCGTGTGGCCGTCTGCAGTCAACTCAGGGTCGCTTCGGCACAAGATGATTGGATCGGGAGCACTTCCGACACAGCCATCTGTGATCACCTGAGAGCCGTGAACGGTCCGGTTCGCGGCCGTGATGTGATCAAAGACGGCCGCGAAGGCGTCACCTGCCACAGAGCAAACGGTCGGTCCAGCGCGCGTAGCCTGTCCCCGGCGCCTACAGCGCCTCGATCAGCTCCATCTTCCCGTCCCGCTTCCGATGCAGCACGCACACGGTGCCTTCGTTGTTGCGAAACACGAAAACGTCGCGGTCGCGAAACTCCGCTTCCTTCACTGCTTCCTCGATGGTCATGGGACGGAGCGCCACAGAGTCCGCCGACCGCACAATGTGCGGCTCCGCAATGGGCGGCTTCGCCGGAAACGTATGCACCGTCACCGGCAGCACCGCCTTCGCCGGCCGCTTTCCGTTTGTCTTCGCCGCCGGTGCCGCGCCCTCCGGCTCGTCCGATTCTGCCCGCGTGCGGCTCGGGCGCCGCGCCCGCACCGGCATCACTTCCGTGGGCAGCTTCTCTTCCTTCGGCTGCCGTTTGAGCGCGTGCAGCCGCTTGCGCCACCGGATCGCCTGCGTCTCCGCCTTGCTCAGAGCCTCGCGCAGCGCTGTCTCCATGTTGTTCGACTCCGCGAACCCCACTATCTTCCCGGCGCGCAAGCGCAGCGTCACATCGGCCGTTTTGCGATATTTCTCAGAAGTCAGCACGATGTGCGCATCCGCCAGCTTCGGCAGCATCCGCGCCATCCGTTCGATTCCCTCGTCCCCCATCCGGCGAAGCGCCGCCGTCACCGTCACCTGCCTTCCGGTGTACTCAACCTGCATGGAAAGCTCCTTTCCGGAATTGACGGCCGGGAAGCGGCCGCCGCTCTCAGCCGCGAACGCGCCGCTGATGCGTGCTGGGAATTCGCAAGTCTTCGCGGTATTTTGCCACTGTGCGCCGCGTCACGTCGATGCCCTGGCCCTGCAGCAGCAAGGCAATCTGATCGTCGGTCAGCGGCTTGCGCGGGTCTTCATCCTCGATCAGCTTCTTCACCTTGCGTTTCAGAAGCATCAGAGGCGTTCCCGCGCCTTCGGGGCCATTGACACCTTCGGAGAAGAAGAATCGCAGTTCAAACACTCCCTGCGGCGTGTGCACGTATTTGCTCGAAACCGCCCGGCTCACCGTCGAGGGATGCACTCCGATCTCCTCAGCCACTTCCTTGATCATCATCGGCTTCAGTGCATCGACGCCCTTTTCCAGGAACTCTCCCTGCCGCCGGACGATGGCCTCGCAGGTCCGCAGAATGGTGTTCTTCCGCTGCTCGATGTTGCGCATCAGCTGCAGCGCGGAACGGTACCGCTCCTTCACGTAATCCTTGACGTCTTTTTCCGCGCCGTCCTGGGTCAGCAGCCGCCGGTATCCCTGGTTGAGCCGCAGCGTCGGCAGGTCTTCCTCGTTCATCAGGACCCCCCACTCTTCGCCGCGTTTCACAAAGGCCACATCCGGCTCAATGAGCCGCGCCTCGCTGCGGTTGTAGCGTTGCCCAGGCCGCGGATCGAGCGTGCGGATGAAGTCAATCGCCCGCTGCGTCTCCTCCACGCTCTTGCCCACCGCCTTCGACAGCTCACGGGGATCGCGCTTCTGCAGCAGCAGCATGTGCGCATCGATAATTCTGTTCGCCAGCTCAAAGATTTCCTGCCGTTTCGCCTGGTCGGGCGCGGCGCCGTTCGTCTTCAGGCCGTCGGTTTTCGCTTCATCCGCTTTCGCGGCCAACGGGCTGGTCCCGTGATGGCTCCTGAACCCGGCGCCATTCGCAGGGGCTTCCGCCGGAGGCGCCTCGACGGTCCCATTCTGTTTGATTGTGCGGGCGAAAATCAGGTCAAATTCCTTTTTCTGCGCCTCCACCTGGAGCAGCAGGCACTCGCGCAGGTCGCGGGTTCCCACTCCGATGGGATCCAGTTGCCGCACCACCTCCAGCGCGGTCGCCAGGTGGCCCCGCGCGCGCTCCGTCATGGCCGGCGGCAGGTCCGCAATGCGGGTTTGGAGATTGCGTGTTTCCTCGGTCCCGGCGGCCTCGTCCAAAGCCAGCTGCTCGTGCAAATACCCCGCCAGCAGCTCCTCGTCCGTCGCGGTCAGGTAGCCGTCCTCATTCAGATTGCCGATGATGTACTCGGCCGCTTCGCGCACCGCGGGCGAGAGACTGAGCGCGCCCAGTTGCCAGAAGAGATGATCGCTCAGCGTAGCCGGCGCCGACAAAAAATTCTCAATCGAGGGCTTTTCGATCTCCTCGTAGTTGTTGGGCGACCGAAATCCAGGATCCAGATAGTCCTGGAAGTAACTTCCGAAATCGATCTCGTCGAATGGGTCTTTTTCTTTCGGCTGGTCAGCCGTCTGTGTCTCCACAGGCCGGTCTCGCTCTTCTTCTTCGCGCGCCACATCGTCGAGCAGCGGAACGTTCTCGTCCATCTCTTCGAGGACCGGATTTTCCGCAATCTCGGCCTGAATCATCTCCTTCAGCTCCAGCTTGTTCAGCGCCAGCACGCTGACCATCTGCATCAGGCCGGGCGTCAGAATCTGACGCTGCGCGACCTTCAGGCTCAGTTTTGGCTGGAGGAGTGCCATAATCCAAAGCTAAACGTTGCTCGATCCCTTCAGATGCCTCAAAGTGTACATCCGCGCCGCAACCGCTGAGCGGCTTTTCCGCCCGCAGCAAGTCACGGGTGGAATCCGGCGGGCTGCTCTGGTCAATCCAGCGAGAAGCTCTCTCCAAGGTACACGCGGCGCACTTCAGGATCGCTGCCCAGCTGCTCCGGAGTTCCATGCCTGAATATCTGGCCTTCGTTGATGATGTAGGCACGGTCCGTCACGGAAAGCGTCTCGCGCACATTATGGTCGGTAATCAGAACGCCGATCCCGCTTGCCTTCAAATCAAAAATAATTTCCTGCAGATCGAGTACCGCAATGGGGTCGATTCCCGAAAAGGGCTCGTCCAGCAAAATAAAACTCGGCTGGATGCACAAGCACCGCGCTATCTCCACTCTGCGCCGTTCGCCGCCTGACAGCGCATACCCCCGGGTCTTCCGAATCTGCCGCAAATTGAGCTGCTCGATCAGTTTCTCGGCCCGGGCCTTCCGCATCTCCGGCGCAATCGGCTGCACTTCCAGCACGGCCAGGATGTTCTCCTCCACGGTCAGCTTCCGGAAGACTGAAGGCTCCTGCGGGAGGTAACTAATTCCATATTGCCGCGCACGCAGATACATCGGGACATTCGTAATCTCTTCGCCATCCAGCAACACACGTCCACTGTCGGGCTGAATCAGTCCCACGATCATGTAAAAACTGGTCGTTTTTCCGGCGCCATTCGGGCCCAGCAGCCCAACCACTTCCCCTTCGGTCACCTGCACGCTGACGGAGCGCAACACCTGGCGCCCTTTATACGATTTGCAAATACCATCCGTGTACAGCTTCCGCATGCGCGCGCAGTCTACTTCGGAGCGCGCGTATCCGTCACGGCGCTCGACTTTCCCCCGCTCACCTCGACGCTATCATCCTGACTATTGAAAAGCAAAGCAGTGCCTGTGGTTCTTCCATGCACAGAATCCCACAGCCACGGCAAAGCGTCCGGCGTCCCGGTGAGCAAATATCGGCCGTCGTCGGCTGTGTAGACCAGCTTGTTTCCCTCTCCCTTGCGCCCTTGCTGGGTGAAGACCACATGCTCGGTTGCCACCACGTGATCGATCTGGGAAGTTCCACTTTTCCCCGTCGGGCCGGGGCCGCTCGCCGCACTTGCTGCGCCGCCTTTCGTTCCGGCCGTTGGCTTGAGAAATACCAGCGCATCGCCGGCGCGAATCACATCGCCCCCCTGCTCCATGCTCACGTTCCCGCGGAAATCCGCCTGCCGCGACGCGTCGGAGTAAAGGAGCGTTTGGCTTCGAACGCGTGCCACGCTCTGCTGGTGCCGCGAGCCCATCGCCGAGGTCAGATTCGCGCTCACTACCGGCGCAGTGCCGGTTCCTTCGCCCCACGCCTTCAGCACGTTCTTCTGCCGATCGATTTCGATCGCGGGCGCCGCGAGCGAATCCGCTTCCTGCCACATCCGCGCGGGGCTGGGCACCGTCCCGTAGAAATCGGTGCGGTTGCTCGCATGGTGTATCGCTGCCCGCTCGGCAATCACGTCCACGGGAGCGTTGCTGCCGCCCATCCCGATCGGGTTGCGGCCGGCTTCGCCGCTTTGCGGTTTCTGGGCCTGTGTGTAGGTCGCCCGCACGTCGCCGCTGGCCTCGGCATCCTGTGTGTCGCGGTGGTAATCGATGCGATTCGCCGCGACCTGCATGGTCTCGCCGTCCGGATCATTGTTGCGAATCCGCGGATTCCCGGTCATCTGCAGGGTCTGATTCCCTGCGTGATATTCCGCGTGGCTGGCCCAGCCTGTCAGTGTTGGGCTCCCCGATTCGGCTCGCTGGCCGGGATGAGGCGTGCCTGGCTGATCCGTCGATCCTGGCTTCCCGGCCGGCGTCTCCGTCACGATCACGTGTCCGTCCTGCACCGCGGTATCGAGTGTCGCCTCCATCCTGGGTTCCGGCGCAACAGAGGCTCTCCTGCGCGCGTTTTTCGCCGGCGCCTTTCCGGTTCGCCGGTTCGCGCTTCCGGCCGCTGGAGCCGCCCGCTGGCTGAAGGTCGCGTGCAAGATATCCCCCTGGCTCGTATCGCGCGAGCCATCCGTCGACTCATCGTCGACCTTCGTATTCCCCGTCCCGTCGAGCGTCTTCAAAACGTTTCCTGGATCCAGCATGGCCACGAGTTGGTCGCCGCTGATGCGGGTCAAGCTTGCCGGTCCCTTCGACGGCATCTGCCGCATGGTCACGATGGGATTGCCAACGGCCACGACCTTCCGCGCCTCAATCTGCCCCCCAGCGCCCGGCGGCGCGAAGTCTACATCCACCTTCTGCCCCTGCACCTGTTTCTCCGCATGCCCGCGCGGATCTTTGGCCAATCCCGCAATCGCCTCGGCGAAGTTCACGTCGCGCCGGAATTCCGCATGCTGCAACGCCGTCTGCGTCCTGCCATCTGCGCCCCGTTCGGCCACAAAGCGCAGCGTTCCCTCGCTGGCCGTTCCATGCATCGAGGCATTGCCACGCTCCGATGCATACGTCACGCCTCCCTTCAGCTCCGCCAGCGTCGGCTGGCTCTTCGCGTCCATCAGAATTTGTGCGGTAGCCGAGGTGACCGTCGCCCCGGTGTCGGTCTTCATGGTCACGTGACCCTGGGCGTCGATCTTTTCCGTCGTCCCGTCCTTGCGGAAATACACGGTCGCTTCGTCCGCGTTGCCGTCTTCGGTCGCGTACTCGAAGGATGCGCCCGTCAGAAAGGCTTGCAACGAATTCCGCAGCATGATCGCGTGCGCCGCCTGCACCAGTGCGGATTTCCCATTGCTGCTCGTCGTGATCTTCACCTGACTGTCGAGCACCAGAACGCCCGTCTTCGAATCGTAGTTCGCGCCGACCGACGTGCCGGCCGCACGCGGCAATTGAAACTCTACCGGCTGCTGCGTCTCCGCCTGGCCGGTCTTTTGCGCAAAGGTCAGCCCGCTCGTCCTCACGCGAATGGTGTTGCTGTCCGCGCTGTTCCCCGTGCCCGGCGGACCGCCCATTCCCGCCAGCTCGATATTCACACCGCCCTGGCTGACCGCAATCTGCGTGTTCGTGTCGTATTCGAAGTCGCTGCCGTAGATGCGGTCCTGACGCCCCGAGCCGGGCGGCCCGTACAGCGTGATGTCCACGTCGTGCAGCAGCACGTGCCCCGACTTCAGCTGCGATTCCTTCGAAGCTTTCATCGTGAACAACGTGTGGCCGCCGCTCGACTGCGACCACGTCCACCCCGTCGCGGTCTGCTGGATATTGGCCCCCAGCCGCGCCGGGAGATCCTTTTCGATCCGGCGGAACCGATAACGTCCATAGATCACCGAGCCGGCGACCACCGCCAGCAGCAGGACTACTGCCGCCGCAACCCAACGGCGCAGCCCCTTGATCGTCACGCGCATACCAGAATCAATCTTCTCATTCCACGCGGGACACTTTCATTGCCTGCGCCACCTGGGGCATGGAGTCCGGCGCCGCTCGCTCATTCCCGAAACCCCGATCCGCTATGCCTATCCCCGAATCCCTCGTTCCCTGTACCCTGTCCTGTGCCCAAGACCATCATCGAGCCCTTCCGCATCAAGTCCGTCGAACCGATTCGCTGGACCACCCGCGCGCAGCGCGAGCAACTCCTCGCCGCCGCCCACTACAACATGTTTCTGCTGCCGGCCGACGACGTCCTCATCGATCTCCTCACCGACTCCGGTACCGGCGCCATGTCCACGCACCAGTGGGCCGCCATCATGGAAGGCGACGAGAGCTACGCCGGCTCGCGTTCCTTCATCCGTTTCCGCGACTCCATCCAGGACATTTTCGGATTCAGGCACGTCATTCCCACTCACCAGGGGCGCGCCGCAGAGCGCATCCTCTTCGGCGTGCGTTGCCGCAAAGACTCCGTCGTCCCCAATAACACCCACTTCGATACCACCCGCGCCAACATCGAGTTCACCGGCGCCGAAGCCGTCGACCTGCTCACCGCCGAAGGCCGCCAGCCCTCCCTGGCCGCGCCTTTCAAAGGCAACATGGATGTCGCCGCGCTCGAAGCGCTCATCTCCCGCGTGGGCCGCGACCGCATTCCAATCGTCATGCTCACGGTTACAAATAATTCGGGAGGCGGCCAGCCCGTCTCCATGGAGAACGTTCGCCAGGTCAGCGCTGTTTGCCGCAAACATGGCCTGCCGCTGTACTTCGACGCCTGCCGCTTCGCCGAAAACGCATGGTTCATCAAGCTCCGCGAGCCCGGCTATGCCCACAAGACGCCGAAACAGATCGCCCAGGAAATGTTTGCCTACGGCGATGGCTGCACCATGTCCGCCAAGAAAGACGGCATGGCCAACATCGGCGGCTTCCTCTGCACCAACAACGACAAGCTCGCCCAGCAGGAAAAAGACCTGCTCATCCTCACCGAGGGCTATCCCACTTACGGCGGACTCGCCGGCCGCGACCTCGAAGCCATCGCCGTCGGTATCCAGGAAGCCCTCGAGGAGGACTACCTCCGCTACCGCATCGCCTCGACCGCCTACCTCGGCGACCACATCGCAGCCGAAGGCGTGCCGATCGTGCAGCCGCCCGGCGGCC
Source organism: Acidobacteriaceae bacterium (assembly GCA_036521315.1). Classification (GTDB taxonomy): domain Bacteria; phylum Acidobacteriota; class Terriglobia; order Terriglobales; family Acidobacteriaceae; genus Palsa-343. The sequence goes on from DATDHZ010000009.1 coordinate 21,403, forward strand.
ATGCCATCTACCTCGACGCGCGCGCCTTTCTCCCGCACCTTCCCGCGCATCAATTTCCCGGCTGCGCCCTCGCCGCCGAGCTCTATCTCGAAGGCGGCGTCCGCTCCGTCGAAATTGGCACCCTCATGTTTGCCGCCGCCGCCCAGATGGACCTCGTCCGCCTCGCCATCCCGCGCCGCGTCTACACGCAAAGCCACATCGATTACCTGGTCGAGGTTATCCTCGAAGTCTGGAAGAATCGCGACCGCATGCGCGGCATGAAGCTCACGTATGAAGCCCCGTTCCTCCGCCACTTCACCGCGCACCTTGAACCGGCGTAGAGAAGAACTCGAGCGCCCCACATCTCTGCGGTTTTCCAGGATGTGGGATTCCACAAGACTTTCCTGACCGCGGACCTGGTCGGGCCGCAAAGGCAAATCAGTCTTCGGCGATCTTTCGGAAAAGGCTCAACCAACGATGCACCGGATTTCCCTTGATGCCCGGCACTATTGCAGCAATCCGAAGACGGCGACGCCGCTGGGCGTGCCGATGAAGACCTTCCCGTTCACGACCATGGGCGTGATGAATTTGTTGCCGTTGCCAAAGTGGTCGCGGCTACTGGCGGCCTGGCTGCTGTTGTAGAGCTCCTGCATCGTGGCAGCGTCGTAGGCGTGCAGAATGGCCGGCGAGGAGTTCTCCACCGCCCAGACAATGCCATTCGACGTGCCATTGGCACTGACAGAGGGGGTTGTGCCGGGGTAACCAAAGCTGGTTGAGCTCTGCATGCTCGGGTTGGCGGCGAACTTCGCGTTCGTGATGGGGTAGGCCTTGAGATTGTCGCCGACCGCTCCGTAGTAGACGGTATTGTTGAAGTACGCCGGCGTGGCCCAAACGCCATTGCCGCCGCCGCCGATCTGCTGATAGAGCGCGTTGTTGTTATTCGCGCTGAACTTGCCCATGGAGTCGCGGTTGACGATGTAGATCTGGCCATCTTTGCCGGCGCCGACGGCGAGATGACGGACGGTTCCCGAGGCATCGGTCAGATCAGGCAGGACGAGCGCGCCGCCGGAACCGAGGTCTTCGTCGGCGTTCGATTCGGCGACGGTGTTGTCCATCTCGAAATAATCGGCAAGGGTGAGCTTGCCTCCGCTCGTTGATACCTTGATGAATCCGTTGCCGTAGTCCTGCTTCGACGGAAAGCCATTCGCGTCGAGCGTAGTGTCAAAGGTGCCATTCGCGTCGAGGACGTAGATGTTGCCGCTCACGTCGGCGGCGAGGCCGGCGCCGGCCATCCAGCTGGAGCCTTCGCTGCCGTTGGGCGTGAGGTTGAGCACGGTGGTTTGCGCGAGGGTCGTCTCACGGTAGCCCATGAGCCAGCCGGTGTAGGGACCGGAGTCGCAGTGCGACGTCCAGCCGAGGTAGAGGGTCCCGTTCATCAGCAGCAGGCCGGCGCGCTCAGCGTACTGGCTGGGATCGAAGATGACCTTGCCGGCGGAGCTGTTCGCGCCGGTGCCCGGATAGGCGGCCTGGATTTCCGTGGGGCTGGGGGAGATTTCTGAGCCGGTGGTGACGTCGAGCGCGTGCAGCCGCTGATGGTAGGTGCCGGAAGCGTCAAGCGACATGCCGACGACGAAGATGGTCCCGTGCGGGCCTGCCGCTCGATCGATGACGGGCGTGGAGGTGATGCCGATTTCCGGAGAGATTTGGCCGCAGCCGTGGTCGCCGCTGGGATTCTCATTCGCGGCGAGGACGGATTTCTTCCAGAGCTGCGCGCCGGAATCGGCGTCGAAGGCATAGACGCTGTCGTGCTCGGTGACGGCGAAGACGACGTTGTGCTGCTGGCTGCCGATGGTGAGGTTGGCGAGATAGACAGGCTGCGCGTCGACCACTCCGTCGACGGGAAGGATGCGGAGCAGGCCGAATTTCGACGAGGTGACGCTGGAGGTGGTGAGGGTCGTCTCGCTGGCATTGAGGCCGTCGCGTGCCGCGTCGTAGTGGTACGTGGTGACATCGCGCCCGGTGAGGGCGGTGATGCTCAGGGTGACGGACGCGGAGTGGCTCAGGGATCTGGCGGTTGCGGTGAATTGCGCGGTGACGCTGCCGGCAACCGCAGTGCCTGCGGCGCTGAGAGTCACCTGCTGTGGCGTTCCGGGCGTGAGAGAGACGGAGGCGGGCTGTGCGGTGACGCCGGTGGGCAATCCGGCGATGGTCACGGTGATGGTTCCGGAGAAGCCGTTGAGAGCGGTGGCTGTAAGGGTCACCGTCTGCGCGCTTCCTCCTGGAGTGAGGTTCACGGTGGCTGGGCTCGCGGCGAAGGTGAAGTCGGGAAGCGCGGTGACCGGCATGGTGCTCCCGCAGCCGGCGCACACCAGCACGACGAGGGCGACCGTGAATGACAACCGGCAATGCGGAGTTCGGGAGCGCATCGAACTTCCTCCGTTCGAAACCATGCCAGGCAGCCAAGACAACAGCCAATCAGGAGGAATGGAGCAGGAGATGAGGTCAACAGTATAGACGGGGCGCGACGCAGAACAGGAGCGCGTGCTCTTATTCCGAGCGCAGGGCCTGCATGGGATCGACGGAGGCGGCGCGGCGCGCGGGCACGTAGCTGGCCACGAGCGCCACGAGCATGAGGATGGCGATGGTGCCGAGGAGCGTCGTGGGATCCCAGGGGTGCACGCCGTAAATGAGGGAGGAACTGGCGAGGGCAATGCCCGCCATGAAGCGCGTGACGGCGAGCGCGGCCACGGTGCCTGCGGCGACGCCGATCGCCGCCAGCGCAGCTCCGCGACGGAGAACGAGGCGCAGGACATCCTGGCGATCGGCGCCGAGAGCCATGCGCACGGCCATCTCCTGTGCGCGCTGGCCGACGAGGTACGCGATGACGCCGTAGAGACCGACGGAGGCGAGCAGCAGCGCCAGAGCGGCAAAAGCTCCGAGCACGATCATCGAGAAGCGGCGCGCAGCGAGAGTGCTGTCGATGATCTGATTCATGGTCAAAGGACGCCAGGCCACCTGAGCAGCGTTCATGCGATGAAGGGCAATCTGGATATCCGCGAAGACGCTCTCAGGGTGGTCGGCGCGCGCGACGACATCGTAGAAGAAGCCGCCGGTCGAGGCGTCCACCTGCTCCAGCGGGAGATACATCTCGGAACGAATGGAAAAGCCGGCGTCATTGTCGAGTCCAAACTGGAGCACGTGACCAACGACGCCCACCACGGTCGCCTGCGAATCTGCCAGGTCGCTGAGGTGGATGATTTTGCCGAGGGGATTGGAATTGGCGAAGTACCGGTGAGCCATGTCGTCGTCGATGACCACGACGCGCGGGGCACTCGCGTCGTCTGCACTGGTGAACCAGCGGCCGCGGAGGAGCCGAATGCGCATGGTTTGGCGGTAATCGGGTTCGACAATATAAAGCAGCGACAAGTGGAGGCCGGTGGCGCCGGCAGGCTTCACCTCATTCTGCAGCCAGAACTGCTCTTCGTTGTCCCCGGCCATCGGCAGTCCGCCTTCGGTGAGCGAAACGGCGGAGATGCCAGGCACGCTGCGCAGCGTCTCGTCGAGGCGGCGACGATACGCGCGCGCTCCGGCCGGGGTCGCGATTTCAGGCAGGTGGTTTGCGGCGACGCTGAAGCGAAGCACGCCATTGGGGTCGAATCCGGGCGAGGTATGGCCGAGAGTGAGCAAACTGCGAATCATGAGGCCGGCGGCGGCGAGGAGCACCAGGGCAGCGGCCATCTGAAAGACGACGAGAGCATCCTGGGTGCGATGGCGCGAGCCATGAACGGTGCGGCTGCCGCTTTCGCGCAGCGCAGGTTGGGGATGCTGTGCGGCGATCTTCCACGCGGGAAGGACGCCGAACAGGATGCCGACGAGGAGGGAGGTGAGAAGCGCAAAACCAAGGACCGGCAAGCTGACCTGAATGTCGGAGGAGCGGGGCAGCGCTTCCGGGACCAGAGCCACGGCGGCGCGGGCGCCGACGGCTGCGATTCCGAGACCCAGCATGCCGCCCGGAAGCGCGAGCACGGTGCTCTCAGTGAGCACCTGACGGATGATGCGACGGCGGCCGGCGCCGAGGGCGAGGCGGACAGCGAACTCCTGCGCGCGGGCAGTGGAACGCGCGAGGAGCAGATTGGCCACGTTGCAGCAGGCGATGAGCAGCACGAAGGCCACGGCGGCCAGCAGCATGATGAGGAAGGGCTGCACGTCGCCGACGATGACGGTGCGCAGAGGCGTGAGCGCGGCGCCGACGCCCTGGTCGTCGTCAGGGTAGAGCGCGGCAAGATGATCGGAGATGGCGTTCATGCCGGCCTGGGCCTGCGCCAGCGGCACGCCGGGGCGGAGGCGTGCGACGCCGTGGATACCGAGTCCGGCGCCGCGTTCGAGCAGGCCATCCACCTGCCACTGGCCGATGGGGATATAGATGTCTTCGGGCAGAAAGTCGCGGAAGGCGAGATCGAAGGACGCGGGGATGACGCCGACGATGGTGTAGCTGCGATTGTCGAGGAGGATGGTGCGTCCCAGGATGTGCGGATCGGCGCCGAAGCGGCGCTTCCAAAAGCCCCCGCCGAGGAGAATGGTGGGCGGGCGGCCGATTTCGTCTTCGTGCGGAGCGAAGACGCGGCCGATGACCGGTTGGATGCCGAGGACCTGAAAGAAATTCGCGGTGACGTAATTGCCGCGGACGCGCTCCGCATCGCCGTCGCCGGTCATCACGAAGCCCTGATGGGCATAGGCGGCGAGCCCCGAGAAGCTGCGGCTGTCGCGCTGCCAGTCGAGGAAGTTCGGCCAGGAGATGGAGCCGTGCTCGAAATTGGGTTTCGACGCATCGACGGAAACGAGCTCGCCGGGATGCGGCAGCGCGATGGGATGGAGCAGCACGGTATCGATGATGGAGAAGAGCGCGGTGTTGGCGCCGATGCCGAGGGCGAGGGTGATGACGACGACTGCGGTGAACCCTGGGGCTTTGCGCAACTGGCGGAATGCGAAGCGGAGATCCTGCGCGAGATTCTCGAGCCACGGCAGAGTGCTGCGCTCGCGGACAGCCTGCGCAGCCTGCTCGAGACCGCCGAGCTGAATCAGGGCGCGGCGGCGCGCCTCTTCCGGCGACAAGCCGGCGCGCAGATTATCGTCGATGTGCATCGCGAGATGGGTCTCGAGCTCGGCATCAATTTCAGCGGCGGCGCGGCGCGCGCGCAGCAGGCCGAGCAGGCGGATCCGGAAGGCTCGTAACGCTGCCATTCTCAGGCCTCTCTTGCCGGCGCCAGGAAACGCGCGACGATGGCGGTTGTCTGCTCCCAGTCCTCGGTGGCGCGGTCGAGCTGCCTGCGGCCCACGCGCGTGAGCCGGTAGAACTTCGCCCTGCGGTTATTGTCGGAGACGCCCCATTCGGAGGCGATGGCGCCCTCCTGCTCCAGCTTGAGCAGCATGGGGTAAAGGGTGCCGTAGTTGAGGGCGAGCCGATCGCCGCTGGTCTGCTCGATGCGGCGGGCGATGCCGTAGCCGTGCTGCGGGCCCATGGTCTCGAGAGTCTTGAGAACCATCAGCGCCAGCGTACCCTGCCAGACGTCGGTTTTGCCGGTCATGTCCCTCCTGTGGGTTCCCCATATATAGCATCGCGTGCTATGGAAAGGCAATCGGTCGCGTTCGCAACCCGGTTGCGGGGCCTGCTTCGGGCCTGGCGGCGTGCAATAATCGGCTGTTCCGCGCGGGGCGGGATGGACGGAAAGGAAACCGAACCGATATGGATTCGCCGTTTTCATTGCAGGGCAAACGAGCTGTCATCACCGGGGCGGCCAGCGGTATCGGGCTGGCCATTGCGCATGCGTTTGCGCGCCAGGGAGCGGCGGTGCACATCCTTGATCGCGACAGCGGCGCGGCGGAATCGGCGGCCCAGGAGATCACGGCGGCCGGAGGGAAGGCGCAGGCACACGCGTGCGACGTGGCGGAGTCCGCGAGCGTCATCGCGGTCTTCGGCCAGATCATCGAGCAGGGACGGATCCACATCCTCGTCAATAATGCGGGAATCGCGCACGTGGGCAGCCTGGCGACCACGTCGGAGGAGGATTTCGACCGCATCCAGCGGGTCAACGTGAAGGGCGTTTACCTGTGCATGCGGGCGGGCGTGGAACACATGCGCGCGCAGGGCGGCGGCGTGATCCTGAACATGTGCTCGATTGCGGCGACGGTAGGCTTGACGGACCGCTTCGCGTATTCGACGAGCAAGGGCGCGGTGCTGTCGATGACGCTGTCCGTGGCGCGCGATTATCTGCGCGAGGGCATCCGGTGCAACGCCATTTCGCCGGCGCGCGTGCACACGCCATTTGTGGATGGGTTCGTCGCGAAGAATTATCCGGGACACGAGGCGGAGATGATGCAGAAGCTGTCGGCCGCGCAGCCGATTGGGCGCATGGCGAAGCCGAAGGAGGTGGCGAATCTGGCCGTCTATCTCTGTTCTGACGAAGCGAGCTTCCTCACGGGGACGAACTACACCCTCGATGGCGGCTACGTGAACCTGCGCGAATAGGCGCGGAGCCACGCGCGTGCAATAGCCTGCAGATTCTCTCAAACAACGTGGGGCGCGCGCTCTCGCAGAGCAGAGGGGGGGTGATAGTCGCCACGGTATGCGCGCCTTCTTCGCCTCCCCAACGTGCAATCGCGTCTCAGTTAGTCAATCTGTACACGTCGACGCCGCCGTTGTAGTTGGGCACGTAGATTTGGCCCCCGTCGATCACCGGCGGGTTGAATTTGTTGAACAGGAATGAGATTCCCTCCGCCTGCGAGTCCCACAGAACCTTCAGATTTCCGTCGGCCGCCAGATGCACGGGGTCGTAGACCAGCAGACGGCCGTTGGTTACCTGTTCGTTCGCGTCTCCGTAGGGAATGGTGCACACCAGAAGCGCTGAATTCGGGTCGGCGCCGTTGCTCGATCCGGAGCAAAAGCCTCCGGGCATTCCGCCATGCTGCCGGGTGCGCCGCACGTCGGCGCTGGCGTACTCATTGCTCTGTGCCACATAACTCAGTTTGCCCGGCGGCGTTACCGACCACTTGTGCAGCTGATTGTTCTCGCCCCACGCGAAGATCGTCCACGTTTTGGCGACTGGATCGTAATAGTGGGGAGGAGTCATGTGCATGTGCGCGGTGTCGCCCCAGGGAAAGAAGTTCAGCGTGGCCGGATCGGCCGGGCAGGGATCGACCGGCCCGGGGTCCATGGTCAGCCACACCGGGGGCCCAGCCAGCTTGCCGCAGTTCGTCGCTGGATTGGAGAGGTCAGCGACTGTGGTCCCGCCGAGATTCGCCGTGCTGACGGGATAGCCGATTCCGTCTTTCCCGCTCGCTACGCAGACGCCGATCTCAAAGATGCACGCCGGGCCCGCCGAGCCCCAGTCTTCATCGGCCCAGGCGCCCTGCGCCATCGCTGGATAGACGCGGACGGTGATGTTCCCCTGCGCGTCCACCTCTCCTTTGACCGAGGAGTTTGCGAGGGACATCTTCATCGCGCCGCCCACGGGTCGCCGCAGCGCGTCGCTCGGCGCGCTGACGCCGGCCAGCTTGTCGGCGGGCAACTTTGCCCCGCCCGTTCTCGCGTCGTCGGTCCAGGGTGTCCAGTGGTCGACGACAGCGAGTTTGGCGGCAGCCCCACCCGCCGCCGGCGTGTAGCTGATTTTGAGGAGCGATTCTCCCCACTGGGAGACGCCATCGAAATCGCCGTTGCTTGTGACCAGGTAGAGATTGCCGTCTGCGTCCGCTGCGGGTCCCTGGCCCGCCATCCAGATGCCGGCGCCCTCCCCGGCGGTGGTGGCGAGCATCGCCGCCAGCTTGTTGGTGGCCACATCGAAGGCAAAGCACCAGCCGGCTGCGCCCTGGGCCGTCTCGGCGAATGTGCCCGAACAACCGAAGACAGTCTTTACCCCGTTGACGCTGGTTTCCACCAGAGAGGATCGCTGCTTGCGCGGGAACTGATTGAAGTTCTGACCGCCGCTGGTCCCCTCAATGAGGACGGGCGGCGTCACCAGCGTGCCGTCGGCCACGCTGAGCACGAACATGAAATACCGCGCCTTCGTCGGATCCGTTGACGGCGCAGCGGCGGGCAGAGGCGTTTCCTGGGCGTTCGGCAGCACCATGCAGACCTGGTAGAGCCGCCCGAGGCCGGGGTCGATCACGCCGGTCGAGATACATCCCCAGTGCTGATTGATGCCCCACATGTCGAGAGCCGCGCTGCTGGTGAGCGGCGTGCCCAGCGCGGTTTGCCAGATGCCCGAGCCATCGTGCGCATCGACGCCGCGCACCACGTCGGCCATCGACGGAAGCACCATGACGTCGCGCATGCCGCGCGCGGTTTGGACATGGGGGAGGATCAGCGGCTGGGCCTCCATGCCGCGGGCGTCGCCCACCAGGGGAATGATGGTGGCCCGCACGATGCCTTTGGCGGTCAGGTTCTGCTGGTTCAGGAGCGTCTCGTGCGTGTTCCATCCGCTGCGCGAGTTATCGGCGGCGCGCGTGCGCCATGGCACCATGGTTTGTGCTGTCAGCGAAGCGGAGACCAGCAAGGTGGAAGCGGCCAGCGCGCGTTGTGCGAGCGAAAGACAGGAAGCCCTCATGGCCTTGCTCCCATGTACGTAACCGTCAGTTCGAAGTCCGTTCCGGCCGCGGGAAGGCCCTGGCCAAACACGGAGACGGTGTGCCATCCCTGCTGCGCTGTGCGACCGCGGTGATCAGCCGCTTCGGCGCCAATACGCTGTCCCGCGACGGTCGCGCCATCCGGACCCGTCACGTCGGCCGTCAGCGATCCCCGCGCAGGCAGCTTTGCGGAGAGTTTGAGTGCAATGTCGGTTCCCTTCGCGCAATAGAGACGCTGAGGCAGCGCACGCGAGGTATTGCCAGCCGGCATGATATCGAGGTCGACCGCAGCAAAGAAGGTCTGAGACGTGGTTCGGGGGGCAACCGCTACGGGAGCGTTCACCCCTCCGGGCGCAAAACAGAGATAGGACTGGCCTCCGGCATAGGCATTGGAGGGAATGGTGAAAGTGGCATTTCCATTGCCGTCGGTCCAGATGTCGGAGTGATGGCCGGTGTAATCATGCAGCCACCGGTTGGGTCCGAAGGGGGTCGAACAGGTGATGGTGCGCGCCGCCCAGGTGTTGAAGTTGAGCGCGGTCAGCAATCCGCCGCTCCAGCCGACCGCGCCGCCGTTGCCATCACGCGAGGCAACGTGGACATCGTTGTCGAGATAGCGAACCTGATAGCCGCCGAAGGCAAACATGCGGCTGATCCAGCAAAGGTTGTCGATCAGGGGTTTCAGCCCGTACGCTCCGGGCCAGATCGAAGCGGGCAAGTAGTCCTTGCCGTAAACAAGCGCCTGGCGCATGGGCAGCGTCAGCAGATAGGCATAGGCCAGACCTTTGTTCGAGACCACCTGCTCGCCTGGACTGGTGTCGGTATCGGGGTTGTCGACGAAGCCCGCCGAGAGCCCGGCATTCCACTGCCAGTAGCCTGCGCTGCCCGCCACGAGTTGCTCAGCGCTGAAGCCATTGCATGCGGCCTGGAGTCTCCAGTGCAGGGTAAAGTCCTCCACGGCCGAGCGCGAATTCATAGGCGCGGAGGTGGCCCACCAGTTCAGGTTGCCGGGGTCGCCGTCAAAATACTCGCTGTAGAAGGGCAGGTCCGGCTGCGAATCCATAATCTTCCGCACCGCCGGGGCATAGGTTCCCTTGGTATCGTCGAACCGGTAGCCCACCGCCCCAGTTCGCCGAGTTACCCAGCCCAGATAGTCCGTCGCATCGTTCAGAGTTACTCCGGGCGGATGGCAGTTCTGGTAGCAAACTTCCCGGCCGAAGGGAAAATCGTCGCCGGGGACAGGCACATCGTCTTCGCGGCAGAACGGAGGAATCGGATCGTCGTTACCGGAACCACCCCGGAACCATCCCGGCGTCGTCTGGCCGCGCCCGTTCATGGTATGGCCGTCAGCGCCTGGGTAGCGAAAGACACCGGGGCCGCCATTCTCGCCGCTCATCTGGTGCAGCACCAGATCGCCATACGTCGCGCAGCCATGGGCATTCAGGGCCGCCACAGCCGACATCAGGCTCTCCAGCGAGCCATACCGCGTGCCGTTCAAATTGCGACGCTGAAACACTCCGTAGCCATCGCAGCCGGGAGCAGCCCCACCCTGCGCCAGCGACCAGGGCGGCAGCTGGACAAAGTCAAAACTCGCAGCGATCGCGGACGACTCGGAACTCAGGAAGTCCCAAAGCCAGGGCGCACCGCGCTCCGTGGACGGAGCCGGGACGGTGATCTTGTTTCCCAGGGCATCGAAGAAACGACCCCACGCGATGAGACCAACGGCCATAGGATTCGCCTCGGGCGTGGGATGGAAGGAAGGGGCCGCAGCGGGGTAACGAGAAATATATTGCGCACCACTTTACCGTAGTCGGGGGGAAACGCAAGAAGAATCGGCGGGGGCGGCCAGCAGCCGCAATTCTTCCCAACGCAGATGATGACCGCGCTACTCCACCGTGACCGATTTGGCGAGGTTGCGGGGCTGGTCGACGTCGCAGCCGCGGCGGACGGCGATGTGATACGCGAGCAGCTGCAGCGGGATGACGTCGACGACAGGCAGCAGCAACTCCGGCGCAGCGGGAACAAAGAGCACGTGGTCGACGAGCTGGCCAATGTGCTCGTCGCCGTGAATGGCGACGGCGATCACCTTCCCCGAACGCGCGGTGACCTCCTGGATGTTCGACAGCGTCTTCTCGTAGCGCAGGACGGAGTCGCGATTGCTTTCGTCCTTGGTGGCGAGCACGACGACGGGCAGCGTCTCGTCGATGAGGGCGTTGGGGCCGTGCTTCATTTCACCAGCGGGATAGCCTTCGGCGTGGATGTAGGAAATTTCCTTCAGCTTGAGGGCGCCTTCGAGCGCGATGGGATAGTGGATGCCGCGGCCGAGGAAGAGAAAATCGCGCGCCGTGGAGTAGAGCTTCGCCAGGGGCTCACATTCGGCGTCGCAGGTGCGGAGGATTTCTTCCACTTTGCCGGGCAGCAGATTGAGCGCGTCGAGCAGGGCGCGGCTTTCTTCGTCCGCAAGGGTGCCGCGGACCTGAGCCAGATGCACGGCGAAGAGAAAGAGCGCGACCAGCTGGGCGGTGAATGCCTTGGTTGAGGCGACGCCGATCTCGGGTCCGGCGTGCGTATAGATGGTGCCGTGCGCTTCGCGGGTGATCATGGAGCCGACCACGTTGCAGACGGCCACGGTCGGGGATCCTTTGGCGATCATCTCGCGCTGGGCGGCCAGTGTGTCGGCGGTCTCGCCCGACTGGGTGATGAGCAGGCCGACCGTGTGCTCGTCGAGGATGGGGTCGCGGTAGCGAAACTCGCTCGCGTAGTCGACCTCAACGGGGATGCGCGCCAGGCGCTCGATCATGAACTTGCCGGCGGTGGCCGCGTGCCAGCTGGTGCCGCACGCGGCGATATGAATATTGCGCGCGCGGAGGAAGGTCTCGTCGGAGATTTTCATCTCGGCGAGAAAAACTTTGCCGGTGTCGAGCGAGATGCGGCCCAGGGTGGTGTCGCGGATGGCACGCGGCTGCTCGAAGATTTCCTTGAGCATGAAATGCTTGTAGCCGCCCTTTTCCGCCTGGATGGGATCCCAGTGGATGTGCTGCAGCGTGCGCTCAACGGGGCTGCCGTTGAAGTCGGTGAGCCGGACGCCCTGGGGGGTGAGGACGGCCATGTCGCCGTCGGCCAGGAAATACAGATCGCGGGTGTGATGCAGGATGCCAGGGACGTCGGACGCGACGAAATATTCGCCGTCGCCGACGCCGACGATGGCGGGCGGTCCGTTGCGCGCGACGACGATGGTGTCCGGCTCGTCAGCCGACAGCACGCTGATGGCGAAGGCGCCGGTGAGGCGGCGAACGGCGCGGCGGACGGCGTCTTCGAGCGGCAGCTTTGCGCCTGCGCCTTTGGCCGTAGCGATTTCCTGCTCGATGAGATGAGCGATGATTTCTGTATCCGTCTCGGTGGCAAATTTGTGGCCCTGCGCGGTCAGCTCGTGCTTCAGCGCCAGGTAGTTCTCGACGATGCCGTTGTGCACGACGACGATGCGACCCGTGCAATCGCGATGGGGATGGGCATTTTCTTCGGTGGGGCGGCCGTGCGTGGCCCAGCGGGTGTGGCCGATGCCCCAGGTCCCCTCAAGCGGCTTCTCCTGGATGACTTCTTCGAGCCGGCGCAGCTTGCCCGAAGCGCGGCGCAGCTGGAGGCCGTCTCCGTTACCGCCCACGGCGATGCCGGCCGAGTCGTAGCCGCGGTACTCAAGCCGGCGCAGCCCCTCGATGATGACAGGGACGACTTCCTTCTTTTTTCCCACGTATCCGACGATGCCGCACATGATTTCATAGCCTACAGCAAGCGTTCGGACGGAGACTCTGGCTCTTTGGAGCTATTCGAGGCGGAAGCTGTATTCCTCGATCACCGGATTGGTGAGCACTTCGCGAGCGATGCGGTCCACTTCTTCGCGGGCGGAGGCTTCGGGAAGGCTGTCGTCCAGGGTCAGCTCGAAATGCTTGCCCTGGCGGACATCCGCAATGCCCGCATAGCGCATCTTGCGCAGGGCATTGTGGATGGCCTGGCCCTGCGGGTCGAGGACCGTCTTTTTCAGCGTGACGTAGACATGAGCCTTCATTGTGCCCGATTATAAATGCAGGCCGCATTCTTCCCTGCTCGCAAGCTCTCCCTTGCACCCACTTCATAAAAGACTGGAATTGTGATCATGAATTATCTGGAATTGCCCGTCGGCGAAAAAGCCCCCGAGGCCTTTAACGTTGTCATTGAAATCCCGGCGGAAGGCATCAACAAATACGAATACGACAAGAAGCTGCACGTGTTCCGGCTCGACCGGAACCTGTATTCCCCGGTGCATTATCCGGGCGACTACGGTTTTGTGCCGTCGACGCTCAGCGATGACCGCGATCCGCTCGACGTGCTGGTGCTGGTGGATGCGCCGAGTTTTCCCGGCTGCGTGATGGAAGTACGGCCGATCGGGCTGCTGGAGATGCTGGATCAGGGCGTTCTGGATGAAAAGGTGCTGGCGGTGGGCAAGAACAATCCGCGATACAAGGATGTGTGGAACTACTCCGAGATCTATCCCCACATGCTGAAGGAGATCACGCATTTCTTCTCGATCTACAAGGATCTTGAGGGGAAGCGGGTGGAGATCAAGGGCTGGCACGATGCGGCGCATGCGCGGGACCGCGTGATGTATGCGGCGCGGAATTTCCAGGCGGGGCAGGAAAAGAAGCTGATCGAGGCGGGCGCTGCGAAGTAGCGCCGCTAGTCGGCAGCTGCCACGGCGGCTGCGCGCGTCCAGAGCATGGTCGAGATCCGGTAGAGCAGCGGACCAGCCGCCGCGATGAGCGCACCCAGCAGCAGAGCGGGCATGTGACCCATGCGCTCATGACGGGAGGCGAAAGCCGCATAAACAATGAGCGCCGTTGGTGCTGCGCCCATCATGCAGGCGGTGGTGAAGTTGCCGGCGCGAAAGGGCCGCTCCAGGTGGGGCTCGCGCAGGCGCAGCAGCACCAGCGCGACGAACTCCAGAATCAGGCTGCCCCCGTAGAGGATGAGGTCCAGCGAGATGAGGCGCTCAAAGCTGAACGGCAGCGCCAGCGCCCACGCGGCCGCACACGCCAGCACGGCAACCCAGGGAACGCCGCGCCGGTTCCTGCGCGCCAGGATGCCGGGCAACATGCCGTCTTCCGCCAGGACCATGGGCAGCCGTGCGTAAGACATGGTGAGCGCGTTAAACATGCCCAGCGAAGTGAGGGTGCCGCCGACCACAATGGCCACGCCGAGCCACGCCCCAGCCATGGAGCCGGCGACATCGGCCCAGGATCCCGTGCTGAACTGATCCACAGGAACGCGCGCGTACGCCATCGCGGCGAGCGGGATGACATAGGACAAAGTGACAATGACCGCGCTGAGAATCATGGCGCGGGGATAGTTCTGCTGCGGGCGGTCGACCTCGCGCGCCACGGTGGAGGCATTATCCCATCCCATGTAGTTCCACATGGCGACGAGGATG
>DATDHZ010000010.1:0-3010 GCA_036521315.1 Acidobacteriaceae bacterium
TGCAGAGCGGCTCGAGAGCTACTGGGACTGGAGCTTCCCGGCAGGTGGGGGGCGCACCGATCTCAGCCTGGACGAAGCCGCCGAGATGCTGCATGGGCTACTGACTGACGTCGTTCGCCAGCAGCTGCGCTCCGATGTCCCTGTCGGAGCGTATCTCAGCGGGGGACTGGACTCCTCGGGGATCGCCGCCCTGGCCCGGGAGAGCGTCGAAACGCTGCAAACCTTTTCGCTCACCTTCGACGACCCGGAGTTCGACGAGAGCGCCTATCAGCGTCAGATGGCCGAACACCTGGGCGTCAGGCATTCCTCAGTTCGCTGCACGGCGCAGGACATCGGGAATGTCTTTCCAGACCTGATATGGCATACCGAGACGCCTGTTCTACGTACCGCACCTGCGCCGCTGATGCTGCTTGCGCGGCATGTGCACAGCCAAGGCTTCAAGGTGGTGCTGACGGGGGAGGGGGCGGATGAGGTATTCGGCGGCTATGACCTCTTCAAGGAAGGCAAGATCCGCCGCTTCTGGGCCAGACAGCCGGACTCCAACTGGCGGCCGCTGCTGCTCTCCCGGCTCTATCCGTATCTCGCCCGTTCGCCAGTGGCCAACAGGCACTTTGCGCGCCTGTTCTTTGGCCAGCGTCTCGAAGAGCTAGGGAACCCCTTCTACGCACACCTGACGCGCTGGACCACCACCCGCGGGATTTTCAGGCTCCTTTCCCCCGAAATGCAGGCGAGCCTCGCGGCCGCGAAGCCCGAAGACGAGCTGACGCGACTGCTCCCCTCGGACTTCGGCACCTGGAGCGCCCTCAGCCGTGACCAGTACATCGAGGTCAAGACCCTGCTCGAGGGGTATCTGCTTTCCTCACAGGGTGACCGGCCTTCCATGGCGCACTCCGTGGAGGGACGGGTCCCTTACCTGGATCACCGCGTCATCGAGTTCCTGAACGCGCTCAGCCCGCGCTACAAGCTGCGCGCTTTGCATGAGAAAGTATTGCTGCGCGGCGCGCTGCGCCGCATTCTGCCGGAGGCCATTCTGAAGCGGGTGAAGCAGCCCTATCGCGCTCCGGACAGCCGCTCGTTCTTCCGGGACGAAAGGCCGCTCCCCTATGTGCAGGAGTTGTTGAGCGAGTCGAATCTGCGCCGTACCGGCTACTTTCACCCGCAATCCGTGGGGCGGCTGCTCGACAAGTGCCGGACGGGCCGCGCGCTCGGGGCAGGCGACAACATGGCATTTGTAGCAGTAGTGTCGACTCAGCTGCTGCATCAGCACTTCTTTGGGGTGAGGGCGGCGAGCTCGCCGATCAGCGCATGACTTTCGGCTGGGATGTGCTGGACATCGACGCGAGCTCGGAGGTCGAGCGAATGTGCCGTGACCTGCACGCGGCCGTGGCAACGACATTACACAAAAGAGGGGCGGTAGTCGCCATATCCGGCGGCGTAGACAGTGCAGTCTGTGCGGCGATTGCGGTGCGCGCTTTAGGCCCCGAGCGTGTGCTGGCGCTCATCCTGCCGGAGCGGGAATCCTCGCCTGAGAGCCGCCTGCGCGCATTATCCCTCGCCGCACATCTGCGCATCACGCCGCTCGAGCAGGACATCGGCCCCTCCCTGGAGGCCATGGGTTGTTACCGCTGGCGCGACGAGGCGGCCCGCCGGGTCCTGCCGCAGTACGCGGCCGGCTGGCGGATGAAGATCGCAGTGTCGGGGGGACTCGAGGGACGCATCAATCACTTCAAGTTGGTTGTGCAATCCCCTGAAGGATCGATCCACGAAGCGCGCCTCAAGTTGCCGGAATATCTACAGATCGTGGCCGCCACCAGCTTCAAGCAGCGGGTCCGCAAGACGATCGAGTACTTCCATGCGGACCGGCTCAACTACGCGGTGATCGGCACCCCCAACCGGCTGGAGTACGACCAGGGGTTTTTCGTCAAGAACGGCGATGGTGCCGCGGACATCAAGCCGATTGCACACCTCTACAAAACGCAGGTGTACGAGATCGCGCGCTATCTGGGGCTGCCGGCGGAGATCGCCGCCGCGCCGCCGACAACCGATACCTACAGCCTCTTCCAGGGTCAGGACGAGTTTTACTTTGCGCTGCCCTACCGGGAGATGGATCTGGCGCTATGGGCACTGAATCACGGAATCGCCAGGGAGCGCCTGGCAGAGGCGCTCGGAATGTCGCCGGAAAGGGCGGGACGCGTCTATGATGATATCGGCGCCAAACGCCGTGCGACGCGCTACTTACACAGACAGCCCCTTCTCCTCGGCCCGGTGCCGGAGATCGACGGCGAATGAACTCCCCCGCCAAAAAGAAGGTCAAGAGTTTCCTCGGACGCGCAGCCGATGCCGCGGGAATCTTCGCCCGCGACTTCCGCGCGAAGATGGTCGTGGTGACGTTCCATCGCATCAACGACTGGATGGAGGATGACGCAATCACCTGCAGCTCGGCGAAGTTCGAGGCGTTCTGCGAGTTCTTTCGCACGCACTTCCGGGTGGTGAAGCTGTCAGAGCAAGTGGCGGGCTGCCGCGAAGGGCGGCACATGGGTGGCACGTTGTCGATCACGTTCGATGACGGATACCGAGATAATTTCGAGGTCGCTGCCCCTATCCTGCGTAGACTCGGCCTGCCGGCGACCTTCTTCGTGGCGACCGGGTTCATCGGCACCGATTACAGCCCGCCCTGGGACCAACATCTCAGCCGCCAGCCCGGCTGGATGAGCTGGGACCAGGTGCGCTCGTTACGCGATCAGGGCTTCGAGATCGGCGCGCACACCGACGGGCACATCGATCTGGCCACCAAGGACGCCGAAGCGGTCCGTGCCGAGCTGGCGAGGTGCCGGACCAAACTCCAGGAGGCGCTGGGTGTGCCGCCGACGCTGTTTGCCTACCCGTTCGGCGGGCGGGAGAACATATCGCCACCCTCGCTCGAATTGGTGCGTGAGGCGGGTTTTCAGTGCTGCCTCGGCGCCTTCGGCGGTGTCAATCCGCCGATCGCCGATCCCTTCCATCTCAACCG
>DATDHZ010000011.1:0-116414 GCA_036521315.1 Acidobacteriaceae bacterium
TTGCGGCGCTGCTGTTGCGGCCGGAGGTCGCCTGCAGGTGGCCGCGAAAGAGCGAATCGCGCCGCTTGGCGATTTCCGCGTTGAGCTCCGCGCCGATCAGAATCGCCAGCGCGATCAGATAAATCCAGAACATCAGGCCGATCACTGCGCCCATGCCGCCGTACATGCGGGAATAGTTCGTCATGTGGTCGAGATAAAAGGCAAGTCCGAACGATCCGGCGAACCAGAGAGCGGTCGCGAAGATCGCGCCTGGCAAAGTCGAACGGAAGCGCTGGCGCATGTTGGGGCCGAGGAAGTAGACGAGTTCCAGTCCGATCACAAAGCATACGAAGACAGTGGCCAAACGGAGCAGCGGCCACATCTTTTCGAAAGCTGCCGGTATGGGGGCAATTTGACCGAGAAATCGACCAAAATCGGGTCCGGCAATGAGTGCCAGCAGCGAAATGGAAATAAGGCCGCCGCTGGTGAAGGTGAGGATGAGGGCCTGCAGGCGATCGCGCAGCCAGGAGCGCTCGACCTTTACGTCGTAGGCAATATCGAGCGCGCTGATGAGCGAAGTGAACGCGCCGGTGGTGGACCAGATGTAGCTGACGAGGCCGAACGATAAGGCTCCTCCGTGCGGGGTGAGCAGATTGCCCACCATCTTCTCCACCATGGCCAGCGATTGCGGGGGCACCAGGATGGCCATCACGCCGAGCAACTGGGGCAGCAGACTCGGGATGGGCAGCAGGGAGATGAGCGCGACCACCGTCATCAGCAGCGGGATCATCGACATCATGCACCAGAAGGCCACGCCCGCGGCGACGTCGAAGACCTTGGTGCGAATCAGTTCGTGGCCGACGATGTTTGCCAGGCAGCGCGTTTCGCGCCAGCGACGCCGGACGCGGTGGTGCCACCGCGAGAAGGTCTGGGTCCTGCGCGGGCGGCTGGCACGCTTCGCCAGCCCGGGCGGCAGTGCTACGACGCCAGGCAGACGCGCATCCATCGATTCACTTGTTCCTGGTTCAGGCCCCACGGGGATGGCTCCCGAAACGAACCGGTCTCTCAGTGCGATGTGAAAAGCGGGTTGGCGGATGTGCGGGTATTTCAGATGGTTCAGCCATCTTGCCGAAGCCGGTTTTTTCTGCGATACATGGGTGGGCCCTCTCTCAGGAGCCACCCAATGAAAACCAGCTTTGCCTTTTTCCTTCTGCCGGTTTTGCTCGGAACGTCTTTCGCAGGTCAACCACTCCTCGGGCAGAGCGGGCGCGCCGTTTCCATCCCCGTTGGCAGCGAGACCGTGGGGGGATTCCTCTTCGAGCCGGCGCAGGCCGGCGGCAAGCATCCGGGGCTGATTGTGATCCACGAGTGGTGGGGGCTCAACGACTGGATTAAAGAGCAGGCGCAGCACTTTGCCGATCAGGGCTACGTGACCGTGGCCGTCGATCTGTATCGCGGGAAAGTGGCGACGGATGCGGAGACCGCGCATGAACTGATGCGCGGGTTGCCCCAGGATCGCGGGGTACGCGACCTGACGGCGGCGGCCGCGTGGCTGGGGCAGCAGCCGAATGTCGATTCGGGGCGGGTCGGCGCGATTGGATGGTGCATGGGAGGTGGCTTTGCCGCGCAGCTGGCGGTGGCTGATCCAAATCTGCGGGCGGTGGTGATCAACTACGGTTCATTGCCGACGGACAAGACAGCGCTCGAACAGATCCATGCGGCCGTGTTGGGCAACTTCGGCGGTTTAGACCGGGGCATCACTCCGGACGACGTGCACGCTTTTGGCGCCGCTATGGCCTCACTGGGCAAGCCGGTGGATGCGAAGATTTACCCGGATGCGGGACATGCCTTCGAGAATCCCAATAACTCCGGGGGATTCAAGCCTGCGGATGCCCAGGATGCGCAGGAGCGGTCGCGCCGGTTTCTAGCCGAGCATCTTCGCCCCTAGGCGGAGCTGACTCGCGGTGCATTTGCCTGCGCAGAATTGCGCCTGCGCTGGGGTCTTCCGTTACTGGAGTAACGTCCTTGAGCTGGCAAGGATCCCGGTGGGACGGCTGCACAAAATCAAGCTTTCATCGGAAATGGCGGCACACGAAGGATGCTGAAGCTACTGTGCCGGTAACCATCTGCGGGGAGGGTAAGTCTCTTTAGTTTCTTCTTTTTCGTGTAAATTATCGAAAATAATTCTTGCGCAGCGGCTCAGGAACGTGTTAACTATGCAGCCAATACTCAAAATAAACCTGCCTTGGAGTGCACGGTAGAAAGTGCGGTTCAAAGAAATTCATTATGAAAATTGGTATCACGATTCGCGGTTATCGCTTACAAAAGGGGCTGTCGCAGGGGGATATTGAAAAGCGGACAGGGCTTCTGCGCTGTTATCTGTCACGGGTCGAGAACGGGCACACCGTGCCATCGCTGGATACCCTGGCGAAGATTGCCGGGGCGCTTGAATTGCCGCTGGCGCAGTTGTTTGCCGAGGATTCGCTGGGACGCCAGCTGCAGTCGCAAAAATTGTCCGACGACGAATTGCGATTCCTGACCCAGATCCGCCGCTACTCCACCAATTTGAACGACAGCGATCGCAAGCTCCTGCTGGCGATGGTCAAGAAGTTCGCGGCGACAGCCACTCGGTAAGTCCACACACGGTTCGGGCGCATTCGCGGCCGGCGCGTTCCTGCGGGAACGCGCCCGTGTCATCCCCGGAATCCAGAAACACCGCCTTCATCAGCTGCCGTACGCGGCTCGCAGTCCCCACGCGATGAGGAGCAGAATAAAGGCCATCGCGCCTACGGCAAAAGCACGACGGCGCAAAAACGTCGTGCGGATCGCGCCGATGCGTGGGACCAGGGGCCATCCCAGGGCAATGCCGCTGAGAAAGCCGCCGAGGTGGGCCGTATTGTCGATCTGAATGGCGGTGTGGGCGACCCACAGGCCGCCGTCGATGACGAAGTTGATGAGAGCGAAATACCAGACGCTGCGGCGCAGCTTCTTCAGCTCCATTTGCGGGATCGGCAGCAGCGGAGAGCGGAGCAGCATGAGCAGAACTCCGGCAATACCGAACACCGCTCCGGACGCGCCCGCGCTCAGGATGGCGTTGGGTTCGCCAAAGCGCGCCGGGTGGAAAACGATGCTGACCAGATTGCCGGCGACGCCGGTGAGCAGATAAGCGGCGAACATGCCGAATTCGCCGAGCAGCGGCTCGCCGAGCAGCCCCAGGTTCCACAGGCACCACATGTTGCTGAGGATATGAATCCAGCCGAAGTGGACGAAGATCGACGTGACAACGCGCCACCACTGCCCATCGCGAAGGACGAATCCGCCATTGCAGAGCAGTTTGAACGACAAGCTATTGGTGTCGAAGGCGGGGCCGACGAGCGAATTGCTCTGCAGCAGCGTAAACAGATAAACGGCGAAGTTGATGCCGACGAGCCAGTAGGTCGCCGGCGCCGAGGCCCAGTGACGGCGGCGCTGGGTCTGAGGCGGACGCGGCGCGGTTTCCGGTGGCGGGTACCAGCCGCGGGGCTGTTCCGCGCCGCGGTAATCGCCTGGAGGAAGAATTTCCGGCTGTGGAGCGCCGGTTTGAGGGTCCATAGCTTTACCCTATCGTCCCCTGCGCGTAGTGACAAACGGCGGCAGGCTGGGAGCCGATCAGACGCTGATGCTTTGCGAAACGGGCAGGGGCTGGGATGACGCGCGCATTTGATGGGGGCATTGGCGCGGATTCCCGCCAGCCGTGTAGCGGCATCCCGCGAGCGCCTTCCCGCTGATTACAATTTCCAGTAGCACGAATTGCGATTCTCAGGCTCGGATTCAGAGCCAACTTCCGGAGATGACAGGTGAGTGGTGAAAAGAAGATCGGCCGTGCGCTGCTGAGCGTGACGGATAAGACCGGGCTGGCGGAGTTTGCGCAACAGCTGGCCGGCTGGGGCGTGGAGCTGGTTTCGACCGGGGGCACGGCGCGCATGCTGCGCGAGGCCGGCCTGGCGGTGCGCGATGTGGCTGAACTAACGGGCTTCCCGGAGATGTTTGAGGGACGCGTGAAGACGCTGCATCCGAAGGTGCATGGCGGCATTCTGCACCGCCGGGGCGATGCGGAGCATCGCGCGGCAGCAGCAGCGCATGGCATCGAGCCGATCGACATGGTGGTGGTGAATCTCTACCCCTTCGAGAAAACGGCGGCGAAACCAGGCGTGCGCTTTGAAGAAGTGATCGAGAACATCGACATCGGCGGACCGGCGATGGTTCGGTCGGCCGCCAAAAATTTTGAGGATGTGGCCATCGTGACGTCGGCCTCGGATTATGCGGCGCTCGCTGAGGAGTTGAAGGAGAAGCAAGGAGCGCTAAGCCTGGAGACGCGATGGCGGCTGGCGCGGAGCGCTTTTGCGACGACGGCGGCTTACGACACGGCCATCGCCAACAGCCTGGAACGGGTCGAACTGGGGGAAGCGCACCAGCCTGCGCGATTCGCGGATGCCTTTCCCCAGGCGCTGCGCATCGCGTATCCCCTGGCGCAGATGCTGCGATACGGCGAGAATCCGCACCAGCGGGCGGCGCTCTATCACGATGGAACGGAGTTGGGTATCGCAGGCGCGGAGCACTTGCAGGGCAAGGAGCTGAGCTACAACAATCTGGTCGATCTGGACGCCTGCTGGGAGCTGGCGCAGGAGTTCGACGAGCCGATGGTGGCCATTATCAAGCACACGAATCCGTGCGGCGCGGCCACCGGCGGCGACGTGCTGGAGGCGTATCGCAAAGCGCTGGTGGCCGATCCGGTCTCCGCCTTCGGCGGGGTGATTGGCGTCAATCGCGAAGTGGATGGCGATGCGGCCGAGGAGATGGCGGCGCTGTTTGTGGAGGCGATAGCCGCGCCGGGCTTCACGCCGCAGGCGCGGGCTCGCTTCGCCGCGAAGAAGAATCTGCGTCTGGTGGTCGTGCGGGCGGCGAACCCCAAGCGGGTCGTCAAGCAGGTATCCGGAGGGATGCTGCTGCAGGATGCGGATCGCGGACAGGTTGCGGCGGCGGATCTGAAGACCGTCACCCAACGCCCGCCCAGCAAGGACGAACTGGCATCGCTGCTGTTTGCCTGGAAGATCTGCAAGCATGTGAAGTCGAACGCCGTTGTGTATGCGCGCGATGGGCAGACGATCGGGGTGGGCGCCGGGCAGATGAGCCGCGTGGATGCGGCGCGATTCGGTGCGATGAAGGCGGTCCTGCCGCTGGCCGGATGCGTGGCCGCGTCGGACGCGTTCTTCCCATTTCCCGATGGGCTGGAGGCGGTGGTGCAGGCGGGCGCGACGGCGGTCATCCAGCCGGGCGGTTCGGTGCGCGACAACGAGGTCATCGCGGCCGCGGACCGTCTGGGCGTGGCAATGGTGCTCACCGGCATGCGGCACTTCCGCCACTGAGGGCCTGCCGTTCGCCACGGTGGCCCGATGCGAGAAGAATTAAACTGTCCCGGCCAATCGTTTCGTGATAGCTTTCGTTCGCGAGGAAATGCCATGCGTCTGGCCTGGGTGTTGTTGACCGGATTTCTGCTGGCGTGTGCGGCGCACGCGCAGGAGGGCGCCGGACCCACCAATCCAAAAGCGCAGAAGTCCTTTCAGGAGGGGCTGGACTGGGCCAAACACCACGACTATGGCGCCGCGATCGATTCCTTCAGGAAGGCGAACAAGCAGGACGGCGGCCAGTGCGAGCAGTGTCTGTACAAAGTCATTCAGTATGGCGAGGACACCGGCAATTTCAAAGCCGCCGATGAGGCGGCGCAGCAGGTCATCGCCGGCGCAAAGGATCCGAGGAAAGCGGCTCTGGCGCATTTAATCCTGGCGACGGTTAAGCTGCGCGAGGCCCTGGTGAAGAACAAAGCGGATGCTTACTCGGACGCAGATCGCGAATTCCAGACCGGACTGTCGATTGTCCCCGACAATCCGGACGGGAACTTCTATGACGGTATGACGCTGGCACACCTCAACCAGGACGAGGCAGCGCGCGGCCGCTTCGAGCACTACCTTGCCGTGGCATCGCCCAACGCCGTCATGCGGGAACGCGCGCAACGGTACATCGAAAATCCAGCGCTGGCGCGGGCGCGCATGGCGCCTGCGTTCGCCGTGACGACCCTGAACGGCGAGCAGGTTTCTCTGGACGGCATGGCGGGCAAAGTGGTGCTCATCGATTTTTGGGCGACATGGTGCGGTCCCTGCCGCGAGGCGCTTCCGCACATTCGCGACATCGCGCAGCGGTTCAGCGGCGAGCCGCTGGTGGTGCTGAGCGTCAGCCTGGACAAGGACGAGACCGCGTGGAAATCCTTCGTCGCCAAAAACGGCATGACATGGCTGCAGGTTCGGGACGCCGGCGGGGACATCGCGAAGCTGTTTAATGTAAACGCGATTCCCCATACGTTCACCATCGATGCGGACGGCGTGCTGCAGGACGAGCATATTGGCGACGGCAGCATCGACGGAAAACTGAGAAAGCTTTGCGCCCGCGCTCGCCAGTTGCAGGAAGCGCCGCAGGTGGCGCGGCAGCCCGGCGGAAACTGAGCCACGCTCGGGTGACGATGGTGCTGGCTGATCTGCTTTCTGCGCGGTGTGCGGCTTACACCCACCGCTATACTCATTCCCTGGGGCCAGATTGCGCCGACGCCATCCCGATCGGAGAGGCGAGGGAGCCTGCGGCCCGGTGAGGACCTTTCCCAAGTGATGGCTGCGCTGCGATTTGTGTGGAATGCCACCAGCGGCTCCCGTTTGCGGCCCTGGCGCAGCGAATATCTCAAGTGGCGGATCGAGACCTATTCAGGGCTGAAGGCCGACGAACTGACGCCGCGCGATGTGATGGCCTTTATGTGGCGGGAAAAGTGGAATCTCCTGCGCTTCCTGCGCTGGACGGACAAAATGGAATCGTGGAAACGGGAGGGATCGGCGCATGCAACGGGGGATTGAGATGAATGCAGAGCTGAAATCACGGCGGGAGTTCCTGAAAGGCGCGACGGTAGTGGTGGCCGCCGGAGGATTGGCGGCGGTGTTGCCCCAGGGCTACGCGCAGGAATCGGCGCAGGGCAACGGCGGTGAGGCCGCTCACGGTGCGTTCACGGGGCCGGATTCGCTGCGCGCCCACGCAACCGCGCGCGGGATGCTGGTGGGCTGCGCCGTCGTGCCGGAATTGCTCGCCAACAATGCGCAGTATGCGAGTCTGGTGGCCGAGCAGGCCAGCATCTTGGTTCCGGAGAACGCGCTGAAATGGGCGGCGCTGCGGCCGTCACCGGATCAGTTCGATTTCAAAGGCGCCGATGCGATCCTGGACTTTGCGGCGGCTCACGACCAGAAGGTCCGCGGTCACAATCTCTGCTGGCACGAGGCGTTGCCGGCGTGGTTTGCGTCGACGGTGACGAAGGACAATGCGGCGCATTTCCTCACCGAGCACATCACCACGGTGGCGGGCCGTTATGCCGGAAAGCTGCAGGCGTGGGATGTGGTCAACGAGGCGATCGACCCGAAGAATGGCCGGGCCGATGCGCTGCGCAAGTCTCCGTGGCTGGAGATGATTGGGCCGGATTACATCGATCTGGCGTTCCGTACCGCGCGCAAAGCGGACGCAACGGCGCTGCTGACCTACAACGACTACGGCATCGAGCTGGATACTCCGGAGCATACGGCGAAGCGCGAGGCGGTGATGGCGCTGGTGCAGGCGATGAAGAAGCGCCACGTGCCTATCGACGCGGTCGGCGTGCAGAGCCATCTGGACGCAGAAGCGGGCATGCCGGGCGCAGGGCTGCAGAAGTTCGTGCGCGAGCTGGGGCACATGGGCCTGCAGGTCTTTATCACTGAATTGGACGTGAACGACCGCAAGCTGACGGGATCGATGGCGGAGCGGGATGCGGCGGTGGCGAAGATGTATCGCGATTATCTGACGATGATGCTGGCTGAGAAGAACGTGAATGTCGCGCTGACGTGGGGCATTACGGATCGGTACACCTGGCTGCGCGGTCCGAGGTACGGGCGCAGCGACGGGCAGCCGAACCGGCCGCTGCCTTTCGACGCCGATGATCAGCCGACGCCGGCGTTCTACGCGGAGCGCGCCGCAATCGACAGCCACAAGCACCGGACGTAACCGCGGTTCGGGCAGCCGAAACGAGGTGCTGCGGAAACCAGGCGCGGGCGGGCTCCGTCTCAATCGTTATGGGCGCATGTGGGAGAGGAACGAGGCGATGCGGGCGCTGGCGCTAGGGGCGGGTTTCCTTCTGATGGCATCGGCCTGCCTCGCGCAGCAGCCGTTCCCCGGAGAGCCGGCGCAGGCGCAGCCAGCGGCGCCCCCGCAGAGCCAGCCGAAGCAGCCGCCGCAATACTTCCCCGCGGATCCCAATCTGGAGCTGCCCACGTTTCACGTGAGCACGAGCGTCGTGATCGTGCCCACGCTCGTGGAGAAATCGAACGGAGACGTTCTCTACGGCCTCAAGCCGCAGGATTTCTCGGTCCTCGACAACGGCGTGGAGCAGAAGGTCCACGTCGACGACGATCTGGATGCGCAGCCCGTGTCGCTGGTGGTGTGCGTGGAGCGCGGGCGGGATGCAGCGCTCGAGTTCCGCATGTTTGACAAGCTGGGGCCGCTGCTGCAGGCGTTTGTCGGCGACGGGCTGGGCGAGGTTGCGCTCGTCGCTTTCGACTCGCGCCCGGTGTGGGTGACGCCTTTCACGGCGAACGTAGATGCGATTACGAGGGATCTGCGGGAAATGCCGCAGGGCGACGATGGAGCGGCGATTCTCGATGCCGTGGGCTATGCGGTGAATCTGCTGGAGCAGCGGCCCGCGACGAACCGGCGCGTGCTGCTGCTCATCGGCGAGTCGCGCGATCACGGCAGCCACATCTTCAATATTCCGGAGCTGGTGGAGCGCATCGGCACCAGCAATACGCTGGTGCAGAGCCTCATCTTTTCTCCGTCCAAAGCGGAGATCATCGACTGGGCGCGCGGCAACAGCGGGGGCGGCTCCGAATTGAACATGCTGGCGCCGCTGCTGATGACGGTGAATGCCATGCGGCGCAATGTGCCGAAGACGCTGGCGGACCTCAGCGGCGGCGAGTACGCGCCCTTCACGCGCGACAAGGGCTTCCAGAGCCGCGTGCTGGAGGCGGCGAGCCACGCGAGAAACCGCTATATTCTCAGCTTTCGCCCGTCGGATCTGACGCCGGGGCTGCACACGATCCAGGTGAAGCTGACCGAGGACTACAAAGCTCGCGTGATCGCGCGCAACAGCTACTGGGCCATTCGCCGGGATGACGTGGGGCAGCCGTAACCGAAGCTGCGCGGGGTCGATCCGCATCCAATGCAGAGAACCGCCATGGTGGATTCGAAAGATTTTGCGAGGGAGATCGTATGGGCGAACATGTGACGCTGCGGGCTTCAGACGGATTTGAACTGGATGCGTATGTCGCGCGGCCGCAGGGCGAACCCGTTGCCGGCCTGGTCGTGGTGCAGGAAGCCTTCGGCGTGAACAGCCATATTCGCTCCGTCACGGATGGATGGGCGAAGGACGGTTTCCTGGCGGTGGCCCCGGCATTGTTCGACCGTGTCGAGCGTGGCGTCGAACTGGGATACGCAGGCGATGATTTGCAGAAGGGTATGGCGCTGATCCGCCAGGGGGACACGGGCGATCGTGTGAAGGACACAGCGGCGGCGCTCGCGTACGCACGGAAAGAGAGCGGGAAGAAAGCGGGCGTGATCGGCTATTGCCTGGGAGGGTCGGTGGCATGGCTCGCGGCGGCGCGGCTCGATCCCGATGCGGCCGTGGGCTATTACGGCGGCATGATCCTCAAGTTTGCGGACGAGGCGCCCAAGGCGCCGATCATGCTGCATTTTGGTTTGCAGGACACACACATTCCGAAAACAGAGATCGACAGCAAGGTCGCGGCGGCGTATCCGGAGATACCGATTTACTGGTACGACGCGGGGCATGGTTTCAGCTGCAACGATCGCGCGAGCTACAACGCGGAGGCGGCGAACGTTGCGCGCGAAAGGTCTCTTGCGTTCCTCAGAAAGCATCTGGCTGCGTAGGCAAAATCAGTCACCCGCGGACCGCATCGAAGGGGACAGACCGCACCGCGACAGGTGAGCATGGCCGCCGACCCAACTGCACCTTCCAAAGCGACGGACAACGACAGCCGCCCGGCCGCGCTCGATCTTTCGCACGCGTGGCGCGCGCTGCGGCATCGCAACTTCCGGTTGTTCTTCGGGGGTCAGACCATCTCGCTGGTCGGCACCTGGATGACGCGGGTGGCGACGGCCTGGCTGGTGTACCGGCTCACGAACTCGGCTCTGCTGCTGGGGATGGTGAGCTTCGCCGGCCAGATTCCCACATTTTTTCTGGCGCCGTTTGCCGGCGTTTGGGTGGACCGGCTGAACCGCCGCCAGGTTCTGGTCTGGACGCAAACCCTGGCCATGGTGCAGTCGTTTGCGCTGGCGTGGCTGACGTTGGCGCACCGCATCAACATCTGGGAGATCCTCGCGCTCAGCGCGTTCCAGGGCGTGATCAACGCCTTCGACATGCCGGGGCGGCAGGCCTTCATGGTGCAGATGGTGGAGGATCGCAACGACCTGTCGAATGCGATTGCGATCAATTCGTCGATGGTCAACTCGGCCCGCCTCATTGGTCCTTCGCTCGCCGGCCTGGTGATCGCCGCCAGCAGCGAAGGCTGGTGTTTTCTCGTCGACGGCATCAGCTACATCGCGGTCATCGTTTCGCTGGTGATGATGCTCGTGCCAGCCGGCACGGCGCGGCCCCAGGAAACCTCGATGCTGGAGCAGATGCGCGAGGGGTGGTCCTATGTCTCGTCGTTCCTCCCAATTCGGACCATCCTGCTGCTGTTCGCGCTGATCAGCCTGATGGGCATGCCGTACATGGTGCTGATGCCGGTCTTCGCCGGCAGCGTGCTCCATGGCGGGCCGCATACGCTGGGCTTCCTGATGGGTGCGGCGGGAGCGGGCGCGCTGGTTTCAGCCCTCTCGCTGGTGCTGCGCCGCTCGGTGCGCGGACTGACGAAGATGATCCCGTTTTCCGCCGTGGTTTTTGGCGCGGGGCTGGTGGCCTTCGGCTCCTCACGCTGGCTCTGGCTGTCGCTCGTGCTGCTGCTGTTTGTCGGGTTCGGGATGATGCAGGGAATGACGGCGAGCAACACCATCATCCAGACGCTGTCGCCGGAGGACAAGCGCGGCCGGGTGATGAGCTACTACATGGCTGCCTTCGTGGGCATGGCTCCTTTCGGGAGCCTGCTGGCCGGTTCGATGGCGAACTGGATCGGCGCGCCCCGCACCGTGATGGTGACGGGATCGTGCTGCATCGCCGGAGGCCTGTGGTTCTGGTCGCGGCTGCCGGCAATCCGGAGGGAAATGCGGCCGATCTACGAAAAGCTGGGGATCATTGCGCCGCTGCCCGAGCCGGTGGCGGAACAGGCCGCAAACTGAAAGGCGAGATTCGGCGCAAGAAAATCCCCGGAGCTGTGTCAGCCAGTCCGGGGATTCAGGAGGCTTTGTTGAATTCCAAAGACAGAATAGAAAATCGCGGACGTTCTGTCGTGGCAACAAAGATCGTTTTTTGTCTCCATCTTTGGATGGAGGGTAGCAGAGCCGTTCAGCGCGCCCCCCGAGCTTGCCGCGGAGCGTCGATGCGGGTTGGCGCCTTGTCGCCCACTCGGTTGATCTGCGGCGCTTGCTGCGGGGTGAGCAGGACGCGGCGCAGGGCGCGAATCAGTTCCGGGCCGGTCTCTTCCAGTTCGCGCACGTGCCATGCGGCCAGGGAAGACAGCAGTTTCTCGCCATGCGGCGTCATGCGCAGCAGAATCCGCCGGTGATCGGTGGGATCGGGGCAGCGGCGCAGCAGGCCCTGCTCGATGGTGCGGTCCACCAGCTCGACGGCGCTGTTGTGCTTGAGCAGCATGCGCGCTGCGACATTGGCGATGGTCGGATCCAGCTCCTCCGGCATCCCCCAGACGCACTGCAGCAGCTGGTATTGCTGGGCGCGGAGGCCGGCGGCTTCCGCTGCAAGCGAGGAGAAATGCAGGAATTTTCTGAGCTGGAAGCGGAATTCGGCAAGCCGCCGCGTTTGCGCGCGAGTGAGCGGGGCGGGTTCGGGAGTGGGCTGTTTTTGGCCGTTGCGTGCGAGCGAGAGAACCACGGAGTTTTCCGCAAAAATCATGAAATCATCGTAGCACGATATATCGTGCTACGACATTTGCGCGGTCTCCTCGGGGGGAGCTCCAGGGTCGGCGAGGATGGCCCGGGCATCGGCTTCGTCTTCGGCTTTCACCTGCATTTGCAGGGGGCCCAGGCCCGGTTCCATAATTCGGGCGTTCTCGCCGGAGAGGAAAACCTCGATCCCGGCCGATTCGAGGCGCAGTTTTGCCATCTCGGCCTCCAGCGGTTCGGTGAAGCTGGCAACTATGACAACGTCGGGCATAATTCTCCTGTTTCGACGTCTGAATGGCAGTTTTGTTTGCCTGCTTCAGCAGCTTACGCGGATTGAATGCGATTCGCACGCGTCGCGGGGACGCCTGAAGTTTGATTCGTGGGCGGGACAGCCGAGCAGACGCTGACGATAGAATGAGAGGTTCCTGAGGAGGGTTTTCCGCATTGATCCCGCGCTATACACGGGCCGCGATGGGCCGCATCTGGACCGATGAAGCGAAGTACCGGGCGTGGCTGGAGGTGGAAACGACGGCCAGCGAAGTGCTGGCTGAGGACGGGATTGTGCCGGCCGAGGCGGCCCGGGCGATCCGTGAGCGCGGCGATTTTGATGTGGAGCGGATTCGGGCCATCGAGGCCGAGGTCAGGCACGACGTCATCGCGTTTACGACGGCGGTGGCCGAAAAGGTGGGGCCCGAATCGCGCTGGCTGCACTACGGGCTGACTTCGAACGACGTGGTCGATACGGCGCAGGCGCTCCAGGTGAAGGCCGCGTCGGCGATCGTGCAGGAAGATATCGAGAAGCTGCTTGCGGTGCTGAAGAAGCGCGCGCTCGAATTCAAAAACACGCCGACGGTGGGGCGAACGCATGGAATGCATGCGGAGCCGACGACCTTTGGGCTGAAGCTGCTGAACTGGTACGCCGAGATGCGGCGGAATCAGGAGCGCTTCGCGGCGGCGGCCGAGCAGATGCGCGTGGGCAAGCTGTCGGGCGCCGTGGGGACGTTTGGGCACATCGGGCCGGAGCAGGAGGAGCGCATCTGCGCGAAGCTGGGACTGGCCGCGGCGCCGATTGCCACGCAGGTGATCCAGCGCGACCGGCATGCTTATTACATTGCGACGCTGGCGGTGGTGACGGCGACGCTGGACAAGATTGCGACCGAGGTCCGGCATCTGCAGCGCACCGAGGTGCGCGAGGTGGAGGAGTATTTCTCCGCGAAGCAGAAGGGCTCGTCGGCGATGCCGCACAAGCGGAACCCCATCACGGCGGAGCAGATCTCGGGGCTGGCGCGCGTGGTGCGGGCGAACAGCCAGGCCGCGCTTGAGAACGTGGCGCTGTGGCACGAGCGGGATATCTCGCATTCGTCGGTCGAGCGGGTCATTCTGCCGGACTCGACGATCCTGGCCGATTATCTGCTGGCGAAGACGGCGGACCTGATCGAAAAGCTGGTCGTGTATCCGGCGCGCATGAAGAAGAATCTCGACTCGACGGGCGGGCTGATCTTCAGCGGGCAACTGCTGCTCGATTTGGCCGAGGCCGGGATGCTGCGCGAAGATGCGTATCGTCTCGTGCAGAAGCACG
Organism: Acidobacteriaceae bacterium; assembly: GCA_036521315.1. Taxonomy (GTDB): domain Bacteria; phylum Acidobacteriota; class Terriglobia; order Terriglobales; family Acidobacteriaceae; genus Palsa-343. Next base: position 13,727 of record DATDHZ010000011.1, read on the forward strand.
CCATGAACGCATGGCAGAACGATCTGGTGTTCCGCGAGCTGGTGAGCGGCGATCGGGAGATGACCGGGAAGCTGAGTCCGGAGAAGCTGGCGCAGACGTTCGACCTTGACCGGCAGCTGGGCAACGTCGATGCGATCTTCAGGCGAGTGCTGGGCGAGGAAGGGCATGAGTACGGGCCGTGACGACAAAGCACAGAGCGCAGAGCGCAGAACGCAGAAATGTAACCGTGGCAGTTACGGGTGCGAGCGGAGCAGTGCTGGCGCAGGCGCTGCTCCGCTCGCTCGACGCCGATGAGCGCGTGAGCCGCCTGCACTTCGTCGCGTCGGAGAACTCGCTGCGGGTGATGGCCGAGGAACTGGGCATCTCCGGGAGGAACGCGCTCGTGGAGAAGCTGCTGGGACACCCGTCGGCGAAGATCACACAGCACGCGGAGAGCGACATCGGCGCGTCGATCGCCAGCGGCAGCTATCCATCGAGCGGCATGATTGTTTTGCCGTGCAGCATGGGCACGCTGGCGGGCATCGCGAACGGGATGGCCGGCAACCTGATCGAGCGCGCGGCCGATGTGTGCCTGAAGGAGCGGCGGCCGCTGATTCTTTGCTTACGCGAAACCCCCTTCAACAAGATTCACATCCGCAACATGGGTCTGGCCGCCGACGCGGGGGCGACCATCTTTCCGGTGATGCCGGCGTTCTACGCCAAGCCCGTGGATTCGGCCGAGATGGCCGGACACTTCGTCGACCGGGTGCTCGCGCATTTCGGCTTGCCGCAGGCAGGCGCCTTTGTGTGGAAGGCAGAGTAGCGTCTCAGGGCACGGGGCGCAGGTCGCGGGTGCCGGTATCCTGACCTGTGCGTTCGCATCTGAGGTTTCGGAGGGAGTGAGCCCATGCGTGTTGGACTGATGACCCGCGAGTATCCGCCGTACGTCTATGGCGGAGCGGGGGTCCATGTCGAGTATCTTTCGCGCCAGCTTGCGAACACCATTGAAGTGGAAGTGCATGCGTGGGGTGAGACGCCGGAGGCGTGGTCTCTGAGCGACCCGAAACTGCCGCGCGCGAACAACCTGCAGGTGTTTTTCAATCAGCCGTGGCCGATGATCAGCAACGGCGGGGAGGTCAAGTTCAAAGGCGCCCTGGAGGCGCTGTCGCTGAACCTGCTGCAGCAGCTCCATTTGGACAAGCTGGACATCATCCACACCCACACCTGGTACGTGGCGATGGCAGGATTCTGGGCGAAAAAGCTCTACAACATTCCGTTTGTGCTGACGACCCATTCTCTTGAGCCGCTCCGTGCCTGGAAGGCGGAGCAACTGGGCTCGGGCTATGCGCTCAGCTCGTGGATGGAGCGCACAGCGATCCTCGATGCCGATGCCATCGTGGCCGTTTCGCATGGAACGAAGGCCGACATTCTGAAGGCCTACCCCGATGTGGATGAGAAGAAGATCCATGTGATCTACAACGGGATCGATCTCGATCAATACCAGTACGACCCGGCGACGGACGCGCTGGACAAATATGGCGTGGACAAAACGAAGCCGTTTGTTCTGTTCGTCGGCCGCATCACCCGGCAAAAGGGGGTGACGCACCTGGTGGATGCGATTCCCCACCTGGCGCCGGGCACGCAGGTGGTTCTGTGCGCGGGCGCGCCGGATACGCCGGAGATTGCCGCGGAGATGCGCGAGAAGGTCCAGTCGGTGACGGGCGCGGGCGACTCTGCCCGCGGCCACCATGTGGTCTGGATCGAGCAAATGGTGAGCAAGGAAGAGGCGATCCAGCTCTACTCGCATTGCGCGGTGTTCTGCTGCCCGTCTGTGTATGAGCCGTTCGGCATCATTAATCTCGAAGCGATGGCCTGCAAGGCGCCGGTCGTCGCGTCGGCCACCGGCGGCATCCTCGAAGTTGTCATCCCTGAAGGCAGGTCCGAGCCGCAGACCGGCATCCTTGTGCCCTTCGACGCCGATCCGGTGTCGGGCTTTCCCCGCGACGCTCAGAAGTTCTCGCGCGACCTTGCGGCGCGGCTCACGGAGCTGCTCGACGACCCGGCCAAAGCCAAAGTGCTTGGGGAGGCAGGCCGCAGGCGCGTGGAAGAGCACTTCTCGTGGAAGGCCATCGCCGCTCAGACCATCGCAATGTACGAGAATCTCATTGCGAAGAAATAGCACGGCTCAAAGCTGAGGTGCGAGATCCGCGGCGCAAGGGCGGAGGCGAGCAGCGCGTCACGCATCCAGCGTGGGCACTGCTCGCCTCTGCTCGCTTAGCTGCTAACTCCTTGTTCGTTACGGCAGATACTCCCACAGGTCGTTGAGGTAACCCTGGTTGCCCTGGGCATCGTAGCCATCGCCGCCGAGGAGCCAGAGGTTGCCGGACGGATCGACCCAGCCTTGCATGCCGAAGCGGCCCCCGGGAATGTTGGCCGCGCTGGCGGTGCCAAGTGTGCCGTAGACGCCGAGTTGACCGCTGGTGCGACCCACGGTGGCGCTGCCGCCCTCCCAGGTCCACTCGCCGGTGGTGCCTGCGGCGGGATCGAACTTCCACAGGTCGTTGAGGTAGCCGTTGACGCCTGCCGAGTCGTAGCCGTCTCCGCCATAGAGCCAAAGACTGCCCGACGCGTCGACCCAGGTGACGCCGCTGAATCGACCGCCGGGAACATTGGCGGACGAAGCGACGCCAAGCGAGCCGTAGACAGCGGTTTGCACGCTGCCGTAACTGCTGGCGATGTTGCTGCCGCCCATCCAGGTCCACGTGCCGGCGGTTCCGTTCGAAGCCGGTGTGTACTTCCACAGGTCGTTGAGGAAGCCCAGGGTTCCGTTGGAGTCGACACCGTAGCCACCGAAGAGCCAGACGTTGCCGGAGGCGTCGACCCAGCTCATGCCGGCATCGCGGGCGCCCGGAGTGTTGGCGGGATCGGGCGTGCCCGGCGTGCCGTAGACGCCGGATGCGCCGTTACCGCCGTTGCCGATCAGGTTGCCGCCGGCAACCCAGATCCACTCGCCGTGCACGCCCAGTTTCGGGTTGAACATCCAGAGATCGTTGAGGTAGCCATACCCGCCGGCCGAATCGATGCCGCTTCCGCCGAAAAGCCAGAAGTTACCGGAGGCATCGACCCAACTGATGGCACCGTAGCGTCCGCCGGGAACATTGGCGGGATCAGCCGTGTTCATGGTTCCGTAGACGCCGGACGGGCCGCCGAAGGGAACGCCGACGCTTTGGTTGCCGCCCATCCAGGTCCATTCGCCGTTTGCGCCGAGTTTCGGGTTGAACTGCCACAGGTCGTTCAGCTCGCCGGTGACTCCGTTGACGTCGATGCCTTCGCCGCCGAAGAGCCAGATGTCGCCCGGGGCGTCGGTCCAGCTGGCGACCTGCTCGCGTCCCCCGGGAACGTTGGTTGGCGCGGCGGCGCCGAGCGTGCCGTAGACGCCGGTTGCGCCGGCTGCGCCGAAGGTGGTGCTGGCCGGCGTGACCTTGCTGCCCCCCATCCAGGTCCATTCGCCACTCGTACCCTGGCTCGGGTTGAACTGCCACAGGTCGTTGAGCTGTCCTCCGAAGCCGACTCCGGTGGAGTCCATGCCGTAGCCGCCGAAGAGCCAGAAATTACCGGCGCTGTCGGTCCAGGTGAGGGACTGCTCGCGTCCGCCGGGGACATTGCCGGGCGCGGCGGTGCCCAGGGTGCCGTAGATGCCGGGCTGTCCGCCATTGGCGCCGACGGTGCTGCTGCCGCCCATCCAGGTCCAGTCGCCCACGCAGATGACGCTGACGTTGGTGACGTTGGCGGTGGCTGTCCCTGTGCCATTGCTGACGGCGCAGTTGCGGGTAGTGGGCTGGGTAAAGACGGAGACGCTGTAGGCTGCGCCGCTCGCCAGCGGATCGACGAAGGTGAAGGCGCCGTTGCCAGTCACAGGCAGGAGGTCGGTGTCGTTGAGACCGAGGGTGTCCTCGAGGACGAGGCCGCTGCCCGTGAGGCCCGTGGCGTTGCCGCCGATGGTGTAGGTGGTCCCGGAAAGATTGGTGCAGGAGACGTTGGCGTTCGTGACGTCAGCAGTGGCCGTGCCGACCGGGTTGGCGACGGTGCAGGCCTGGCCCGCGGGATTCGTGAGCACGGTAATGCTGTAGGGCGCGCCGCCGGTGGGGATCGCTCCATCGAAGGTGAAGGCGTAGGTTGTGGCCGTGGCGCTGATGGTGAGATTGCTGCCGCTGTTGTTCTGCAGGACCAGGCCGGACCCGCTGAGGCCTGCCACCTGTCCGCCGATGGTGTATGCCTTCGTGCAGGCGACGCTCACGGTGGTGACATTGGCGGTGGCGCTGCCGCTTCCCGCCGTGACGGCGCAGACCTGGTCGGAGGGCTGGGTGAGCACCGTAACGCTATAAGCGCTGCCGCGGGTGATCGCAAGGGTGAAGGCAAAGGTAGTGGCGTTGGCGCTGACGGTGAGGTTGTTGCCGTTGTTGTTCTGCAGGACCAGGCCGCTGCCGGTGAGACCGCTGATGGTGCCGCCGATGGTGTAGGTGGCGGGAGCCTTTTGACTTCCTCCGCCGCAACCGCTGAGCGCTATGAAGGCCATGGTCAGGGCGGATACCCCGAAACGGATCGTGCTTCTCATCTGGATTCAATCCTTCGTACGAGAGATAGAACTGCGATGGGCCCGGGAGAAGGAGGTGGTATGCACTTCCCTCTGGTTCAGGACAAGAGCGGTCTGAAAAACTTGCGGGTCAGGCTGATGCGAACTCAGTCCGGAATATTCGTCTTGTGTGTGACTTGAATTGCGAAGACGGGGCGTGAGATGGAGGCCGGGAGGGCTACTCCATGGGACGAATCACCAGCACGTACCGCCGCTCGGGTAAGAGCCAAAGCGATTTACTCGAGGGTGCGCACAGGCAGGATCGATCCATGGTTCTTTCGTATATATCGAGACGGGACGCAAGTCAACGGAATTTTCGGAACAGGTGAGAAGCCGTGGGCAGGACGGTTGATGCAGAGCATTTCGTGCGGAAGACACGGAGTGCTTCCAGCACAGAGGATGACGAGAGCATTCACTCACGAGGACACAAAGGCGTGGTTGCGCTGCGTGTCACCCAGAGAGGCGGACGAGTTGTTCGGCTTCGATTCTGGGTCCGAGGATCGAGACTTTGGGGACCTGGCCTCTTGCCATCGCTACCTCGTCGCACTTGTAGAGGCGCGGGCAGTTTTGACAATCCTTGAAGATTTTGTCGGGGAGGGCGGCGCGGTCTTCCACTTCGCGGAATCCGTAGCGGAAGAAGTAGTCGGGGATGCGGGTGAAGAGGCAGACGCAGCCGACGCCGTGCTGCTCGGCTTCGGCGAGGAGCGTCTGGAGCAATTCGCCACCGACACCGTGACTTTTTGCCTCGGGGCGGACGACGATGGAGCGGACTTCGGCGAGGTGCGGGCCGTAGAGGTGGAGCGCGCCGCAGCCGAGGAAGATGCCGCCTTCCGATTCGGCAACGGTGAAGTCGCGGACGTTTTCGCAGATTTCGGCGAAGGGACGGCGGAGGAGGGTGCCGTCGTGCGAGAGGCTGTTGACCAGCTCGTAGATGTTGGTGGCGTCCTGGAGACGCGCCTTACGCACCAGCATTTGCGGGCACCTCCGGTGCGGGAGCCGGCGCGTAGCGCGCGGCGAGAGCCTGGACGCGGGCTTCGGTTTCGCGCAGAGCCGCGTGGACGCGGGCGCGCGCGGTGCCGCCGATGACGTCGTGGCAGTCGAGGGTGGCTTCGAGGGTGACAGCCGCGAAAAAGTCTTCGGCAAATTCTTCGCCGAATCTGCGGAGCTCTTCGAGGGAGAGATCGCCCAGCTCACATTTCCTGTCGAGACAGTAGCGGACGGCGTTGCCGATTTTCTCGTGCGCCTTGCGGAAGGGCACGCCCTTGTGGACGAGGTACGTGGCGGCCGCCATGGCATTGAGGAATCCTGTGGCGCAGGCGGCCTCCATGCGGTCGGTGCGGAAGACGAGGGCCGCGGTGAAGGGCGCGAGGACGCGCAGCATTTTGCGCATTTGCTCGGAGGCTTCGAAGACGGGCTCCTGGGTCTCCTGCATGTCTTTGTTGTAGGCGAGGGGCAGGCCTTTGAGCAGGAGGGTGACGGTTTCGGCAGCGCCGTGGATGCGTCCAACCTTGCCGCGGACGAGCTCGGTGAGGTCGGGATTTTTCTTTTGCGGCATGGCGCTGGAGCCGGTGGAGAAGGCTTCGGGCAGATCGACGAAGCCGAACTCTGCCGTGGCGAAGAGGGTGATTTCTTCAGCGAAGCGGCTGGCGTGAAGGGCGATCTGGGTGAGGAGCTGGAGGTATTCGAGGACGAAGTCGCGGTCGGAGGTCGCGTCCATACTGTTGGCGGTGGGCGCGGTGAAGTGCAGTTCGCGGGCGGCGATCGTGCGGTCGAGGGCAAGCGTGGCTCCGGCGACGGCTCCGGAGCCGAGCGGGCAGAAGTTCAGACGAGCGATGCAGTCTTCGAGGCGGGAGGCGTCGCGGAGGAGCATTTCAACGTAGGCGAGGAGCCAGTGTGCGACGAGGACGGGTTCGGCGCGCTGGAGATGGGTGTAGGCGGGCATGACGGCTTCGCCGGCGGATTGCGCCTGGGCGATGAGGGCCTGCGCCCATTCGGCAAGCTGGAGCAGCAAGCCGTCGACGCTGCTGCGGATGTAGAGGCGCAGGTCGGTGGCGATCTGCTCGTTGCGGCTGCGGCCGGTGTGGAGTTTGAGGCCGAGGTCGCCGATGTTTTTGACCAGGGACATTTCGACAAAGTGGTGGATGTCTTCCGCGTCTTCGCCTTCGCGAAGCATTTTTTCAGCGACACCGACGTAGTCGTCCTCGATGCGTTCGAGGCCGCTGAGGATCTGTGCGCATTCGTCGGCGGTGAGGATTCCTGCTGCATTGAGCGCGAGTGTATGCGCGCGGCTGGCGTCCAGTTCCACCGGCAGCAGCCGCCAGTCGAAGGGGAAGGAGCGCTGCCAGGATTCGAATTGCCGGTCGAGGGGCTCGCGGAAGCGGCCTGCCCACATCTTGTTGGGCTGGTCGGTCATTGCGCTTCCTCATTTTTCGCCGCGCCGCTGTTGAGCTTTGGCATTTCTGAACCGTTGCTGAGGGTGATGAGGCCGGTGCTGGCGTAGGTCATCAGCTTGGCGCGGGTGTCGGTGATGTCGAGGTTGCGCATGGTGAGCTGGCCGATGCGGTCGCGCGGGGAGAAGGCGGAGTCGGTCTTCTCCATGCTGAGGCGCTCGGGGTGGAAGGTGAGGTTGGGCGACTCCGTGTTGAGGATGGAGTAGTCGTTGCCGCGACGGAGCTCGAGGGTGACCTGGCCGGTGATGGGGCTGGCGACCCAGCGCTGGGCGGACTCGCGGAGCATGATGGCCTGGGAATCGAACCAGCGGCCCTGGTAGAGGAGGCGGCCGAGCTTGCGGCCGTTATCGCGGTACTGCTCGATGGTGTCCTCGTTGTGGATGCCGGTGATGAGGCGCTCGTAGGCGATGAAGAGCAGGGCGAGGCCGGGGGCCTCGTAGATGCCGCGGCTCTTGGCTTCGATGATGCGGTTCTCGATCTGGTCGGACATGCCGAGGCCGTGGCGGCCGCCGATGCGGTTGGCTTCGAGGAGGAGCTCGACGGGGTCGGAGAAGGCGTGGCTGTTGAGGGCGACGGGGAAGCCCTGCTCAAAGCGGACGGCGACTTCTTCGGGCTTGACGGAGACGTCGTCGCGCCAGGAGGCGACGCCCATGATGGGATCGACGATGCGGATGCTGGTGGAGAGCTGCTCGAGGTCCTTGGCTTCGTGGGTGGCACCGAGGAGGTTGGAGTCGGTGGAGTAGGCCTTCTCGGCGGACATTTTGTAGTCGAAGCCGGAGGCTTGCAGGAAGGCGGACATTTCGGCGCGGCCGCCCAGCTCGTCGATGAACTGCGGGTCGAGCCAGGGTTTGTAGACCTGCAGGCTCGGGTTGACGAGCAGGCCGTAGCGATAGAAGCGCTCGATGTCGTTGCCCTTGAAGGTGGAGCCGTCGCCCCAGATGTTGACGCCGTCTTCTTTCATGGCGGTGACGAGCATGGTGCCGGTGACGGCGCGGCCGAGGGGCGTGGTGTTGAAGTAGGTGACGCCGGCGGTGGAGATGTGGAACGCGCCGGACTGCAGGGCGGCGATGCCTTCGCGGACCAGCGGTCCCCGGCAATCGATGAGGCGGGCGTTTTCCGCTCCGTATTCGAGTGCCTTGCGGGGGATAGCGTCGTAGTCGGTCTCGTCGGGCTGGCCGAGGTTCGCCGTGTAGGCCCAGGGGAGCGCGCCTTTTTGCTTCATCCAGTGCAGCGCGGCGCTGGTGTCGAGGCCGCCGGAAAAAGCGATGCCGACTTTTTGGCCTACGGGAAGATTTTCGAGAATGACGGACATTGCGTGCGAAAACCTCGGGTAAGAAAGCGTTCAGCGTTCAGCGGTCAGGAAAAACAAAAGCAATGCACCGGGCAGAATGTCACCTAGCGAACGCTTCGCGGCTGCGCGTGTGCCTCGCTGCGTTTGCCGCCTTTGCCGAGCAGCATGAGCAGCAGCGCTTTTTGCGCGTGCATGCGGTTTTCGGCCTGATCGAAGACGACGGACTGCGGGCCGTCGAGGACCGCGTCGGTGACTTCAGCGTTGCGATGTGCGGGCAGGCAGTGCATGAAGACGGCCGTCGGCGCGGCGTGCGCCATCAGCGTCTCGTTCACCTGATACGGCTTGAAGATGGGGGCGCGCTTCGTCGCTTCGTGCTCGAAGCCCATGCTGGTGCAGACGTCGGTGTAGATGGCGTCGGCGTCTTTGACGGCGGCGATGGGATCGTTGACCAGCGTGATGTTGGAGCCGGTGATATTGGCGATGGCGCGGGCCTGCGCGACGATGTCGGCCTTGGGAGCGTAGTTCTTCGGCGTGCCGATCGTGCCGTTTGCGCCGAGCAGGGCCGCGGTGAGCATGAGCGAGTGGCAAACGTTGTTGCCGTCGCCGACGTAGGTGAAGTGGAAGCCGCGCAGGTTGCCGAAGCGCTCTTCGAGGGTCATGAAGTCGGCGATGGCCTGGCAGGGATGCTCGAGGTCGCTGAGCGCATTGATGACGGGGACGCTGGCGTACTGCGCCATTTCTGTGATGGTCTCGTGCGCGTAGGTGCGCAGCACGATGGCCTGGACCCAGCGCTCGACGTTGCGCGCGATGTCGGCGAGGGATTCGCGCTCGCCCAGCGGCGACTGGGTCTGATCGACGAACATCGCGGAGCCGCCGAGCGTGTTCATGGCGCTCTCGAAGGTGAGGCGCGTGCGCAGCGAGGCCTTCTCAAAGAACATGACCATCTGTTTGGCGTCGAGCGCCCAGCGGTATTCCGCGGGATTGCGCTTGACGTCGTGGGCGAGGGCGAGGATGGCCTCGAGCTCCGCGCCGGTGAGGTCGGCGACGGAACAGAGATCGCGTCCGGTGAGCGACTCCTCGGGAGCGACGGAGTCGAGTTCGTTGAGGATTGCAGGCTTGCTAGCCAATCTGAGTTCCTCCTGTTGCCGGAGCGGCAGCAGCAACGACGGCCGAATGCTCGCTCAAAATTTGATCCAGGGCGGTCATCGCCTGATCGACGTGCTGCCGCTCGAGAATGAAGGGCGGCAGGAAGCGCAGGACGGTTTCATCGGTGCGGTTGATGAGGATGTGGCGCTGCATCATGGCGGCGAGTACGGACTTTGCCAGGTCGGCGGAGTCGAGCTCGACGGCCAGCATCAGGCCGAGTCCGCGCACCTCCACGATGGCGGGGTGGTTTTGCGCCAGGCGCGCCAGCTTCTCGTGGAAATACGTGCCGATGGCGGTTACATGTTCCATGAGGCGCTCGCGTTCGATGGTTTCCAGCACGGCGAGCGCGACGGCGCAGGCCAGCGGTCCTCCGCCAAAGGTGGTGCCGTGCATGCCGGCGTGGATAGCGCGCGCCGCCTCTTCGGTGCAGAGCATCGCGCCGAGAGGAATGCCGCCGGCGATGGGCTTGGCGAGCGTGACCACGTCGGGTGTGATTCCGTAGTGCTGGTAGGCGCAGAATTTGCCGGTGCGGCCGATGCCGGACTGGATCTCGTCGGCGATGAGGAGCGCGCCGGTGGAGCGGGTGAGGTCGCGGGCGGCCTGAAAAAATTCCTGCGAAAGGGGACGGATGCCGCCTTCGCCCTGGATGGGTTCGAGGAGGATGGCGCAGACCTCGGTGGAGAACTTCGCCTTCAGGTCGTCGACATCGTTGAATTTGACGAATTCGACGCCGGGCATGACGGGAGCGAAGGGCTCGCGGTATTTTTCTTTCCAGGTGGCGGCGACGGCGCCCATGGTGCGGCCGTGGAAGCTGTGTTCGAGCGCGAGCAATTTTGTGCCCAGCGCCTTCCCTTCGCTGCGCATCAGCTTCGCGTAGGCGCGGGCCAGCTTCAGGGCGGCCTCGTTGGCCTCGGCGCCGGAGTTGCAGAAGAAGACGCGATCCATGCCGGTGGCTTCGGTAAGGCGCAGCGCCACGGCGGCCTGGCCCTCATGGAAATAGAGGTTCGAGGTGTGGATCAGCTTGCAGCTCTGCACCGCGATGGCCTGCTCGATGGCCGGATGCGCGTAACCGAGCGCATTGACGCCGATGCCGCTCAGCAGATCGAGATAGCGGGTGCCGGCGTCGGTCTGAAGATAAACGCCCGACCCGCGCGCAAAGAGAAGAGGGTTGCGGTCGTAGGTGCCGAGGAGCAACGTTGCTTCAGCGGCGCGGATTTCATCCAAATTCATCTCAACTCCGAAAAAGCGTTCAGCGTTCAGCGATCAGCGTTCGGAAAACCAAAAAGCGATCAGCGTTCAGAAGACCAAAAAAGCGCTCAGGGTTCACAAAAGCGCTCCAGACTCACAACTTTTGCATCATCGCCCAAAGCACCTTGCCGGTTTCGTCGGCGAGCCGTTCAGCGTTCGCGATCGCTTCGGGGTCGCAGAGTTCCCGTTCGCGGGCTATGACCAGTTGTGTCTGTACTTCCAGTGCTGAGCCCCGCGCCATACCGAGGAAGTTGCGATATTCGCCCTTCGAGCCACGACCGTAACCTTCGGCGATGTTGCTGACAATCGAAACGGAGGCGCGGCGCAGCTGACTTGTCAGTCCAAAGACTTCTTCCCGAGGAAAAGCTCGGGTCATTCTGTATAAGGCGACAGTCAATTCAATGGACCGCTGCCAAACTGTTAATTCGCGATAAGACTTCACTGCGCCCGGAAGGGGCGTGCTTTTCCTGAGCGCTGAACGCTGACCGCTGACCGCTGTCGTCATGCCACCATGACCTCCGTGCCTTGATTGACGCGTGTGCTGCAGAGATCGGGCAGTAGTTCGGCATTGTTGGCGGGCAGGATGCGCACGCGTTTCACTCCGTTCAGCAGCGCTTCGCGGCAGGCGCCGAGCTTCGGCAGCATGCCGCCGGTGATCACTTCGTCTTTAGTGAGCGCGGCGATCTGGTCGATGGAGAGCCAGCGCATGACGCTGCCCTCGGCATCGAGCACGCCCGGCACGTCGGTGAGGAAGACGAGCGCGTCGGCATGGCAGGCTCCGGCGCAGGCGGCGGCCATCTCGTCGGCGTTGATGTTGTAATACTCGCCGTCGAAGCCGAGCGCGATGGAGGAGATGACGGGGACCGCGCCCATCTGCCAGATGGTTTCGAGCCAGCGCGGATCGGCGGCGACGATTTCGCCCACGAAGCCGAGATCGGGAGCGGTGCGCTTTTTGCGGGCGCGAAAGACGAGGCCATCGCCGCCGGAGAGGCCCACCGCGGGCTGGCCGTGCGCGCCGAGCGAGGCGACCAGCGCCTTGTTGACGCCTCCGCCGAGCACCATGAGCGCGGTGTCGCGCGTCTCCGCATCGGTAACGCGGAGGCCGGCGACAAATTCGCTCTGCTTGCCGAGCTGCTTCAGGGTGCGCGTGAGCTGCACGCCGCCGCCGTGCACGATGGCGACCTGATGGCCGTCTTTCGCCAGTTCGGCGATGGCCTGCGCGCACTGGTGCAGGAGTTCGGGATTCTCCAGCGTTGCGCCTCCGAGTTTCACCACGTATCTCATGCGAGCCCCTCCCGTGCGCCCCTCACAGCAAACCTGCCGATTCGGCAAAGCCGGACATCAGGTTCAGGTTTTGCACGGCCTGTCCGGCCGCGCCTTTGAGCAGATTGTCCAGACACGCAACGATGACGCAGCGTTTTCCATCGGGGGCGAGATGGAAGCCGATGTCGCAGTAATTCGTGCGGACCGAATACTGAATTTGCGGCAGCTTGCCGGCAGGGAAGACGCGGACCAGCGGGCTCTCCGCGAAAAATTGGCGGAAGAGCGCTTCGACTTCGGCGGCGTCGCGACGCTCGGTAAACCGCACGTAGAGGGTCGAGAGGATACCGCGCGGAATGGGCAGCAGGTGCGGGGTGAAGACGATTTGCTCTGCTGCGAGGCCCAGCTGCTCGAGCAGTTCGCCGGTGTGCCGGTGGGAAAAGACGCCGTACGCAGAAAGATTGTCGGCCGCATGCATGAAGTGGGTCTTTGCGGTGGGCGCTTTGCCCGCGCCGGAGACGCCGGACTTCGCGTCGCAGACGATGCCGCAATCCAGATCGAGCCAGCCGGCGGATACCAGCGGTTTAAGGGGGAGGATGACCGAAGTGGCGTAGCAGCCGGGGTTCGCGATGAGCGCAGCGTCGCGGATTGCGGCGCGGTGCAATTCCGGCATGCCGTAGACGGCCTGGGTCTGAATGGCGGCAGCGGCTGCGGAACCTTCATCGGCAAACTGATAGACGGCGCGGTTGGCCGCGGAGTTCAGACGCCACGCGCCGCTCAGGTCGATGACGCGGATGCCGTGCTCAAGCGCGAGGGGGACCAGCTCGCGGGACTGCTCGTGCGGCGTGGCGAACAACAGGAACCGGACGCCGCGGTCGTGCAGCAGATTCCAGGAAAACGGCTCGATGCTGAGGCCGCCGGCGTCCAGGCCGGTGCCGTTGTTGTCCATTAACTGCGGGTGGACAGCAGCCAGCGGCTCGGGCGTGCCCTCGGCACGGCCGAGAAAGACCGGCGGCTTGCCCGCGAGCTGCGGGTGGCGCAGGAGCAGCCGCGCCAGTTCCGCGCCTGCGTAGCCGCTGACGCCGAGGACGGAGACAGAGCTCGAAACAGAGCTCTGAGCACAGAGCTCAGAGCTCAGGGCGGCGCGTTCGGCCTTTGCGCTCTTTGTCGAGTTTTTGGTCTTTTCATACATCTGCTTTTGCAAAACCTGTTTGACTCAATTCGTCGCGCATCGATTCATCTCTGCGCTGGTTTTCTGTGCTCTGTGCTCTGAGCTCGGTCTTTCACCCGATCATGCGCTCGAGCTTTTCGCGCATGGCGGCGGCTCGCCGGGGATCGGGGCAGATGATCAATACGGTGTCGTCGCCCGCCAAAGTTCCCACTACCTCGTTCCACTCCGCGTGATCGATGGCGAGCGCGACGGGCTGGGCCGCGCCGTTCGTGGTGCGCAGCACCAGCTGGTTCTGCGCCTGGCGGACCGCGAGACCGAAGCTCGAGAGCACTTCTCCTACCGGCGGCTCGTCCTCCTCGACTGCGACGTGGCCGTTGCCGTTGGGCATCGCGTAGCCGTGGGGACCTTTGTAGAGCTGCAGCTCGTGAATATCCCGCGACAGCGTCGCCTGCGTCACGTCGAAGCCGCGGCGGACCAATTTGCGGCGCAGCTCATCCTGGCTGGAGATGGGCTCGGCGGCCACCAGCTGGCGGATCATGCTGTGCCGTTCGTGTTTGTTCGGAACGATCCTGCTCAAACCAAAAAATCGCGGCCGGCCTTTCGGCCCGCCGCGCCTCACTGTATAAAAATACAACAATGCTGTATAAATATGCAAGGGGGCGATTGCAAGCCTCAATCGTTTTTGCTCGCGCCGCGGCGCGGACGTGATTTCCTCAATAAATTTTGCTTATTGTTGCTTTTTATTCCGGAGAGAAAAGGAAGGCCGTTATAGTTGGATATGGGACCGAGAAAATGTGCTGCACCGGCCGTGTCGACCGGCGGCTTCCGCCCCATCGCCGCGACCCCCGCAGATCCTGACCGCCGGGCGAGCAGCCTCGTGGATCCGCGTTTCGATCACGAGTCGTGCGGTGTGGGATTTGTCGCCACGCTGACGAACCAGCCTTCGCATGACATTCTGAACAAGGCACTCACGGCGCTCTCGCGTCTGGCCCACCGCGGCGCGGTGGCGGCCGACGGCAAATCGAGCGATGGGATCGGCATCCATACAGCGATTCCGCGCGAATTGCTGCTGGCGGGCACCGGCATGCGGCTGGAGGCCGAAGAGCCGCTGGCTGTGGGCATGGTCTTTTTGCCGGCGGCTGATACCGCTTCGGCTGAGGCCGTAACGGAACTGGAAGCGGCGGTTTCCGCGCAGAACCTTTCGATTTTGGGGTGGCGCGACGTTCCCACGCGGCCGGAGATCCTGGGCGAGATTGCGCATTCCACGCTGCCGGTGATTCGGCAAATCCTGCTGACGGATGCAGCGGCGGGTTCAGGGTATCGCGATCGCGACCGGCGTCTGTATCTCGCGCGCAAGCAGTTTGAGCGGGCAGGAACGGAGGGCTACGTTTGCTCTCTGTCGTCCTCTTCCATCATTTATAAGGCGATGTGCGATGCGCGGCTGTTGCCGGAGTTCTATCCGGACCTGGCGGACCCGCGCTATGTGACGCCCTTCGCTCTGTTCCATCAGCGGTACGCGACCAATGTTGCGCCCTCGTGGGATCGCGCGCAGCCCTTCCGCGTGCTGGCGCACAATGGCGAGATCAACACCATCTGGGGCAACCGCGCGCGGATGACGGCGCGCGCCGCGACGCTGGCCGGCGAGCTGCGCCCCATCTTCACGTCCAGCGGGTCCGATTCCACAAGCCTCGATGAAGTGATCGAGCTGCTGGCGCGCAATGGGCGCACGGTGGCGGAGTCGGTGCGCATGGTGATGCCGCCGGGCGATACGGGGCGGCACTCGCCCTTTCTGGCCTACAACGGCGACTGCATCGAGCCCTGGGACGGTCCGGCTGCGGTGTCGTTTACCGACGGGCATTTGATCGGCGCGGCGCTCGACCGCAACGGGCTGCGGCCCTGCCGGTTTTTTGTGACGGAAGATCATTTGATCGTTGCGGGATCGGAGGCCGGCCTGGTCGATCTCGATCCCGAGACGATCGTGCACAGCGGACGGCTGGGGCCGGGGCAGATGCTGCTCGCCGAGCTCGATCGCCACGTCTTCTACGAAGACGACGAGGTGCAGGCGCTCTTCGACGCGGCCGCGCCGGAATATGAGGCGCTGCTGGAGAACGCGACGCTCGACGCGAGCGCGCCGGTGGCGACGCTGGAGATGGCCGATCTGAATCGGCTGCAGCTCGGCTTTGGCTACACCAAAGAAGACGTGAATATGATCCTGAAGCCGATGGCGCTGGAAGGCAAAGACGCCGTCTGGTCGATGGGCGACGATACGCCGATTGCGCCGCTGGCGCGGACGCCGCGTCCGGTCTATGCGTTTTTCCGGCAGAGGTTCGCGCAGGTGACGAATCCGCCCATCGACTCGCTGCGGGAAGCTTGCGTCATTCAGCTCCACACGCGGTTAGGACCGTGGCCGCACATTCTGGGCACGAAGCAGCGGCTGCCTGGGCTTTCGCTGCAGTCCCCGTTTCTGTCGCTGGCGCAGATCGAGGCGCTGCGCAGCCGGCATCATGCTCTGGCCGCTGAGCTGCCGCTGGCGGTGCTGGACTGCGTCTTCGCGCCGGCCTGCAACCTGGTCACGGCGATCGACGATCTTTGCGCCAAAGCGATCGAGCTGGTGCGCGGCGGGGCGGCCATTCTGCTGCTCACCGATCGCAGCTGCGGCGAGCAGGCGCTGCCCATCCCCATGGCGCTGGCGCTGGGCGCGGTGCATCACGGATTGATTCGCGCCGGCGAGCGCATTCGCGTGGGGCTGGCGGTTGAGGCAGGGGACTGCCGCGATTTGCATCACGCTGCTGTGCTGCTGGGGATGGGAGCGGGCGCGGTGTGCCCGTGGCTCGCGCTGGAAAGTGCGCGGCAAATCGCTCCCGAGACCGGCGAAGCGAATTTGCTGCACGCGTTCGATCTGGGTCTGGCGAAGATCATGTCGAAGATGGGGATCTCGGTGGTGGACAGCTACCGCGGGTCGCATCTCTTCGACTGTCTGGGACTGAGCCAGGACGTGGTGCAGCGCTGTTTTGAAGGCACGCCGGCGCCGATTGGCGGGATAGGATTCCCGGAGCTGGAAAACACGCTGCGCGAAACCTGGACGGGCGCGCATTCCGGCGCGGATGCCGGACCGGAAGGCAGCGAACCCGGCGGCCCGCTCGTCACCGTGACCGCGGCGAAAGACTTGCCGGATTACGGGTGGGTGCGCTTCCGCAAAGCGGATAAATCGGAGCCGCATGGATGGCAGCCGCAGACCGTGCGCCTGCTGCAGACGATTACCGGCGCGACGAAAGCGGCCGCAGCCGCGGCGGCGGATCAGCCGGCGGCATGGTCGGCGTTCAGCAGCCAGGCGACGGAGAAGGAACCGGCGGTCCTGCGCGATTTGCTGGAGATGCGCGCGGCATCGGCCGCGCTGCCGATCGACGCAGTCGAGCCGGAGTCGCAGATGGTTCGGCGGTTCATCGCGAGCGCGATGTCGCTCGGATCGCTCAGCCCTGAGGCGCACCAGACCATCACCGCGGCCATGAATATGCTCGGCGGGCGGTCGAATACGGGCGAGGGCGGGGAAGATCCGGCGGTCTACACGCCGAATGTGGACCTGCCGCTGGTCGATCGCAGCGTCCCGTCGTATCTGCTCAACAACAAGGTGAAGCAGGTGGCTTCGGCGCGCTTCGGCGTCACGGCACAGTACCTGATGCATGCCGAGGAGCTGGAGATCAAGATTGCGCAGGGATCGAAGCCTGGCGAGGGCGGGCAGCTTCCCAGCCACAAGGTGACGGAGCTGATCGCGCGCCTGCGCCATGCGCAGCCTGGCGTGCAGCTCATCAGCCCGCCGCCGCACCACGACATTTACTCGATCGAGGACCTGGCGCAGCTGATTCACGACCTGCGGCGGATCAACCCGAAGGCCGCCATCGGCGTGAAGCTGGTTTCTGAGTGCGGCGTGGGCACCGTGGCTGCGGGTGTGGCCAAGGCCTACGCGGACTACATCGTGATCGCCGGGCACAACGGCGGGACCGGGGCGTCGCCGCTGTCGAGCATCAAGTACGCGGGGAATCCGTGGGAACTGGGGCTGGCCGAGGCGCAGCAGGTGCTCATCCGGAACGGCCTGCGCGGGCGCGTGCGGCTGCGCTGCGACGGAGGGCTTCGGACGGCGCGGGACATCGTGATCGCCGCGCTGCTGGGGGCCGACGAGTTTGCCTTCGGGACGGCGGTGCTCGTCGCGCTCGGGTGCGATATGGCGCGGCAGTGTCACCTGAACACCTGTCCCACGGGGATTGCGACGCAGCGTCCGGATTTGCGGGCGAAATTCCGCGGCAAGCCGGAACAGCTGGTGCGCTTCTTCGAGGGGCTGGCGTCGGAGATACGCGTCCAGCTCGCGCAACTGGGATTAGGTTCGCTGGACGAGGCAATCGGACGCACCGATCTGCTGGAGCAGGTGCGCTTCGACGGCTGTCTCGATCTCGCGTCGATGCTGGCCGCTCCGCCGGATGGCGGCAAAGCCGGGATCACGCATTGGCAGGGGAAGCGCAATCTGCGGCCAGAAGATCACGCGCCGATCGACGACGCATGGGTGGAACCGGCGGTCGCGGCCTGGAAGGCGGGCGAGCCGTACATTCATGACGCGCTTATCGCCAATGAGGATCGGACGTTTGGAGCGCGGCTGGCGGGCGAGCTGGCGATGCTGCAGTCGGCGGGCATGACTTCGGACGCTCCGCTTACGTTCCGGCTGACCGGGGAAGCGGGGCAGTCGTTTGGGGCATTTGCAGTGCCGGGCATGCAGCTCATCCTGAAAGGGCTGGCCAACGATTTTGTGGGCAAGAGCCTTTCCGGGGGAGAGATTATCCTGCGCGGGCAGGGGCGCGCCGCGCTGCAGCCGGAGCTGCACGTGATTCTGGGCAACGTGGCGCTTTATGGAGCGACGAGCGGAGCGCTGTTCGCGGCGGGCTGCGCCGGCGAGCGCTTTGCGGTGCGGAACTCAGGTGCGCTGGCCGTGGTGGAAGGCGTGGGCGACCACGGCTGCGAATACATGACTGGCGGCCTGGTGGTGGTGCTGGGCGCGACGGGCACGAACTTCGGCGCCGGCATGACCGGCGGCCAGGCGTGGGTGTTCGATGAGGAGGGACGTTTTCTCCGCGAGAAGCGCTATCACGCGGGGTTTTTGCTGCCGGAAACCTGGGATTCGCTCGATGCCGAAGCCAGACAGCGGATTTTTGGTCTTGTCGAGTTGCACGCGGAGAAAACGGCGAGCACGCGGGCGTTCCGGCTGATGGCGAAATGGGAGGAACTGGCTCCGCGTTTCGTGCGGCTGACGCCGCAGCCGCAGGCGTGAAGTTCCGAAAGTTACCGCAAAACTTTTCGCGCCCAGTGCGGGTTAGGGTACCTGAAGGCGCAGCAATTGTATCCTGAGCCTAACCCGTTCCATCCAACGTGCGTCTCTCGTTTGTGCCCATGATGTATTCCACGCGAATCGTCCGCCGTTCCGCGGCTGGCGCGTTGCTTGCGCTTCTTCCGGTCATCGGCTGCGGCCGCTTTGTCCCCCACGCACCGGTTGAATCCGTCTACGTGGTGGCTGAGAATGCGTCTCTCATCGACCGCGTCGCCCCTGTCAACAACCGCGTCGCGGAAGTTGCGAACGGACAGCGCCTCCAGGTGCTGGAACATGGCCGGCGCTTCCTGAAGGTGAAGACGGAGCATGGTGAGGTGGGCTGGATTGAAGAGCACGAGGTGATCGACCAGAAAACCTGCGACGACTTTGCCCAGCTCGAGAAGGACCATGCGCACGATCCGGTGGTGGCGACCGGGACGTTGCGCGAGGAGTATTGGCTGCATGAGACGCCGGGCCGGCAGACGGATCGCTTCTATCTGCTGCCGGCTGATGCCAAATTGCAGTTGCTGGAGCGAGCCTCGGTGCCGAAGCCGAAGGCCGCGCAGCCCGTCCCGGTACCGCTGCAGCAAGCTGCCGACCATGGGAAACCGGCTCCGCCGCCCCAGCCCCAGCTCGAAGATTACTGGCTGGTCCGCGACGGGTCCGGGCACGTGGGATGGGTGCGCGCGCGGGCTCTCGATGAAGATGTGCCGGACGCCATTGCCGGCCTGGGCGAGGGCCAGAAGATCGTCGGGGCCTACGTGCTGCGCACGGTCGACGATCCTGACGCCAACGTGCCGGGGAATCAGGTGCCCGAGTATGTGGTGGTGATGGCGCCGTGGAAAGACGGGCTGCCCTACGACTTCGATCAGGTGCGCGTCTTCACCTGGAACGTGAAAAAGCATCGCTACGAAACGGCGTATCGCCAGCGCAATTTGGTGGGCTATCTGCCCATGACGGTTTCGCAGCAGACGTTTGGCAAGCAGCAGCAGGAGCCGGTGTTCTCGTTCCGGGTGGCGACAGGGGATTCAGTGGCTCTCGATCCCGTCACCGGCACCGTGAAAGCCGCGGATACGGTGACCGAGAGCTTCCATATGGAGGGCGTGATCGTCCGCCCGGTCGGCAAGGGACCAGAGCCGCGCCCAGCGGTAGCGGGCACGCAGGGCAACCGGCATGCGGAGAAATTGCGGCGGCGGCGGCACGGATAAACGCCGGCTGACTGCCCGCGACGCCTTGACTGCCGCAGCGGGACCGGCATCTGATGACACGGGGAATCTTCTCTGCAGCGGGCGCGAACTTCCGGCAGACCGCAGGCCGCCGAAGGCGGCGGTCGCTGTTGCCGAAACTTGCTTTGCGCAGCGGAGGCCGGGCGGGCTGTTGCGCAAATGGTTCACAACCCCTTATCGTGGTTGAACACGCCCGTACCAGGGCGAGGGCGCCTGGAAATGGTGGCTTTGCTGCGGGTTTTTCCTGTGGTTGGCAGTCTCACCGTTCGACTTGACAGAAGGCAAAGGAGATCGGCTCATGGATAACAAGCCGGCGCAGAACATTCAGGATACATTTCTGAACACGGTTCGCAAGGATAAGACTCCGATCACGATTTATCTGGTCAGCGGGGTGAAGCTGACCGGAAAGATTCGTTCTTTCGATAAGTATTCGGTGCTGCTGGAGAACAACAGCCAGGAGCAGCTGATCTTCAAGCATGCCATCTCGACGGTGGTGAGCACGCGGTCGGTGCTGCATGGCGAGCACAGGCCGCCGCATGCTGCGCAGGCGGGCCCCGTAGCGGTGACGGCGCCCCAGACGGCGCAAGAGGCTTCCGGCTCGTAGGCGGGCACAGGCAGATGCCGTTGAATGCGACGGTTGCCGAGCCGGAACGGGCGCTGCTGGTTTCAGTCGTATTCGGCGGGAGAAAGATCCTTCCAGCCGTTGCAGCCCAGGCGCGCGACGCAGCGGAGACGCGTGTGTCTCCGGCAGACGCAGAATCTCGGCTTGCGGAGTTCCGCGAGCTGGTGACCAGCGCCGGAGCGACGGTCGCGGGCGAGATGGCGCAACAGCGGCCCAAAGCCGATCCGGCTACGCTGCTGGGCAGCGGCAAGGTGGAAGAGCTGTCGGCGGCGGCCGCGGCCAGCCACGTGGATCTGGCGATCTTCGACCACGATCTGAGTGCAACGCAGCTGCGGAATCTGGAAGACGCGCTGCCTTGCCGCGTGATCGACAGGACCCAGCTCATTCTGGACATTTTTGCGCGCCATGCGCGAACCCGTGAGGGGCAATTGCAGGTGGAGCTGGCCCAGCTCGAGTACATGCTGCCGCGCCTGACCGGCCGCGGCAAGGCTATGTCGCAGCTGGGCGGCGGCATCGGCACGCGCGGACCCGGTGAAACGCAGCTGGAGACGGACCGCCGGCGCATTCAGAGGCGCGTGCTGCAACTGCGCTCGGAGCTGGAGGCGGTGCGGCGCACGCGCGCGCAGCAGCGGCAGCGGCGCGAGGCCGTTCCTGTGCCCACGGTCGCGCTGGTGGGCTATACAAACGCGGGCAAAAGCACGCTGTTCAACGCCATTACGCAGCGCTTTGGCGAGCCGGCGCGGCGGAGCGGCAAGCGGGCCGGCGCGCTCGAGTCGGCGCGGATGTTCGCCACGCTCGACCCGAAGCTCAGCGCGATTCAAATGGCGAGCCGCCGCAAAGTGCTGCTGTCGGATACGGTGGGATTCATCCGGGATTTGCCGCATACGCTGGTCACTTCGTTCCGCGCCACACTGGAAGAAGTGCGCGAGGCCGAGGTTCTGCTGCATGTGCGCGACGTGTCCAGCCCGCTCCGTGAGGAACACAAGATGGAAGTGGAGAAGGTGCTCGGCGAGCTGGACGTGCTGGACAAGCCACGGCTGGAGATCCTGAACAAGATCGATTTGCTCAGCGAAGAAGAATCCGCGGGCGTGGAGGCGAAAGCCGGCGAGGGAGCCGTGCTCGTCTCGGCGAGGCAGGGTGCGGGGATCGACCTGCTGATGGAGCGCATCGATGCGGAACTGATGCGCGACCCGCTGCTCAGGCAGCACTTTCAGATTCCGCAGTCGGAGGGGGATGTATTGGCGGCGCTGGAGGGTGGCGCGGTCATTCGTGATCGCGAGTACGAGGGTAACCTCGTGCGCATGACTGTGGTAGGCCCCGCGTCGTTGCTGGGGCGTTACCGGCGATTCAGAAAAGATGCCCGCAGATAGCACGAACCGGACGGTGGAGTGGTGGGAATCCGACCGTCCGGCTCGCCGACCCTGAACCGGGTCGAGGTGGTATTCTTATTGTGACCCCGGAAGGCCACCAGGTCAAGTCCTAAGCCCCCGGTATGGAGAATTTTGGCGTTCCGCAACCATGCCGCTGTTGAGGAGATGAAACGGAAAAGCCGGGCATCCCGGTACGTGCCTTTCGTCATTTGACACGGTTTTTTTTCGTCTGTTAAAACCAGAAGTTCCACCATAGCCTTTCTACACCGTTCCCGACAGATCACACGCACCCAACGATGGATGAATTACTGCGTCAACTCGGAACCCTTGTAGTCGGTGCAATACCGACGCTAGTCCTTTTTATTGTTCTGGTTGTGGCCTATCGCCTGATTCTCTACGGCCCGCTGATGAAGGTTCGGGCGGAACGCCGCGAGCGGACGGCCGGAGCCATGGAGCGGTCACGCCTGGCGATTGCCGCCGCCGACGCCCGGACGCAGGAGTACGAGGCGAAATTGCGCGCGGCGCGGGGGGAGATCTTCCGGCAGCGGGAGCAGCGGATGCAGCAGCTGAACGCAGAGCGCGACAGCACGCTGGCCGCGGCCCGGCTGACCGCCCAGCAGCGTGTCCAGACGGCGCAGGCGGCGCTCGAGGCCCAAACCAGCGAAGCGCGGAAGCAGATTGAGGGGTCGGCGACCCAGCTGGCTTCGCAGGTGCTGGCAGCGATTCTGCCTGCGGCTGCAGCGGAGAGTGCGCAGTGAAGCCGATGCTGCGATTTTTGCCGGCGATGACCCTGCTGGCCGCTCTGGCGGCTGGCTCGCCCGTATCCCTGCGCGCGCAGCAGACGGCGGCCTCGCCCCAGACCGGAGCGCCGGCGCGCGAGCACATGGACGAGCCGGAGACCAACTCCCAGGTGGAGCAGTACCGGCACTCCGCGACGGTGCAGGCGATTGCGCGCTACCTGCACGTGAAGACGGAAACGGCTGCGGAGATTTTCGAGGACATCAACTCCGGCGTTCTGCTCTTCGTGATTGCCTACTTTCTGCTCAAGTGGATTCCCGGCGTGTTTCGCCGCCGGTCGGAGACCCTGCAGAAGGACCTGACCACGGCGCAGACGGCGACCGAGGACGCGAATCGGAGGCTGGCCGCGGTGGAAGCGCGCCTCTCGCGGCTGGACACGGAGATTGAAGCCATTCGCCAGCAGGCTGAACGCGATTCTGCGGAAGACGAAAAGCGGATCCACGCCACGCTGGAAAGCGAGCGCGAGCGGATTATCGCGTCGGCTGAGCAGGAGATTACGGCCACGCAGGCGGCGGCGCAGCGCGAGCTGAAGAAATTTGCCGCGGATCTGGCGATCGACAATGCGGCGCGCCGGATTCAGCTGTCCATGGACACGGATCGCGCGCTGGTGCGGGAATTCGGCGCCGGCCTGGCGGAGAAGCCGGGAGGGAAGGCCTAGATGGCAAGCTACGCATCCCGCTACGCGCAGGCTTTCGCCGACGTGATTTTCGAGACGCACCTGAATGCGAAGGACGTGCAGCGGCAACTCGCCGACTTCGCCGCGGCCTGGCATGAGAGCCGGCCTCTGCGCGAATTCTTCCTCGATCCGTCGTTTCCGGCGGAAGAGAAGGTGGCGCTGCTGGACAAGCTGAACGCGAAGCTGGGCATGGCAGCGCAGACGCGCAACTTCGTCGCGGTGCTGATCCGCAACGACCGCATCGCGGGGTTCGACGACGTGGCGGCGGAATTGCGGCGCGAGATCAATCAACGCCTGGGCATTTCCGAGGCAAAAGTGATTTCGGCGCGGAAGCTCGACGACCAGGAGCGGCGGGAGCTCGAGAAGCAGATCGCCGGCCTGACCGGCGGCCAGGTGGAAGCTCATTTCGAGGAAGACAGCTCGCTGCTGGGCGGAGCGATCGTGCAGGTGGGCAGCACCGTCTATGACGGATCGGTGCGCGGACGGCTGGACCGGCTGCGCGCGGAGCTGGTGGAGAGCTGACGCGGCCGATGGCAGCGGGGCGAAAGGCAAAGAGAACCGGAAGAGATTCGGGAAAAGAGACGCATGGCGCAGATTAAAGCAGACGAAATTACAGCGCTCCTGAAGGAGCAGATTGCCAACTACGACGCGAAGATGCGCGTCGATGAAGTGGGCACGGTGATCACCCTGGGCGACGGCATCGCGCGCCTGCACGGCCTCGACAAAGTGATGGCCGGGGAACTGCTCGAATTTCCGCACGGCATCGCCGGCCTGGCGATGAGCCTCGAAGAGGATCAGGTGGGCAGCGTGCTGCTCGGCGACTACACCGAGGTGCGCGAAGGCGACCAGGTGAAGCGCACGGGCAAGATTCTCAGCGTGCCGGTGGGCGACGCGATGATCGGCCGCGTGGTCAATTCGCTGGGCGTGCCCATTGACGACAAGGGACCGATCCAGACCTCGGACATGCTGCCGGTGGAGCGGCTCGCCCCGGGCGTGATCGACCGCCAGCCGGTGCGCGAGCCCATGATGACCGGCCTCAAGGCCATCGACTCGATGATCCCGATCGGCCGCGGCCAGCGCGAGCTGATCATCGGCGACCGCCAGACCGGCAAGACCGCGGTAGCGCTGGACACCATCATCAACAACGAGAAGAACGACCTGATCTGCATTTACTGCGCGATCGGACAGAAGCGCTCGTCGATTGCCCAGGTGGTGCAGACGCTGGATGAATACGGCGCCATGGGGCACACCATCGTGGTGGCGGCTTCGGCCTCGGAGCCGGCCCCGATGCTGTATCTGGCTCCTTATGCTGCGTGCGCCATCGGCGAGTATTTCCGCGACAAGGGCAAACACGCGCTGCTGATCTACGACGATCTCTCCAAACACGCCATCGCGTATCGCGAGATTTCTCTGCTGTTGCGCCGCCCGCCGGGCCGTGAAGCGTATCCAGGCGACGTCTTTTACCTCCATTCGAGACTGCTGGAACGGGCATCGAAGCTGAGCGACAAGCTGGGCGGCGGATCGCTGACGGCGCTCCCGATCATCGAAACGCAGGCCGGCGACGTTTCGGCGTACATTCCGACCAACGTCATCTCCATCACCGACGGCCAGATCTTCCTCGAGACCGATCTGTTTAACTCCGGCCAGCGGCCCGCGGTCAATGTCGGGCTGTCCGTCTCGCGCGTGGGATTTTCTGCCGCCATTAAGGCCATCAAGCAGGTGGGCTCGACCTTGAAGCTCGACCTGGCGCAATACCGTGAACTGGCGGCCTTTTCGCAGTTCGGCAGCGATCTGGACAAGGTGACGCAAAACCAGCTCAACCGCGGCCAGCGTTTGTCGGAACTGCTGAAGCAGCCGCAGTTCCAGCCGCTGCCGGCGGAAAAGCAGGTGATCATTCTGTTTGCGGGAACGCAGGGTTATCTGGACGACCTGAAAGTGCAGCAGATTCGCGCCTTCGAAGACGGGCTCTACAAGTATCTCGATACGGGGCAGACCCAGTTGCTGAAAGACATCGCGACGAAGAAGGCTCTCGATGACGATCTGCGCAACCGCATTCATGCCGCGCTGAAGGACTACAAGCAGAACTTCGTGGCCGAGCACGAAGAGGCGAAGCTGAAAGAGAGCTCGGTGAAACCGGTAAGCCCGCAGGAACAGAAGAAGGCGCAGGAACAACAGCCGCAGCAGGCAGTGGCGGCGCACTAAACCCATGGCGAACGTTCTCGATTTACGGCGGAGGATCCGCAGCGTGCGCAACACGCGGCAGATCACCAAGGCCATGAAGATGGTCTCGGCGGCGAAGCTGCGCCGCGCCCAGGAGCGTGCGGTGTCGGCGCGGCCCTACGCGTCGATGCTGGCCAGTGTGCTCGAGTCGCTGAAGCGGCGCGCGGAGATCTTCGATCCGGTGACGGGAGAGGTGCGGCATCCGCTGCTGCTCACGCGGCGGGAAAAGCGCATCCTGCTGGTAGTGGTCTCCGGCGACAAGGGATTTGCCGGCGCATTCAACACGAACATCTTCAAGGCAGCGGCGAACTTTATTGTCGAAAACGACGACAAGGAGATCGACATCGAGGCGATCGGGCGCAAGGGACGCGATCTGTTCCGCCGGCGTTATCCCGCGGCGCAGTTTGCCGAGAGTGAGGAAGAAGGAGCCCGTCCCGAACGGCAGCGAGGCGGCAGCGCGATTGAAGTGATTCAGGGGCAGGCGACCGCGCTCGACAAGCTGAACTACGATGCGATCCGCGAGCTGGCGGAAGAGATCATTGCCTGGTATACGCACGAGGAGATCGACGCGGCGTACCTGGTCTACAACGAATTCAAATCGGTAATCCAGCAGCGCGTGGTCGTGGAGCGGGTGCTGCCCATCCTTTCGCTCCGGGTGCACGAAGTGGAGCGGGCGCAGGAGCCGACGCTGGAAGAGCGCGAGCGCGCGGCGGAAGCGGCGTTGTCGGCGGGCGTGAGCCTTTATCCGCATGAAGCCGAAGCGGCGCAGAAGCAGCTGGAAGACGAAGCGCGGAACTTCGGCACGGCGGAAGTGGATTACATCTACGAGCAGCCGCCGCATGAGATTTTCGCTGAGGTGCTGCCGCGCTATGTGACCTCGCAGCTCTATCACGCGACGCTGGAGTCGATCGCTGCGGAGCACGCCGCGCGCATGACGGCCATGGATTCGGCGACCAACAACGCTTCCGACATGATCGATTCGCTGACGCTGACCATGAACCGCGTCCGTCAGGCAGCAATTACGAAAGAGATTATCGAAATTGTGAGCGGCGCAGCCGCCATTTAAGGCGAACAGAAGATCTATGGCAGAAAACATCGGCAGAGTGGTTCAGATTTCGGGTCCGGCGGTCGACGTGCAGTTTGAAGAAGCGACGATGCCGCCGATTTACCAGGCGTTGCGCGTGGTCGACGAGGGCTTCACCGTTCCGTTTCCCATCAACGTGATTCTCGAAGTGGAGCAGCATCTCGGCGAGGGTCGAGTGCGCTGCGTCGCGATGGAAGCCACCGAAGGCATGGTGCGCGGCATGAAGGCCATCGACCAGGGCGGGCCGATTTCGGTGCCCGTGGGCCGCGCCACGCTGGGCCGCGTGCTTAACGTGATCGGCGAGCCGGTGGACGAGCTCGGTCCGGTGAACGCGAAGCAGCGCAATCCCATCCACCATCCGGCGCCGGCGTTCGACGAGCAGTCGACGCGGGAAGAGATGTTCGAGACCGGCATCAAGGTCATCGACCTGATCCAGCCGTTTTTGAAAGGCGGCAAGACCGGCCTCTTCGGCGGCGCGGGCGTGGGCAAGACCGTTGTGATCATGGAGCTGATCAACAACGTCGCGACCAAGCACGGCGGCTTCAGCGTGTTTGCCGGCGTGGGCGAGCGCACCCGCGAGGGCAACGACCTGTGGCTCGAGATGCAGGAGTCGGGCGTCATCAATCTGAAGGATCCGTCGAAGTCGAAGGCCGCGCTTATCTACGGCCAGATGACGGAGCCGCCTGGAGCGCGTTTGCGCGTGGCGCTCACCGGCCTCACCGTCGCCGAATACTTCCGCGACGAAGAGGGCGCCGATACGCTGCTCTTCATCGACAACATCTTCCGCTTCACCCAGGCCGGCTCTGAAGTTTCGACGCTGCTGGGGCGCATGCCGTCGGCCGTCGGCTACCAGCCGAACCTCGCAACGGAGATGGGCGAGCTGCAGGAGCGGATCACGTCGACGAAGCGCGGATCGGTGACGTCGGTGCAGGCCGTCTACGTGCCCGCCGACGACCTCACCGATCCCGCGCCCGCGACGACGTTCGCTCACCTTGACGCGACCACGGTGCTCTCGCGACCGCTGTCGGAGCTGGGCATCTATCCGGCCGTCGATCCGCTCGCGTCCACCTCGCGCATCCTCACGCCGCGCGTTGTCGGGCAGGAGCATTACGATGTGGCCCAGGGCGTGAAGAAGATCCTGCAGCGCTACAAGGACCTGCAGGACATCATCGCGATTCTCGGCATCGACGAACTGTCGGAAGAGGACAAGATCACGGTTTCGCGCGCCCGCAAGGTGCAGAAGTTCCTCTCCCAGCCGTTCCACGTGGCGGAGCAGTTCACCGGCATCCCGGGCCGCTACTGCAAAGTCGCCGACACGGTGCGCAGCTTCAAGGAAGTGATCGAAGGCAAGCACGACGATGTGCCGGAGCAGGCGTTCTACATGCGCGGCACCATCGAGGAAGTGCTGGAAGAAGCCGAGAAGCTGAAGGCGGTGAATAAGTAGCCATGGCTGACGGTCAGCTCAAAGTACGTTTGGTCACGCCCGATCGCATTCTCGTCGATCAGACGGCGGATGCGGTCGAAGTGCCCGGCAAGAGGGGGTACATCGAGGTGCTCTACGGGCACGCGCCGCTGCTGTCGGCGATCGGAGCGGGCGAAGTACGGCTGCATGGCGGCGAAGCAGGCGACCAGCGCTACAGCGTGGCGCGCGGCTTTGTCGAGGTGCTGCCGGAGCGGGTGACCATCCTGGCGGAAACCGCGCAGAAGCCGGAGGATATCGACACCGGCGCCGCGCAGGAGCAGCTGCAGCACGGCCAGCAACTGTGGAACGAGGCCGGCGAGGACCCCGAGAAGTACAAGCACGCCAACGAGGTGATCGCCGAGGCGGAGGCCAAGCTGGCCAGCGCCGGGGGCAAGGCGTAGGGCGAACGGCAGGCAGGCAAGAAACGGCCAGGGGTGAGGCGGCCAGCGGGTTAGCCAGCCAGCGAGTCGGCCAGACAGCGAGTCGGCGGCTTTGAGTTTCTCCTGCATCGATCAATGAATCCGGGCTGAGGCAGCTGATCGTGGGTCAGGCCCATGGATTCTCGATGGGCAGATTGGCGGAGACCCCTGGTGAACCAGGTGGCGATGCCCCGTAACGAATCGTTGAATCCCCCTGGATAACGTCCTTGCTTTCAGCAAACCGGTCCCCGCGCTGGTAAGGTGACGTTCAGGTCGGGGTGGCGCGGCGCTGGCCGTAAGCCGCCTCTCCGCGTCGATGAACTCTGGCGCGACCTGATACTGTACCCCTCCTGTAGACTCATTGGACCCCCATGAACCTGCCGGTCCAATCCGAGGTCGAGGCGGAGTCGCAGCCTGGCTTTTGGGCGTCGATCCGCGAGGCGCTGCGCGGGTCGCACCAGGACTACACGCGCGGCGACCTGAACCGCTCGATCCTGCTGCTGGCTATTCCCATGGTGCTGGAGATGGCGCTGGAGTCGCTGTTCGCCGTAGTGGACATGTTTTGGGTCGGGCGGCTGGGCGCGAACGCGGTGGCCACCGTGGGCGTGACCGAGGCGCTGCTGGCGCTGGTGTTCTCCATTGGCATGGGCCTGTCGCTCTCGACCACGGCGATGGTGGCGCGGCGCATCGGCGAGAAGGATCCCGAGCATGCGGCCATTGCGGCGGTGCAGGCCATTGTGCTGGGGTTGTTTGTTTCGCTGGCGCTGGGCATTCCGGCAGGAATTTATGCTCCGCGGCTGCTGACGCTGATGGGCGGGACGCCGGCGATTGTCGAGGTGGGATCGGGGTATGCGCGGATCGCGCTGGGCGGGTGCGGCGCGATCGTCATGCTCTTTCTGAACAATGCCATCTTTCGCGGAGCCGGCGATGCGGCGATCGCGATGCGGCTGCTGTGGGTCTCGAACATCATCAACCTGATCCTCGATCCCTGCTTGATCTTTGGGCTCGGGCCGTTTCCGCATCTGGGCGTCACGGGTGCGGCGCTGGCAACGTTCACGGGACGCAGCATCGGCGTGCTCTACCAGTGGTGGCGGCTGCTGCGCGGGACCGAGCGGATCCATGTGCTGGCGCGGCATCTGCGGCTGAACATGCCCGTGTTTGTGCGGCTGCTGAGGGTTTCGGTGACCGGGATTCTGCAATTCGTAATTGCGAATGCGAGCTGGATCGGACTGGTGCGGATCGTCGCGCTGTTCGGCGCGGCAGCGGTGGCAGGCTACACCGTGGCGATGCGCGTGGTGATGTTCTTCCTTTTGCCGGCGTGGGGATTGAGCAACGCGGCGGCGACACTGGTGGGGCAGAACCTGGGTGCGGGCCGACCGGACCGCGCCGAAAAGGCAGTGTGGCGGACGGGCGTCTATACCATGCTGTTTCTGGCGGCGCTGGGCGTGGTGTTTGTGATCTACGCCGAGCCTGTGGTGCGCGTGTTTGTCAGCGACCCCGAGGTTATTCGCATTGGCTCGCGGGCGCTGCGTACGTTTGCATGCGGCAACATCGCTTATGCCTGGGTGATGACGACGCTGCAGGCCTTCAACGGCGCGGGCGATACGCTGACGCCGACGATTGTCTATTTCCTCGGGTTCTGGGTGCTCGAGCTGCCGCTGGCATGGACGCTGGCGCGCGGCGCCGGGATGCGGGAACAGGGAGCGTTTCTGGCAGTGGTGGTTGCGGAGAGCGCGATTGCCGTGCTGAGCATCGCGCTTTTCCGGCGCGGGCGCTGGCGGAGCAGGCGGATTTGAGCCGGTGAAAACGCGGCGCTCGCCGCTGACTGAAAATGCGACAAATCGCAGGATTCGCAGAGCTTTTCGACGTTACCTGGGGAATCCCCCTGTGCCCGCCGTCACATACAGTCGTGTGCCCGGGAGCAGAGCATGAAATCTCGGAAAGGAGGGTTATTATGCCGAATCGAATCCACGTCGCATTCGTGGCGGGGCTGTTGGCCACCGCCGCATTCGGAGTAGCCCAGACAACAACGCAAATCAAGCAAGTACCTGTGAAGCAAACGTCACCCGCATCCGGGAAACAGATGTACGCCACCTACTGCGCAGTCTGCCACGGAGCAGATGGCCGCGGGAATGGACCGGCGGCCACTGCCCTGAAAGTGCCTCCCACGGACTTAGTTCAGATGGCCAAAGCCAATGGCGGGAAATTTCCCAGCGATCATGTCTTTGCCGTACTGAAGTTTGGAACGGACACGCCGGCCCACGGGTCGCAGGACATGCCGGTTTGGGGTCCCGCGTTTCGCTCTCTGAGCCCGGGGGGTGCAATCACTGACATGCAGGAACAGCAGAGGATCGCGAATCTGACCAACTATCTGAAGTCTCTCCAGCAGTAAGTTTGGGGAAGTTTCGGGCAACAAAAACTCCCTGCCGGGGTGCACGCGGCAGGGAGTTTTTCGTGTGGGGTGCGAGCTAGCTTACCTTCATGAGGATGATGACGAAGGTGAAGAGGGCGAGGGATTCCATAAAGGCGAGGCCGAGAACCAGGAAGAGCTGGATGGCGGCGCGGGCTCCAGGATTGCGGGCAACGGCTTCGGCGGCTGAGCCGGCGGCGCGGCCCTGGCCGAGACCGCAGAGGCCGGAAGCGATGGCCATGCCGATACCGGCGCCGATGGGCACCAGGCTGGAGCCGCCTCCGCTGCCGGAGGTCGACTGGGCAAACGCCGGCGTTGCGATGAAGAGCGCGGCCAGCGACATGAACAGGTACTGTAGCTTACGCATTGGGTTTCTCCTGCTTCCGTAAGATTGCCGCCAGTGGGTGGTTGAGGCTCACCGTGCTGGCCCCCTCACGCTGAACGGCGATCCCGGCCGGAATGGAAGCGGTGTTCCGGCGGGATAGTTCGTTAATGACTCTCTGCATGCGCGGTCGCTTCGCCCAGATAAATGGTGGCGAGCAGCATGAAGATATACGCCTGAATCAAGGCGACAAACGCGTGCAGGCCAAGACCGACGATGGGCAGAGCCAGCGGAATCATGGAAAAGAAAATGACGGTGATCAGGTCGCTGGCCAGCATGTTGGCAAAAAGACGAACGGTGAGCGAGAGGATGCGCGCGAGATGGGAAATGATCTCGATGGGGAACATGAGGGGCGCAATCCACCACACCGGTCCCATGAAGTGCTTCACGTAACCGATGGGCCCGTGCTTCCACAGGCCCTTGACGTTGTAGTAGACGAACGTGAAGAGCGCGAGGCCCAGGGGGACGACGGGATTCGAGGTCGGCGTCTCGATGCCGGGGAGGAGGCCGAAGCAGTTGCAGAGCAGAATAAAGGCGAGGATGCAGGTGAGGACGGGCAGAAACGGCTCGTATCCATGGCCCATGACCTGCTCGGCCTGTCCGCTGACGAATTCATGCAGGACCTCGGCGAGATGCTGGGCGCTGCCCGGCTTTTCGACGCTGAGGGTGGCACGAACGAGGATGAAAAAGAAGACGAGCAACGCGAAGATGATGAGCTCAAGGACAAGGGTGGCGCCGATGGGACGCGAGGTGCTCGCGGGATGGATGTGCAGCGCGCGAAGCAGCGCATCGACAGGGCCGGCGAGCCAGTGATTCAGCAGGCGAGTGAGAAATTCAATCCAGGGACGCATATTCCGTGAGTGAACCGTTCAGATCGCCCCAGGCGAATGCCGCTCAGGACGTTTGGAGGAGATCAATTGCGCAACTGGCGGACAGCTTCCCAGGCGAGAGTGACAACGGCTAGTCCTATGCCCGCTGCCAGCGCGTAAACAGTACCGTGCAAACACTTTAGACTAACATAGAGAATCACGCCCACGCCCGCCAAACGAAGAAAAAACATGACCAAAGTGCGGCTCACGGGACGGGGCGGCAGCTGGTTGTCGAGGCTGGAGAAAACCGTGAGGGTGAGGCTGCGCCACTCCTGGATGCCGGTGAAGGAGATGGCTGCGCCGGCGAGCTCGAGCAGGCCGGATTGCCAGCCTGCGGCAAAGGTGAAGACGACAAAGAGGATGATGGCCAGAATGACGACGTTGCGCAGGGCGCGATGCAGCATCTGCTGGAGGTCGTTGTCGGTGATGCCGGTGAGGGAACCGGTGTCAGGCGTCACTGGCCGTCTCCGGAGTTTTGCTGGATGAGGCGGAAGACCTCGATGAAGCCGGCGATGCAGCCGAGGATGAGACCAGGCAGATAGATCCAGTGCTGGTGCAGCCATTTGTCGAGGCCGGCGCCGATGGCCCATCCCACGACGACGGAGACGGGCAGGATGATGGCGATCTGGAACAGTCGCTCGGCCTGCACGAGGCCGCCCATGGCGCCGGAGGGCTTGGGCGGCTTCGAGGGATTCGGATTCGGATTGGACGAGTCGTCGGGCATGAACGGGCCTGGTTCCCGGTTTGTTATACACCAGCGACGCGAGGTTCGAATCCGTCGCGCGGCGGGACGAGAGATGGTCGTTATACTCGAACGAGACCTTTAGGACTGAGGCACAGCCGTGTTCGAGAGTGAGTTCGAGCGCAACCTCTATGCGCTCCGCCAGGAAAAACTAAAACAAATCGCGAGTGCGGGGCAGCAGCCGTATCCGAATACCTTTGCGCCGCCGGCCGATCATCCGCTGAAGACGATTCCGGAGATTCGCGCAGGCTGCGACGGGAAGAGCGGCGAAGAACTGGAAGCGGCGCGCGTGCCGGTGGCGGTCGCCGGCCGCCTCATGGCGATCCGGCAGCAGGGGAAGGCGGGGTTTGCCACGCTGCAGCAGGAGGGCGCGCGGCTGCAGATCTACGTGCGCAAGGATGCGGTGGGCGACGCGGCGTTCGAGTTGTACAAGCTGCTCGATCTGGGCGATCACATCGGCGTGACGGGGTATCTGTTCCGGACGCGGACGAACGAGCTCACCATTCATGTGGAGACGATCACGTTTCTCGCCAAAGCGCTGCTGGCGCTGCCGGAGAAGTATCACGGGCTGAGCGACGTGGAGCTGCGGTACCGGCAGCGGTATGTCGATCTGTTCATGAACGGCGTGCTCAATGAGGCGCCATCTGAGGATGCGACGGAAAAGCAGAAAGCCGAAGAGATTCGGGTTCGCGATGTGTTTGTGAAGCGGGCGGCGGTGCTGCGGGCGATGCGGAAGTTCTTCGATGGACGCGGATACATCGAGGTGGAAACGCCGATGATGCAGCCGGTCGCGGGCGGGGCGATGGCGCGGCCGTTCGTGACGCACCACAACACGCTCGATATGGATCTGTTTTTGCGGATCGCGCCGGAGCTGTATTTGAAGCGGCTGGTCGTGGGCGGATTCGATCGCGTGTACGAGATCAACCGGAATTTCCGCAACGAGGGGATCTCGACGCAGCACAATCCCGAGTTCACGATGCTGGAGTTCTACCAGGCGTACGCGAATTACAAGGACCTGATCGAGCTGACGAAGGAGCTGATCGCGTTTGTGGCGATGGAGGTGAACGGGACGACCATCACCCACTTCAACGGGGTGGAGATCGATCTGGGGAAGTGGGAAACGCTGACGATGCGGGAGGCGATCATCAAATTCTGGCCGGCGAATTTCGAACCCGCTGCGACCATGATCGATTTCGGCAACTGGCGAAGGTTCTTCTACTTCGTCGAGAATGTGAAGTTCTCCGGCGACGAAGGCGCGATAGACGTTGTTTCAAGAAACCTCCGGCTTGCGCTCGATCATGCACGCGACGCGCAAAAACCTGGAGAGAACATCGGCAAACATATCGCTGCGATCTTCGAGGCTGTTGCTGAACCTCACCTCATCCAGCCGACGATCATCTATGAGTTTCCGCTGGCGGTTTCTCCTTTGTCGAAACAAAAGCCCGACGAGCCCGACTGGGTGGAGCGGTTCGAGTTCTACATTGGCGGGTTCGAGTTGGGCAATGCGTTCAGCGAGCTGAACGATCCGGAGGAGCAGTTCCAGCGCTTCAGGGAACAGCTGGAGCAGCATGAGCGCGGCGACGAGGAAGCGCACCAGATGGATGTGGACTATGTGCGTGCGCTGGCGTACGGGCTGCCTCCGACGGGCGGCGAAGGCATCGGCATCGATCGATTGACGATGATTCTGACCGGCGCGCGGTCGATCCGGGATGTGATTCTGTTCCCGCTGCTGCGGCCGCATGCGCAGGACAAATCGGAGACGCGGAGCGAGGGCGCGTAGCTTCCCTTCTGAACAGAATTCCGCGAACCTCGGTCAGGGGTGACGTTCACTCCATGCCGGAGGGACTGGCGAGAAAGACGGCGTCCTCGGCAGCGGTGAGACCGTTGCGATAGACGTAGACGTTGGAATCGCGGTGTTGCGCAAGTCATCGATCGGCAGCCCGCAGCTCCCCATCCTGCTGTTCGCGGGTGAGCGCCTTACGACAATTCGCAATATCCTGCCGCGCCGGAGAAAATCCGCAGCCTTCGACAGATGATGTTCGTGCCCGGACTGGATGGAGTTGAGAACTCCGAGCGCATATTGGCTGTGCGCGTCGCCCTGTTTCGCCGAGCGGGTGAACCACGTCTCTGCGGTGGCCGGGTCGCGCGGGACACGTTCGCCGATGAGATAGATGGCGTCGAGCGAATCCTCTGCTCGCGCATTGTCTTTGCGGGCGAGCTGGTTGAGGAGATCGAGGGGGAGCATCGGGTGCGCTGCGAGCAACGGGCCTTTACGATAAGCTGCCAATCGGAGAATCCGTCCGGGGGATTCTCCATGCGAAGAACACAGCGGTTCTTGTCCTGTAGCAGCAGGGCGAGCCTACTGATGGTGGGCAGGTTCGGGTCGCGTGGAGATGATCGTGACGTACTCCTCGCCGTTCGCGGAGTCGAAAAATCTCAGCGTGATCTCGTTTTCTTTGGGCACAGCGTAATACGGCCCCATTTCCAGAGGACCGACGAGGTTGCCGACGGGCAGATTCGGCGCGAAGGCCTGCGGATTATCGTGCCGAAAGTAGCCGGACGTGTGGAGGCTGAGAGTGAGAGGCTCGTTGAAGGCGAAGCATTCCCGACCGGGCGCTTCCATCTTTTTTCCAGGCGGAAACTTGATTTTTCCCATACAGTTCTCTCTTCCAGGCACGGCGGGTATGGGGGAATACCGGCTCGAGGTCAACAACCACCTGCGGGGGAGTGGGGAGGGATCGCGGGCCCGATTTAAGGGCAGGACTCTTTCACGGTGATCTTGTAACGGTAGGTGTCGCCAGTCACGATATCGAAGAAGCTGAACGTGACGACATTGTCTTCCGCGACGGCATTGTAGGGGCCGATGCTGACGGGCGCGACAAAATTGCCAGTGGGTGGATTGGGGGTAAAGGCCTCGGGGTTATCGCCGGAAAAGTAGCCCGAGTCAGTGAACTGGACGGTGAGCGGCTCGCCATAGGGAAAGCATTCCTCGATGGTTTCGGTGGGATTCACCGTGCCTGGGGGGAATGTGATTTTGCCCATATCTGTCTCCTGATGGTTAGGGGTGAGGGCCTGGGGGATGGGTGGCGGATGACAGAAAGCGGGGATCGGCGAGAACGCCCTGGATCTCGGGATCAGCGCTTAGCTGACCTCTGGGCAGACCGTTCGCAATGGCTCGCGAAAGGCACTGAATCGCATTGCTGCGATCGCCCAGCAATTCATAGGCATCGGCAACTTGAGAGAGAACATACTGGCTATTCGGAGACAAAGCAAGGGAAATCCGAATGCGGTCGAGGGCTTCGTCGTTGTCGCCGTTGCGCGCAACCAGGGCGGCGAGAGTGGCCTGGGAATCCTCGTCCTGGGGATTCAGTTTGACCGCCTGGCGGAGCAGATCGATGGCGCGCGCGCGTGCCGGGGCCGCGTTCCGATTGTCTTTGAGCCAATCCCACGCGGCGGCGAGGTTCTCCCAGATGTCGGCGCTGTTGGGATTGAACTGACGCGCTTTCTGGCTGGCAGCGATGGATTCCTGGAAGCGATGTTCCTGCAAGTAGAGGAACCCCAGATCGGCCCAGGCGATGTAAGTCGGGTTGATGGCTACGGATTGCTGGAGAGCTTCTTCGGCTTTGGCCAGGCTGGCGGGATCGCCGAGGTCCATATAG
Source organism: Acidobacteriaceae bacterium (assembly GCA_036521315.1). Classification (GTDB taxonomy): domain Bacteria; phylum Acidobacteriota; class Terriglobia; order Terriglobales; family Acidobacteriaceae; genus Palsa-343. The sequence goes on from DATDHZ010000011.1 coordinate 50,194, forward strand.
GCGACGCCGAGATTGATGTAGAGGCCGTAGTTATCGGGAGTGAGAGCGAGGGCGCGGCGGAACTGCGCGATGGCATCGAGCGGGCGGCCGATGGAGTCGTAGAATCCGCCGAGGGAGTTATAGCCGGTCCAGTCGTCGGGGCGAATGGCGGCAGCGCGGATGTAAGCGGCTTCGGCGTCCGCATTTTTTCCCTCACGGTAGTAAGCATTCGCCATGCCGGCGAAGGCCTCGGCGTTGAGCGGATCGAGCTGAATGGCGCGCTGAAATTCCCGCACCGCGAGATCGTGACGGCCGGTGAGCTCATGACTCTGGGCGAGGGCGACATAGGCGGAGGGGTCGCGATCGTCGAGCTGGATGGCGCGCTGCGCGTTCTGCTGGGCGAGCTGGAGGTCCTGCGGATTGCCGTTCATGCGGTACTGCATGATAGAAACCTGAGCGAGATGGGCGTACGCGGGAGCGAAGTTGGGGTCGGCGCGGATGGCGTCGTTGAGAGAAGCGATGGCGAGCTGGAGATTGCCTGGCTTGTCGTACCGCTGGAAATAGCCGAGGCCGGTGAGGTAGTCCTCGTACGCGCTGTGCGCGATGGGCTGCGGAGTGGGCGGCACGAGCTTCGGATTGGCGGAAACGTTCATGAGGCGAGCGAGGCGCGTGACGGCATCGTCCTGGAGAGACGCGAGGTCGCCCTCCTGGTTGACGACATCGACAAAGCCGATTTCGCGCGTTTTGCGCGGATCGATGAGGTTGAGCCTGAGGGTGGAGGTTTGGCCGTCGCGGGAGAAGCTGCCCTGAACCACGAGCGTGGCGCCGAACTGGCGGAGAGCATCGGCGGGATCGTGCACCTTGCGGTCGCGTACGACGCTGGCGGGAACGACCCACAGGGCCTGATTCGCCGCGCGCAGATTGGCGAGCTTGCCGGCGAGGGAATCCATGAGGCCGTCGCCGAGGGCGATGGTTTCGGCATTGCTGCCGTCCACATGAAAGGGCAGCACGACGATGTGTTTTTCCGGGCTGGCGAAGAGGATGCCGCGCGCGCGCTCGCCGATGGGAGGGATGAGCAGCAGCAGCGTGCCGAGGATGACAAGTGCTGCCATGGCGGCAAGGATTTGCGGCCACTGGCGGGCGAGGCGGGTGAGCGGAGAGACGCGATTGAGCGCGCGCTCCAGCTCGGCGATGGACTGGTAGCGGCGCTGCGGATCGAGTTCGAGACATTTGGCGATGAGCGCGTCGCAGCGGCGCGGGAGGCCGGGCTGGAGTGACGACGGCTGGCGCGGCAGTGGGCCTTTGGAGGCGGTCGCGGTTGCGGATTTTCCCGTGCCGGTGACGTCGGCAGGATGTTTGCCGGTGACCAGCTCGTGGAGGACGATGCCGAGCGCGTAGATATCCGCGGTGGGACCGACCTGCAGACCCTGCGCCTGCTCCGGCGCCATGTAGCGGGGGGTTCCGACCACGGCGCGGGTGTGAGTGAGGGAGGTGGCGGCGGTTTCGTCGGGGAGGAGCAATTCGCCAGCGACGCCGAAATCCATGAGAACGACGCAGGGCTTGCCGTGGCGCGAGGCGAGCATGATGTTGCGGCATTTGACGTCGCGATGGATGATGCCCGCTTCGTGGATGCCGGCGAGTCCGCTGCACAGCTGGCGGGCGATGACGCGGGCTTCCGGCCAGGGAGTGGGGCCGGACTGGTGGATCTTGTCGGCAAGGGTGATGCCTTCGAGGAATTCCATGGTGAGGAAGGCGCGGCGGGATCCGTCGCCAGGGTCATCGACCAGGAAGAACTCGTGAATGCGGCAGACGTGGGGATTGCTGACGCGGCGGGCGAGCTGGACTTCCTTGCGGAAGCGGGCGAGGGATTCGGGGTCGCTGGTGATGGCGGGACGGATGGTTTTGAGGGCAATGCGGCCGAGCTCGAGGTCTGTGGCCTCGTAGACTTCGCCCATGCCGCCGGCGCCGAGGAGGCGCACGATGCGAAAGCGGTTGAGGATGAGGTCGCCCGCGGCAAAGGTCTTGCCTGGCGGGAACGGATCCTGATGCTCGCCGGAGGGCGTGTGCAGCGAACGGGTAGGATCGCCGGCGGACTGGAGCAGGGACCGGAGGGCGTCTTTGAGAGCGGTGTCCGCGCCGCAGGACGCGGCGATAAACTGCTCGCGCTCGGAGGCGGGGATGCCAGCGGCGGTGTCGAAAAGCGGCTTGAGGCGCTGCCACTGCTCTGGGGTCATTCCGGGATCGCGCGTATTATAAGCCGTCCACGGCGGCGGAGTGGATCGGAGGCTGTTGCCGGTTGTGAGCGGTCAGTTTTCAGTGCGCGGGATGGGTTCAAATATTGATGTAAAAAATATTTGACATCCAGCAGTGATTTTAGCTAGGGTTCGCATGTCAAATGTTTTTGACATGGAGCGAATCGCATGCCGAGTCTTTCGTATCGGGAGAAGACGCTGTACGCATTGCTGGTGGCGGAGTTGCTGCTGTACGGGACGTTTCTTGTGCTGCATGGGCAGGGCTCTCTGAACCAGGTGGCTGGGTTGATCGCAGCGATCATCGTGGTGCAGGTTGCGGTGCAGTTGGGGATCGCGGCGCTCACACGCAATCGCATCACCGACGAGAGGGACCGGCTGATCGAGCTGCGCGGATATCGTGCGGGCTACGTGACGCTGGCGTTCCTGATGGTTCTGGGGCTGGGGATGCTGTGGTTTCACGCGACGGTGGGGCATCTCAACCTGGAGAACCACAGAATCGGGCTGCACTTCCTGAATGTGTTCTTCGGGATGCTGGTGATTTCGGACATCACGAAGACAGCGGCCCAGATTGTGTCGTACCGGAGAGCACTCTGATGGGCGCGATCCGGAACCAAATACGCGAATTGCGGGCGCAGCGCAACCTGACGCAGCAGGATCTGGCCGACCAGGTGGGCGTAACGCGCCAGACGGTGATTGCGATGGAGCAGGACAAGTACTCTCCGTCGCTGGAGACCGCGTTCAAGGTGGCGCGGGTGCTGGGGGTACCGCTGGAGGAGTGCTTCCAGTACGAGCCGAGGGGGCGCAGATAGCGAGTCAGCGAGTTAGCGAAGCGGGGAAGGTTTTGCGCCACGCGTGCGGGATGCCAGACGCCGGGAAACCGGAATGCCCGTATACTTGCGTGCATCGCACCGATCAATCCTTGTGGGCTGCAAGCGCCGATCTGGACTGATGACCGGAGGACGCATTGCTTTTCCCTCTCCGACAGCACGGCGTGACTGCTGTTTGTGGCGCTCGCTGGGGTCGTCTCATCTGCGAGCTTACGTTGCTGCTGTGCGGGCTGGCTGCTGTGGGGACGTGTCCGATCCAGGCGCAGGAGGAGACGGTCACCGACACGCGAAGCCACGCGGGCACGGCGTCTCCGGAGCAGGAGCTGATCTACGAAGCGCTGGCGTCGTATGGCAATTACCGGGTGCTGGCGAGCGCTTACGACTGCAAGTTGTATACGGCGGGCGTGGAGTACGACCGGCACTCCTGGGGACGACTGCTGGGCGGAGATCTGGATTACGCCGCCGAGTTGCTTCCTGTGATTGTCCTCAATGAGCCGCAGAAAGCTGACATCTACGGCAATCCGAAAAACCCGCAAAATCGGCAGATCCTGTACGGGATGGGCTTTTCGCCCATTGGGTGGCGGCTGCAGTGGCTCAACGAGAGACGGATCAAGCCCTATCTGGAGATGAAGGGCGGCGTGCTGGTCTTCGACAAGAAGGCGCTGTCGCGGGCGGCGTCGTACGAGAATTTCACATTGCAGTAAGGGTTGGGGACCCAGGTGCGGCTGACGCCGCGAGTGGGACTGCGGCTGGGACTCTTCACCGACTTCCACTTCTCCGATGGGTTTGACGTGCCTGCAAATCCCGGGCTGGACGTCATGACGGCGAACCTGGGAATTAGCTATCACCTGGGGCGCGTCGCAGCGCGGTGAGGCGGCCGGCTATTTCTTCGGCAGACTTCGCGTAAACGCGAGAGCGGCGTCGAGGAGACGCCGGCGGATGGCGTCGTTCGAATATGCCTCGGGAGCGGCGCGGACGTAGCCCTTCATGCGGTGGCCGCGCATGATGACGGGCGTGACGCCGGAAATTTCGAGGGCCCAGGGCTCATTGTCGGGACCGATGCGCAGCATCAGGCTGCCGTGGCGCGCCCCGGCGAGCAGGTTGCCGTGGACGAGAAAGCCCAATCCGCCGAACATGGCTTTCTCTGTGAGGCCGGGCGGTTTACCGAGGGTGGAGTGGATGAGCTCTTCAAGTCCGGGATCGCGGGGCATGGAGAGATTGTAGGGCCGGCGAGGCAGGCGGCAAGTGAGGCAGGAAGCGGTCAGCGATGAGACGGTTAGCTGAGAAGCTGTCGGCTAAGAAGCTGTTACCTGAAAAGCTGTCAGCGAACGGGCGTCCAGCGGATCGCTGGCCAGCCAGTCGTTACATCAAGCGGCCGGTGAGAGATGGCCATAGGGGCTCGTCATGACGCGAAGCGGCGGAGCTTGTCTTCGAACCAGGTCTTCCAGGAGGCAGGCAGCGCGTCCACACTGAGGGCGCGGCGAACCTGAGCCGTGTCATCGCCGGTGAATTCCTTTGCGATGTAAAGACGGACGATGTCGGAGATGGTGACGGCGGCAGGGTCGAGGTTCAGCCATGTGACCTCGTCGCCCGCGCCGACTTCGCCTTCGCGCGTGACGGCGGCGTAGTATCCGGTGCGGCCGCTTGCGAGAAAGCGGCGGACCATATCGTCGGAGCCAAAGCGAATGCCGAGCTTGTAGCAGGGCAGGCGCGGCTGCGTGACGACGAGCTCCGCCGAGCCGATGGAGAAGCGGTCGCCGATGTGGATCTCGTCCTCGAGCGGGCTTTCGAGGGTGAAGTTCTCGCCGAAGGCGCCTGGGGAAAGCGGGTGCCCGGGGAGCTGGGCTTTCCAATACGCATAGTGGGCGAAGGGGAAGCAGTAGACGGCTTTGGCCTGGCCTCCGTGGACGGTGAGGTCGGACTGCCGGTCGCCGTCGAGATTCAGCGTGCGAAGAGCGATGCGGCCCGGAACCGGCTCCTTGAAGATGGACGTCGTGACGGAACTGCCGTGCCAGGAGACTTCGCGGGGCAGACCGACATTCACCGAGAGAAGGCGCATGGGCTTTGGATGTGGAGGGAGACGCGAAGAAACAGGGATTGCGGGGCGGGAGGCGGCTGGCGCCGGGGCTGGGAGAGCTATTCCAGAGAGGGAAGGGGGAGGGTGCGCAAACGCCTCAAATGGGGCGAAACGGAGCCCGGGAACAGCGCTAAACGTGGGCGGGGGTACTGGGGGCGCCCTTGATGGCCAGACGCGCGGAGGTGCGCGCGCCGGTGCGGAAACGGTCGAGGTTGTAGGCGATCATGACGGGAACGACGGCGCCGATTTCGAGAAACACGGCGGAGTGAGACCAGACGGTGAGTGCGACTTCGGCGGCTGCGAATGAGAGCCAGATGCAAAGCCAGGCAGATTTCATAAGATCCATCCCTGCAACTGAAGTTGACTGATACTTTCAGCTATTACCGGCAGTAACAATAGCCATTTAGTTTCGAGCAACGTTGCCAACGGCACTGGGGCAGAAGTGACCAATAATCAGTGCAATTGGTTACCAAAGGCCGAAAGCAGGCTCGTTTGGGGGGAGTCGCGGCGGCGCGGTTTGGCAGTGGGGGCGAGGGTGAAGGGAGACGGTGATGTCGCGGCGGAACTTCTGGAGAATCAGAAGGATATGGAGGGCAGCCAGGCGCCGCGGGGCTCGTTGTAGAGGCCCAGGGACATCAGCGTCATGGGCTGGGTGACGCGCAGCCCGTTGGCGAGGCACCAGCGCACCGTCTCGGTATTGCGCGAGGGCAGGAGGATGCCGGGGCCCTGGTAGGAGTCGGCGGAGGCGAGGAGCGCCTGGAGGTCCAGGTTCGACTCGCAGGTGGTGTGGCCGAAGAAGCCGAGGTGGCTGGAGTAGCCGGTCAGGCGGCCGCCGCGCTCGACGACAAGAGCCGTGCCCTGATGGATGGCATGGGCGAGATCGGCGCCGCGATCGAATCCGTGGACGCGGACTGAGAGCGCGTTGCAGGCGTCGAGGTCGGCGGGGGTGGCGGGGCGGACCTCGCATCCGGCGACGGAGCGCTGGCGCGGCGTGCCCTGGATGCAACTGAGCGGCTCGCGGACATCGAATCCCAGGCTGGCGTAGAGCGAGAGCGAGCGGTTGTGGAAGGCGGCCTGGACTAGGCGGACACCGGCGGCGTGCTGCGAGCGGGCGCGGTCGAGGACATCGTGCATGAGTCGGCGGCCGACTCCGGCGTTTTGCACGGTGGGGTCGACGGTGATGGGACCGACGCCGGCGATGATGGCGCGCTCATCGAGGACGTTGCTGCCGACGATGCGGCCGTCGAGCTCGGCAACGACACAATAGAAGCCGGGCAGGCTGAAGAGCATGCTCATGAAGCCGATGGCGGCGTCGACGCTGGGGATGTCGCAGGGGAAGTTGTGTTGTGCGCCGATGTGGGAGAAGGCGTCGTAGCAGATCGATCCGCAGACGGGCGCGTCTTCGGGCGTGGCTCGGCGGAGGGAGAGGGCGGCTTCGGTGGCTGCGGGCATGGGGTGACCTCTGAGGATTGGAGAAGTATAGAGGAATGGTTGAAAGGCGGGGCGCGCGAGGCCGCAGGGAGCTTGAGCGGAGTGAATCCATCCCATTTTTCGCGTGTCCCCCACGAGCTCCTGCACTATACTTTCGGACAACGTACCAACTTCATTGAATCTTTCCTGCGTTGTATCTGCTGGGGGTGTGCCTTGGGCCTGAAGTGTTCGATTCTGTTTGTCGGTTTCTTCCTAAGTGGTTTCATCCCTGTTACAGCACAGGTTGCGAAAAGAGCAGAGGCGCCCATCGCCCTGAGCAGGCTGCCCATTGTATTTGAGCCGGCTCCGCCGCAGAAAGACGGCTCCGCAGCGATGATCGGACGAGCCGGGGGCGCGACGATGGGATTTCGGACTGCCGCGATCGATGTGTACGGCGGCAAGCCGTCCGGAGGGCTCGAAGGTCGCTTCGATGGCGCACAGAGTGTCGCTCCACAGGGTGCGGATATCGAGCAGAGCCAGACCCATTACCTGATCGGCAATCAGGCGGGGCAATGGCGCTCTCATGTTGCCAATTATGAAAAGGTCATCTATCCCGGTTTGTACGCAGGGATCGACGCTGTCTTCTATGGCAAGGGAGATCATCTGGAGCACGATTTCATCGTGAAGGCCGGGGCAGATTATGCGCAGATCCGCATGCATTTTCCCGGCGGCGCCCAGGCAGAGGTGGAGAAGGACGGCGCGATGCGGGTGAGCGCCGCGGGAGGCAGTCTTTGGATGGAGGCACCTTCGATTTATCAGGACGTGAACGGAAAGCGGGAGAAGCGGCGCGGCGGATTCCGCAAGCGGGCGGATGGCGATATCGGTTTCACTGTGTCCGGCTACGATCCGCGATTCGACCTGGTGATTGACCCGGTCCTCGATTTCTCGACGTACCTGTCGCCGCTTGGCGACGAGAGCGTGGCCGTCGCCACGGATGCGACCGGCAACAGCTACGTGACCGGGATCGGCACCCTGGGATATCCGGTGACTACGGGCGCATTCGCGGGATGCGCAACCTGCACGACCACGGAAGTCGTGACCTTCATCAGCAAGCTCAGTGCGGATGGATCGAAGCTGCTCTACTCGACCGTGCTCGGCGGCAACAGTTTTGCTCAGCCAACAGCGATCGCTGTGGATGGGAATGGCGATGTCATCGTTTCGGGCTGGACGGCAGCGACGGATTTTCCCACCAAGTCGGGGCAGGCGATTCTGCCGCAGAATAATAATTATGTCGGCTTTTTGGTTTCCCTCTCGCCGGATGGGTCCTCGCTGAACTATGGGACTCTGCTGAGCAGCAGCCCGACAGCCACAGAGAACTCGATGACTTATGCCACGGCGGTGGCGGTGGATGCAAGCGGGAATTCCTACGTGACCGGCGAGACGGGGACCGGGTTCTTCATATCGAGCGGCGCGCTGAATCAGGCTGCAGGATCGAATACCACGCAGGACTTCAACGTTTTCCTGGCGAAATTCAGCCCGACCGGCGCCCCGGTCTACAGCGCAGTGCTGGGAACGGCCGACCCGCAGAACGGCGGAGGCGGACCGATCGGGGCCTCGGCGATTGCTGTGGACAGCGCCGGGGACGCTTTCGTGACCGGGCAGGCAGGCACGCTCTGGCCGATCACAAGCGGCGCTTATCTGAACCAGATTGCGGGCACGGCGCCGTATGCAACTCCGTTTGTGATGAAGGTTGCGCCCGATGCGAAGAGCGTTGTCTATTCCACGTATCTGGATTACGCCTATGTGATCAATGGCATCTCCATTCTCGCGAACGGGGACGTATTTGTGGTGGGCAACGAGGCCGGGACAACGTATCCAACCACTTCCGACGCCTACGAGCAGAACAATGGCAACAACGGCACGACGTTTTTAACGGAATTAAACGCGGACGGATCGGCGCTGGTGTATTCAACGATGCTTTGTGGCGGAGACTGCACGGTGAATGGCATGGCGCTCGACACGAAGGGCAATATCTGGCTGGCGGCGCAAACCAGCAACCCGCAGTTTTCGCTCGACACGCCGCTCCAGTCGATCTTTCCGCCCAGTACCGCGGGACCCGGTCCGGTTTCGGTCCTGATGGAATTCGACCCCACGGGAAAAACGCTGGAATACTCAACATTTTTTGGCGGCCAGGCCCCAGGGTTCGCAAGCAGCGTGGCGGTCGATCCAAGTTTGCACGTCCATGTGACAGGCTCGGCCGAAGCGGGCATGTATACAACGCCGGGTGTCTACGCCGGCACCATGCCCGGGCCGGCGTCGAATTCGGCGATCTATGCATACGTGGCCGTGGTCGATCCAACTCAGCCCGCGGCGGGATTATGCGTGAATCCGAATACCGCACTGGAATTTGCAGCCCCGGTTGGCAGCACCCGCCAGACCACGCTGACGATCACCAGCTGTGGCTCGGCTACGCTGTCGATCACCGGCGCCACCACATCATCGGGCGACTTCACAGTGCCGGCAGCGGGGAATAGTTGCACGGGAAGCCTGCCAGTAGGCCAGAGCTGCACGATGAATGTGCAATTCACGCCCAGCATCGCAGGATCTGAATCGGCGCTGCTGACCATTGCTTCCAATTCGCCGATACCTGCGACGCTGTCCCTTTCCGGACTGGGGACGACGGCGCCGGTGATGAGCCTTTCGGCCAGTTCGCTGACCTTTGGTCCCCAGGTGGTTGGCACTGAATCGGCGCCGCAGACGATTACGATCACCAACACCGGAAACGGAACCCTGAACGGGATTGCGTTCGGCATGATGGCGGCAGACGAATCGATTTTCCCGCTCACCGACACATGTGGCCCATCCCTGAATCCGAACGATACCTGCATGTTCAGTGTGTCTTTCCAGCCGGCGGCGACAGGGACGACGACGGCTACGCTGGTGGTGGAAAACGGCTCGGGCCTGCCGTTCCAGCAGGTGAGTTTGTCTGGATCATCGCCGCAGTCGCCTTTCGCGGTTGGGACGCAAACCGGCGGGAGCATGAGCAGTTCAGTCGCGGCCGGCAGCACGGCGACTTACGCGCTGGCGATCAATGCAGCCGGAGGGTATTCCGGGACAGTCAGTCTTACGTGCAGCAAACTTCCCACGTACGCCTCGTGCAGCTTCGCCCCTGCCAGCCTCGCGGTTGGGGGAGGCACGGCGGCAAATTTCACTCTCTCGGTTTCCACCGAAACGACTCAGAGCGCTGCACTGCTGCGCGGGGGTGGGCTCGGTGTGGCGCTCGCCGGCGTTCTATTCCTGATGCCGTGGAAACGAAATCGAAAAGGCTCTGCAGCATTGATTGGCCTCTGCGCACTTCTGCTCATCGCAAATATCTCCGCCTGCAGCGGTGGTTCCTCCGGAGGAGGGGGCCCGCGAACGGAAACGGTTGCGGCGGGAACATATACGATCCAGGTGAATGCCGCGGATGCATCGGGCAATCAGATCACGCAAGCCATCACGCTGATCGTTCAATAACAGGTCAGAGACCGGCTCATCGAACGGTGACAGCCGCGCTTACCCCATCCTTCTGGAACATGTGCCGTATCCCTCTGAGCGCCTGGCGGGTGCGCTCTTCGTTCTCGATTAAGGCGAAGCGGACGTGGCCGTCGCCGTACTCGCCGAAGCCGATGCCGGGGCTGACGGCTACTTTCGCTTCCTTCAGCAAGTGCGTCGAGAATTCGAGCGAGCCCATGGGCCGGTAGGGCTCGGGGATGGGCGCCCAGACGAACATCGTCGCTTTGGGAGACGCGACTTCCCATCCAGCCTTGTGGAGGCCCTGGATGAGCACGTCGCGGCGGCTTTGATAATTATCGCGAATCTCGGCGACACATTCCTGCGGACCTTCGAGGGCGAGGATCGACGCGACCTGGATGGGCGTAAAGGTTCCATAGTCGAAGTAAGACTTGAGGCGGGCGAGGGCGGCGACTAACTCCGGGTTACCGACCATGAAACCGACGCGCCAGCCGGGCATGTTGTAACTCTTCGATAAGGTGAAGAACTCGACGGCGATGTCTTTGGCGCCGGGGACTTCGAGGATGGAGGGGGCGCGGTAGCCGTCGAAGACAATGTCGGCGTAGGCGAGGTCGTGGACGAGCCAGATCTCGTTCTGCCTGCACAGCTCAACGATGCGCGCGAAGAAGACGAGGTCAACGCACTGGGTGGTGGGATTGGCGGGGAAGTTGAGGATGAGCATCTTCGGCCGCGGGACCATGAGGGGGATGGCGGTTTCAATCGCGGCGAGGAAATCGGTGGATGAGTGGATGGGGACAGAGCGGATGGTGGCCCCGGCGATGACCGGTCCATAGATATGGATGGGGTAGGAAGGGTTCGGGACGAGGACGTTGTCGCCCTGGTCGAGGGTGGCGAGGCAGAGGTGGGCGATGCCTTCCTTGGAGCCGATGGTGACGATGGCCTCGGTGGCGGGGTCGAGGGAGACGTTGTAGCGCTGCGCGTACCAGTTGCAGATGGCGCGGCGGAGGCGGGGAATGCCCTTGGAAAGCGAGTAGCGGTGAGTCTCCGGGCGGCGCGCGGCTTCGATCATCTTGTCGACGATGTGCTGCGGGGTCGCGCCATCGGGATTGCCCATGCCGAAGTCGATGATGTCTTCGCCGCGCTGGCGGGCAGCGGCCTTGAGCTCGCCGGTGATGTTGAAGACGTAGGCGGGCAGGCGCTTGATGCGTGGGAATTCGTGCACGGGAATCCTCGGTAGTGATGGTCTGCTACAAGGGTCGTTCAGGCGGAGCGGGATTGCAATGGGTTTGGAGGGTGGGTCCCCCTCGCCTGACACGGGCTGGCCCAGGCCAATTTCGAAGGAACCTTTCCGGGGCCAGCGTCGTATCTGGCTGCCATGAAGACGAAACTTGCTGTGGCTCTGGCCGCCCTCGGCCTGCTCGCTCCGTTCACCGCAGGCGCGCAGGATTCCGATCACTCCTGGTCCAAAACCTATACCGTGTCCGGCAAGCCCACGCTGACGTTCGAAACCGCGGATGCGAGCGTTGCGTTCCATCCCTGCGGGGATTGCCACGAAATCAGGATCCACGTGGAAGTGGTGGGGCGCAAGCTGAGCGACTATCGCCTGGAAGAGGGGCAGAGCGGCGACGCGGTTCACTTCAGCTTCAAAGAACTGCCGCACGTGGGCGTGCACATCGCCTGGCATCGGGAGCAAACGCAGGTGACCGTCGAAAGCCCGGCGCAGCTCACGCTGCAGGCGAAGACCTCGGACGGAAACGTGACGCTCACCGGGTTGCAGGGCGATCTGAACCTGACGACCGGCGACGGCGACGTGGACGTCGATCATGTCGCGGGGGCCTTGCGCGTGCGATCCGGTGACGGCCACGTGAAGATCAGCGATGCCTCGGGCGCGATTGACGCCCACACCAGCGATGGCAATCTGACCGTGGACGGCCTGTTCCACGCAGTTACCCTGCACACCAGCGATGGGACGCTGGAGCTGAACCTGCGCGAGGGAACCAAGCTCACCGAGGCCTCGAGCATTCAATCGTCCGAGGGCTCGGTGACCCTGCGCGTTCCGCAGAGTTTCACCGCCGACCTGAGCGTGCATTCCAGCGACGGCCATGTGGACTGCGCGCTTCCGCTGACCATGGATCACTACCAGTCCGGCGGAGGCGGCCACGAGCTGCACGGAAAGCTAAATGGGGGAGGCGCGCCGCTGACCATCAGCACATCCGACGGCAACGTGAAGATCGAGCAGCTGTAGGGTCGCGAGCCTGAGGACTACGTCAAGTCGACGCCCGTGACGTATACGGTGCATTAAGGCTGCTCTGTGTGGGATGGATGCCGGACCTTCGGGTCCGGCATTTTCGTCTGCAAGAGGGCACGAACGGGTGGAGGCTGCAGGAGGCCGACGCAGAGCGATTGCAGCAGGAAGTCCAGCAACTGAGGGATGAGGTTGGGGAAATCGGGGTGCAGAGTTCCTGATCCTGTGCCTGGCGGCGATGCCGCGAGCGCGCAGCTTCCGCCGGACCGGCCATCGAGGCAGGAGGACAGCCGAGTCCGGGGCCATGCAAGAATGGCTGGCAGACCCTCCATGAAAATCTCCCGCAGCCAACGGCCTGTCATCAGGATAAGCGGCATCCGCAAGAGATACGGTGCGACGGTGGCCGTCGATGACGTTTCGTTCGAGGTGTACGAGGGCGAGATTTTTGGGCTGATCGGGCCGAATGGGGCGGGAAAAACGACGACGATGGAGTGCGTGGAAGGGATGCGGCGGCCGGATCGCGGCAGCATTTCGATCCTGGGGCTCGATCCGTTCCGCGACGTGTATGCGCTGCAGAACCGCATCGGCGTGCAATTGCAACAGGCTCAGTTACAGAAGCGGATCAAGGTGTGGGAAGCGGTCGATCTGTGGGCGTCGCTGTATACGAAGACGGTGGATGGGGACCGGCTGCTGGAGCAGCTGGGGCTGGCGAACAAGCGGAACGCGTGGTTCATGACATTGTCGGGCGGGCAGAAGCAGCGGCTGTTTATCGCGCTGGCGCTCATCAACGATCCCGAGGTGGTGTTTCTCGACGAGTTGACGACGGGGCTCGATCCGCAGGCGCGGCGGGCGATTTGGGAACTGGTGCGCGGCATTCGCGATCGCGGGAAGACGGTGTTCATGACCACGCATTTGATGGAAGAGGCGGAGCGGCTGTGCGACCGGATCGCGATCATCGAACACGGAAAGATTATTGATATGGGGACGCCGGAGGAGCTGGTACGGCGCCATTGCCCGGAGCGCACGGTGGTGCTCGCCACCGACAGCGCAGTCGCCGAAGAGCGGTTGCGGGCGATGCCATCGGTGGAAGTGGTGACGCGGCGGGAGGAGCACTACACGATTCAGGGGCGCGGAGAGGATTTTGTGACGGAAGTGATTCAGTGCCTCTCGGAGAACCGGATACGGGTGAAGGATTTTCGGACGGTGCTGCCGAGCCTCGAGGATGTCTTTCTGCGCCTCACCGGGCATTCGATTCGCGATTAGGAGGAGCGATGTTGCGCGGATTGTGGAAGCTGACGTGGGTGGAGATCAAGATCTTTCTGCGCGAGCCGCTGGGCGCGTTCGGGTCGATTCTGTTTCCGGTGCTGGTGTTTGTGGTGGCGGGCCGGTGGCTGCGGGGCGTGCGGCTGGCCCCGGTGACTACGGAGCGAGTGCTGCGCGTAGATCTGCCGGTGTTCGTGTCGGTGCTGATCACACTGAGCGCGGTGTTGTCGCTGGTGACGATTATTTCGATTTATCGCGAGGGTGGCATCCTGCGGAGGCTGCGGGCGACGCCGCTGCGGCCACCCACGATCTTGACGGCGCACGTGCTGGTGAAGCTGGCGCTGACGCTTTTCACCATGGGGCTGATGGTGGCGGTGGGGAAGCGCTACTATCCCATTCCGATGCATGTTCCGGTCTTCCGGTTTGCGGTTGCGCTGCTGATCACGACGTGGAGCATTCTGTCGGTGGGCTTCGTGATTGCGAGCCTCGTGCCGACGGCACGGTTTGCGCAGCCGGTCGGGGCGGTCATCTTGTATCCCATGCTGGGGCTGTGCGGGTTATTTGCGCCGATCCAGGCTTTGCCGCGGGTGCTTGCGGATGTGGCGCGGGTGAATCCGATGACCTATGCGGTTGCGTTGCTGGAGGGAATCTGGAAAGGTGAACCATGGCGGGCGCACTGGGGCGATGTCGGGGCTCTGGCGCTGGTTTTTGTGGTGTGCACGGCCATTTCCACGAAGGTCTTCCGGTGGGAGTAGAGGCAGAAGGCAATTGGCAGGACGGCTGCGAATTTTGCGCCGGTTGGCTGTGGCGGAAGCGAATGTGACTTCCGTACTCGCTCCTTTGGTACTCGGGTGTTACCCATTGGGGGGATAGCTCAGACGAGCGGGAAAACAGAAGATAGCGAAGGGCTTGTCTGGGGATCGATGGCGGCAGCGGAAACTACAGAAAAGGTGCGGCGACGGGTCAGGGCAGGACTCTGTCTGCCTCTCCTCGCGTTGGTATGGGCGTTCCTGGCGGCGCTGGTTTGGACGCTGGCGTCAGCCGACGCGCAGGGCGAGCCGGCCGTCCAGCGGCTGACCAGTATTGCCGCCGTGCGCGCGCTGAGCCGGGCGGAGGCGGCGAAGGGACTTCCCGCCGAGGTCACGGGCGTCGTGACTTACGCCAACGAAGGGGAACAGGACCTCTTTATCCAGAGCGGGAATGCCTGGATCTATGTACAGCAAAACGGACAATATGCGATTCGACCCGGAGATCTGGTCACGGTGACCGGCAAAACCTCGGCAAGCTACAGCAATCAGATTGAAGCGCAGACGATTCGGGTGCTCGGAGAGAGTACGCTGCCGCAACCTGCGGTCCTTGAATATGCCGATGCAGTGCAGCGTGAGAATGATTGCCGGTACGTGACGATGGAGGGGGTGGTGCGGGCGGCCTCCTTTCAAACCACGCAGGGATCGAGCCTGTACCTGCTGCGGCTGGAAGCCGGCGGAAAAATGATGGATGTGGTGGTCGCCAACTATCCGGGATTCTCGGCAGAACGGTTGCTGGATGCAACGGTGCGGATGACGGGCGCGCTGGGCGGGACGTTCGACTCGACCAACGACAGGATCGTCAATCTGCGCCTGAATGTCTCGAGCGGCGCTCAGGTGCAGGTGGTGCAACCTGCGGACAGCGAGACCGGTGCGCACCATACCATGCCGATGGCGGCTCTGCTGGGCTCAAACGAAATTCTGAAGAACGGGCACCGAGTCTTCACGACGGGCATTGCCACGCTCTACGATCCCGGCGACCGGCTGGTGGTGCAGGACGGTGACGCGAGCCTGCTGGTGCGGACGCGGCAGATGGATCCGATCGCCATCGGCCAGCGTGTGGAGGTGACGGGGTTTCTCACGGTGGTGGATGGCGTCGCCGGGCTGGACCCTGGGCAATTTGTCCCCGCCGCGGGAGGCTCTCCGGTGCGGCCTCGCGAGGCGAGCTTCAACGATCTGATGAGCGGGCTCTACGCGAACAAGCTGGTAACCATCGAGGGCGAGGTGGTTTCGCAGACGCGGGAGAGCCATGTCGATACGGTCATCATCAAGTCCGGGGACGGAGTCTTTCCGGCGGTCTTCCGTAACCGGGGAAGCGGGCCGGATCCCTTCCCGACGTACGATCCGGGCACGCAGATCCGCGCGACCGGTGTCTGCATGGTGCAGTTACGGGGATTCTGGGGCGCGGTGGAAGGCGTCCAGATCCATTTGCGATCGCCGCAGGATATCGCGATCGTGAAGGCGGCGACCTGGTGGACGCCGAGCCACCTGTTCCTGGTCCTCTCCGGATTGCTGGGAATCACGCTGGTGGCACTGGCATGGGGTTTCAGGATGCGCTGGCGTTTGCTGGTGCACGAGAAGGTGCAAAGGCAGAAGAGCGAGCAGGAAGCGGCACGGCTGGCTACGCTGGCGCGCCTCGAGCAGCAACGCAGCCACATCCTGGAACTGATCAACAGCTTCCAGCCGCTGTCCATTGTGCTGCCGGCGATTCAGGCGTACGCCGACGAGCTGTGGACAGGGACCATTGGCTACATTCATGTTCTGGTGAACCGCAAGCTGATTCTGATGACCCGGTCGCATCTTTCTCAGCAGAGAATTGCCCGGCTGGAAGATGTGGACCCCACGTCCAGTTCGGAGGCATGTGCGGAGGCGGTGCGCAGCCACGGGCTGGTGGGGCCAAATCCGGCGCGCAACGTATGGTCGCGGCCCATTCTCTCCAGCCGTGGGGAGATTCTGGGGACGATGACATTTGAAGGAGACGCGGTTCGTCCGATGATTTTGAACCGGGAAGCTTTCGAATTCGGATGCAACCTGGCAGCCATCGCCGTGGATAACCGCCGGTTGTATGAGGATGTGCTGCACCGCTCCGAACACGACCAGCTGACCGGACTGGCCAACCGCGCACTGGTGCAAAGGCGGCTGGAGGAGGCTGTGGAGCTGGCGGAGATCAAGCAGGGTTACGCGGCGCTGCTGTACCTCGACCTCGACAATTTCAAGGCAGTGAACGACTCCTATACGCATCGGATTGGCGACGCCTTCCTGGTGGAAGTCGCGCAGCGATTCAAAGCCTGCATTCGGGACTGCGACACGCTGGGGCGCATGGGAGGCGACGAGTTCGTCGCGATTCTGATGGACGTGCCGGAGCCGGGGATTGCCGTGAGTATCGCCGACCGGCTGGTGCACGCGATGGATGAGCCGTTCCGGATTGAAGGGCACATCATCCATGGAGCGGTCAGCGTGGGCTTGGCGTTTTACCCGTCGTCGAGCGACAGCGCCGAAGGGATTATGCAATATGCCGATCACGCGATGTACGCCGCCAAACGAGGGGGCGGGAATCGCGCGAATTCCTCGGCGCCGGAAGCGATGGCTGTCGGCGAGGTCTGACCCCGTTCGGATGCGAACCTCTTCCTGAAGCACGGAGTGTGCCGGCGGAATGGCTGCGGCTGGCGCGACAGGCCGCGATCTAGAAAAGATTGGCGCCGGCTTCGGCTTCAACGGCGGCAAGGAATGCCGCGAGGATCTCGATGCGGGATTCGGCGAGGCGCTGCGATGATGCGAGGCGCAGTTTGCCGGGAAGCTCATTCAGGTTGCGGCGGAGAACGGCGATCGCATCGGTGAAGCGGGGAAAGCGAGTATCGCGGCCGACCTTGCTGACCGTGCGGAGGATGCCAACGGCCCCAAGTTGTTCGAGAATGTCGGCGTCACGCAGGATGGTCGCCTCGATGCTGGTGGGATCGTCGCCGGGCTGATGCTGGCGGATGGCGTCGAGGACTGCGGGGATTTTTTCCTGGGGAAAGCCGGTGTGACGCAAATTGGCGCTTGCCTTGCCACAGGCGTAGGCCACATGGTCCCAGGTACTCAGTGCTGCGGGCTCATCGGGGCGATGGCCGATGAAGACGCCGAGGTCGTGCAGCCAGACCGCGGCGAGGACAACATCGCGGTCGTAATCGAGACCTGCGCCGATGGCTTCTGCGAGGGCGTGGAGGCGGGGCTGGTGGCCGAATTTATCCACAGGGCGCGCCTGTTCCAAAATGAATTCGCGAAGGGCAGGAAGGTAAACCGGGGGCATAGCACGTTTGTAACGCATGTGGTTCCAGCGCACCGGGAAATGTGCGAAAGTTGAGAAAATTGCCCGGGAAACGGTGCCGGACAGCCAAAATTCACAGCCGTAGTTGCAATGAACGTTCAATTGACACTATGACAGTGACGAAACTAAGATTGTGCACCATTCAGAGCTTCCGCCTGATCGCAGGGAGCCGGGCAGCGGCGCCACGTCGCTTGTGGTGGGCTGTCGATGAGGCGTGCGCACTGAATTTTAAGTTCCCAATGGCTACGAACTGTTGTATGGTGCTTAGTAACGCACGACGGCTGACCCTATACCTTGTCCGCCAGGGGTTTACCCATCGGCCGCGGATTGAGGATGGCGCGGTTCCTGTTCAACATCCTGCTTGCATCACAGAAATTTCTGCTTCGCTTCTAAACAGAGGACACGATTTCACGATCCATGGAGACCGTGGGAGTGTCTGAAAGACCAGCATTCCATCTCGCCGCTGCACCGCCGGCGAGGGTGACGCAATGGCGACGACAGAATATATAAGGAACGGCAACACCGGCTCGGATGGGCGTGCAAGGGTATCCCAATTGCCTTCGGCCGCACGACGGTCAGGAATCGGACCCGGGGCAGCGACTGCCGCTCTGATGATCACCAACGACCTGCTGATGATCATGGTGGCATTCGCGGTGTCTGTCATGCTGCGCATGGCGGTCGCCTCGCGGCTGGTATGGGTGGTGGGCCGGCCCAATGCCTGGGCGACGCCGGCAGAACTCGCGTATTTCGGATGGTTTGCGGCGGCATATGTGCTGGTGGCGCGGCGCTATGGTTTGTATTCGGCGACGCCTCTGGGAAGGTCCAGTCACGAGTTGCGCCTGGTGATCCAGGGATGCCTGACGGCGGGGCTGCTGCTGTGCGGAGCGCTTTTCCTGTTTCACGGAGTCATGATTTCCCGGGTTCTGGTGCTGCTGCTTGTGATGTCGGCGATGGTGACCCTGGGCGTCCGGCGCGTTTGGTGGCGGTACTCGCGTCTTCGGCACTACCAGCAGGGGCTTGAGCTGCGCAACGTAATGGTGGTGGGCACGAACCAGCTCAGTTGTGTGCTGGGCCGCTACATGGATGACCACCGGCAGCTGGGGTGCAGGTTTGTGGGATTTGTCTCGGTTCCGGGAGCTGCGGTTCGCGGCGAGATCGAGCCGGGAGAGATTCTCGGCAGCGTCGAGAAGCTGCGGCAGCTGATCCGCCAGAATTTTGTGGATGAACTGGTGATCGGAGAGTTTTTCCCCATTGGATATGTGATCCGGATTCTGGAGGAGGCGCGCGAGCTGGACATCGACGTGCGCGCCGTCGCGGGGTATTACAGCGAGCTGACGGCGATGGCCCCCCTGGAGTATCTGGGAATCTTTCCCGTAGCGGCTCTGCACAGACGCAGATCGCAGGCGGTGGGGCTCTTTTGCAAGCGGATTGTGGATATGCTGCTGTCCCTCGCTGCACTGATCGCGGCAGCTCCGGTGATGGCGGCAGTGGCGCTGGCCGTGAAACTGGATAGTCCCGGTCCGGTGTTCTACGTGTCCGAGCGGATCGGCCGTCGAGGCCGCGTCTTCCGATGTTTCAAGTTCCGCACTATGGTGAAAAACGCAGAAAGCCTGAAGCAGGATCTGGCCGCCTTCAACGAGCGCGATGGAGTCCTCTTCAAGATGAGCCATGATCCGCGGATTACGAGACTGGGCGCGTTCCTGCGCAAGTACAGTCTGGATGAGCTGCCGCAATTCCTGAACGTGCTGCGCGGCGAAATGAGCATTGTGGGGCCGCGGCCGCCGATCGCCTCGGAAGTGGAGAAATATCAGCTGGAGCACTTCCGTCGTCTTGAGGTATTGCCGGGGCTGACCGGGTTATGGCAAGTGGAGGCCCGGCACGATCCGTCGTTTGCGAAGTACATTGAGCTGGACACCGCATACGTGGAGAACTGGAGCATCGGGCTGGACTTGCGGATTCTGGTGAGAACGGCGAATGTGGTGCTCAAGGGAACGGGGACTTAGAAGCCGACTGGGCTGACCGCGATGGCGCCCCGCAGAGCGTCCATACGAGCGGGTTCTCTACTCTTCAACATCGTTTGACATTTGAAAATGGCAGCCTCCACGCGCCCGGGTTTCGTGCATCGGGCCATTTCGTTTGCATGCCTGCCGCAACGCTGCAGAAACGGACGCGTTACCACCGCGCAGCGGCCGCGGAGAGAAGTGCTTGACCGGCCCTCGATCGGCAGGTTAGGGTGAAAGCAATTTCCGGCTGTTTTTCGCCCCTCCCCCCTAAGTCTGCGGTGATTCAGATTCCGCTGAGACCCGCATTTCAGACGGAAAAGAACGATGTGTAAACCCGTCAACTGACGCGCGGGGGATATCTGGCGCCCGTTTGCAGGCGTCCCGCCTCAGGCCCTCAATTTTCACTGGCAGCCGTGCTGCAGGAGCCGCGATCATGGCACTTTCCTGGAAGAAATCTGCTTTTGTTCTTTTCCTGGTTTTTTGCAGCATAAGCGCCGAAGCGCAGGCTGCTCCGGGTGAGGTGCGGTGGGGCGGCCCGCACCAGGGACCAGCTCCGGCGTCCGTGGGAGTTGCGACGCAGAGCGAATTGTGGCCAAAGGTGAGCGGGGTCGCGACGGTTTACTACTCCATCGAATCCACCTCGGGCGACAGCGCCAACCTGACGACCGCGATCCAGACGTTTAATACGGATTTCAAGGGTTTGATCCAGTGGGTGCAACTGGAGTCGGTTGGATCGGGCAGCCCGAATTATGTCGATATCAACCTCAACGCGGGCGACACCAGCGGAGAGTGCGAAGCCAACGAAGGCTATGAAGCGATGCAGGGGCAGCCGATGGGAGGATCGGGCAGCTGCACGGTGACGACGCTGCTGCACGAGATGGGGCACGTGATCGGGCTGTGGCATGAGCAGCAGCGGACCGATTGGGCCAGTTACGTCACGGTCAATTACGCGAATGTGATCAAGGGATCGTGGTCGAATTTCCTGCCCATTTACGAAGACCAGCAACTGCTCACGCCGTACGATTATGCATCGGTGATGGAGTATCCCTCGTGGTCCTTTTCGCGGGACGGGGGTCCGGTGATCGAGACAATTCCGCCGGGGATTCCGCTGCAGGGGTCGGATGGCGTGCCGGCGGGAACGGCAGCCGATTATTCCGCCGGAGACAAAGAAGCGATCGAGCGGCTGTACGGAGCAGCGCCGACGTCGGTGACGGTGACGTCGAATCCCGTGGGGCTGCAGGTGATGGTAGATGGCGAGACGGTGACGACGCCGCAGACCTACAACTGGGCTTTGTGGTCCCCACACACCCTGGATGTTCCTGCGGGCGTGCAGACGCTGACCGGAGACATTGCCGACAGCACGACCAACGCGACTTTTTATTACACCTATGGACGATGGAATAATACGACGGCCCAGAGCCAGACGATCACGGTAACGCCGGGAAACGGAAGTCCTGCTTTTCCGGGGACCTCACCGCAGGTGGCAACCTACTCCGCGAATTTCATCCAACTGGTGCCGTATACCGCAGGTGCGTATCCGAGCGGCGAGGGAACGGTGAGCGTCTCGCCGCAGCCAAAGACGTATTCGGGATCGCCGGATTCGTTCTTTGTGGCGCGGCAGAAGGTGACGCTGACGGCGACGCCGGAGAGTGGCTGGCACTTCTACGAATTCAACAACGCGCCGTATTGGCTGCCGGGCGGCCTGGGCGCGAATCCGAAGACCTTCTATGTGCCCGACACGGGCAATCCGGTGAATACGACTGCAGAGTTTACGAACACGCCCGTGTACACCGTGAACGTGAGCCCGAATCCGTTCAGCTCGAACCTGTATGCGAATGTGGATGGGAACTTCTGGTACCTGCCGAAGAATTTCTCGTATTACTACGACAATGATTCGGGATCGGACTGGTCGGCAGGCAGTTCTCACACGATCAGCGTGGACTCACCGGAGTACCCGTACAGTGCGAATCGGCGGTATGCGTTCCTGAACTGGAGCGACGCGGGAGCGCAGAGCCACTCGATCATGCTGCCATCCACGAGCAAGACCTGGCTCGTCACGCTGACCCCCGAATATGCGCCGGCGACGAACTTCAATGATCCGCCCTGCGGAGGCACCGCGACCCTGTCCCCGGATTCGCCCACCGGCGACGGTTTCTATCCCACAGGTCAGTCGCTGACCTTTACGGCGACGCCCGAGGCGGGCTGGACCTTTGCCGGCTGGACGTTTGACCTGACGGGGACAACGAGTCCGGCATCGCTGACGGCGAATGACGAGACGCTGGTGTTTGCCAACTTCAATACGACGAATACGCCGCTTAGTGTTACCCTCCTCAATCCGAGCAGCACCTATGCGGGAAGTACCGCCTTTGTGATGAACATCCGCGGAACGGGGTTCACGGCGCAGTCGCTGGTGTCGGTGAACGGAAATTACGTGACGGCGAAATATGTGAATTCGACGGAACTGCAGGTGACGGTTCCGGCTGCTCTGGTGGCGTCGCCGGGAACATTTCAGGTGTACGTGGAGAACTACCCGTCAGGGTGGGATGGATGCGCGGTCTTCGGCTATGACACGTTTACGGTGGGCAGCGTGACGGCGCCGGCGATCACGGCGCCCGCCCCGGGCAGCACGCTCACTGGCTCGTCGGCCACCTTCACATGGACGCCCGGAGTGTGGGCGGCGGATTATGTGCTCAGTATCGGCACTACCGGCGCCGGATCGAGCAACGTCTATGCGGGCAGCGCCACGAAAAGCACATCGGTGACGGTAAGCAATATCCCGACGAACGGCGTGACGCTGTACGTCACCTTCGGATATCTGGCCGGAACCTGGAAGTATACCCATTCCACCTATACCGAATACGGAAGCCCCACGCCGCCGGCCATGACCAGTCCCACGCCGGAGAGCACGCTGAGCGGTACGACGGTGCAATTCACGTGGAGTGCGGGCGCAGGACCGAGCGCGTACAAACTCAGCGTGGGAACGACGCAGGGAGCGGACAACATTTACCAGGGGACCAGCACTACCGCAACCACGGCGAGCGTGAGCGGCATTCCGGGCAGCGGCGTGCCGGTCTACGTGACTCTCTATTACAAGCTGGGATCCATGTGGGAAATGATCGGCTACGAGTATGTGGAGGATGGCGGCCCGGCGATGACGTCGCCTGCGCCGGGAAGCACGCTGGGCGGATCGACGGCGACGTTCCACTGGAATCCTGGGACAGGCGTGAGCCAGTATCAGCTCCGTGTGGGAACCACGGGAGCTGGATCGACGAACATCTACGCGGAGAATACGGCGGGGACATCCGCCACGGTGACGGGGATTCCCGAGAGCGGAGCGCCGCTGTACGTGCGTCTGCGGTGGGAGATCGGCACGACGTGGTATTTCATCGACTACACCTACACGGAGTCCACCGCGCCCACTGTCGTCTGGGAAGCCCCCGCGGCCATTACCTACGGCACCGCGCTCACCTCGAAGCAGCTGAATGCGACGGCCAACGTGCCGGGGACCTTTGCCTATACACCGGCCGCGGGCACCGTGCTGAGCGCAGGCTCGAGGACGCTTTCGGTGACCTTCACGCCTGACGACGGTGCCGATTACGCAACGGTCACCGACAGCGTGACGCTAACGGTCAACCAGGCCACAGTCTCACTCAACTGGCCATCGCCGGCGGCGATGACCTACGGAATGCCGTTGAGCGCCGCACAACTGGATGCCGGCTCCGGGGGCGTGGCGGGAACGTTCACGTATACGCCATCTGCCGGAGCCGTGCCGAAGGCTGGAACGCATGTATTGTGGGCCACCTTCACGCCGACGGATACGACCGACTACAAGGTGCGGAACATCACCACAACGCTGCTGGTGGATCAGGCGATGCCGGTCCTCGCCTGGCCGGCTCCGGCTACGATCACCTACGGCACCCCGCTAGGCTCAGGCCAGCTGGACGCGTCCTCGGGAGTTTCGGGAACATATTCCTACTCGCCTGCGGCGGGAACAGCGCTGATGGCGGGCACCTACCCTCTGTCCGTGACGTTCACACCCACCGACGCGACGGACTACACGACGGCTGCAGCAACGGTCACGCTGACTGTGAATCCGAACCCGTCAAGCTACCTCCTGATCAACGGCTGGGGCGACTCGGTTACAGCGGGCCAGGGGGGAGGGGAGACGAACGCGGACTGGCCCTACGATCTCGCCTCTTTGCTTCAGGCGCACTACGGCACGCCCATCACCGTGAACAACTTCGGAGTTTCCGGGCAGTCGAGCGCCAATGTCTGTGCGCGCATGGGGGCGTGCGCTGTCACTCTGACCGTGCCGAGCGGAACCCTACCCTCCTGCACGCAAATACCCTGTCCTTCGACAGCCATTACCTGGGCGAACACCACTTACCAGCCTGATTTCAATATGCCCCGGCCTCTTGCGGGAACCGTTGCAGGCACGGCAGTTCTGGTGACGTATGATGCAGCGGGGGACACGATCCAGCTCGCCGCGCCCGGATCGGCGCTTGCCGTCTCAGGCGCACAGACTTTCGCGCCCTCCGGCACTCCGGCTGCGCAAACACTGAATGTTATCGCGGTCGGCACGCACGGACTGGTTAGCATGGCGGAAGCCACCGGGGCCCTGGCTGACATTCACACCATGGTCAGCTACGTTGCCGCGCAGGGTGGGACCAGCCTGGTGATCAGCCCCTTTGACGCCGACAATCCATTGTGGTGGGTGGGGGGAGTCAATTACCAGGTCCTGACTTATGTGCGGCAGTCGCTCGCGAGCCAGTATCCGCAGAACTATCTCGACGTGGAAGCCATGCTGATTGCCAGTTACAATCCTGCTCTCAGTACGGACGCTTACGCCTACTCTAAAAGCATCAAGCCACCTTCACTGCGGACGCCCTTTGATAACGAGGGCACGGCGAGCACGAATTTCGGAACAGCGGCGCAGACCAGCGCGGTAACCAGCGTCAGCATCGCCTCGAATATTGCGACGATCACGGCGAACAACTCATTTGCCGCCGGACAAGCGGGTGTTTTCTCAAACCTTACCGGCACAGGGATTACCGGCATCAACGGTCCGAACGTGGGGTTCACAGTTCTGCCTGCCGGACTTTCATCGACGCAGTTTGAAGTTGCCTATAACAATGGCGGCGTGACTGTGAATTCAACGCCGCAGAGCAAGACAGCCCAGTTCTCCGTGACCTGCCCGCATCTCACCCCGGGAACCTGGCCGGTGCTGATGTTTAGGATTCTGATCGATGAAAGAACCGGCGAATGGATGTCCGTCCTCGAGGAAGACGGCAGTGAGCCGGCAGCCTGCTATCGTGGCTACGACGGCACGACAATTGCCGCGATCCATGCCGGCGACACGTTCAGCGGCATCGACGGCATTCACCTCAATGTGCAGGGATATCAGGATTTCGCGCAATGGGTATTCAACTGGATCATGGCGCAACCGCAGCCGTAGCCGGCGCGCGCGGGACGTTGCATTTCACGGGAATCTGACGCAGACTTAAACGCGATATTCATCGAGGGTTGCGGCCGCTGCCTAACCACAAGCCCTTCCAGATCGCTTTCCCAATATTGGAGGTCAGGTTGAGCCAGTTCATGCGCAGGTTCTGCGTCCTTTTAGCCGGGGCGCTATTGATGGCATGCACCATGAAGCCCGCGATCGGCCAGGAACGGCAGAGGCCGGATGAGGCGCGACAGGGAGAAGCGAACCATCCCGACGCCGGCAAGCCGGAGGCTCCCCCGGCGATTCCGCCGGAAAAGAGTTCGGTGACGAAGCATGACCTGAGCCTGAACGGGGCAACGCTGCACTACACGGCGACAGCCTCGACGCTGCTCATCCGCGATGGCGAGGACGATCATCCCTACGGAAGCATTTTCTCTGTCGCCTACACGCTCGACGGAGCGGACGCGAATACGCGGCCGGTGACGTTCCTGTACAACGGCGGGCCTGGGTCGGCGACGATCTGGCTGCACATGGGATCGGTGGGGCCGATGCGCGTGGTGACCGACAGCCCCAACGCGACGGGACCGGCGCCTTACCAACTGGTGCCGAACCAATACACGCTGCTCGATAAGACGGACCTGGTGTTCATCGATGCGCCGCTCACAGGATTTTCGCGCGCCGTTGGCAAGGGCACGGCGAAGGACTTTACCGGCGTCGACCAGGACCTGAAGGCGTTCACGAAGTTCATTCTGCGGTGGGTGACGGTGAACAACCGCTGGAATTCTCCGAAGTATTTGTTTGGCGAGTCGTACGGCACGACGCGGTCGGCGGGGCTGGCGGATTCCCTCGACGGCGCTGGGATCTCGCTGAATGGCGTGGTGCTGCTCTCGTCAATTTTGAATTACAACGTGGGTTCGGCGGGACTGGATCTGCAGTACATCGGGAATTTGCCTTCGTACGCGGCGATTGCGTGGTACCACAACAAACTGCAGAACAAGCCGGCGGATTTGCAGGCGTATCTGAAAGAGGTACGAGCCTTCGCGCGCGGCGATTATGCGGAGGCGCTGTGGGAGGGCGATGCGCTGCCGCAGGCGCAGTTCGATGCGATCGCGGCGAAGGTGGCGCAGTACACGGGGCTGCCGGTGGATTACGTGAAGCAAGCCAAGCTGCGCGTGAGCCCGACCCGGTTCCGCAAGGAACTGCTGCGGGATGAGGGGGACATTCTGGGCCGGTACGACGCTCGGTTCGAGGGTACGGACGTGGACAACGCGGGCGAAGCGCCGGGCTACGATCCTTCGGACACGGGGATTTCGGGTGCGTTCATCGCCGCATTCCACGATTACCTAACCAACCAGCTGAAATACGAGACGAACGATGAGTATCGGCCGTCGGCGAACAGCATCGGCGAGTGGGACTGGCACCATCGGCCGCCGGGGGGAGCGTTTCGAGGATTTATGCGCGAGGAGACGGCGCCGGACGTGATCGACGATTTGGCCGATGCGATGCGCAAGGACCCCAGGATGAAGGTCTTCTCAGCGAACGGGATGTTCGACCTGGCGACGCCGTTCTTCCTGACGGAGATGGATTTGGCGCATATGATGCTGGCGCCGGACCTGGCGAAGAACGTGGAGTTTGGGTATTATCCCGCCGGGCACATGGTGTATCTGAACGTGGATGCGCTGAAGGAGTTCCGGCACGACTTAGGGAGCTTCTACGCGGAGACGGAGAAGTAGAGCCCGGTTACAGGATGCAGGCGCGGGTAGCCTGCAGCCACGGTTAGGAAGAAGTTTGGGATCAGGCCATCCGGAGGGATGGCCTTCTTATTGGTGCGAAGTCATCCGGCGCGAAGGGATTCGATCGGGTCGACCGTGGCAGCGCGGCGCGCGGGGAGCCAACTGGCGAAGGCGGCGATTGCCAGAAAGAGGAGCGGCGCGAGTACGAAGGCGGTGAGGTCGTACGCGCTGGTCCTGTAGAGAACGCTGGCCATCAGGCGGGTAAGGCCGAGCGCAGCGATGAGGCCCAGGGTGATTCCCGCGAGGGCCAGCGTCAGGCCTTGGCGAACCACGAGCCAGAGCAGGTCGCTGCGTTCCGCGCCAAGAGCGAGGCGGATGGCGAGTTCCTGGCGGCGCTGCACGACGGTCCACGCCAGCATCGCGGCCAGTCCAATGGCGGCGAGCGCCAGCGCCGTCACCGTGAATACGCCAAGCAGCAGCATGGTGAGGCGCGGCTGGGCGCGGCCGGTGTCCATCAGGTCGTCAACGGTTTGGATACCGGTGACGGGCTGATCGGGATCGATGGCGGCGACCAGCGCTCGCACGGCTGTGGAGAGGCTCAGCGGAGCGACCCCGGTGCGCACGAGCAGATTCATGTCACCCCAGGGCAATTGGGCGAAAGGCAGCCAGACCTGGGGCTTGGCCTCTTCCGCGATGCCCGAGTTGCGCACGTTCTGCGCGACGCCGACGACTTCCGATGCTGTGGGTCCGCGTCCTGCGACGACGTGTTTACCGATCGGATTGGCGCCCGGCCAGAACTGCCGCGCAAAGGCTGCGTTGACGACCAGAACCTTGGGAGCGGAGGCGTCATCCGCATCGGTGAAGGCGCGGCCGGCGGCGATGGGCACGCGCAGCGTCGCGAACCAGGCGGGGCTCACGGCCTCGATGTCGATGAACGGACGCTGCATCAGAGGAACCTCCGGCTGACCCTCCGGGAGCAGAGGGGTGATACGGCGGGTCTCCAGCGGCCGCGCCGCGGAGATGGCCGCGGACTTCACGCCGGGTAGTGCGTCGACGCGGCGCAACAGCTCCTGGAAGAAATCGATCTGCTGCTGCGGCTTCGCATACTTGTGCGTGGGCAGAGAGACTTCCATGGTGAGCAGATGATCGGGAGCGAAGCCGGGATCGGTTGCGAGCAGGCGGGCGAAGCTGCGGACGAGGAGTCCCGCGCCGATGAGGAGCAGCGGCGACAGCGCCACCTGGCCGACGACGAGCAGGCTGCGCAGGCGTGCGCGGCTACGGCTGCCGGAGACGCCGCGGCCCTCCTCGCGGAGTGCGGTGTTGAGGCTGGCGCCCGCGAGATGGAGGGCGGGAAAGAGTCCGGTGAAGATGCCGGTGAGCGCGGCAATGAGCAAGGCAAAAACCAGAACGCGGCCATCGATCACGACGGGCATGCCCGTGGGCAGTTGGGCGGCGGCCCAGGCAGCCAGGGAGCGGTCGGCGATCCAGCCAAGCAGCAGGCCCAGCGCACCGGCGCCAATCGCCAGCAGCACGCTTTCGGTCAGGAGCAGACGCAGCAGCGCACCGCGGCTCGCTCCCAGCGCGGCGCGGACGGCCAGTTCGCGTTTCCGCGCCAGGGCGCGCGAGAGCAGGAGGCTGGCGACATTGGCACAGCCGATCAGCAGCAGAAGGGTGACGGCGGCGGTGAGGATCGCCACCTTCGATCGCAAATCGCCCACCACGCTGTCGCGCAGGGGCGTCGCTGCCATCACGGTGCCGGCAATCGCGTCGTGCACGTCGGGATTGAGCCGGATGTACTGCTGGCTCAGGACCGCGAGCTCGGCATCGGCCTGAGCCAGGGTTACGCCCGGCGCAAGGCGCGCGATGTATCCCAGATAGCCCACGCCCTGGCGCAACCGCGCCGTCGAGAAGAGAGAGAACTCGAAATAGCGCGGCGTGAAGAGATCGGCCTTGCCGATGAAGGGAAAGGCGAGGCCTGCCGGCAGGACGCCGACGACGGTGGATGGGGTTCCGTCCAGATCGATCGTGGTTCCGACGATTGCAGGATTGGCGGCAAAGCGCGTGTGCCAGAGCGCATTCGACAGGATCACCACGGGCCGCGATTCTGCGCGCCCGTCGGCTACCGCAAAGCCGCGTCCCAAAGCCGGTTGCACGCCGAGAAGGGAAAAGAAGTTCGGCGTCACGCGGGCCACAGGAAGTTGCGCCGGGTCACGGCTGCCGGTCAGGTCCATGCTGTCGTTGGTCCACGCTGCGACGCTGAGGGTGTGTGCGCGGTCGCGGAGAAATTCATACCGGACGAGAGTGTTGTTGTTGCCGCTGTCCTGGCTGTGAGCGTCGCGATTGGCGATGCTGACGAGTTGCTGCGGCTGCGCGTAGGGAAGGGGCCGCAGGAGCAGCGCGCTGGTGACGGAGAAGATGGCGACGTTGGCTCCGATGGCGAGCGCGAGGGTAAGGACGGCGACGGCGGTGAAGCCGCGATTGCGGCGGAACATGCGGAGGCCGAAGCGGAGGTCGCGCATCAGGACAGGTTACAGGTTACAGGTGACAGCATGCAGGGGACGGCAAGCCAGCAGGACAGCGAGTCGGCAGGTCGGCATGGCAGCGAGTCATGGCCTAAGCAGTTCGGGGCCAGGCGCACAGTGCTGTGTGCCGGAGATCAGCGCTGGCTCGCTTCCCCCGCGGCTACTTTGCGATTGAACTCAGCGGAGGCGCGGCGGGGAATGCTGAGGGACTGCCAGCGATCCGCGGCAAAGTGCTTCGCGAGCAACACGATTTGGCCGATGTGGTGGGGGTAGTGCGCGAGCTGGCGATTGATGGCCTGCATCACGGAGTGGGCTTCGCCGCGGATGGTAATGGTGCGGCTGAGGTCGGCATCGGTCAACGGTTCGAGAGCCGAGAAGAGGCAGGCCCAGCCTGATGCCCAGAGAGCGAGCAGTTCGGCGCGGGTGGTGGGCGGATCTTCGAATTCGGAGTCGCGGTTGCGTTTGGGTTTCTCTCCGTCGGAGGTGAGGAAATCGGTCCAGCGGGAGCGCATGTTGCCGGCCATGTGCTTCACGACGACGGCAATGGAATTGGCTTCGCCGTCCAGGCAAGCGAAGAGATGGTCGTCGGAGACCTGGTCTATGGCTCGTTCAGCGAGTTTTTTGTAATAGGCGAAGAGTGCGCGGGAGTCTTCGAGGTACGAGGTGGTGAACTGGAGCGTCATGCGCAGAGTGTAGCGGAGGGGCGGTGACTTGCGCCGGGCGGCCGCGCAGATTGAGGCAGTCGAGACCGTGCCGCAGGCAAAGGCCCGACCCAGGTCGAGCCTTCCAGAGCATGGTTGTTCGCAAGCGGGCTTTGTCTTCTCAGGCGCCTTCGCGGAAGACATCGGGCACGTCGATGCCGAGGGCGGTAGCGAGATCGTGCTGGTGCTCCTGTTCCTGGGAAATGATCTTGCGCAGTTGTTCGGCGAGAGCGTAGTGGCCCACGGCTTCAGCCTGCTTCACCCGCTGGCGGTAATTGCGGATGGTTTCGGTTTCGTTGTCGAGGTCGAAGTGCAGCATGTCCTCTGCTTTTTCGGAGAGCCTGACGGGTTTGGGCGTGGCCGTGGGCATGCCGCCGAGGTAATCGATCTGGCCGGCGATGATCATGGCGTGCTGGAGCTCTTCGGAGGCGTGCTTTTGGAGCTCGGCGGCGATGCTCATCCACTGCGCGCCGGACAGCACGTTGCTGTAGACGGTATAGGCGATGATCGCCTGGTATTCGCGGGCGAGGTCCTCGTTCAGTGCGTTGACGAGGTCTTTGATGGCCTTTTGCTGCTGGGCTTTCTGGTCGGGCATAGACGGTTCCCTTCAATGGAATGCGATTGGACTTTGAAGACACGAATTCAGATGCGGCGATTGGGGACCGCGTTGGGCGAAACCTAGTGTACTGCGGGATGGGACGCGTGGACGAGGCTACTGCGAGCGGAGAGCCTCAATGGGATTGGCAGAGGCAGCGCGGCGCGCGGGCAGGACCGATGCAGCCAGCGCCAGGACCAGGACCACCACGGCGGCCACGGTGATAACCAGCGGGTCCACGGCGCTGACGCCGAAGACCAGCGAACGCAGAAGCCGCGAGCCGAGCACCGCGGCGACAATGCCGATGGCGCATCCAGCCGCGGCGAGGCGAAGGCCGGAGGCGAGGACGAGGGTGAGAATCCCGGAGCGCTGCGAGCCGAGGGCCATGCGAATCGCCATCTCCTGCATGCGCGTGGCGACGGTGAAGGCGATGACGCTGTACATGCCGAGAACCGCCAGCAGGAGCGCCGCTGCGGCGAACGAGGTGATGAGGATGGTATTAAAGCGACGCGGCGCTTCGCTCGAGTCGAGCGCGTGCTCCACCGGCTGAAGGTCGGTGAGCGGCAACTGCGGATCGAGCGAGTGGACGGAGGCAAGCAACTGGTTCTCCATCAACTCGGGAGCCAGGGAGGAGCGGAGAAGGATGTAGCCCGAAGTGCCGTAAATAGCGGAGGACGATGCGAGAGAACCGGCAGCGGCTTTGACCTGGCTCGAAGAAAGGTAGAACTGCTGGCGCGGTCGCGTATCGGGCGAGCCTTCCCGGACGTCGGCAACCTCGCCGACCACGGTGAGCCAGGGGGTGGGCATGTGCGGGTCGCCCAGGCGCAGGTGCTTGCCGATGGGATTCTGTCCGGGCCAGCAGTGTTCCGCGAGGAAGCGATCGACAATGACGACCAGCGGGCTGCCGTTGTTATCGGCCTCGGTGAAAAGACGGCCGCGCAGCAGCGGAGTGCCGATGGCCCGGAAGTAGTCTCCTTCGACGTCTGCTTCGGTGCCGTTATCGATGCCGGAGGCATTGGCCTGGACCGAGTCTTCGGCGACGAAGTGGAAGTTATACAAAGTTCCGTCCGTGGGAAAGAAGGAGGTGATGCCTGCGCCAGTGGCGCCGGACAGCGCCTCGAGACGGCCGAGAAGAGAGTGCCGGAACCGATCGACGGCGTCCTGGGAGGGGTATTGCTCGCGGGGCAGACGATACCCGGCGACCAGGGAATGGTCCGGCTGATAGCCGAGTTCGGCGTCGCGCATTTTCTGAAAGCTGCGCAGCAGAACGCCGGAGGCGGCGAGCAGAGCGAGCGAGACGGCGATTTCGGCGACGACCAGACCGGAACGGAGGCGGGCAAATCCGGTGCCGACTGTGCCGGTGCGGCCACCCTCGCGGAGCGCGGCGTTGACGCTGGTGCGCATCGCGGCAAAGGCGGGCACCAGTCCGCAGGCGATGCCGGTGAGCAGAGCCAGGCCAACGGCGAAGCCGGCTACATGCCAGTCGAGGCGGATGCCGGCAATGAGCGGCAGCGTTTCGGGGAGCAGGCGCAGCCCGGTACTGAGGATGGCGGCAGCCAGCGCCAGGCCCAGGCCGGCTCCGATGCCGCTCAGCACCAAACTTTCGAAGAGGGCCTGGCGCAGCAGGACGACCCCGCTGCAACCCAGGGCGAGACGGACAGCAATTTCGCGGCGGCGGCGAATGGCCCGAACCAGGAGCAGGCCGGCGAGATTCGCGCAGGCGATCAGCAGCACCACGACGACGGCGAGGAAGAGCGTGCGCAGCAGGGGACGGGCATCGGCTACGGTGTACCCGTGGAGCTGGGGCACGATGGGAGTGATATGCATGCCGGCCATGAACGGCGGGTAATTGCGCATGGTTTCCTGCGCCACGCGCGCGGCGTCTGCCTGCGCCTGGGCGGGGGTGACGCCGGGTTTCAGCCGCCCGATCATCTGGTAAATCCAGTTGGCCTGCGCCGCGGCGGAGAGCTCCACAGGCGCGAAACTCATGGGGATGTAAAGTTCGCTGCGGTCGAGCCGGCCGCTGACGAGGGGAAAATCGAATCCGGGAGGCATGATGCCGATGACGATCCACGGCTTGCGATCGAGGAGGATTTTGCGGCCCGGAACGGAGGGATCGCCGTGGAAACGATTCTGCCAGGTGGCGAAGCTGAGGACGGTGACCTGCTGGTGCGAGGCGTCATCCTGCTCATTGAAGACGCGGCCGAGCAGCGGAGAGACGCCGAGGGTGGTGAAGATACCGGGGGTGAAGCGCGCGGCCACGATATGGGCCGGTTCGCCAGCGCCGGAAAATTCCATGCCGGTCTGGCGGAACGCTCCAAGGGCGGAAAAGCTGTGCGTGTCGCGGGTGTAGTTGAGGACGTCGGTAGCGGTGACGCCCACTTCGCTGTTGCCGTTGTAGTCCGCGCCCTGCAGCATATCGGAGAGCGCGACGAGCTGTTCGGGATGCGGAAAGGGCAGGGGACGGAGCAGCACGCCTTCCACCACCGAAAAGATGGTGGTGGTGGCGCCGATGCCGAGCGCCAGCATGAGGATCGCGGTTGCAGAAAAGACCGGAGCTTTGATCAGCAGACGAAACGCGAGCTTCAGATCGTGCAACACGGGGGAGCCTCAAAAGACCTGATGCAACGGGATTGTTGTCAGGATAGCCGGTGCGGACGGCGGATGACCAGCGATTTCGGGGCAGGTGGCGTGACGCGTCAGCCCTGCGTTTAAGCAGGCAGCGATTCCGCCGATGAGAGGAGTGTCGGCGTGTGCGCCTGCGCGCAGGCTTTGAGACGCGGCGGGCAGGGTGCATGCGGAGAGGGAGCCCTACCACGCATGTTTGCGATCATCGGCATTCTGGTGGTTTTCGGTGCGGTGGTGGGCGGCTACCTGATGGAGCACGGGCACATGGCCGTGCTGCTGCAGCCGGCCGAACTGCTGATCATCGGCGGAGCCGGTGCCGGGACGCTGCTGATTGCCAATCCCCTGCGGATTCTGAAGAAGATCGCAGCCGGGGCGGCAGGAATCTTCGGCGGGACGCAGTTTGGGAGAGCGCGCTATCTGGCGACGCTGAAGATGATGTACGAGCTGCTGCAGAAGGCGCGCCGAGGCGGCATGCTGACCATCGAGGCCGACGTCGAGAAGCCGGAAGAGAGCCCAATCCTGAACGCGTATCCGGAGTTCGTCAGGGATCATCATGCGCGGGATTTTGTATGCGACACGCTGCGCATGGTGATTACCGGGGGCGTGGAGGCGTTCGACATGGACCAGATGATGGACCTGGACATGGAGGTGCAGCACCACGGCGAAGAGGAGTCGGTGACGGCGCTGGCGACGATGGCGGATTCGCTGCCAGGGCTGGGCATTGTAGCGGCCGTGCTGGGAGTCGTGATCACGATGCAGGCGCTGGGCGGACCGGCGGAGGAGATTGGGCACAAGGTCGCGGCCGCGCTGGTGGGGACCTTCCTCGGAATATTACTGTGCTACGGGCTGGTGGGGCCGGTGAGCCAGAACATGGCCAAGACGACGGCGGAGGAACACGCGTATCTCTACGTGCTGCGGGTGCTGATGCTGGCGTTCATCCGTGGACAGCCGCCGGTGGTGGCCGTGGAGATGGGGCGACGGGCGATTCCTGCGCATGTGCGGCCATCGTTTACGGAAGTGGAAGACGCTTGCCGGCATCAGGGGGGCGCTGCGCCGGCCGCCGCGGCATAGACAGGTTGCTGGTGACGGGGTACAGAGGACAGCTTGCAGCAGGCGAAGCCGATCATCGTCATCCGGAAAAAGGGCGGGCACGGCGGCCATCACGGCGGTGCGTGGAAGGTGGCGTATGCGGACTTCGTGACGGCGATGATGTCGCTCTTCATCGTGTTGTGGCTGATGAATACGAGCCAGAAGGTCCGCCAGGCGGTGGCGGGATACTTTAACGATCCGCGTGGAAAGACGACGCTGACCGGGACGGACCAGTCGGGGTCGAATGAAAATCTCGCGATCACCGAGAACAACATCGCGCAGCTGAAAAAGAAGATCGAGGAAGCGATCCGGCAGATGAACGATCTGAGGACGCTGCAGAATCAGATCCAGATTACGATTACGCCGGAGGGGCTGCGGATCGAACTGCTGGAGACGAAGGACGGAACGTTTTTCGACACGGGGAGCGCGCGGCTGAACCAGCACGGGCAGGAGTTGCTGGAGATGCTGGCAGGACAGCTGGGAGGGATTCCCAATCGGATCGCGATTGAGGGGCACACCGACGCGCAGCAGTACTCGACTGCGGAGGGATATGGGAACTGGGAGCTGTCGACCGATCGGGCGAACGCGGCGCGTCGGCTGATGGAGGCGTCGGGACTGCGGGTGAATCAGGTATCGCAGGTGCGTGGGTATGCGGATCGGAAGCTGCGCGTCCCGGAGAATCCGATGGACCCCTCGAACCGCAGGATTTCGCTGATCGTGCAGTATCTGAGCGCGGATGCGCCGGCGGTTCCGGCGGAGCTGTCGAAGGGCGCGCGATCGACGGCTGCGGATGGCGCGAAACCGAGCGGTGCGGCGGAGAAATCGGCTCCGGCCGGTGGCGAGAGCGCGGCGGCCGGAACCGCGCCGGCGGCTGCAGGCCCGAAGTCCAGCACGCCGGTGCCGGGAACGGCAGCCACGGAGACTCCGCCAAAGGCGACGCAGGCGGGCGGATCAGGCAAGCCGGGCGCGAAGCCGTCGGCGGGGAGGCCAGTAGCGGCAGTCGCGGGCGTTGTTGCGCGCTTTTGGTCGAGAATGCACCCCAGATGAAATCTGGTTGTTCATCCGGAACGGGGCGAGCGAATCGCGATGTCCCGCTTCGGCTTTTGCTATACCCTTCCTTTAACAAGCGCGACGCAGAGAACTCCAGGAATCGGCGAAGATAGCGCGTCGCGCTGCGTTCAGGAGCGGAAGACCGTGGACGAGATGGGGCGCGCGCCCGAGACGGCCAGCGAACTCGATTTACTGCATGAGATTGGAAGCCGCATGGCGGCGGCGGATCCGCTGCACGAGGTGCTGGAGCGCGTGATCGAGATGGTGACGGCGGCGGTGCGCTGCGACTCCTGCTTCATTTACGTGCTGGAGAAAGACAAGCTGGTGCTGCGGGCTTCGAAGAATCCCCATGAGGACGTGGTGGACCGGCTGGTTGTCGCGATGGGCGAGGGCGTCACGGGATGGTCGGCGGAGCATCGGCAGACGGTGGCGCTGGCATCGCGGGCATGGGCTGATCCGCGGTTTGCGGTATTCGGCAGCCTGCCCGAGGACCGCTTCGAGGCGTTTCTCGCGGTGCCGATTCTGTGCCGTGGGAAGCTGGTGGGCGCGATCAACGTGCAGCACAAGGAAGTGCACAACCACTCGAAGCGGGAGATCCGGCTCATCACGATGATCGGCTACCTGGTGGGCGCCGAGATGGAGCTGGCGCGCATGGAGTACGAGAAGTCGCAGCTGGCCGACCAGCTGGAAACGCGCAAGGTAATGGAGCGGGCCAAGGGTATTCTGCAGCGCGAGCTGGGCATCGACGAGGAGGCGGCCTATCTGATGCTGCAGAAACAGAGCCGTCAGAAGCGGAAGCCGCTGAAGGAGATTGCGGAGGCGATCATCCTGATGGAAGACCTGAAGCGGGGGAAAGCCAGGGGCTAAAAAGCTGCCTGCGAGAAACGGCTTGGGGTGCAGGGGTCGGGGAAGAAGCGGCTGCCCAGGACGGGTGGACACTGTCCGGTTCTGAACAGTGCCCGTGAATTGCGGACAGAACTCGGCTGGGGATGCGGCAGTAAGCCCCACTCTTTCAAAGAGAAAACTCAGGGGATTTTGGCAGGCGAACTGCGAGTCTTGAGCACACACCTGCATAGGTGTGCCTGGGAGGCCTCATGCACGCAGACGTGCGGTACGCGATTCGCCAACTGAGGAAGTCGCCCGGATTTGCAGCGACTGCGGTGCTGACGCTTGCCCTGGGCATCGGCGCGAACACGGCCATCTTCAGTGTGGTTAACGCGGTGCTCCGGCACCCGGCGGGGGTCGATCACCCGGAACGGATCGCGGTCATCCACGTCCGCTACACGCAGTTCACTCTTGACGTTCCCGGCGCGTCGGTGCCGACGTACGCGAAAGCCGGCTCGATGCACGACGAGGTGGAAGCGGCGGCGATCGAGCAGGGAGCCAGCTTCAACATCGAGCGCGACGGCCAGGCGGAGAACATTCCGGCGGCGGAGGTTTCGTCACGCTGGTTCGATGTGTATGGAGCACGGTCGATTCTGGGCCGGACGTTCACCGCCGACGAAGATCAGCCCAACGCCGGACCCGTGGTGGTGCTCAGCTACGGCATCTGGCAGCGCGTCTTTGGCGGACGGCAGGATGTGGCGGGGCAGACGCTGCTGCTCGACCAGAAGCCGTATCGCGTAGTAGGCGTGATGCGGAGCGATTTTGCGTGGCCGCGCAAGGCGGAAGGCTGGGTGCCGATCGCGCTGCCGCCCGCCGCGTTTCAGCCTGGCAACCTCTTCAACGAACAGTATTACGCTACGGCGCGGCTGCGCGAAGGCGTGTCCATGGCGAGATTCAGCGCATCGCTGGCGACGGCGATGTGGGCGACCCTCCATGGCGACGAGGGGAAATCCTCGTTCGCGAAGAGCGCTGGATGGTCGGTTTATGCGACGCCGCTTACGGAGTTTGCCGCAGGGCCGCTGCGCACGCCGCTCTATGTGTTGTGCGGCGTGGTGGCGCTGGTGCTGCTGATCGCGTCAGCGAATGTGGCGGGTCTGCTGCTGGCGCGGGCTTCGGCGCGCAGCCGGGAGTTTGCCATCCGGACGGCGTTGGGAGCCAGCGCCGCGCGGATTGTCGGCCAGATGCTGGTGGAGACCCTGCTGCTCGCCGGGATTGCCGCGGTGGCCGGCGTGTTGGCCGGCCCGATGACTGGAACCCTGCTGCTGCGCCTGGTGCCGCACGACCTGGCCAGAGGGTTTGTGGTGCACACCGATCCCGCTGTGCTCGGATTCACGGCGGCGCTGGCCCTGCTGGCGGCCGTGGTGGCGGGCGTGGGTCCGGCGCTGACGCTGCTTCGATCGCGCGCGCGGCTTGCCCTGCACGAGGGCGGGCGCAGCGGCACAACGTCTGCAGAAAAGCAGCGGATGCGCAGCGTCTTCGTGATCGCGGAGGTGGCGGCGGCGTTCTTTCTGCTGGCGGGAACGGGGTTGTTCCTCGCCAATCTCCAGAAGCTGCAGAAGGTGGATCCCGGGTTCAATCCCCATGGCGTCGTGGCGGCGATGGTGCCGTATTCGGGGCTGGATCTCGAGAAGAATCAGTCGCGGCAGGCCACGTTTGTGGGAAGCGTGGTAAACAATCTGGCGGCGCAACCGGGTGTGCTGGCGGCCGCGGCGATCGCGCCGTTACCTTTCGATCCGGACGAGGGAGGCTCCTGCTCGTTTTCAATTGTCGGACGGCCGACAGCGCCGAACGATCCCGGACCGCATAGCCAGCTTTCTCTGGCCACCCCGGACTATTTGAAGGTGATGCAGATTCCGCTGCTCGCCGGGCGGTGGTTCGAGCCAGGCGATGTGGCTGGCAGTCAGTCGGTGGTGGTGATCGATCAGCGGCTGGCGAAAAAATACTGGCCGGGGCAAAATCCTGTCGGCGAGCACATGTCGTTCATGTGCGGCGAGCATAAGGATTTCGCCACGATTATCGGAGTGGTGGCCACCGTGCGCCTGAGTTCGCTCGAGCAGGATACGAGCGACGGCATGCGCTATTTCGCTTTCGCCCAGGGAAGCACCAACCGGGCGGACTTTCTCGTGCGCACCGCCGGCGATCCCAACCAGATGGCGCCGGTGATGAAACGCGCCGTGGCTGCGGTCGACTCGTCGCAGGCGGTTGCCACGCTCACTCCCGTTGAGACGCTGGTTTCCGATTCGCTCGCCGGCCGGCGTCTCATCGTGCGCATGCTCGCAGTCTTTGGCGGGCTGGCGCTGCTGCTGGCGGTGGTGGGCATCTACGGGCTAATCAGTTACGTAACCGCGCAGCGCACCAATGAAGTAGGCGTGCGCATGGCGCTGGGTGCGCAGCGGATCGACGTGGTGCAGCTGATCCTGGGGCACTCGATCCTTCTCGTCGTGACAGGGCTGGGGATCGGAGCCGCGTTGTCGGCGGCGGCTGCGGCAATCCTGCGCAAAACATTCGCCGACTTTGGCGGCGGGATTCTCGCCTCGCTCAGCTTGGCAGCCGTAACCCTGCTGGCGGTGGGGCTGGTGGCGGGACTGATTCCCGCGCTGCGGGCGGCCAGTGTCGATCCGGTCAAGGCGCTCAGAGCCGAGTAGCAGGAACGGGTGCAGGGGAAAACAATGTTGAGTGATCTGAAATATGCATTGCGGCAACTGAGGAAGTCGCCGGGATTTGCGGCGACCGCGATTGTGACGCTGGCCCTGGGAATTGGGGCGAATACAGCGATCTTCAGCACGATGAACGCCGTGTTGCTGCGCATGCTGCCGGTGCGGCAGCCGCAGCAACTCTATTACCTGACGCACGAGAACATGCCGAACGGCACGAGCAATACGGGTAATCCCGCGTTGACCGTCGGGGTGAACGTCTACAACCGGCTGCGCGAGGACAAGAGCGCATTCGAGGATGTGATTGGGTACGTGCCGCTCTCGTTTACCAAAACAGCTGTGCGATTCGGCGACGCGCCTGAAGAAGTGGAAGCCGAGGAGGTGAGCGGGAATTTCTTCACCGGTCTTGGAGTTGGGATGGCGGCGGGGCAGGGGTTCGGACCGGCGGATGAAGACACGCATTCACCGCTGGCGGTACTGAGCTACGGCTACTGGACGCGACGGTTCCAGCGCAATCCCAAAGTGATTGGCCAGGCGATCTACATCAACGGCGTGCCGATGACCATTGTGGGCGTGACGGCGCCGAACTTTTTCGGCGTGGAATCGGGTGGGGTCGCGACGGATCTTTGGGTGCCGCTGCAGAACCGGCCGGAGCTCAACGCATGGGGTGTGGTCACGACCGGTTCGAAGCATACGCTTTACGGCGATCCGAACTGGTGGAATCTGATGCTGATTGTGCGGCTGCGGCCAGGCTTGACGAAGGTGCATGCGTTGTCGAAGATGAATCCGCTGTTTGCGCGCGCGGCCGTGGAGACCACGGACCAGCATGCGATGCGGGGGAAGGAGCCTCCGCTGACGCTGACGCTGATTTCGGCGCGGGGTGTGGGGGCGTACGCGGATTTCTACGAAGACGGGCTGCATGTGCTCATGGGCATGGTGGCGCTGGTGCTGCTGATCGCCTGTGTGAACATCGCGATGCTGCTGGCGGCGCGGAATGCGGCGCGGCAGCGCGAGTTTGCGATGCGCATGGCGCTGGGCGCCGGACGGGGTCCGATCTTCCGCCAACTGATGACGGAGAGCGTTGTGCTGGTGGCAGTGGGCGCGGCGCTGGGCTGGCTCTTTGCTGCGGAAGCCACGCACTGGCTGGGTGTGTGGTCGGGAATCGAAGTGAGTCTGGCGCCGGATGCGACGGTATTGGGATTCACGCTGGCAGTTTCGAGCGTGGCGGCGCTGGTGTTTGGGCTGGCTCCGTTGCGGACAGCGACGGGCGCTCCGGTCCTGCAGGCAATGCGCTCGGGCGGCACGCAGGCGACGGAGAATCGCAGCCGTGCGCTGACGGGGAAGGCGCTGATCGCGGCGCAGATCGCGCTGTGCGTGGCGCTGCTGTTCGGCGCGGGGCTTCTGATTCGGACGCTGCGGAATTACCAGACCATTGACCTGGGGATGCAGGCGGACAAGGTGCTCGCGTTCGGCGCCCATCCGGTGGGTCCGGCGAACTACGTGCAGACACTGGCGTTCTACACGCAACTGATGGAGCGCGTGAGCGGGCTGCCGGGGGTGAGGTCGGTGACGCTGGCGGGAAATCGGCCCGGCTCGACATGGAGCGACAATAACAATCTGATCATCGATGGGCACACGTATCCGTGGGACAACGGAAAGAACTTCCTGCGCACCAACTATGTGGGGCGGGACTTTTTCGGGACGCTGGGGATTCCGATTGTAGCGGGGCGCGGCATCACGGCGGCCGATACGCAACAGGCGACACGCGTAGCGGTGGTCAACCAGACGCTGGCGCAGCGGTATCTGCAGGGACGATCCCCGATCGGCCACATGTTGGGTGGTCCGAAGAACCCACTCCTCATTGTGGGCGTCGTGAAGGATAACAAATACGCATCCGCGGACGAAGAGCCGGTGCCGATGGCCTGGTACAGCTATCAGCAGAACGATTCGATTGGAGCGATGGACGTGGAAGTGCGGGCCGCGGGCGAACCGCTGGCGCTGCTGCCGGAGGCGCGGCGCATCGTGCGCGAACTCGATCCGAACGCGCCGTTGCAGGATCCAACGGTGCTGCAGGCGGAATTTGCGGAGACCTACCAGATGCCGGCGCTCTTCGCACGGCTCGGCGGGTTCTTCGGCGGGCTGGCGGCGCTGCTGGTAGCGGTGGGGCTGTACGGGACGCTCGCGTATCGCGTGAACCGGCGAATCGCAGAGATTGGAATTCGGATGGCGCTGGGCGCGGAGCGGCGTCGCGTGCTGTGGATGATCCTGCGGGAGAGCCTCGTGCTGGTGGCGGTGGGTCTGGCAGTGGGCCTGCCGCTGGCGTGGTTTGGGTCGAAGGTCATGGCGTCGATGGTGTACAAGCTGACGGTCCATGATCCGGTTAGCCTGACCGTTGCGGGCGCGGGTGTGCTGGCCGTGGCGCTGCTGGCCGCATGGCTGCCGGCGCGCCGGGCCGCGAGCGTGGAGCCGATGGTGGCGCTGCGCATGGAATAGCCAAAAGCAGCAAGCGAAACCCTGTTGATACCAGGCTGTCAGCAGGAAACCGACAGCGAGACAGGGTAAGCGGGAAGCGCACGAGGAGAACGAATGCTCGGAGATTTGCAATACGCGGTGCGGCAACTGAGGAAGTCGCCGGGGTTTGCGGTAACGGCGATTGTGACGCTGGCGCTGGGGATTGGCGCGACGACTGCCATCTTCACGCTCTTCGATCAGGTGCTGCTGCGCGTGCTGCCGGTGGAGCAGCCGCAGGAGCTGGTGCGGATGGAGTGGCACGGGAGCTTCTCCGGCTCGATGAGCGACTTCGGCGGCGACGTCGGGAATTATTATTCGTACCCGATGTACAAAGACCTGCGCGACAAGAGCCAGGCTTTCAGCGGGATGCTGGCGGCGGTGAAGGCGAATGTCGGCGTAACCTGGCGCAACGCAGCCGAAGACAAAGACGCGGAGCTGGTCAGCGGTAACTATTTTCAGGTGCTGGGGCTGCGGCCGTTCGCGGGTCGGCTGTTCACGGCGGCGGACGAGACAGCAAAGAATGCGAATGCCGTCACGGTGCTGAGCTACGACTACTGGCGGACGCACTTCGGCGCCGACCGGAGTGTGATTGGGCAGACGGTGGCCATCAATGGCCATCCGTTCACCATCGTTGGCGTGGCGCCGGAGGGATTTCTGACGGCGATTGGCGGATACCGGCCAGGGCTGTTTCTGCCCGTGACGGAAGTCGAGGTGGCGATGCCGTGGACCGTGAGCGGGCATCGGCTGGACAATCACCTGAGCATTTGGCTGACGATCGTGGCGCGGCTGAAGCCGGGCGTGACGATGGCGCAGGCGCAGGCGAACCTCACGCCGCTGTGGCATGCGCTGCGGGCCGAAGAGGTGAAGCTGTATCCGCATGCGTCGGAGAATTTCCGGCAGGGGTTTGTCGACAAGACGACGATCCAGGTGATCGACGATTCGCGGGGCTTCTCGCCGAATCGGACGGATTTGCAGACGCCGCTGGTGATCCTGCTGAGCATGGCGGGGCTGCTGCTGGCGATGTGCGGTCTGAATGTGGCGACGTTGCTGCTGCTGCGCTCGGCGGCACGCGTGCGCGAGATGTCGATGCGCTACGCGCTGGGCGCGAAGAGCAGCCGCATCGTGCGGCAACTGCTGCTGGAGGGCGGCGTTTTGGGCGCGCTGGGCGCAGTGGCCGGGCTGGCGCTCTCACCGGTGCTGGCGCAGGTGCTGGTGCGGCTGATGACGAGCGCAGAGCCGGGGAATGAACCGTACTCGGCGCATCTGGATGGTCGGGTGCTTGCCTTTGCGTTGCTGGTTGCGGTGGGGACGAGCGTACTGTTCTCGATTGCGCCGGCGTTGCATTACCTGCGGCCCGATCTGGCAGGCGCGCTGCGGCAGACGGCGGGGACGGCATCGCGGCAGACGCAGATTTTCCGCAAGGCGGCGGTGGGTGTGCAGGTTGCGCTGAGCGTGCTGCTGCTGGCTGGCGCGGGGCTGTTTGTCCGCACCCTGACCAATCTGCGGGATCAGCCGGTGGGCTTCGCCACGCACAACATGGCGACGTTCGGTCTCGATCCGACCAACTCGGGATATGGCGCGGACCGTACGCCGCAGATTGTGATGGACGCTCTGGAGCGGATCCGGAAGATTCCGGGTGTGACCATGGCGGCAGCGACGGTGGATCCGGAGCTTATGAACGACACGGAGTGGAACGGGTTCCTGGTGCAGGGGCACACGTTTGTGGAGGGTGAACGGAGCGACTTCGAAGCGCCATTCGTGACGCCGGGATATTTTGCGACGATCCATCAACCCCTGCTGGTGGGGCGCGAATTTACGCTGGCGGACGCGAAGGGCGCACCGAAGGTGGCGGTTGTGAACCTGGCTTTCGCCAAGAAGTTCTACGGGTCAGCCCCGAACGCACTGGGACGTTTGATTGGAGAGTCGGACGACGATAACAAGAAGGCAGACACCACGATTGTGGGCGTAGTCGGCGACGTGAAGCACAGCGATCTGCGGACGGAGATGGGACCGGGGGTGTATCGACCCTATCTGCAGATGCCCGCCGCGGTGGGTCTGCAGGTGTACGTCCGGACGCAGCAGGATCCGGAAAATGTGGAGATGGCAATCCGGCAGACGATGCACGATTACGATCCGACACTGGTGGTGGATGGGCTGCGCACGATGGACGCCCAGGTGGACATCAGCGCGGCGGAAGAGCGCGCGCTTGCGATGTTGGCGATGGGATTTGCGGGCCTGGCTGCCCTGCTGGCCGCGGTGGGACTCTATGGAGTGCTGGCGTTTTCCACGCAGAGCCGGACGCGGGAGATTGGGGTGCGGCTGGCGCTGGGATCGCCGCGCAGCCGCGTGGTGGGGCTGGTGGTGCGTGAAATGGCGTGGATTGCCGGCGCTGCGATTGTGGTGGCGCTGCCGGGAACGGTGGGGCTGGCGCATTTCTTCCGCAGCCAGCTGTACGGCGTGAGCCCGTTCGATCCGGTAACCCTGGTGGCGGCTTTGGGGCTGGCGCTGGTGA
The DNA here is from genome assembly GCA_036521315.1 of Acidobacteriaceae bacterium. Lineage (GTDB taxonomy): Bacteria > Acidobacteriota > Terriglobia > Terriglobales > Acidobacteriaceae > Palsa-343. The sequence goes on from DATDHZ010000011.1 coordinate 94,199, forward strand.
TGGTGGCGCTGGCGTCGGCGCTGCCGGCTCGGCGGGCCACGGCCGTGGATCCGATGGTGGCGTTGAGGAGCGAGTGAATCAGATGCGAAGCCGCCGGCAAAGCAGCGGCCAGTTAAAAGTGGCCAGGGAAACACCGATTCCGTGTTGCTGACAGCTTCTTGCTAACGGTCTTTCGCTAACAGGGTCCTGCGGATGCAGGGAACGGAAGGACGCAAATCTCCGTAAAGAGGTATCAGGATGATCGAAGACCTTCGATTTGCGTTACGGCAGATCAGGCGGAGTCCGGGATTCGCGGCGGCGGTGATCGTCACGCTTACCCTGGCCATCGGTGCGAACACGGTGGTCTTCAGTTTGCTGGATGGCTTTCTGCTGCGGAGCCTGCCGTATCCGCAACCCGAGCGGCTGGCCGTGCTCGAGAACCATCAGCAGCTGAAGGCGAATCCGGGCGAGGCCTCGGATGACGATTCATCGGACAACGCAACGTGGCGCGCGCTCCAGGAGAGTGTTCCTTCGGTGCGGGCGGCGATCGCCGGCGACGCTTTCGGCGGCACGGAAGGCGTGAATCTGCAGGCGAGCGCGGCGGCCGGCGGAGCTGCGCGCTATGTGAAAGGCGCCCGCGTCTCCGCGCATTACTTCGAAGTGCTGGGGATTGAGCCGCTGCTGGGGCGTGAGTTTACCCGGCAGGAAGACAGCCCCGGCGCAGGCAAGGCGGCGGTGCTCAGCTACAGCCTTTGGCATACCGCGTTTCAGGGCGATGCGGCAATTCTCGGGAAACAGATTCTGCTGAAGGGTGCGCCGTACACGGTGGTGGGCGTGCTGCCGCGCGGGGCGCAGATGCCGAATCCCGCAGACGTGTGGACGCCGCTGATGCCAGACGATCCCCACGGCGTGTGCGTGGGGAACAACTGCCTGATCGTGATGCGGCTGAAATCCGGCGCAACGTGGGATCAGGTGCGGGCGCAACTGGCGCACATGCCGCCGCCGCGGAATACCAATCTCGAGAAGGAGAACGTCTGGTACTACGCCAATCCGGTCCACGTGTATGCGGGCAGTTCGATGAAAGAGCAGATCCAGGCATTGATGGCCGCGGTGGGATTCATTCTGCTGATTGCCTGCGCCAATCTGGCGGGGCTGATGCTGGCGCGGATTCACCGCCGGACGCCGGAGATGGCAACGCGGATGGCGCTGGGCGCGACGCGGGTTCGGCTGCTGCGGCAACTTTGGATCGAGAACCTGATGCTGGCGCTGATCGGCGGCGCAGCGGGAATGGGGCTGGCGGCGGCGCTGTTTCCGGCGATGAAGCGGTTGCTGCCCGACTTCATGATTCCCATTGGCGGCTTCGCGCTGGATGGACGCGTGCTGGCCTTCGCGCTGGGCGTTACGGTGCTGGGCAGCCTGCTGTTCGGCGCGCTCCCGGCACTCGAAGCGCGGCGCGTGGATCTGCGCAGCGGGATGGCGGCAGGCGGACGCAGCGTGTCCGGCGGAGTTGGACGCGTCAGGAATTGGCTGATCGGGGCCGAGGTGGCGCTGACGATCGTGCTGCTGGCCGGCGCGGGGCTGCTGGTGCGGACCATTGCGAAGCTGGAGTCGCTGCCTGCCGGATTTGACGGGCACAATGTGATGACCGCGAAGGCGTCGCTCGACGATGCGCGCTATCACGATGCCGGGAAGTTTCATGGGCTGCTGAGCACGACCGTGGCCGCGATGGAACGGATTCGCGGCGTGGAGAACGCGGCGGTCGCGCTGAGCCTGCCGTACGAACGCGGCCTGAACGACGGCCTGAAGGTGATGGACGGGCCGCGCGCGGGTTACGAGTACGGATCGAGCGAAACCTACATCACGCCTGAGTTCTTCGCGGCGCTCAAGATTCCCATCCTAAGCGGACGCGGGATTCGCGAGAGCGACACGGACAAGAGCGAGCCCGTGGCCGTGGTGAACACGGACTTCGGCAGGAAGTTCTATAACGATCCGAACCCGGTGGGGCGGCATTTCCACAGCGAGAGCACGACGTACACGATTGTGGGCGTGGTGCCGGATGTGGTGAAGCAACTGGGCATGACCTCGGGACCGCCGCTGGCGACCGAACCGATGTTCTACGTGCCGGCGACCCAGATGGATCAGCGCATCGTGAATCTGGCGCACGAGTGGTTCCAGCCGTCATGGATTGTCCGGACGACCGGGCCGCAGCCGGGAATTGCGGCGAAGATGGAGCGCGCGCTGGCGAACGCCGACCCGGGGCTGCCGTTCTCCGGCTTCTACTCCATGCAGGATGTGCTCGATCAGCAAATTCAGATGCAGCGAATCGAGACCATGCTGCTGGGTGCGCTGGCTCTGCTGGCGCTCCTCCTTTCTGCGGTGGGCATCTATGCGCTCGTCTCAAACCTCGTCGTGCAGCGGACCCGGGAGATTGGGATTCGCATTGCGCTCGGATCCACGCTGGCTGGGGCCATGAGCACGATCGCGCGAGCGGGCATGGTTGCGGCGGCGAGCGGGGTGACAACCGGGCTGGTGGGCTCGGCGTTCGCGCTGCAGGTGATGAAGAGCGCGATCTACGGGGTGACGGCGTACGATCCTGTGACGCTGGTGACGGTGCCGCTGGTGCTGCTGGCGATCGCCGCAACGGCCAGCTTGCTGCCAACGCTGCGGATTGCGCGGATCGATCCGGCGGAGACGCTGCGCAGCGAATGACAGGTGACCGGCTGCAGGCTTCAGCGTCAGGTTTCCTTTGGGGGCGGAGTTTCGGGAGACGCTTCGCCTCCGGTTTTTTGGGAGACAGCGGATAGGGAATTGGCAGAGAGCGGTGGGCAGCCAGTGGAGAGCGGTGAGCGGACCCCGAGTATTGGTCGGCGAATCGCCGATTCGTCAAATGCGCGGCGGCGGCCCAGGCTGCGCTATTCGTAGGCGAGGGCGTCGATGGGGTCTTTGCGCGCGGCTTTCCAGGCGGGGTAGAGCGCGCCGAGGATCGATCCAACCAGCGCGATCGCCGCTCCCTGGAGACGCCACTGATTCGTCACGATGAACGGCGTAGTGGAGAAATGGAGGCTCATGAAGAGCTTGATGAGCTCGGTGAGCAGGGTGCCGACCACAATGCCGCAGATGGCGACGAGAATAGCTTCGCGCAGCACCAGGTTCACGATGTAGCTTTTCGACGCGCCCAGCGATTTGAGGATGCCGATCTCGCGCGTGCGCTCCATGACCGCCGTGTACATGGACTGGAAAATGACGAGAAAGCCGACGATGACGGCGATGGCGATGACGACATGCAGCGCCGTGTTGAAGCCGGGCAGGTGCTCCGGGGTCATCATCGACATCCACTCTTCGAGCGTCTGCACGTGGTAGTTCTGCAGGCCCGGGTTGGCTTCGACTTCATCGATGATCGCCTGATTGTTCTTCGCGCTGTCGCTGCGGATGTAGAAGATGGAGGCGTTGTCGGGCGTGCCCATCAAAGCGCCGAGAGTTTGGCGCTCGAGGAAGATGCGGCCGCCCTTGCCGTGCTCGATGATGCCGCAGACGCGGTACGTGGATTTGAAATTCGCCACCTTGATGCGATCGCCGATGTGCGTGTGGTGGCCGCGCGCGTAGAGGTCGTCAATCATGACGTCGTCGGCATTCTGGAAGGGCGTGCCGGCGAGGAAGACGAAAGGATTCCGCAGCGCGTCGAAGCTCGGGTAGTCGATGCCGTAAACGGCGCCGCCGGCGAGGTTGAAGTAGATGATGACGGGCGAGGCGACGGCGATGTGGGGCATTTTGGCGAGCGCGCCGGCGATGGATGCGGGCACGGGCGCGCCGCCGACCGCGGTGATGAAGTTGGCGTTGGGGGGCTGCACCATGATGTCGGCGCCAATGCCGCCGGTCTGGTTCGCGGCGTTGGTCACCTGGCCCATCATGATGGCCACGATGCACAGGATCATGATGACTTCAATGGCGACGGCGAGGACGCTGATGGCGGAGCGGACGGGGCGATAGAGGATGTTGCCGACGACAAGCTTGTTCATTGGGCTGCCAGGATGCGGACGTTTCAGAGTAGCAGGGCGGAGTGTCGGGCGCGTCGGGAAGGGCGCGGCATGGATCGTTTCGTTACGCAGATCGGGTAAAATCTGCCGCATATTACCATAGTTACCTTGTTTTTCTGCTCAAAATGCGCCTCTTAAGTCATTTTTCCTTTGACGATGTTGGTTACCTGGTCGTAAGGTGACTGTGATTACCCAAGTTATGGGGAAGGATGTCGCACGTGGGCCAATTCGGGGAAGCACTGCGCAAAGAGCGAGAATCCCGGGGAGTCGAGCTGCAAACCATCAGCGGTTCGACGAAGGTCGTTACGCGCTATCTTGCGGCGCTGGAGGACGAGCACTTCGAAATCCTGCCGGGCGGCATTTTGAGCAAGGGCATTGTGCGCAGCTATGCGCAGACGCTGGGGCTCGATCAGGGCGAATGGGTTGAGCGCTTTCTCGAGGCCAGCCAGCGGCCGGTCGAAACCGACAGCGATGCCGATTGGGCGGAATTCGCGAAAAACGTAAGCGAGACGCGCGTGATCCCAGCGAGGCAATCCGGCTTGCGCCTGCGCTGGGCCGGAGTGGCGCTGCTGGTGCTGGTGCTGGTCGGCTTTGGGTGGTTTGTGTATCGCTACGTCAACGGGCACGTGCTGGCAGAAGAAATCCACGGCCACCCGATGACGTCGGCTTCTGTGATGCCGCCTGCTGGTAACCCCGGTCCCTAACACATTACCTCTGTGACCTGTCGCAGGCCGAGGGTTCTCCTTAGCCTGGAAGTATGACCCGTGGACAATTTGTGCGTGCGATGGCGATGGCGCTGCTGCTGCCCGGTGCGGCGTGGTGCGCGGCGAAAACCCATGCTGTGGGATTAGGCGCGGTGCGGCACGAGCCTTATTCCGCGGAGGGCGATCCCGCCGGCGCGCAGAAGGACGAGAAGGTACTGAACGTGCGGCCGCTAGTGGTGGATGGCAAAGTGAAGGAGTGGACCACCGGCGAAGCGCACGATGTGACGGAACGCAGCTTTGCCGTGCGCCGGGCGGTCCGGCTCAACGATTCCCTGCCGTCGGATCATGCCGTGCGCTGGGTGTGGCAGCGCGGGCCATGGCTGCTGGTGGATCGCGGCAGCGGCAAGGTGACGGCGTTGCATCTGCCGGATTTTTCGGCGGGGGTGTCGGACGTAGTGTGGTTCCGCGACGACGCGGCGTATTGCGGGCTGAACGCGAGCGGCAGGGAACTGATGGCGGTGGTGGCGCAGATCGCTGCGCGGCGTCCCTTGCTCCAGAAAAAGATTGGCGAGTGGGATGCGGCGGATCATCCGAGTCGGGCATGCACGGCCGCGGTGTGGCAGCGCGATCCGCTGAAGGTGAGTTTTACGCCGACGGGAGCGGCGGCGGTGAGCTTCGATCTGGTCGGGACGTCGGCGGTGCTGGTGGAAGAGGGGGATGACAGCGAGTAGGGGAAGAGCGGTCAGGGCATGAAGCGGCCGGGAAAGGCTGTCAGCAAAAGGCTGTTAGCAAAAGGCTGTTGGCGGAAAGCTGTTCGCGAGAGACGGCTGGCCAAAGGGTGCCGCGCCGCATCCGTGAGGAAAAATGGCTTAGCATCGTTGCATGGAGCCGCTGGGAGAATTGCTGGAGATGGCGAAGACTGCGCATGGGCATTTGTGCGCGGGGCAGGTGCTGGGCGTGCGCATGGCGATGCTGGGATGCCGGCGGCTGGGCCTTTCGGAGCCGCGGGGCGCGGACCGCAAGCGGCTGGTGACGTTCATGGAGATCGATCGTTGCGCGACCGATGCGATCGGCGTGGTGACCGGATGCCGGCTGGGGAAGCGCGCGCTCAAGTTTCGCGACTGGGGCAAGATGGCGGCGACGTTCGTGGACCTGAGCACGGGCCGGGCGGTGCGGGTTGTGGCGCTGGAGTCGTCGAAGCAGCGGGCGCGGGAACTGTATCCCGAGATCGAGAACAAAAACGCGCAGCAGATGAAAGCCTATCGCGAGATGCCGGATGCGGAGTTGTTTGGCGAGCAGTGGGTTGTGGTGGAGATTGGGCCGAACGAGATGCCGGGCTACAAAGGCGAGCGCGTAGCCTGCGCGTCGTGCGGCGAGGGGATCAACTACGAGCGGTTCGTGGAGCGCGATGGCGAGAGGCTGTGTCTCGCTTGCGCACATCCGAAGCAGCGGTACTACCGCGCGGCGGACGCGGAGGCAACCCCTTATGCGGAATTGGCGCCGGGGCAGCGTTGTGGGTGCGGTTGAGTCGGAAGTTTCATGTCGATGTGAGGATCCAGGAAGATCAGACGCAGATCCTTCGTCGCTTCACTCCTCAGCATGACAGCGTGGTGATTTGATACTGGCTTTCGGGCTCCAGGGTTGAGGTTGAGAGGCCGCCTGCGAATCGCCCAGACCTTTGGGTCCGTGACGGCTCCCAGTTGCGCCCGAGTCTACTTCCTGGCCTCGCCCGTAATCAGATCCACAAACAGTTTCTGGAAGCGCGGCAGGTCGAGGTCGAGTTGCGCGTTGACAGGGTGCGTCGCCGTGCCGGGCTTGTTTTCGGCGGTCCAGCTGAGCGTTTCGCCGTAGCTGGGGCCGTGGCTCAGGTCGGTATCGAGATAGAGGGTCGAGCGCCTGGTAATGATCGACGGATCGATCCAGGAGCAGGCGGCGAGCTCGTCCCACATATAGGAAAACGGCTTGCTCCATTTTCTGATGTAGACGGCGGCGGGGGCATTGGACTGCGCGAGCGCGTCGAGAACCGCCTGCGAGAAGGGCGCCTTGAGGGAGACGTCGGCGGTGGTGACCTCGATGTTGGGCCACGCAGCGTGGAGGACGATGTGCGCCGCTTCGGGATCGAACCAGAAATTGAATTCGTGGCGCGGAGCGGCGGCGAACTCGGGATCGCTGGTGACGGGGTTGAGGCTGCCGCCCATGAGGACGATGCCTTTGCTGAGCGCGGCGAAATCGGGATCGATGGTGAGGGCGAGAGCGATGTTGGTAAGCGGGCCCGCCGCGTAGAGGGTGACCTGATGAGGATGCGCGCGGACCTGGCGCACGAGGAAGTGGGCGGCGTCTTCATCGATGGGGCGCAGCGAGGGATTGCCCTCGGGGAGCGGTTCCGGCGCGCGGCCCCACGCGCCCAGCCAGCCGGCCTTGCCGGCGAGTGCGGACAACAGGCGGGTTTCGTCCTGGCTGCGGACGAGCGGTCCCTGGGCGCCTTTGGCCACGGGGATATCGGCGTGGCCGGTGAGCTCGAGCATGCGCAGCGTGTGGAGGGTTTCTTCGTCGCGCCAGCCGTCGCCGGTGACCATGGTGATGCCGAGAACCTGAACGTCGGGCGCCTGGAGCAGGGCGAGCATCGACATCTGATCGGTGCCGCCGGGGCCGGCGCCGTCCTGATCGATGAGGACGAGGCGTTTTTGCGCATGAGCCGCCGCGAACGACGCGGACAGAAGCAGCGCGACGAGAAGATTCTTTATAGGCCGCAAGGTATCCTTTAGCGCGCATTGCATGAATATCGAGGTCATGTTCGGGCAGATGATGACAGGTACCTTTCCCGGCGTTCCTGACTTGCAGGGGCGGACGCCAATTCTGGGAATTGCTGGTAAGCACCCACAGTTTAGAACGGAGTTGCCGGAACGGCTGACAGGATCGATGGCCGAGTTGTGGCCGGTGCGGTATCTGTGAGTGCGGGAACCGCGCACCGTCTGGTGCAAGGCGGCACAAATTTCCCTGGGGTAACGGCGACCACGAAACTTCTGGTTTGACCGCCAGCAGCAGCCGCAAACGATTTGTGCTTCGGCTGGCGAATTGTCATTCCTTTGTCACCAAGCGCGCACGCAGCCGCTGAATCCAAAGGCTCAGCAACGCAGCGGCTCCCAGCCTACCCGGATTGTGTTATTTGCTGGGGCCTTTTGCATCCCTAAACTGATCCTGTTTTTTCAGGACACTCATACCGCGAGCCTGCTCCTCGACGATGCGCGTCTCGATCCGGCACTTCCTGAACACACAAGGGCAGCTTATGCTTCGCAAAGGGCCTCTTCTATCCCTCATCCTCGCTGCGCTGGCGCTCGCCGCCAATGCCGAAGATCTCACTGGCAGCATCCTGGTTAAAAAGGGTCTTTCCCGGCGTCGCGTCACGCCCGACGTCTCGCTGTATCAGCGCGGAACACCTGTCGAGCTCGGCAAAGACACCCAGACCGATCCGCTCGCTTACGAGCGCTCGCGCGTGGTGGTATGGATTGAAGGACCGGTGGCCGCGGGCGCAGCAGCCGACAACTCCAGCTCCGGCCCCCTGCCGCGGGTGGCTCAGCTCGATCGCCGCTTCTCGCCCGATCTTCTCGTCGTTCCCGCGGGATCCGTCGTTTCGTTTTCCAACATGGATCCCATCTTCCACAATGTCTTCTCGCTTTCCCGCGCCAAAAGCTTTGACCTCGGAAGCTTCGACCAGGGCCAGGCGCGCCGAGTGACCTTTCCCAAAGCCGGTATCGTCGATGTCTACTGCCATCTCCATCCCAATATGGAAGCGACCATCGTCGTCACCCCGAACCGCTGGTTCGCTCGGGTCGACGCTTCCGGCCAATACACAATCCGCGGCTTACCGCCTGGGCAGTACAGCGTCGTAGCGTGGCATAAGTATGCCGGCTTCTTCCGCAAGACCATCAACATCGAGCCGGGAAAGGGTGCCTCCGCGGACTTCTTCATCCCGCTCCAGGCCGATTCCGGGGAGCGCGAGTGACTACTCGCTTTCAAACCCGCGCCTTCCTCATTTGCTTCATCCCATTCGCCGTTCTGCTGACCGGCAGCTTCTGGATCGTGCAGCGCGTCGTTGAATCGAGCGTGCGCAGCAGCCTGAGCGCCTCTCTGCGCGAAAACCAGGCCGCCATCGCGGACATGCAGGCCCGCACCGACCTGCAGAACAGCCGCTTCCTGCGGGTGGCCGGTGAAAATGCTGCTCTCAAAGCCGGAATCCAGCTGCTTCTCTCCAATCCCGGTAATCCGCAGGCGCGCAGCACGGTGGCAGATCAGCTTCGTGAACTTGGCGGGCAAATGGGCTTTGACTTGTTCGTGGTCTCGGCTCCCGGCGGTGCCCCGCTTGCCGGAGTCATGCGCCAGACCTCCGGCAACCCGCAAAGCCAGCTCGTCCCCCTGGACACCATCCATCTCGATCGCGTCAGCGAGGGAATGCTCATGCTCGGAGGCCGGCCGTTCGAGGTTGTTTCCGTGGCCATCGATCAGGCTGACGAGAATCTTGGTTCCCTCGCCATTGGCGAATACTTTAGTTTCTCGGGCCTCGCTTCGCCCTCCGTCCTGCTTCGCGAGGGAACCATCATCGCTTCCAATTATCCTGACGCGGCATCCGATCGGCTGTCGGCGAGCCTCGCTGCCTGCGGCAGCACAGAGTGCGACCTGCGCATCGGCGGCAATGCCTGGATTTCCGCGCCTCTTCAGTCGTGGAGCGGCGGCTACCTGCTGCGCAGCCTCGTGAGCGTCGACGCCGCGATGGCGCCCATTCAGGCCCGCCTTAATCGCTTGTTCGTGACGCTCGCCCTGATTTGCACAGTGATCGCTTTTCTCTCCAGCCTGCTCTCGGCCCGCTCCATCGTCGGGCCTATCTCCGCCATGGTCGGCCATTTGCGCAAGGCCGCCGGAACCGGCGTTCTTACGCCGTTTGAGAGCGCTCCGTCATCCATTCTGGAAATCCGCGATCTCACTCACATCTACAGTGATGCCGCAGCTGCAGTCTCCGCATACGGAGAGAAGCTGCAGCGCGCCAACCTCGAATTCGTGGGTTCGCTGGCCAGCGCTCTCGACGCCCGTGACCCCTATACCTCGGGCCACAGCAACCGCGTCAGCCAGCTAGCCTGTGCCACCGCCGCGGCCATGAACCTGCCAGCCGCCGACATCGAACGCATCCGCATCGGGGCTCTGCTCCATGACATCGGCAAAATCGGCATCGCCGACCGCATCCTGCAAAAAGCCGACCGGCTCACCGACGAGGAGTGGAGCATCATCAAGCAACACCCGGTCATCGGTCGTCGCATTCTCGAGGGCGTCAACGGGTTTGCGCCCTACCTTGCCGCGGTCGAACTGCACCACGAAAACTGGAATGGCACCGGCTATCCACATCGCCAGTCGGGCAACCTCACTCCCATCGACGCGCGCATTATCCACGTGGCCGATGCCTACGACGCAATGACCACCGACCGCTCCTATCGCAGCGCCATGAGCCACGACGAAGCGGTGTCCATCCTGCGGGGAAATGCCGGATCGCAGTTCGATCCCCGCATTGTTGCCGTTTTCCTAAATCTTTCTCCTGATATCATCAGCGGCGCGGGCGTGCAGGAGTGCTGCAGCAACGAGCTTGCCCTGGCGGTGGGAGATTGAAGGTCGTCCGTGCCGCTTCGTTCCTGTTACTCGCCCTCACGGCGGCACTGGCGCAAGCGCAGGAGGCTTCCTCGGGGCTCGATCTCCGCGAGACCCTGAGCAGTCTCGGCGTCGCCTCCGGTGCTTTGTCATCCCCTCCGCGCTCAGGCTCTTGCACCGCTGCCGGATTCCGCTCTCTCACTTATCCCACGCTCAAGATCGGCTCGAGCTGGACGCTCACCGGCGCATATGAATTCGTCACGCGCCCGTATGCGTACGAAGACTTCAGCGCCGCGGGATACGGCGCTCGGGGCTACCTGCTTCAGAGTTCCGTCAACTACGCGCGCGCATCAGAGAAAGGCGCCTTGCTGCTGCGCGCCGGGGTCCTGCCGACCGCCTTCGGCTCGTTCATGCTCCGCTATAACGACGCCGACGACCCTCTGATCGACGTCCCGCCGCAGTACGGGTACTACTATGCGCCGGTCAGCCTCTCGGGCCTGCCTGGCGCGCAAATCGATCTCTCCCGCGGCAGAATCGACGGCCGCCTGCAGTTCGCGAACTCCTCGCCTGCCAATCCGCGCAGCCTTTTCCATCACGACCAGTACGGCAACTGGGCTGGCGGAGCGGGCGTCACGCTCCATCAGGGCTTCCGCGTCGGCGTCGATGCGTATCGCGGCCCCTATCTCGATCGCCAGTACAAGTTCTATTTCCCCGGCGAGATGGCCCCGAGTCGGCTGCCGGCAACCGGCCTGGGCGTGGATGCGCAGTGGTCGCGCGGCCACACCAGCCTGCAGATTGAGGAAGACCGCTTCCTCATGCCCTACACGGTGATCCCGGACTTCGGCGAGTCGGCGGGCTATCTGGAACTCAAACGAGTCCTCGCGCCGCGCTGGTACGTGGCTCTTCGCCCCAGCTACACCGCCGCGAGCGAAGGCGGCGACACGCGCAGCATCGAGTCCGCCGTTGCGTGGCGGCCCAGCCGCTTCCAGCTAATCAAGTTCGACTACGAAGTGGAGCGCTACACCCAGGCTACGCCTCGCAATCAGGACACCGTCGCCGTGCAGTGGGTCGTCACACTTGACCACGTTTTCGCGTCCAGGTAAGACGACACTCCTGCAAAGTTCTCCTCCCGTGGTTCTTGCCGTCTTTGCGCACATTTACAATGGCGTAGCCGTGCGTGCAGGTTGCCGGCAGATGAGTTAAGCGGAGCGAGACGACGCATGCTGAATCTGGAAGGCAAAGTAGCGGCGGTTTTTGGGCTGGCAAACAAGCGCAGCATTGCGTGGGGCATCGCGCAGAAGCTGCATGAGGCGGGCGCGAAGCTGGCCATCAGCTACCAGAACGAGCGCATGAAGGCCGAGGCGCTGGGGCTGATTGAGGATTTGCCGGGCGCAGAGCCGTTCCAGTGCGACGTGGCGAACGACGCGGAGATTGCGCAGGTGTTCGCGCAGATGAAGGAGAAATACGGCAAGGTGGACGTGCTGGTGCACTGCATCGCGTACGCGCCGGCCGAGGACCTGAAAAACGACTTTCTGCAGACGACGCGCGAGGGATTCCGGATCGCCCACGATGTCAGCGTGTACTCGCTGATCGCGCTGGCGCGCGGCGCGGCTCCGCTGATGACCGAGGGCGGCTCGATCATTACGCTGAGCTACTACGGCGCGGAGAAGGTGGTGCCGCACTATAAGGTGATGGGCGTGGCGAAAGCCTCGCTGGAGGCGACGGTGCGGTATCTGGCGTGGGATTTGGGCAGGCAGAACGTGCGCGTCAATGCAATCTCCGCCGGGCCGATCAAAACGCTGGCTGCGCGGGGCATCGGGTCGCTGGGCGACATGATGAAGTACCACGAAGACCGTTCGCCGCTGCACCGCAACACCGAGCAGACCGAGGTGGGCAAGACCGCGGTGTATCTGGCGTCGGATTTAGCGAGCGGCGTGACCGGCGAAGTGATCTACGTGGACAGCGGCTACAACATCATGGGGTTCTAGGGTGTATCGCCCCGCTTCGCATGGGCAGCCCGGACATAGAACCGACGCGAAATTTCCCGCTCCGATTCCGCCGCCATGACGATATGCTGAAGACCACTCCTCCGGTCTTCGCCCGATGACCCAAACCGCCTCCGTCTCCACGCCTCCCTCGGCAGCTTCCTCCAGCCGCAACTTCGTTCCGCTCTTCGTCGGCCTCGCCATCATGCTCGGCCTTTTCCTCTTCTGGACCTTCAAAATCGGCATTCCCCACGGCCTCATCGACCGTACCGACTTTCGCTCCACGTATGCGGCCGGCGTCCTCGAGCGCACCCATCCCTCGCAACTCTTCTCGCTTGACGCCCAGCAGCAAGTGCAGACCACGCGCATCTCCCCGGGCCAATTCACTCTCCCCTTCTTTCATCCCGCCTATGAAGCGCTGCTGTTCGTCCCCTTTTCGCTCCTGCCTTATCCGGCTGCCTACGCGGCCTTCGCCATCTTCAACGTCGCGCTCATCGCCGCGTGCATGATCGCCGGCTTCCGCGTCGTCTTCGTCGTGATCCCGTTTCTCCAGCCGCGCCCCGGCATGCTGGCGTTCTTTTTTCTGCCGCTTTGGCTGGCTGTCCTCCAGGGACAGGACTCGATCCTCTTCCTGTTGCTCCTCATCCTCGCCTGGAATCAGCTCGATGACGGCGACGAGCTCCGCGCCGGTCTCCTGCTCGCGGCCGCGCTCTTCAAGTTTCAGATCGCTCTCCCACTCGCACTCCTTCTCGCCATCCGTCAAGGCGGCCGCTTCGTCAAAGGATTCCTGCTCGGCGCGCTCGCCGTCGCCGCGCTCAGCTTCGCCTGCTCGCCGCAAGCGCCCGCCCGCTTCATCGGCCTCATCCGCGGCTCCGCGCTGGCCGGCACTCGCCAGGGAGGACCCGGCTACCAGGGCTACATCTTCCCGCAGCAAATGGCGAACCTGCGCGGTCTCTTCTTCGCCCTCTTCGGCGGACATCTCTCAGCGCGCAGCCTCATGCTCGTCACGCTCTCGGCGTCGGTGCTCCTCCTCGCATTCGTCGCGCTCCGCATGCGCAGGGTCGAGAATGATCTGCTGGCATTCGCGGCGGCTTTGATGGCTTGCATGCTCACCAGCTACCACCTCTATCCGCACGATCTTTCGCCGCTGCTTCTGCCCATCGCGGCCATCGCCGTGGCCCAGCGTCTGTTGAAGCGCACGCTGCTCTTCGTGCTCTATCTCGCGCCGCTCGTCTGCTTCTTCGGTCTCAGTCCTGACTCGCTTTACCTCGTGTCTCTCCCCGTGCTCGCCGCCGCCGGCGCCATCTTCTTCCCGCGCCCGCATCCATCCGCCTGACCCGCAAACAGCTTCGCCGCCACTTCGTCTCAGCTGGCAAAGAACCAGTCTGTTGCAGTAAAAGGAACTCGCAGAAGCCTCACATCAGGCGATTCCGGCATACGCCCAGTCTGGAGCAGGCAAAACACCTGAGGCCGCGGAGCGAACGATGACAGTCGCAGCAGGAGCGGGACGCAAAGCGTTGTTGTCGATGGCTATCCTGGCCGGCGTGTCCGGCCTTGCCGGCGCTCAGGCACATCCTGCGCGCGGCATGGTCACCGCCGTCGGCACGGGGCAGCAGCCCCTTGAGATCTCCTGCGAAGCGATCCCGGGATTCATGGACGCCATGGAGATGTCCTTTACCGTGCGCGACCCGAAAGTGCTCGCGACCCTCCGGCCCGGCATGACCGTGCAATTCAACATGGTGGAAGAGCGTCGCGAGCTCTATGCCGACGATATTCACATCGGCACATCCTCTGATTTCGGCTCGGAACAGATGTCTGCCGGCAGCCTCACCGCGCTCCAGGACGCTATCGATCCCGCATCCAAAGAAAACGTTGTGCAGCCCGGCCATCCCGTTCCCGATTTTGCGCTCACCGACCAGGCCGGCAAGTCGGTTCGCCTCTCCGCTCTGCGCGGCAAGGTGGTCGTTCTCACCTTTGGTTATTCGCGCTGCCCATTTCCGCAATATTGCCTGCGTCTCTCCAACAATCTCGCCATGCTGGAGGAGCGCTTCTCCGGTCGCGCAGGCCGCGATCTGGTGCTCCTCACCATCGCCATTGATCCGCAGCACGACCAGGGCAAGGCCCTCAGCGGCTATGCTGCATCCTTCCGCGCCAACCCGGCCGACTGGCATTTCCTCACCGGTCCGCTCCCTGCAGTGAAGCAGGTGGCCGCGATGTTCGGCATGAACTTCTGGCCCGCAGAGGGCCGACTGACGCATTCCCTCCACACCGCCGTTCTCGATCGATCCGGGATCCTCGTTGCGAATATCGACGGAAGCGAGTTTTCCGCCCAGCAGCTGGGCGACCTCGCAGAGCAGGTGATGAATCGCAGCCAGTGACAGGGGCGTCCTCATTTGCCGGACGGGTCGGAAACCACTGTCTCCATCCTGCGGATTGCGGTTCAGGGCCGGGAGGCGTTCGCCCGCGGTCCCTGTCGCCGCTCTCCGGCTAAAACCTGTCTTCGGTTTCCTGCATCTCAGAAGGCAACTAAGAACGATACCCGGCAGTTGCCGATTTTCCTTTCGGCCGACTGGTGTGAGAACGCAGTTGGCCTTTCGCGGCCGATCTCTGGTGAGAGCAAAATAGCCCGGCGACGTCGCGCTTCGCGCGATCGCCAGGCCTCTGTCTGGAGTGAACGCCGTGAAGCCTTTGTATGTCCTCGTCCTGTCGCTCGCCCTTGCTCCCGCGGCATTCGCCACCGTTACCGTGACGGCTCCGAAGAACGGGGCCACCGTCACCTCGCCCGTGACGTATGTGGCCAGCGCCACCGCCTCCACCTGCTCGAAGGGGGTTGCGTCGATGGGAATTTACGTCGATAACAAGCGCGTCTACGTGGTCGATTCCAGCAAGCTGGATACGCAGGTCACCATGGCGGCGGGCGCCGAGAATACCGTGGTCCAGGAGTGGGATTACTGCGGCGGATCCACCAAAACGACCATCAATCTCACCGTGAAATCGGGAACAGCAACGGTGACCTCCATTGCGGTGACGCCTTCCCCGGACAGCCTGAAGACAGGCGATTCGCAACAGTTCACCGCCACGGCGAAGTACAGCAACGGCAGCACAGCGAATGTCACCACGAAGGCGGCGTGGAAGTCGTCGAACACGTCGGTGGCCTCTGTCGACTCTACGGGCCTCGTCACAGCGCTCGCAGCCGGACTCGCGACCATTACCGCAACCGATAGCGGAGTGTCCGGCTCTGCCTCGCTCACCGTCTCGGTGGCAGCGGCGGACGCCGTCAGCATTCCCACCTTCCACGTCAGCGCGAACCGCAGCGGCCTCAACTCCGGCGAGGCTTCGCTGACTCCCGCCAACGTCAAGCCGGGCAGTTTCGGCAAGCTCTTCGCATACACCATCGCCGGTTATGCGTATGGCGAACCGCTCATCGAGTCCAACGTCAGCATCAACGGAGCAACCCACAACGTGCTCTACGTCGCAACGGAGCAGGACGAAGTGTATGCCTTCGACGCAGAACACTATGGAACCGGGGCGCCCTTGTGGAAGGTCAGCCTGCTGCAATCGGGCGAGACGCCGCTGACGGCGGGCCCGATCCTGCCATACGTGGGCGTCACATCGACTCCGGTGATCGATCCCTCGACCAATACTCTCTACGTTGTATCGGCGCAGAAAACCGCAAGTGGCGGCACCTTCCGCCTGAATGCGCTCAACATCACGACGGGCGCGCAGAAATTCGGCGGACCGGTGACGATTCATGCCTCGGTGCCGGCCACGAACTCCGATGCGGTGAACGGCGTCGAAACCCTCACCACCGCCTGCGTGCAGCGCGCAGCGCTGCTGCTGGCCAATGGGAATGTCTACATGGGATTCGGTAGTTGCCACAGCGGCTGGCTGGTGGCCTATAACGCGAAGACCCTGGCGCTGGCAGGGGTCTTCAACGCCAGTCCCAACCTCAATGGCGAAGGCGCCTATGCCAGCGCCGGCGGCGTCTGGATGGGCGGCGGGGGCCCCGTGGCCGACAGCTCCGGCAACATCTACATCGTCACCGGCAACGGGCCCTGGGACGGCAAGACGGCTTTTGGAGATTCGATTCTCAAGTTCAGCCCGTCTCTCACGCTGGAGGACTACTTTACGCCGCAGACCTGGGCCTACATGAACTGCAATGACGCTGATCTCGCTGCCGGAGGGCTGCAACTCATGCCTGGCACATCCGAACTGGTGGCTGGCGGCAAGATGAGCAAGCTCTACGTCGTCGACAGCGGCAATCTCGGAAAAGAAGCCGCCAACGACACCGGCGCGACGCAGACTCTCGAGTGGGGCGAAGGCCTCAGCTCGTCCTATTCACAAAGCTGCACCGACAGCTCCGGCACTCATACCGCCGACATCAACTCGTTTGAGATCTTCGGCACCCCGGCGTACTACAACGGCTCCATCTACATCGGCGTGACGCCCACCGCCTCGTCCGCGCCGGGAGGCGTACGCCAGTTCAACCTTTCCGGCGGATACCTCTCAGCGGGGACGATGACTACGCCCAATGTGAAGGAAGGCACCCGCGGGACGACCCCCTTCATCTCGTCGAACGGCACGAATGACGGCATTGTGTGGATGATCGACGAAGGGCTGCCGCTGCAGAACTCGGCAGGATCGCCCACCAACGCGACCCTGCGCGCTTATGAAGCGGGCGATCTGAGCAATGAAATCTATAACAGCAGCCAAAGCTCCGCAGATGTGCCCGGCTACGGCATCAAGTTCACGTCGCCCGTGGTCGCCAACGGCAGAGTCTACATCTCCACCGGCCTCGACCTCACCACGGTCGCCAATCCGCGCGGAGAGATCGTTGTCTATGGCCTGAACTAACTGATCGCGCTCCGGCAATCAGGCCCGATCGAACCCGCCGTCGCGGAGTGGATGGTGTTGGAGCAACCACTCAGAAGCACAGGGATGCGCTAACTTCCAGATCCCTGGCTCCGCACGATCCCAACCACGCTCTTCGCGCTTCCCGCCGGTACCCGAAGCCGCACACTCTTCGTGGTTCCAGGACGAAATTCCTGCGTCTGTCCGGCACAAGTGATCCGGTAGTCTTCCGCGGGCAGGCCGGCGGCCATCAGTTCGATCTCCCCGCTGCCCGTGCTCTCGGTCTCCAGCAGAAAGACGAACCGTTCCTGAGCAGGGAACCACTCGATCGGCTCTTCCTTCGCGAACCGCGCGCCCGTCAGCTCGAAATCGATCGTCTGACCCGCCGTGCGCAGATGCAGCCGCCGCCGCACCCCGTCGCGGGGAGTGATGCGCAGCGACGACTTCCCGGCGCGCATTTCACCGCCGAAGCAAAACCGCCCGAACACCGGATCGTCGGCCACGATGGTCGCCGCCGTTCGCAGCGCCCCGCAGTAGCCGAGGTCCGTCTCGCAGGAGTAGTACCAGGGCCCGCGATGGTGCGGCTGTCCCAGCCACGTCATGCCGTAAGCCGCGGGCTCGAAGCCCCCGCCCGTTCCGCCATCGTTCGCCTCGCCGGGAAACCAGTACCCGTATCCCGACTCCGCCGTGCCCGTATTCATCAGCGACCACGAGCTGAGGAACGACGCGTACCCCAGCCGGATCGTAGCCTCCGGCTCCAGACGGTCATGGAGAGCGTGGTTCAGCACCCCCCACCCACCCATCGGAGACATATAGCTCAGCGTGAAACCGTCGCCCCCGCCGCCGCGATAGTCGCTGCCGTAGTAGTAATAGGCCTTCTCGATCACGCCGCGGCAGAAGAGATTGGCGCGAATCTGCTCTCGCGAATAATTCGCAGCCTGCTGCGCCCCAATGCCCGCCATCGTCGGATGATCGAACGCGTACCGCGCGATCGCCTGCGTCGATTCGAAGCCGGTGGAATCGAACGCATATTCCGACCCAAACAGGTTCGGCTTCCCCGCGATGAAGAACGCCACCTTCTTCACCCAGTGACCCCGCAGCCGCGCGGCCTCATCGTGCTTGCCGGCAAGCTCCAGCTCGTCAATCAACTGCGGAATCACCACCTCGTTGTAGAAGCCCGTCTCGTACGCCGACCAGCCGGTGACCTCCATGGGAACGGTGAACAGCGCGAGCGCTGTGCCGGCTGCGCGTTCCAGATAAGTCGCGCGGTCCAGCTTCATCCGGATCCCCGGATAATCGCGCGCGATGCGATACATGCTGAAGTACATCACCACAATGTGGGGATAGTCGTAGCACCGCCAGATGTGCAGCTTTCCCTTCGGACCCGGATCGCTGCTGTCGCGGTTGTGCTTCCAGTCGGGGATGCCGTAGATGCCATAGCTGTGGCTCTCGTCGGTGGTCCGCTGCAGCCCGCCCCACACAAAGTGCTCGATGTAGTAGTCCAGCGCCTCTACTTCCGCCTGGCTGGGAAATTCCGCATTCTTGCTGGCAATATAGGCCGGCTTACTCAGCCCCGGATCGTCGCAGGTCACTTCATAAATCCGCCAGCCCTTGATTTCGTCGTAGTTATCCGGGCTCAGCACGACCTGCGTTTTCTCATTCCACTCCGGCAGCAGCCCGTTGTACCACTTACTCTCATCGCGAATCTGGCGCTTCGCGGTAAATGCCGCCCGTTTGTGAATGAGCGTCTCCAGCGGCTCTGCAGCAAAGAACTCCAGACGCGTCGTGCGGCCCGCGCCATGGTTCACCGTCAGCAGGTTTTCGCCCAACTGCGAAAACTTCACGCGAAAGAGCCTGCGCCCCTCTCGATTGCCCAACGACTCAATCGTCGTCTGCTCCGGATGCTCGGCGGTGATCCCGATCGGGTCATGCGACCGGATGGCGAGGCACGTCGACAAATCGGCGGGCACCGTCATCCCCGGCGCCACTTCCACATCCATCAATCCCGCATCCACCAGCCGCTGCCGCACAGCCGCATAATCCTGCGCCCACGCGAACTGAAACGCATACGGTCGATGATCCCCGCTCTTGCCGGCCGGCGCCAGCGTCGTGCTGGTCCGCGGTTGACGCCAGCGGCCGCTGTTCGCCTTCACCGCTTCGCCCACCGCGATCGAATGAATGTAGACGCGGTAGGCCGGGAACGCGCGCCCCTGCTCCCGGCGCGGCCACAGATGGTCCCAGTACTCGAGCTGTGTGTCGCCCTCCGGTGTCATCACCAGGTACGGCCCCACGCTGTTCGATTGCATCCAGAACAGGAACGATCCATGCCCCGAGATGAAGCTGTGCTTCAGCACCGGCAGCGCAGTGGAACCTTTGGGAACGAAGGTGGCATGCATCGGCAGCGGAAGAGCCAAGTCGCCAATCTCGATCGGATCCGACGACGTGTTCTGTAACCCAATCGTCCAGCGCAGCAGCCGGGCGCGCGGCGTGAACCGCGTTGTCACCGCGAGCGCGTCGCCCTGCTCGTCCTTCGCATGCCACACGGCCGCTGCGCCGGGCGACTCGGAGCCTTCTGCCGAGTGGAACTTTTGCCATGCCCCGCCAGGCCGCCGCCACGCAATCTCGACAGGACCAAGCTTCTGTCCCGTCTCCACATAATTCGTCGCGATGGTATCGGAGGCGAATCGCAGGCTCGTGACCGCGCTGCCTGCAAACTCAAGAAGAAACGGCGAGCCGCCATGGCTCGCCTGATCCTGCGTATCTGTCTGCGTGGCTTCCGCAGCAGCCAGCGAGGAGAAGGGAAGACCAGCTGCCACGGCGGCAGCTCCCGCCAAAAACTTCCGACGACTTCCAGCCATGCACCACCTCAGGCTGGATTGTATACAACGATGTATGGAATTTGATGGACGCGGAGCGGCGTCTCACAGAATCGTGGTGCCGCTCCGATGCCCGGGTGTCCCACAACCTTGCCTGAGCCAGGCGAAGGCTCTCCGCGGTTTTTGGAGATGGGGGAATACCACGAAAGCCGGGCCGCTCATCGCGGCCGCAGCGCGGCATACTCCGCCGTCGTCACCCCGATCACGCTGCCCACGAACACGTCGGAAGGGAAGTGTTCCCGGCCGGTAATCCGCGACAGGCTGATCACCGTTGCCATCCCGTAAGCGAGCACCGGGGCCCATCTGTGGTTCCTGTACCGGCTCGCAACCACCGTGGCCACCGAGAACGCCGCCGCCGAATGTCCCGACGGGAAGCTGCTCCCCCCATACCAGGAGTTCTTAAAAAACTCGTCCTGGAACGGAGTGGTGGTCGGCACCTGCGACGGCCTCTCCCGCCGCGCAATCGCCTTGATCACCAGCGGCGGAACGGCGCTGTCGGCGTAAGCGTCGGCGCATAGCCAGGCGGTGCTCGTCTCGTACGGATCGTCACGCAGGTGCCCCGCCAGCAGCAGCCCAACCGGCACGGCGGCAATTTCCCCTGCGGAGATTTGCGAGCTGAATGTGCTGTTCAGGTCCGACAGGTTCTTCTGGTGCGACCGGAAGTAGGTCATCACATGCGGGTCCGCATACAGCAGCCCGGCCGTCACGCCTGCCGTCGCCAGCACCGGGATCCAGTGCCGTCCGTGCGCCATCTGGCCCGGAAACACAGCCCACGTCAGCTTCTGATCGTGCAGGAAGTCCTTGGGCAGCGCCTTGACCGACTCTTCGCGTGCCGTGGGGTAGCCGTGGTGATTCGGCGCCTCGCCTCCTCCGCCGGCCGCCGGATCGGCAGTCACGGCAACATGCGGTGAGGGGCTGTCCGGCAAATCGATTCCGGCGGTCTGTGCCTGGCACCACAGCGGCGCGGCAATCATCAGAATGGGGGCAAAAAGGAAGAGAGAAGGCCTTCTCATAGCACAAAAACTTGGATGCTGTGTCCCCACCGGGCACAGCGAAGATTACGTCTTCGTCATCTTCGCAGGAAGGCTGCCTCGGTCTCTATCTCTGGGATGACCCACGGTTCCTCGGCCCGCAAACAAAAGGGGCGCAAACCCTCCGGTCTGCGCCCCTCTTCCCATGAACTGCTGCGCTACTTCTCCGTCAGCGCCTCCACCCCCGGCAGCTTCTTGCCCTCCAGAAATTCGAGCGAAGCGCCGCCGCCCGTCGAAATGTGCCGGATCTGGTCCGCCACGCCGGCCTGCTTCACCGCCGCCACCGAGTCGCCGCCGCCAATGATCGACACCGCTGACGTGTTCGCCGCCACCGCCTTTGCAATCGCTGTGGTGCCTTTGGCAAACGCCGGCATCTCAAACACGCCCATCGGCCCGTTCCACACAATGGTCGCCGCCGCGGCCACTTCCTTTTCGAACAACGCCACCGTCTTCGGTCCGATGTCGAGCGCCATCCACTCCACCGGGAACGGCCCATCGCCTTCGAACGCCTGTTTTTTCGCGTCCGCCGCAAACTTGTCCGCCAGCACGTGGTCCAGCGGCAGCAGAAAGCGCACGCCCTTTGCCGCAGCCTTGGCCAGCGCCTCTTTCGCCACGTCGATCTTGTCGGCTTCCACCAGCGACTTGCCGACCTCCTGCCCCTTCGCCCTCAAAAACGTGTACGCCATGCCGCCGCCGATCAGCAGCGCGTCCACCTTGTTCAGCAGGTTGTCGATCACCTCAATCTTGTCCGAAACCTTCGCCCCGCCCAGGATCGCGATAAACGGCTTCGCCGGATGTTCGAGCGCGGTGCCCAGGTAATTCAGTTCCTTCTCCATCAGCAGCCCCGCCGCCGACTGCTTCACAAAGTGCGTGATCCCCTCCGTCGAAGCATGAGCGCGGTGCGCCGAACCAAAAGCATCGTTGACGTAGAGGTCGCACAGGGAGGCCAGCTGCTTCGCAAACTCCGGATCGTTCTTCTCTTCCTCAGGGTGGAACCGCAGGTTTTCGAGCAGCAGCACCTGTCCTGACTCCAGTTGCCGTGCCAGTTCCTTCGCGATGTCCCCGACGCAGTCCGGCGCAAAGGCCACGTTGGTCTTCGCGCCAAGGCGGTGATCGAGCAGCATG
>DATDHZ010000012.1:0-3660 GCA_036521315.1 Acidobacteriaceae bacterium
GAAGATGCGCGTGCAGCTAAACTTCCAGGGAAATTGTGCTGAGGCCTTCGACTTTTACACGAAAGTATTCAAGGCGAGCAATCCCTTCCGGATTACCTACGGTGAGGCGCCTGCAGAGTCGCCGGTGCCTTCCGATTGGAAGGGCAAAGTGATGCACACAGCGATTCCAATCGGCGAGGGACTGCTGATGGGCTGCGATGCGCCGCCGGGATCATCGACGCCGCTTGGCGGATTTCAGGTTTGCGTGGAGACGAAGGACGAAGCTGAAGTCACGCGAATGTACGAGGCTCTGAAAGAGGGCGGCAGCATCCAGATGCCGCTGGCGCCGACGTTCTGGTCGCCGCTGTTTGGCATGTGCACGGACAAGTTTGGCGTGGGTTGGATGGTGGGAGTGCCGGGAGCTGGACAGTAGGAGAGGCTGTAGAGTTTCGGGGGCGGATTTGATCCGCCCCGCCTGAAGATCAGGCGCGCGACAGGTAAGCGCCCTCCGCGGTATCGACGCGGATCTTCTCGCCTTCGTTGATGAATGGCGGTACCTGCACGACCAGGCCGGTTTCCACCGTGGCCGGCTTGGTTACAGAGGAAGCCGTCGCGGACTTCAGGCCCGGCTCGGTCTGCACCACTGTCATCTCGACCGTCTGCGGCAGCTCGATGCCGACCGCGATGCCATCGAAAAACGAAACACGAATCTGGAGATTGGGAATGAGGTATTCGACCGAATCGCCGAGCGTGTCGCGCTTCAGATGCGTCTGCTCGTAATTCTCCGTGTTCATGAAGTAGTAGTCGTCGCCGTCGGAGTAGAGGAATTCCATGGCGATTTCGTCGACGATGACGCGCTCGATCGGGTCGGGCGAACGGAAGCGATGCTCGAACATGGCGCCGGTGCGCAGGTTACGCAGCTTGGCCTGGATGAAGGCGCGCAGGTTGCCGGGGGTGCGGTGCTCCACGCTGAAGACGGCATGCAGCTCGTTGTTGTGCTTGATGATCATGCCCGGACGCATCTGGGTGGCGGGAATCGCCATAACGGGTGAGGCTCCTTGCTAAAGGTTGAGGTATCTCGAAGGCGAGAAAGGGCGGTCGGCAGGCGGCCCCGCACCTAAAGTTGAATTGTAGCGCAGCGGCTTCGCTGCTATGTTGGCGGCACCAAGCCACCGGGCTGGTCGATTTTCTATTTCGATCCCGAGGAGCCGCCAATCGATGATGCAGCGACGGGAGTTTCTGGGTTACGTGGGGCGGACGGCAGTGGCCGGGGGAGCCGCGCTGGCGGCCGGACGGCGTGCGTGGCCGCTCGGAGAGGCATCACCGGGGACGGCAAGGCGTGCCTCCGTAACCGATTTCGGCGCCGATTCTACGGGGCAGAAGGACGCGACGGCAGCCGTTCAGAAGGCCATTGCTTCGCTGGCCCGGCGCAATGCGCGGCTGGTTTTTCCTGCCGGTAAGTACACCTTCGCCGCGTCGAATTCGGTCCTGATGGACTTCAACGGCTATGAAGGACTGGAAATCTTCGGCAACGGCGCAGAGCTCTCCTTTGCCGGCGCGACCCAGCCAATCCGGTTGACGTCCTGCAAGGATCTCGAAGTGCACGACATGGTCGTCGACTGGACGCGGCCGCCATGCTCGCAAACCGGGGAGCGCGGCATTGCAGATGTGGCAGCGCTTCGGCTGAACGGCTGCGAGGAGATACTACTCGAGACCGTTGTCTTCCACGCCGCACCCGGCGCTGCCGTCTCCTTCTCCGGTTGCCGCGATATCACACTCGATACCGTGCGCGTCATGCCGCATCCCGGCAGCGGGCGTCTGGTCTCGAGCTGTGGCGATGGAGTGGCGATTCTGGACTGCACTGGAACCGTAAGCGCGCAGCATGCGCTGATCAGCGGAACTGGCGGAGCGGGGATGCGCGTGCAGCAGTCCTACTGGCGCGTGAGCCAGCTGGCAGACCCGCAGGCTGCCGTGCTCGCCAGCGCCGATGGCAAGCCGGTGCCGGAGTGGCTGCTTCCGAAGCCCGGTACCTACATGCAGATCAGCGAGGCAGAAAGCCTGAAGCTGCTGGGCGAGATTGTTGTCACGAAAGCAGAGCCGGTGAGCGGCGGCATGCGGCTGAGCTTTGCCGAGACGCTCTCCCCCGCAGTCGGCAAAGGCACACTCTTCTGCCTTAGCGCGACCAACCAGGCGCAGCTCAAGATGGACGACTGCAAGCTCTCCGGCGGACCGAGCGTCGGGCTGGTGGCGCAGTCACGCGCCCGTATCGCGAACAGTACCTTCCGCGGCTACGGCGGCCCGGCGATTCTGCTTGCGCCGGACCTGGAGCACATGCGTGGCCCCGTGGTGGAGAACATCCACATCAACGACTGCACATTTGCCGAATGCAACCTGGCGCCCGGCGATGAACGCGGCGCGATCACGATCGACACCGCGCCGCACGGTACTGGCGCCGCCGTCCCGGCGGCTCGCATCAACGAAGGCATTACGCTGCAGCGGAATGTCTTCAGTCGCCTGGGCGGGCCGGCCATCTACTGTGCCGGTGCGACATGGCTGGATGTTGAATCCAACCGCTTCTATGATTGCGACCGGCGGCGGCCGGCCGGTGAGCAGCCGCGGGTGATCGTGCTGCGCAACCTGGACCAGAGCACGATCGCGAGCAACGAAGCGAATGGGCCCGGGAAGATCGTGATGATCGATTGCACGGAAAAGGTGAAGGTGGGCGACAACGGTGCGCTGACCAGCGCGACGGCTTAGCCTTACTGCTCGGCTCCAAACAAGCGGGAGAAGAACCGTCCTACGCGGTGGAAGAGGCCGCGCGCGGGCGGCTTCTTCTGCGGTGCCGGGGGCGGCGCCTGTGCGATCACCGGCTCTGCGACGACCGGCTGCACGGGCGCGGGTGACGATCCGGGCGGTGGCGGCGGAGGTAGGGGCGTGGTCATGTTGGAAGGTGAGGGCGCGGGCGCGGCGGGTGACGGCGCAGGGATGGCGGCCGCGGCTTCCGAAGTTTGTCCGGGAGCGCCTGCTTCGCTTACGGCGGGAAGGTTGCCGTTGTAGCGGAACGGCACAGCCACCTGCGCGTGCACCTCGCCGGGAGCTGCGACCGGTGTTGTGGACGGCAGTGCCGGGGCGGCCAGGCCCTCGCTGACGGCGAGGGGAAACGTCGTGTCGGCGGGTGTGGAGGAGGGGCCTCCGACGGGATGGCCGGGCGCAGCGCCCTGGGGCGCGGGTGTGCCGGCGGCGGCGACCGATACTGGCGCGGGGCAGCCGCAGGGCTCATGCTCCGTATCCACCACTTCGCGCAGGCTGCCATGCTGGAAGCTGACGTGCTGGCCGGGCTGCACGCGATACAGTCCGCCCTCAAGCTGGCTGGTGACCGTGATGTAGGGCGCGTTCGGGCCGCGGTTGTCGATGCAGGTATCGCCCTGGGGGCTGACCCGGATCGCGAGGTCCGCCTCGCCCGGCCCGGAGATGAGGATGCGCAGGTCCGGCGTCAGCAGGACGTCGGAGTACTTGCCGGTCTGGTAGTGCGCTTCCATCGCACCGCGATCCAGAGCCAGCATCAGGCCGGAGGCGTCGGTCGCCTGGATGGAGCGATCGCGCGACAGATGAATGCTGGTGGTGGCGCAGAGATTCAGCTCGCCGCCACGGGCCAGCGTGATGGGCACGGTTTCGTTGCCG
>DATDHZ010000013.1:0-6688 GCA_036521315.1 Acidobacteriaceae bacterium
AGGTTGACCGTAGCAGGTTTCGGCTCTCCCGCCGCATGTCGCGTAATGGATATCGCCGTAATATCGTCTTGCTGGCCGAAGCCCTCCGCCGCGTCGACGACCTTCCCCACCTCCGGCCGCGAGGCCAGCATCGCGGACAGCCGCTCAAACCCGAACAGCTCTCCCCGGCTGTTCCGCGCCTCCACGATGCCGTCGGTAAACAGATTCAGCGTCTCGTCCTCGTGCAGCCGGAAGGTCAGCTCGTCGTACACCGCGCTTGCCGAAAGCCCCAGCGGCAGCGAGCCCGCCACCGGCAGCTCCTGCCCATCACGATACGGGGCCAGGTGTCCCGCGTTCGCCACCGTCGTTTCGCCGTTGGCCGCGATGCGCATCACCAGGCAGGTGACAAAGCCCCCGTCAATGCGTCCGATAAGCCGTCGGTTCAGCCCCCGCAGAATCTCCGCCGGCTGCTGCGTGTAGTCGGCCAGCGTGCGTAGCGTGCCCACGATCAGCGAGACCGTCATGGCCGCCTTCAGCCCCTTGCCGCTCACATCGCCGACCATAATCAGCGCGCTGCCGCCCGGCTGCGGCATAACTTGGAAGAAGTCCCCGCCCACCTCGGAAGCCGGCTTGTAAATGCTGGCAATCGAGTACCCGGGGACCGCAGGCGTCTGCTCCGGCACCAGCACGTGCTGCACCTCGCGCGCCGACTTCACCTCCAGCTCGATCTCCGATTGCCGTCGCCGCTCCGCCAGTTGCTGGCGTCCTACCGTGATAAGCAGCACGATAAACAGCAGCAGGTCCAGTAGGAAGGGCGCGGTGAACGCATATCCGCCGATATGAATCGCCCAGGCGGCCATGTGGCCGTTCAGCGTCCAGTGCGTGAATCGTCGGCCCTGTCCCGAAGTGTTGAAAGTAATGTTGTACGCGCCGTAGAGAAACGCGGCGATCGCTATCGGCCACAGCGTCATCTGCCGTTTGCGTGCCAGTCCGAAACCGACGATAAGAAAAATGAAAAACGGCGTCAGGGAATAGATCGCCGTGGTGATTGCATCGACCCATTGCAGTCCCAGCCCGGCATTCTCCCAGGGAAAGAACGTCCCGCAATCGATCGCCTGCGAGACTAGATAGAGCAGGGCGAGAATCTTGGTCCAGCGTCGCCACCGCGCTTCACGGCTCAATCCGAAAAGGGTTAGCAGCAACAGCCAGAGAGAAATGTCCTGAAATGAGTTAACGAACTGAATATATAGCTGCTCCCAAACAAAATGCAGGCCATACGTGATGAAATCCAGACGCCGGAAACCAGTCAGTCCGTCCGCCAGCAGATAGATCGCCAGCCATAAATACAACCACTGTGTCCGCTCGCGCAGGTAGAGCAGCAGAGCGATCAATCCCGCAACAAAAATGGCCCCAGCCATTAGAATGCCTGGCAACTGCTTCTGCTGCCGTTCATAGCGCGGCTCCATTGCCTGCATTGCCAGCACCGCATGGTTCCCGATCACCGGCGCAGCATTCAGGCCACCCGCCGTCGACGTATCGGTAGACGCCAGCGGGTTCTTCCATACTCGGATCGCGAGTACACCATTGGCATTTCCCAATGCATCCACAGGAAGTGAATACACGGCGCTGTGCTGAAAGGCCCACCACCATGCTCCCGGCGGGAGCTTGCCGTAGGTTCCAATCTTCGTGCCGTTCCAGAAAAGCTCATATACATCATCGACCGGCGGAATCAGGATCGCCAGCGACTTATCCGCACCCGTGATGTCGATGCTTTTCCGATACCACGCGAATCCCGTGTGACTCGGATGCGTTTGTGCACCCCAGGTATCGTCGCCGCGTATCTGCTCCCAGTGCGAGTCGTCGTAGGCTGGATTCGCCCACGCCATGTCATCGCTGGTGTGGAACTGCCACGGACCCGTAATCGTGACTGAGCCGGGGCCGGGATTGGGAGCCCGGAAAACTTCGGCTTGCACGCCTGCCGTCAGCAGGCAGAGACAAACAACCGGAAGAAGGACCCGCCAGCGAAACACCGCGCTCGCTCTCCGATACTTTTCCCGAATCATCCGCACCCGCTCTTCCTTTCGGAGGTGAGCACCTCGGCCGACAGTCGCACGTCGAGATAGGGCAGCTACGCTGCCTCACATCAAAAAATTGCTCAGCACAATCCGGGAGAGATTTCTGTGTAGCCGAGAATACGTGCTTTATGCGCCCGGCAGCAAGAAACATCTCGGGCGCTTCGTACCTCGTATGCAAAGCGGGAACGGTCTGCCGTTCAGGCCCTTAGCGCCCGTGTCGCCACTGCCGCGCCGCCCATCCAGGACGCTTTGGTCGCCCCACTCCCTGCGTTCGGCCAAGGAGCTTGCTGCCGGGTGTAGCCGAAACAGTCACCCGCGAGGCCAGCCGCTCGCACGCGGCATCGCTCACCGGATGAACGCCGCTGGCTATAACCCAGTGATTGGAGAAATGAAACAGCGCGGATGCGGAGATCGCCGCATCCTGCTCCGCTCCATCCCTGCCTGCGAGGTCAGGCACTCGGCTTCGCACTACTACGTATCCCTCAGCGGCGCTACTTCGCCTTCGCTCGCTCAATCCGCGCGTGCAGCAGCTCCTTCGCGCGCTCCAACTCATGCCGCCGCCTCGCACTTAGATTCTTACCGGCGCGGTTCACGTAGAAGGTCAGCATCCGCATGCCGGAAGACGGCCCCTTCGGCGAAACCTTCTTCGACGCGAGGCTGCGTGCAATGGTCGCTGCATCTTGCTTAAACAGCCCTTGATCGGGATACGTCGACTCGGTATTCACAGCAGCAGACCACTTCCGCCGCCCATGAGAGCTCCGATGGTTCCTGCTCGCTGCGCGTGTCGTTGACGTCGTCCGCTTCGTCACTGCTCTTTTCGATTTGGTTGCTCGTGCCGGCATCATTCCCTCCTCATTTCTTAAGATGCACTCCACCCTGTGCTGCCCGCTCATCCTGTGCCATTTGGGGCAACGCCCGGCAATCTGCAACCGTCTTATGGAGTATTGCAAGATCTCGCTGCGGAAGGCGCCCACTTCCTCGCGCAATGCTTCCGTAGCCCGCAACAGCTCACGAACCCATTACCAATCCGA
Source organism: Acidobacteriaceae bacterium (assembly GCA_036521315.1). Taxonomy (GTDB): domain Bacteria; phylum Acidobacteriota; class Terriglobia; order Terriglobales; family Acidobacteriaceae; genus Palsa-343. The sequence goes on from DATDHZ010000013.1 coordinate 3,086, forward strand.
TTGGAGATTCCCTATGAAGCTGACATCCGAAAACCTCAAGACTTTGCACGGTCTTTACATCGCTCATCTCAAGAAAGCTCTCGACATGGAGCAGAGGATCACAAAAGCCCTGCCCACCATGGTCGAAAAGTCCACCACGCCGGAGCTGGCAAACGCCTTCCGCGGTCATCTGAAGGAAACCGAAGGTCATGTCTCGAAACTTGAGCAGATTCTCCAACGCCACACCGGATCTGCCAAAGCCGAGACCTGCAAAGGCATCTCTGCTCTCATCACCGAGGCAGAGGACGGCATCAAGGACGCAAAAGATCCCATGGTGCTCGACGTCACATTAATTGCCGCCGCGCAGGAAGTGGAGCATCACGAGATGGCCGTCTACGGCACACTGCGCACTTGGGCTCAGACCATGGGCCACAGCGGCGACGTGCCCGTCCTCGAATCAATCCTCAAAGAAGAGAAAGCCGCAGACGAAAAACTCACCAGCATCGCGAGGGATGCCAACGCCCGCGCCGCAGCCTGATCGCGGCACAAGCAGTCCCCACGGGGCGCCACTTCCGCGGCGCCCCGTTTTACTTTCAGCGATAGATGGTGAGGAGGCGCTGGATGCAAAACCGAATTAGGAAATAGTAGACACCTGCGTTCACGATCAGGAACAGTGACCGGCCGATGATCTCTTGAACTTTTGTCCCTCCATGAGCGCCGGTGATCACTATCATTGCCATGGCGCCCGGAAATCCGAGGTAGAAGAGTGGCGAGACAAAGTGAATCGCACCCCATGCGCTTATGCAGGCAACAATAACCGCAACGACGAGTGCGAAGCTTCTACTGCTCAGCGGAACCGACATACGCTTCATCGATGATTTCCTAATCGGTCCGAAACCTATCCCACCATACTTCACCACAAGAGCTTCTAGTCCGAGGCGAACCGGTGTATCAAGAATTATGAACAGCGTGGTCATCCTCGGCGCAGGCATTGCCGGCCTTGCTGCTGCGGCTGAACTCGCGTTCGCCGGCCATCAGGTCACCGTGCTGGAAGCCCGCGATCGCATTGGCGGCCGCATCTTCACACTTCACCCAGAACAAGCGAACTCTCCCATCGAGCTTGGCGCGGAGTTCGTGCACGGCCATCCACCCGAGCTTCTCAGCCGCTTTCGCGATGCCCACATCACGCTCCAGGAGATGAGCGGCACGGACACCTGCTTCCGCGACGGCGCACTGTCGGCCTGTCCTGACAACGAATCCTTCGAACTTCTCGACGAACTCGCCGGCTTCGCGCGCCGCGATGGCGATATGAGCTTCGATGAGTTTCTAGCGCGCCGCCAGCCAGTAGCGGAAACGGCGGCCCAGGCGCGCTCCTTTGTCGAAGGCTTCAACGCCGCGGACGCGCGCCGCATCGGCATCGCCGCGCTCGCCCGCCAGCAGCAAGCCGAAGAAGAGATCGATGGCGACCGCTCCTCGCGCCCGCTAGGCGGCTACGACGCGCTGCCCCGGCATCTCGCCCGCCAGGCGGAGAGCGCAGGCGCACGCATCCTGCTCCGCTCGCCCGTCGTCTCGCTCCAATGGAAGCCCGGCTCGGTCTCCGCCCGCACCGCATCCGGCGAATCGTTCTCCGCACAGCGGGCCATCATCACGCTTCCGCTCGGCGTTCTTCAGGCGCGCAGCGTCAGCTTCCATCCCGAGCCTGCGCGCATTCTCGCCGCAGCAGACCGCATGGAAGCCGGCTCCGTTCGCCGTCTCGTCCTCCTCTTCAGCATCGCGTTCTGGGAACAACGAATGCCTGACATGCGCTTCCTCTTCGCAGCTGGCATGATGCCGCCCACCTACTGGACCCAGCGTCCCCGCAACATTCCCGCACTGGTGAGCTGGATCGGCGGCCCCGCCGCGAATGCAATCCGCGATCCCGCCCAGCTTCCCACGCAAGCTCTCCGCTCCTTGGAGCAGATCTTCTCGCTCAAGCCGCAGTCTCTCGAAACCGAATTGCGTAACTCGTACCAGCACGATTGGCAAACCGACCCGTGGACCCGCGGCGCGTACAGCTACGCGCCCGCCGGCGCCGCGGATTGCTCCGCGCAGATGGCCGAGCCGGTAGAGAACACCCTTTTCTTCGCCGGCGAGCACACCGACAACACCGGCCACTGGGGCACAGTCCACGGAGCCTTGCGCTCCGGCCTCCGCGCCGCCCAGCAGGTGCTCGATGCCCTGCCTTGATTTCGCATCTGCAGCAGGGCAGGTGCACCATCCTGAGCGGAGCGAAAGGGTGGGATACCACAAATGCTCATCCCCCATTAAGATCGTCATCCCGACCTGAGCGAAGCGAAGTGGAGGGATCTGCTTTCGCCCGCCTCTGATGTCCTCGGTAACTCCCAGTCCAGGAATCACCGCAACAATCTGCCATTTATTTCCGACTCATTCGCTACACTGGAAATAGAAATGAATTTAGCGAAACGCCACCACGTCGGTGGCGTTTCGCATTTTGAAGCGGACCGCTCGGCGAAGCGGCGTTTAGGTCGCGCTAAGTCCTTTGTTTAGACTATTTTGACCTGTAAGTCCTTTGTTTGGAGTAATTTAGCGGCGTGGTGATGACCGTAAGTCCATGAAAAGAAAGCTCCGCATGCTCTCCGCAGCCCACCGGGAGGGGGGAGGGGGGCGGTAACGTGACTGCCCCGGCGGTATGCAACCTGCAGTCCGCCCGCATCACGAAACCAGCCGCGCCATCCTGGATGAGCCGCAACGCTGGCGTGAGCGACAACGGAGCGAACCCCCACGGCCCGCGCCGCAGGCGCCTCCGCCCGTGCGGCGTGCACCCACGGTAAACTGGAAGGGACCCTTATGCCGGAAATCCAGCGCAGAAACTCTGTCACCGTCAAGATTGGCGAAGTCCGTGTCGGCTCCTCCGTTCCTGTCGTCGTCCAGTCGATGACCAACACCGACACCGCCGACATTGAGAGCACCGTCCAGCAGATCGCCTCGCTCGCACGCGCCGGCTCCGAGCTGGTTCGCATCACCGTCAATAACGATGAGGCTGCTAAAGCCGTCCCCTACATCGTCGACGGCATCCGCGAAAAGGGCTGGACCACACCCATCATCGGCGACTTTCACTACAACGGTCATCTGTTGCTGACGAAATACCCGGCTTGCGCCCAAGCCCTCTCCAAGTACCGCATCAACCCCGGCAATGTCTCCATCGGCCGCAAGGACGACGACAACTTCCGCACCATGGTCGAGGTCGCGGTCAAGCACCAGAAGCCGGTGCGCATTGGCGTCAACTGGGGGTCACTCGACCAGGCGCTGCTCACCCGCATGATGGATGAGAACTCGAAGCTGACCCAGCCGCTCGATGCGCGCGACGTGATGATGGAGGCCATGGTCCGCTCCGCCCTCGACAACGCCGAGGCCGCCGAACGCTACGGCCTCCGCCGCGACCAGATCATCCTCTCCGCCAAGGTCTCCGGCGTGCGCGACCTCATCGACGTCTACTCCGCGCTCGCCGCGCGCACCGATCACGCGCTCCACCTCGGTCTCACCGAAGCCGGCATGGGCATGAAGGGCATCGTCGCCTCCGCCGCCGGCCTCGCGCCGCTGCTGCTCGCCGGCATCGGCGACACC
>DATDHZ010000014.1:0-50087 GCA_036521315.1 Acidobacteriaceae bacterium
GATCGCCAGGTCTTCCGCCCAGTCATTGGCGAATCCGATTGCATACTCCAAACGATCGGGGAGGCTCGCCGCGTAACTCACCTTGACAGCCCGCACCACCACCTGCACGTTTATATTGGCAGACGGGGCATTCAGCAGCAATGCATCGCCAGGCCACACATCATCTGCGAATTCGGCACATGTCCCCTCATAGGTCCCGCTCCACAAGGCACTCACGCTGCTCGCTGCCTCGACGATCGCCTGCGCCGCGTTACGGCAGTCCTGCGAACTGCGCGCGGCCGGGCTCGTCACCGAACCCATCCATGTCAAAATGGCAGGCAATCCCGCCTCTGCCAGCGCCTGCTGGCTCGCCGTGTTCACCTGCCGGCCCACGGCTCGACCCATCGTCCGATAGCTCACCGCAACCTGCTCGCCCGCCGGCGGAGCATAGCCCGTGAAGAAGACCACCTTGCCCGTGCTCTCGACACGGCACTCCGCGGCCTGCGCCGTCGTGCCGACGCGCCGCGTAAAGGGAGCGCCATTCCAAGGCGTGCTCACCACCCAGCCCGATCCGAGGGTCGTCAGATTCAGTGCTCGCATCGCTCCGTGCAGATTGATGCTGCTCGCGGCCACCACGATGCTCGTAGCCGGCAAACTCGCCACCGATCCGTCATACAGCGTTACCGGCATCCCCGCCACGCCATTCACAAATTCCTGTACCTCGAATTGCAGGTATCCTCCAACAGCATTGGCCTGTCCGCCGTACGCAATAGCGCCGTTGTCCCCACAGGCTCGATAGATCGCCAAAGCCCTCTGGCTCTCCGCACAGTGGACGCGAATCCGCAGCGCATACTGGTTCGCCGCGTTCATCGCGAACGCCGACCCCAATGTCGATCCGTTCACAAGCGGCTGCACGCTCACCGCTGCTGTGCCTTGCTGCGCCGTCACTTGAAAACCTGCGATGCACGATGCCTGCGTCGCCAATCCGAGAAAGAAGCCCGCTAGCACTCCGGTGCTTCCTGCCGCCAAAGTCACGCCTGTAGCCTCCAGCAGCAGCGTGCCGCCCATCTCCACCTGGTTCAGCCACGTCAGCAGAGAATCTCCATCGGTGCCGTTTCCGCCCTGCATTGCCAGGCCACCCGCCCCCAACGTGAGATAGCCGCTGTTCCCCAGCACGGTCCACACGCGCAAATCAAGTGTTGGCCCGTTGAAGAGTTCGTGAAGTAGCGTGGCTTCCGGCCCCGACGAACCATAGGTCTCCTGCGCCAGATTGAACTGTGTCGTGACGCCGTCGCCGACAAAATACTCCGTGACATAAGCGACTGGCTCCCGCGCGCCGCACACCGTCACATCGTTGGCCAGCGCTCGTCGTGCGCTTGTCGTCAAACTCAGGTTCGCAAGTGTCAAACTTCCGTCCGTCTCGTTCAACGCGTGCACCGCACTCGGCACCGTAGTCAGTGCCAAGGCGCCATTCACCGCGCGATACGCCGCGCGCGCCTGGTTGGCCACCTGCCCGGCGTTCTTGCTCCAACTGGCTCCGGGTTCCGGCACAAACTCACTCACCGCTGCGGGCAACGTCAGAGCCTGGGTCGCCACACCTGTCACGCCCGTGCGTGCAACAAGGTTTGTCAACAGCCCACCCGCCGTCTCCCCTGCGACAGCTCTTTCTGTCCCCATTCCTGCTTGGTCCAGCAGCAACTCGTCGCTGATCGCCTCGATTACAATCCGGTACCGTGGCCCCTCCATTGCCATGCCTGCGTACTGTTGCATCGGCATGGCCGCGATGTAACCGGTGAAGTAAGTCGTCCCGTCGTCGCCGACCACCTTGAGTGGCTGATTGCGTACCGGCATTCCTAAGGTTCCGTTGCCTGGCAAGCTCAGCAACAACTCACACACCGATGGCTCGTTCAGCTTGCGCTCAATCGCCAATGGTCGCACCGCATCGAGCGCCGCGGTATAGTCCTGCCCCTGAATCGTTATCTTCATTCGCTCACTCGTTCACTTGTCTGTGGCTCTAAATCAATGCCCGGCGCATTGGCAGAAAACTGCGATAACAAACCACCCGCTCTCCATCCAGCGGATCGGTCACCGCCAGCGCAAGAAACTGCCCCTTCAGCAAGACGCGCTCCAATCCACCCTTTCGTATGGCATCAAGAGGCACAAACAGTTCCTCCGCCCCCGCCAGCGTTTGCAGTCGCGGGTAGTAGAAAATGACGCGCTCTCCCTGGCTGCCTTGCAACACAAACAATGCCGACCATTCCTGGTAAAAGCTCCCGCCTTCTCGATCCACAAACCCGCTCAGCGCTTGCAGCTTCGTGCCGTTCGACGGAGCGCCGCCTGGCAACGGCTCCGCCAGCGTCAACATCCCGCCGCTCACCTGCGTCACCAGGCCCACATTGAACGTCACGCGCCGAATGTAGTCCACGTCTGCCAGCCCCTGCCGCACGTAGGCTCCTGCCACCGGAGATCCCACGTAGCCCATCTGCCCCGTATAGTCCGCATCCGCCGCAACCCACTTGCCCGCCGCAAACTGCGCCGCATCGCTCGCCGCCAACAGGATTGCCGCGGCGGTCGATCCACTTTGCACCGGAACTGCCGGCGTAGCCTGGGCTCCTTCCGCCGCCCCTGCTGCTCCACTCGCAGGCGCCAGCAAATTCATGTGCTGCGATCCCGTCGCCAGCGCCATCGTCAGCTTCGTCCAGCTCAAGAACTCGAAGCTGACCTGCGCTTCCAGCGTGACGCGCACCTGCTCCAACGGCGTCGCCGGAATTCCTGTCATCACCGCGCTCGATTTACTTGCTCCTTTTCGCGCAAATCCTTGAATCCATCCAAGGTCGATCCAAGGGCTGGGCAGCGCATCGAGATCAAAACTTCCCTGCTCCGACGCATCAAACAACACCGGCGTCTGCGTAACCCGGTTGACAGGCGCAAAATAGGCACGCACCCGTCGCGTCGCCGGCGCGGGCGCCGCAAACCAATTCGCTGACATCTACTCCCCCTGTTCCTGGTAGCTGTAGACCACCACCCTCGCCGACCGGCTCAGCCGATCGCGTAGTACAACCGCCGGCGCAAACTCTGGCTCATCCCAAAACAAATTCGTCAGCTGCACGGCCGGAGGTTGCACGGTGTAATTCGACTTCTGCGTGAAATGCGGCGCTAAGATCGCCCCCAGTTCTTCATCCATCGCGCTGAGTGCTCTACCGCGGTCCAGCCCGCCGAAGCTTTGCGTTCCACACGTTTGGTAAATCACCTCGCACTCTTCCCTCACCATCGCTGAAGCAAGGTGTGCATCCGTGTCCAGCCCCAGCCATCGCAACACAAACACGTCGTTCGGCAGTTGGCTAAAGGGCGCTTCTGCCTCCTCGACAAGGATCCCGGGCCGCACCGCACCGCGCAGTAGCATCGTCCGCGCCGGATTGACAACCATAAGCCGCGCCCGCAGCGCCGCATAAAACGAATCTTTTGCATTCTGCATGGGTAACTCTCGTGCTCCGAAATCGGTGAACAGCCCGATTCTCCATTCGGTTAGCGTGACGTCTCTGGCCGCTTACCTCGAATCAGCCCCGTGACCCATCCTTTCGCTTTTCTTCCCGCGAAAGGGCGGGAGCCCGTGGCGCTGAAATACCGAATCAAGCAGTCAGAACATCTTCCCGCTCCATCTCTCTAAACACCCTCCTGTTGCGCCTCACGCAACAAAAGCCGATACAGATACACCTGCCCGAATGCTTCATTGGCGGCGACTGATTCGATCAGGTAGTCCTGTCCCGCAACGGTCACCGCCAATGTCATGGCAAGCAGCGCTTGCGCCGACGCTAAGTCGAGCGCACTCACTTGCTGTTCCACACATGTCGCGGAGAGCAGTAGCTCCCACTTCGACCGTTCGCCTTCCTGCCACGTCGGTCGCAGCTTCCGCATGAGCGCCGGGCTTACAACCACACTCGAAAACGTCGTCGCCACAATTCCCAGCTCCGACTGATTCGAATCCGCACTCGCCCCTGTCACTCGAAGCAGAGCCGACGTTCCGCCGACGCTTCGCAGCAGCGCATCCGCCAGCATTTGCGCCGCATTAACCGGGTTGCGCGGTGCTGTATCACTCATGGCTCACCCCAGTCTGTTCGCGACATACGGACGCAGCCATCTCTGAACCGTCTCGTCCAATAGCGAACTCGAGAAATATTGCATCTGCATCGTGTCGATCTTCGCGTGACTTGCATTGAGCGCCGGCGTCGACTGCGCGTTGCGCACAATCTGCGCGCACGCGGCCTTCACGTCATCGCCAATCGTGGCCAGCCCCGCGGTGTACGTCACTGCCACCTCGTTGTAGGGGAGCCCAAACACATTCCACGGCAGCGTCAGCTCTCCGGTATTCGCATCGAAATCCACGCTGCTCGGATCGATCGCCGTCCACTGTCCTGGCAGCGAAAACGCCTGTACAATCCCGGCCAGTTCACTTTCCGTCACTTCTCCTCGCCGCGGTTTCGCATAACGCGCTTGCGCGCCAACCAGCGGCGACGTTGCCGCCCCCAGCGAAGCCAGCGGCAGATAGCTCAAGCGCACTGTCCGCGAACCGCTCGTTACCCGCAGTCTCTCGCTGTACTGGACCACGTTCAGGTCCGGCCGCCTGCAGAAACTGTTGATCAGCGCCGTCGCGGCTGTTATCCAGTCAGCCGTCGTGCCCAACGGCAACCCATAATTCGGATAGTCCGCCGGCTCAAGATATGCCATCGAGTTTCCTCTCCAGTTTGCCCAGAGAGCAACGATCAGGGATCGTTTGCGCTCCACGTCGTCACCGTTCTCACCGGCAAACGTCCCGAAGTCGCAACTGACCCTGATCCCTGACCCCTGTTCCCTGACTTTTACCGATCTACCAGCACCTGGTAGTGCGCGTAATTCGCGCCCTTCACCACCACCGCGCCAAACTTCACCGCGACATATTGGTAAGCCAGCGAATTTGGCACGCCGAGTTGGAAGATGCGCGGCGTCGGATCGCCGAGCCAGTGATACTCAATCAAGTCCTCCGTCACGATATAAGCCGGCAGCACCGCTGTTCCCGATCCCGGCGTTCCTGTGTAACCCAAACTCCAATCCGGAATCAGCGGCAGATCCCCTGCCTGCGTAGACAGCGCCTTCACGCGCAATCCGCCTGTAATCTGATCGGTATTGAGCACCACATTGTATTGCGACTTCAATTCCTGGTCGATCAGGTCAAGCAGAACCGGGTTCGCGTAGATCGCCGTGGGCCGCACATGATACCCATTACTCGCCACCATCTGCGCCACCGTCGTCTTGATCGTGTCCACAATCTTCATCGACGTGGTCACAGTCACGGAATTCCCACCCGCCGCAATTTGCGCCGTCGTTCCCATGTATTGCGTCGTGGTCGGTGTGCTCAGGCTGGTGTCGTTGCCGTTCCATAGCCCTACATCGTGCGCAACCATCACGCCGCTCACCGTGTCCACCAGATCTTTCGCCTGCAGATAGGCAAATTGCTGCTGCTGATTGCCCAGCTCCACGTCGAACAGGTTGTAGTTGATTTGCGCCACAATCGCCTTCAACGGAACGCTGCGCTCCACCCGCGTCGGGCTTACCACCGGGGCTGCAATGCTGCGCGGATTCACAAATCCCGCCGTTCCCGGGTTCGGAATCGCCGTCTCTTCAAAAAACCGCGAAGGATGTCCCGTCGCCGGCACCTGCTTGATGCGCTGCCCGAATGGGCTCGATCGCCTGCAAATGTCGAAAATCTCCGTTTGATACAGCGGAACTTCAATCGCGCCCGGCCCGATGAAGTCGGCTGCCGCATGAATATCAGTAAAGGATGCGTTCATAAGTTCTTCCGCCCCCTCCCTGGGGCCGTCTTGCTTTGCCCAGCGCCACGCGCCCGGCATGATTCGTCTATGACTCAATTGCCCTGGTCCCTGGTCCCTGGTCCCTGGTCCCTAGTCCCTGGTCCCTGGCCCCGGTCTCTATGCAATTGCTCCCGCGCGCAGCAACTGCGTCTTCACCGCAATCCGCTGCTCCAGGCTCAGTCCCGCCAGGGCAGCATCCAGCGTCCGCACATCCACCGGGCCATCGCCCACGCCGCGTTTCGCCAGCATCTCCGACGTTGCCGCAGGCATTGTCTTCCGCCGCGGGTTCACTAAACTCTCCGTCCCCGAAGCCTTCAGTGTCGCGATCTCCCGCTCGGCGGCCGCAAGCTTCTCTTCGAGTTCTGCCTCGCGCCGGCTCTGCTCCACCGTCGCCGAAATTCTCTCCACATCGCCGGCCAGTGCGCTCTGCCGCTCTTCTAACTGGTTCAGCGCCCTTTCCAGCAAAGCTGCAGCGGCTTCCAATCGCTCCGCAACGTCTCGCTCGTTGGTTTCCATGCCTTCCCTTTCCTGCTCGTCGTCTCCGTCGAGCTATCTGTCTTTAGCCCAAAAAAAGCCCCGAATTCTCGGAGCTGTTCCCGTCCAGACCATCTCAGAATTGCCGCTGGCAAACGGCCGGTGTTTCGCCTCAACCACACGCCATCCGAAAACTCGTTTCCCTGTACGCCGCCTTTTCCCGCAGCAGGATCGCTGCTCCGGTGAAGGTCACGCGTGTAAGCTTCCACAACTCGGCGCGCATGTCCTCCACTTGGGCATCGGCAATCTCATAGCTCATGCCCAACACTGTCTCTTTTTGGGCCCTGATCGTCTCCGCCGCTTCCGGAAAATCACGCGCATAGAGATATCCGCGCACCACAACCTTGTTCCCGACTAAATTCGCCTCGGTGAACAAACCAATCTTTCGCTGCGCATCATGCCCATCCCAGCCCGGTCGATAATCTACTGCCATCCCCAGCAACGACGGCAGCGCCTGCTCCGCCGCTTTGCGCGTCAACACCACACGGTGTCCCCGCGCCCCCGCCGGAGCCTTGTCGCTCGCCGCGTTCACCACCGTCAACACCCCTTCGAACGCCATCCGGTTTGGGTGCCCGTCCACTTCGGGAAACTGCACCGCCATCGCTTTCAATCGCATCGGATCCCCGCTTCTCAATTCCCCGCCCCGTTGGCTTGCCAAGCCAGTTGTGCCCTGCCGTCTTTTGCCAGTGGCGCCATGCCTCGCATCGCGCGCACCTCATCCACCGTCAGCACTCCTGCCTGCAGCAGTTGCACCTGCACCGCCAGCTCCGTCTCTTCGTCTCGCGCGCTCAAATCATTGAAGACAAACTCAAATTCTTCCCATCCGATGCACTTTGCAAACAGGTCCCGCGTAAAGTGTCCTGCCAGCAAATGCGCCAGCGGCGCAATCGCTCCGCGAAACGCCTCATCGGCCATCTCTGCCGCCGTCGAGCGATTCACATCGCTTTCCAGCCCCAGCAGCATCGGCGGCAAACCAAACGCATTCGCCACCATGCGAATCAAGAACTCCTGCCACGCCAGCCGCAAATCCGCGTCCGTGCCCTGCGCAAAACGCAGCACCTCCGGCTTCTGCTCCGTCGAAAGCAGAGGCACCCGCCCCGTTCCCTCAATCTCGTCCTGCCACCAGCGGATCAGGCGGTCATGCTCTACGGGCGTCGCTTCGTTCAACCACAACGCATACTGCGCCACCGAATTCGCCGCCAGCTTTCCCGCAAACCGGTGCGCGCTCAAAAACTGGTTTACCGTCTCGAACGCCACCTCCAGCGGACCCAGCCCAAAAGGAGTGAAGCTGCGCGGATTCATCCGGATATACATCAGCTGGTCGTCGCGCAAATCAATCGCATCCATCTGACCCTGCATCACCTGTGCATAGCGCGGCGATTCCGTCTGCCCATCCCAATTTGCGTTCACCCGAATCGTCGCCCCATCCACTGGCCACAATAGCGCCGGCCTTTCGTCTAGCCCGGTGGGCTCCATCTCGATAGCGCCAAATCCGCCCGTCAGTGCGTCTTCGATCGCTTGCTCGATCAGCGTCCGAAAACTGTCCACCGCGTTCGGCTCTTCGAGTGCCCTCCGCAACGCCGCCATCTTGCGCGCCGCTTCTCCTCGTTCATCCGCCACATAGCCGCGACGCACCCTCACCTGCCAGTCCATCGCCGCCACCCTGTCCTTGATCACATTGATCGCCCGCCGCACCACCGGTGTCTCCGCAAAACGCCGCAGATTCGCCGGCGTCGGCTTTGGCAGCAGATGCCCAGGAAACTGCATCGGACTGAGCATCGCCGGCAACGCCAGCGTCCTCCGGCTAGGCCCCGCCGCCTTCCCCTCTGCCTTCCGCGCGGCCGGCTCGCGACCCGTCGCCTGCAGCCACATCTCGCGCAACTGCTCCGCTACCCTCACGCGCACCCTCTCCTTCTTCGTTCCACTCAAAAAGCAAAAGGCGCAACCTTTTCGGCTGCGCCTCTCATTCCAGTACCCGCGCCCGACCCCTCAATCGAGAGATCGAACCCTTTGTCCACTCACAAAATCGATCCTACCGCATTTCCCCAAAATGATCTGCAAAGCTTCGCAAAGAATCTTGCCAATCTCTGTGACCTCCGGGCAACCCGCTTTTCCTGATGGAGTTTCAACCTTCGCATGGCGGCTGGCATGCAACCTTCCCCTCACACGCGTAGTTCGAGCCGTGCCGTCTCCGCCACGCGTCCCAGGTCCGCAGTGGTCAGCACGCGAATCTGGTGTTCCTCCATCGTCTCCACGCCAAAGCGATACAGCTCCAGCCGATCCGGCTCGTCCGCCGTCGCGCCCAACTTGGCGGCGGGTTCAATGACCGCAGTCAATTCCAGGCCCGCTCTCTCCACGCGCTCCACTCCTGCGCGCAAGCGCGCCGCTGAAAATGCAAGCACCTTCGCCGTCTCTAAACCCGGCTCCAGGCTCACTGCATGAAACATCCGAATCACGCCGTTCGGCCTGTATCCCATATCGATGCGCAGCGGATCCCCGGGCCGCGTGTATTCCGAGGCTGCGATCCGCTTGCGAAGCAGTTCCCATACGCCGGCATGCTCAAATTCGGTTCGCATCTTTGCCTGGATCGCCGCCCGCCCCCGCAGCCGCTCCATGCGCTCGCGCTTCGGCGCGTCCACATAGATCCGCATCAGCTCTTCCAGACCCGCCGGCACACTCTCCGCCAAATATCCTCGCGGTTCCGTCATCTGAACATTCAGTGACAGCGACTCATCGAGAATCCTTCGCAGTGTGCCACTCGAATCTTCTGCCAGCTTGCGCCGCAGCTCCCCTTCCATGCCTTCCAGCAACTCCGTGTCGGCATCCGGATCCAGGCAGCGCACGCGCTTCCAGTCGCGCGTAAAACGCACCTCGGTCTGCTCCCGCCCATCGACGCCTGCCGTACGCAACACCACGCCCACATGCACGAACTCGTTGCGTACCGGGTCCGGCACGTACCGCAGCAACTGAAACAGGCACTCCTGTCGCTCACCGCTCTCGTTCATTCCCGTCCGACTCCGCTGTCGTCACCCTGGTCATTCGACCTTTGCGCGACCGTTCGAATGAATCTTCACTTCTAGGATCAGCCCTCGATCAAAGCTTTTTTCTCTTCGACTTTTCTGCTCCGCTGCCTCTTCCATCTCGATCGCACCCTGCACAAGTTCTTCGTCTCTTCCGCTGCCTCTTCCATCTCGATCGCACCCTGCACAAGTTCTTCGGCTGCTCCCCCGCCTCTTCCACTGCCGTTCTCCCGCATTCTGGTCCTTTTTGCCACCCTGCACCGACCGACGCACTTCCCAGCAAATGCAGGCCGCTCCCCTCCCCCTCCAATTCGCCTTGCCCAATCCCTTCTTCGACGATTTCCCGCCTTACATCACTCTCCCACCCTGCGAGATACCCCATTTCCCTTCATCCCACCCAGCTGCCGGTCCACTCCCCTTCGCCTCGCCCCAATTCGGAAACGGCCGCCGCTCGGTCTTCCCAAAATCCTCAATCAACTCGCGGATCCGGCTTCGTCGCGACAGCAGCTTCTCCACCAAGGCTTCCATCTCGCTCAGGTCTCCGCCATACCACTCCGGCGGCACTTCATTCGCTAATCCCCACACCGTCTCGGCCGGCAGCCTCTCCAGCCGCGTCAGCCACGGCTCAAACGACTCCCAGCCCTGAATTGCGCGGTACACCTCGTTGCGGTAGTACACACCCCGCAGCGGCGCGTCTTCAAACTTCCAATCGCCGGCATGAAAGCAGTACCCAAAATCGATAAACACCGCCCGATATCGCCTCTCCCGCTGCTTCCGCATAAACACAGCCTGTCGCCCGTTCGCGTTCCCCGTCCACTTATCCAGCGCCAGGATTCCGCCGAACTCCCTGAGGTTCCGCACTTCGCTCAGTTGCTCCACCGGCAGATAATCGACCACCCGTCCGGGCATTAACCCTCCCACAAAGCGCGAGCCAAACTGTAACCCGGCCCTGCATCGCTCCCGTGTATTGCCGAGGTCGATATCCAGTTCAGGCGTATGCTCCACCAGCCAGGGAGGCACATCAATCAGATCTGCCTCCGGCGCCGGCAACCCCACCGCACCCGCCAGGCGCGACGCCAGCAGCTCATTCGCCAGCACCCGTGGGTGTTGCGGGTTGTTCTGGAACTTCACTACGTACGCGTGCCCGTCCGCGCCCAGCATCAACTGGCCCTGCGCCCCGCCCCGCATGCGCCGGATATGCTGCACCGCCAGAACCGCCAAGCCCTCGTCTCCTGCCCTCTGTGGATTGCTCCTCAAATTCTAAGCGCAGCCAATAGCCTCTCGCAGAAAGAGAACGGCCTACCGGTGAGACGTCAAAATCTCCGCCCGCGCCGCCAACGCAAGTGCCATCGCCATCACCCGATCGTCATGCGTTCCTGCCCGTGCTCCCGTACTACCGTTCCGCATCCGCACAAAACTCCGGCACTCGACCAAGAGCTTAGCGCTGAAAAAGCACTGCGGCGCCTCCACCAGCGCCGCGTCCAGCTTCCCCAGCATCAATGGCCGGCTCATCGAGGTCGTCGTCCACCCGGCCTTCCCATCCTTTCGAAAAATCCGCGCATAGTGGCATACCTCTTCCAAGGCAACCAGGACGCCGCTTCCCGGCCCGTTCCGCTCCACGACCAACCACCCCTGGTTATATTCGTTCGCCAGTTCCGTCACCAGTCGCGCCAGTTCCGTGCCGCCCACGTGTCCGGCAAACTCCGCGCATTGCAGCCCCATTTCCAGTTCCACCACCTGCGCCGCCGAGTAGTCTCCTTCGCACCCGCCCTCCGCAGGATCCACCGCAACCACATACTTCTTCCCCGGCTGCGGCGGCAACCAGATCTCCAACTCCCCATTGCGCCGCGTCGTCACAGCCCCGCGCGCGCTCTGCAGCCTTTCCTCCACCGCCCTCAGCTCAAATACCGGATCGCCTGTGGCCCGGAAGCAGCTCACCCAGTTCTCGGCATACTCCTGCTCCACGCGTCCGCGAAAATTCGCGCGTATCCCTCGCCGGTACCCAATCTGCGCCAGGTCCAATCCGCATTTCTTTCGCAGCGCGCGCTCCTCCGCTGTCAGGCTCTCGGCCGTCACCGCGAGCGCTCGATACCCCGGCTCTTTCCACCACGGAAAGAAGTGCTGCACCACCCCCGTCTCGGTCGCTTTCATCCACTCCTCATAGAAACACCCGCCGATGCCATCCGGTGTCGATTCCAGAATCATCTCGCCCTGCGGAGCCAGGGCAGCGCGGAGGCCAGCCAGCGTCTCCGCCGCATCCCCAGGCCAGCGTGCCACCTCGCTGCAATGCAAATTCTGCAACGTCAGTCCGCGTCCTGCGTTCCTCTTCGCCGCCGACACCACCAGGTACTGCGCGTCCAGCTCCGGAAACGACAGCGCACGCACACTCGACCGCGATGTCTTCAGCGGCCCGCCCCGTAAAGCTTCGGGCAGACAATCCAAAAACCGGTGTACGATGCGAAAAATCTCTTCTGCCGCTTCCTGCGTGTGCGCCACCTCCAGCGTCAGCGTGCCCGGCTGCATGATCGTCTTCAGAAAAAACCGCGCCGCTGCCCATGTCGTGAATCCCATCTGCCGCGCCTTCAGCACAATATTCCGCTGGCCCCGTCGCTCCTCAAACAACTTCTGCATAGGATTGGCAATCAGTGCCTCTGTGCGCCCCTCGCGCGTCCTCACCTGCAGCATCTTCTCTGCCAGGACCATCGCCACGGTTTGCCCTCCCAGGCTCATGGGGCGCCGATCGAGAATCAGGCCGAATCGCTGCAACTCCTCCCCATCAAGCTCCTCCAGCGTCGGAAACCATGGCCCTCCGTGCGCCGCGCGCCCCGCGCCCGCTCTCCCCATCCCTCCGCTCCTGCCTCATGGCTCTTCGTGAGCGACCATACGCCTCCGGCGATGCTGCCGCCGCCCCACACACCACCAGCTCTTGCGTCGCGCACTCCGCCCTGTCTCCGGATTCCTTGCACGAATTGCCTTTCTACTGCACCACACGCACGTTATACGCGCTCGCTGTCGGCGTCGCCGCAGCGGCCGTCCCGTTACACACCTTCACCGTCACCGTGCCTGCCGCCGAAACATACGCGCGCCACGTGAAGGCGTCTCCGGGATACGTCGCCGGGCTTGTCGTCGCCACCATGCCGGTTGTCGTACTCGCAATGCTCGCCGTCCCCGCCGCACATAACCCCGCGCCCAACGACGATCCGCCCACGCTCCCCGTCGTTCCGGTCAGTGCGGCATAAATCCCATCAGTCATGTCTCCGTTCGCATAGAGCGCGCCGTTCGACTCGTTGATCTGCGCCACCCCTGTACCCGCCGTATGGTTAAACACCTGCCACGAACCGCCCGCCGGCAAAATCGTGCGCGTCCCGCCCGAATACACCACAAACTGATCCAGATTCGTCACGTTGCTGCGAATCTTCCATGCCCCCGTCGCGTTGTATGCCGCGAAATCCGTCCCGATCGAGTACACCGGGCTGCCCGTGTAATTGAACCAGTTGAACGTGCACATCTGGTTCGCCGTCTTCCCCGCCTGGCATCCCAGCGGAGCAAACGCCGTGTCCATCGAGTTGTTGAAGTTGAATACCTGGTTCGGAACCGTGTAGTTGCTCCACGATGCGATGCTCTGAAACTGCGGCAGCGCCGCGGTCCCATTCGGCACAATCACGCTGCCATCGCCCACATCGTTGATCCCCGCAGGTGTATACAGGCCGAAGACGCCCCACGGCCGCACCGTGTGGCTCTCGATCGCGTACTTCGTCGCCGGATTCCCGTTTGCATTCGCCCACACACCGCTGAACCAGATCCCCGCTACATCCGACGCTATGTAGACAAACGGCGTCGTCGCGTCCGTTCCCGGGTTCTCCATGTACAGATTCTTCAACGTCACATTCGCCGTCGAATACCCGCCAAAAACCTGCACGTGCGGCAATCCAATCTCCGGCGAGTTGATCGACGCATCGCTGATCGAGATCCCCGACGGCCCAGGCCCATAGCCATTCCCCGCGTTCACCGTCATCGCCACGCCACTCGCCGTCACTGTGGCATTGGCGCTCATCGTCAGCGTTGACCCCGACGTCACAGCCGTCACCGTCGTCCCACTCGGAACTCCAACCCCAGCCACATACATCCCCACCAACCCACTGGTCAGATTCGTCTGCGTCGTCGTCACTGCATTGCTGTTCAACGTCGTCGCCGCGCTCGGAATCCACATGCCCGTCCCAATGGTTAACGGCACGCCGCCATAACTCGCGCTCGGTACCCCATTCGCCGCGGAGCTCGACGCCGCGATGTGATCAAAACTCGCGCCGCAACACCCGCTGTCGATGTGCCATCCATCTCCGTACTGGTTTTGTCCCTGAACATACGACCAAGTGCTCTCGTCATAGAAAGCCCGCACGTGGATCAGTCCGTGCGTGAACACTCCATGCACGCTACCCATGTTCTGCGCGAAAAATCCCGATGCCCGGTAATAACCCCCTCCACCCGACGGATTCGGATCGGTGCAATACAAACTGTCCATATTCGTCGCCGTGCTTGCCGGCTCCAGCAGCAGCGCGTTGCCGCCCCAACCCGCCGTCGCCAGGCCCACAATCGACGTTCCCGAGAACTGCTCGATCCCGCAACTCGCCCCGTTCGTCATCCCCCACTCCCAAACGCCCGCCACCGGCAGCAGCAGAACCACACCGTTGTTCGGTCCCGCGCTCGTGCCCACGTTGATCGTCTGCGACATCACCTGTGTCCCGCCCAGCGCGCGTGCATCGCAAGTTCCTCCGCCCCCTGCAATCGCCGCCGTGATGCACGCATTGATCTTCACGCTCGCATCGGCGCCTGCAAACTGGTCCGCCTGAAACTCCGCACCCAGCTTCGTCGCCGTCACCGGCCCCGCAAAGACCTGCGCTCCGCTTGCCGTCAGCGACGCCCCGCCCAGTGCCGTCAACGCTGCCACAGCAGTCGTCGCTCCCGTTCCACCCACGCTTACCGGAACCGTGCTCAACCCGCTCACCGCCGTTCCATTCGCGCTGTAATACGCAATCTGTCCCGCGGTTCCGCTGTTCACCGTTCCGGCGCCGCCCGTTCCCGTCCCACAAGCCGCGCCCGTGTTCGTCAGATACCCCGATGTGTCAATCTGCATGCACGCGTGGCCACTGCTCGCCCCCAGCCCGGGAAACTGTATCGACGTCGTCCCCGTAAACGCCGCATATAGGCTCCCCGAGCTGCCTCCATACACTTTGAACTGCGTGCCAGCGCCCGTCTCATAGTTCACGCGCACCACGCCGCTCGCATTCGACGTATCAATATAGGTGTCGCCGCTGTTCGTGCTCTGGTAGGCCTTGAAGCTGTCCAGCCCTCCCTGCGCAGAATTCACCGCCCAGTTGTTGCTCGCATCCTTCACCAGGTACCACTGGCTCGCACCCGTGTAGTCCTTATAGATAAACGATTCTTTCTGATTCGCCGTCGCGCCCGCCCACAGGAATGCATCGATCTCCGCATCCGCGCTGTTGCGCACCGTCGTCGACCCGACAAAAGTCGAAATTCCGCCCACCTGCAGCGTGCCGTTGAATTGCGCATTCCCCGCGTTGTTGATCGTAGCCACCGTCGTCTCGACCGGTCCGCCCGATCCAAACACCACGCCGCCCGTCCCCGCGCCATTCGACCCGTTCAGCGCCACCGCGCCCGTTCCCGCCGCATTGATCACCGTCTGGTTGTTCGTGCTTGCCTGCCCATTGTTGTACTGCCCAATCGAGATCCGGTACACGTTGTTCAGCTCATCAAGCACTTGGTAGAACTGCTCGCCCGCCGTCCCATCGCTCAGCCCCATCGTCCAGCGATAGCCATAATCCGTCTGATACCGGTTCAGCAATCCACGCTCATTCCCGTTCCCGGTCCCCAGCCGGAAATGATTCGTCACCGTCGCATCCTGCTGGCTCCCATACCAGTCGCCGTTCATCCCGCTAAAGCTGCGATGAAACGTGTCGAGAAAGCTGTTGCGCGTTCCGTTGTCCGTCAGTTTCCCCGTGAACATCGTCCCGCCCGTGAACCAGCTGTTGTAGGCACTTCCGCTATCCGCCGCCACCTGCGTCAGCGAATTTTCATTCCGCAGTCCCACGAACGTATTGTTCTCCGCATTCGCTCCCAGATGCAGCGCCGTCCCGCAACCCTCCACATCGCCGCCCGTGAACGTGTTCCCATCCCCCTGCTGCAGATTGATCCCATACGTCCCGCCGATCGGGTTTCCATTCGTCAGCGGACAATCGATGTGCAACCGCACAAACGCACTTGCATTCATCCAATCCGTTGTCGCCGGATTCGCCGCCTGGTGCCCGATCGCGTTCACTGCCGTCCCGAATCCGCTGATCTGCAGATCGTAGAAACTCCCGCCCGTGTAGTTCCCGGTTCCATCCAGAGTCATCCCCGTCTGATTCGTGTTCCCCAACAGATACAAACCTTTGAGATCGAGTTCCTGCGTCCGATACGCCACTACTCCCTGCGCCGTCGCAGCAGTCGCTCCGGTCGTATTGATCACCACGTTGTCCAGGTGAAAACCCGGCGTATCCGCTGCATACATCGGATCACCCACTTGCACCATCGCGCCTGCGCCCGAATACGCAAACACCGTGCCGCCTTGGCTCCCGCTTGCCGTGCTCGCCCCACGCTGCCCGCATCCATGCAGCGATACATTGCGCGTTCCCGCCGTCGCGATCAGTTGACTCCCCGTCGCAATCGTCGCGCACGGAAGCCACACCGTCGCATTTGCTACCGACACCAAGACATTCGTGCCCATCGCCTGCGTACCGGTGAAATTCCGCGCGTCGCACGTCCCGCCGTATACAGCGCTCAATCCAGCCAGGCACGCCTGCAGCTTCGCGCCAAAATCCACGCCTGGAAACTGATCCACCTGATACGCCGCACCAATCTCTACTCCGGTCAACGCGCCCGTTGCCGCCCCGCCCGCCAATGGCAGTGCGCTCGCCACGCCCGCATCCACATAATGCTTATCCGCGGCCTGCAACGCCTGCGTTGGATCGCCGCTCAAATACAACGGTCCAGTCAGCGTTCCGCCTACAGGCGTCAACGTGCCCTGAGCCAGCGAGGCCACGGCCTCGTCCACGTACGCCTTGTTCACCGCCTGCACAGCCTGCGCCGCCGGCATCACCTGCGTGCGCACCTGCCCAATCGTCGCCGGCGATGACGCAGGAACCACCCAGTATTCCGTGCTCGTCGTTCCGTCGCTCATGTGATAAACCGCCGTATAGAACAATCCCGCCGGCATCGCGCCCAGATTCGGCGTCAGGTTCACATTCACAAATCCGTTCGCTCCCACCGTCACGTTCAACATGCCCGCGGCAACCGCCTGGTTGTTTGCCGTGGTGAACGCCGGCCAGCTGATCTGCAACGTCCCGGAGCCGGGCACACCGTTGGCCAGGTACACCGTCCCCTCCACAGTCGTCGTGCTCACCTGCGCCGCCGCCGTCCACGCCGCCATAGCAATCACGCTCGCAAAGAACCAACGCCTGATGCACCATCCCCGATCTTTCGCTCGCATGCTCTCGTTCCCCACCTGTCTATTCGTTATGCCCGCTCGATGCTTCGAATTCTCTACACCTGTTCCGGCTCTGCCCCAATGAATCCCATCTCTAACTCCTGTGGCGGTCGCGGCCATTCCGCCTCGCGTCCCCATTCCATCGCGCGGCTCCGCCGTCTCTTCCGCGCCTTCCCCGCCTTCAACATCTGCTCTTCCCTTGCTAGCTCCAGCATCACGCGCAGGCACTGCACGTGACCTCCTGCCGCGCCCTTCCCCATCCCCCGCATGATCTCCGGGCCATCCGTCGCAAGCACCTGGTTGGCAGCCTTGCGCATCACCGCCGGGCCATCCGTGCAGCGCCTCTTCGGCCCGTCGCTCTGCACCTGTTGAATCTCTCCAGCCTTATCGCTCTCTACCATCTCCATCGGCTCGTGCTCCCTCGGCTTCTTGCATGTGCAAACGGGCAGCGCCATGTCCACACGCCGCCCGTCTGCACCCTTTTCCTTCCGCCTCTTTCGCCGGTCGCCCCTCCCGCAAAAGAAACCCAAAAGAAAAGAGGAGAGCGACGCTCGCTCTCCTTCTGTCAGTTCGTTCTGTGAATGTTCTTAGTCTAGCCAATCACGCATGAATTCCCCGCAAATCCACACCAACCTTTCTAACCTTTGTTTTCAATCAGTTGGTTTTGTTGCATCCCTCGCGCCTATTGACACTCGCACTCCTCGCTTCGCCGGCCCCGCATCCTCTCCGCGCACAACTTTCTTCTGCCCCATGAACTACGATGTTCTCTGTGACTACCCAGCCGGCCTCGCACGACCCCACCCTCCTCGTTCACGGCGGAGCTTGGGCCATTCCCGCCGACGCTGCCGCCGCCCATGAAGCAGGAGTGCGCCACGCTCTCCTATTCGGTCACGAAATCCTTGCCCGAGGCGGCACCGCCCTCGATGCCGTCGAAGCCGCGGTTGCCATCCTCGAAGACGATCCCACCTTCGACGCCGGCTATGGCAGCTTCCTCACTTCCGATGGACGCGTCCAGCTCGACGCGCTCCTCATGGACGGAGGTCGCATGAAAGCCGGCGGCGTCGCGTGCGTCGAGCGCCTCCGCAATCCCATCCATGCCGCGCGTCTCGTCCTCGAGAAAAGTCCGCACGTCTACTTCGTCGGCGAAGGCGCCGAGCAGTTCGCACTCACCCACGGCATGCCCCTCATCCATAACTCGGAACTGGTCCTCGATCGCGAACGCCGCCGCCTCGCCGAAGCACAGGCACGCCACGCCGCCGGGCTCGCCGATCCCACCTTCTCGGGTTCCCGCGACGACAAGGATCCCGAAACCGCGTATTCTTCTTCAACCGATCCCATCCAAAACGAAGATCGCCCGTTCGGCCAGGACCCGTCCGCGAAGGATCACGACACCGTCGGGGCAGTCGCTCTTGATGCGCGCGGTAATTTAGCCGCCGCCACCTCCACCGGCGGCACGCTCAATAAAACACCCGGCCGCGTCGGCGACTCCTCCCTCATCGGTTGCGGCTGCTATGCCGACAATCTCGCCGCCGCGGTCTCTCTCACCGGCTGGGGCGAGCCCATCATGAAGCTCGTCCTCGGTAAGTGGGCCACTGACCGCGTCGCCGCCGGCAGCGCCCCTGAAATCGCCGCCCGCGAAGCCATCGACTATCTCGCGAAACGCCTCGGCGGTCACGGCGGCATCATCCTCCTCGGCCCCGATGGCCGCTTCGGCATAGCCCACAACACACCCGCCATGGCATGGGGCATCGCCACCCCCGGCGGCCTCCAAACAGGCCTCACCATCTAGATATCGGTCCCCGCATCCTCAACAACCGCCACTCACTCCTCCCGTCAACCGCGAGACCGGGAATCTGGTGCCGAATCCATCGCGCTACCCTAATAAAGCGCCATGAATCTCGTCCTCGCCTCCGCCTCGCCGCGCCGCCGTGAACTGCTCACGCAAGCCGGCTTCGCCTTCACCGTACATCCCGCGCATATCCCGGAAGACCCGCTCCCCAACGAAGACCCCATCGCCTACGTTGTCCGCCTCGCCCGTCAAAAAGCCGAAGCCGTCTTGACCCAACTCGCCTCAAAACCGGCTGCCCCATGTCTCGCTCCTGATGCATGGGAAAACGCGAACCCCGACGTTGCGCGCAGAAATGACGACAACCGGCAATTGACAGTATTAGGTGCGGATACCACCGTCACCCTCGACAGCCTCATCCTCGCCAAGCCCGCCGACGCCTCAGACGCAGCCCGTATGCTGCGTCTCCTCTCTGGACGTACCCATCGCGTCATCACCGGCGTCGCCCTGGCCACCGCGCGTCGCACTGAAGTCGCCGCCGAAGTCACCGGCGTCCGCTTCCTCACTCTGTCTGAACAGGAAATTGCCGACTACGTTGCCACCGGCGAGCCCATGGACAAGGCCGGCGCCTATGCCATCCAGGGCCGCGCCGCACGCTGGATTCCGCGCATCACCGGCGACTACTTCAACGTCGTCGGCCTGCCCCTTGCGCTCGTCTCCACCATGCTCGAAGCGACCAGCGCGCGCGCCCTCCATTAGAACTGCGCTTCGATCCGCTTCCCCTCATACTGCACCGTCTTGTCCGCGGTCGCGCTCTCGGCAATCCCCGCACCATGATCGCGTCCCACCAACACGATGCGCAGCGTTCGCCGCTCCAGCATCCCCGGGAAACTCCCCTTGCGCGCACCCACCGTCAGCGTCCGCGTCGCATCATCCCAATGCAACCCAATCGTCGCGTGCGCGCCCTTCGTGTAGTCGTATCCATCGTTCTCGTCTTCATACAGGGTGAAGTTCCCGTCCGCCCCCGCATAGACGCGCACTTCCAGCGGATCCTCGGGCTTCTCCGTCGACCACTCCATCGCCGGTCCAAACGGCACAATCGACCCCGCGCGCACAAACAGCGGCAGCTTGCTCAGCGGTGCCTCCGCCTCAATGTGTTTGCCGCCCTCCACCTTCTCGCCCGTCCAGAAGTCGTACCACTTCGCCGCCGGCAGATACACGCCGCGGCTCGTTGCGCCCTGCGTATATACCGGGCTCACCAGGATCGCCGGCCCAAACAAATACTCATCCCCCGTGTTCTGCGCTTCTACATCCTCGCGCCAATCCATCACCAGCGGCCGCATCAACGTACCGTGATCGCTCGTCACCTGCCACGCCTCCGAATAGATGTATGGCATCAGCCGGTAGCGCAGCGTGTCATAGTCCACCAGAATCTTGCCGGCCTCCGGCCCATACGACCACAACTCGTTCTCATCGGGATTACGCGTGCCATGCACTCGAAAAATCGGCGAGAACGCGCCAAACTGAAACCACCGCACAAACAGCTCGCGAAACTTCGGATCATTCAGATTTCCCCCTGAAATAAATCCGCCGATATCCGTCGTCCAATACGGCATCCCCGAGATCGCATAGTTCAGCCCCGCTGCGATCTGCCTCTGGAAAGTCACCCAATCGCTCAACACATCGCCCGACCACGCGGTCACCCCATATCTCTGCGATCCCGCATACGCCGATCTCGACAAGATAAACACCCGCTTCTTGTCCGACGCCGCCTGCTGCCCTTCACTCACGCCGCCCGCATGAAACAACGGAAATACATTCGCGTAGCGCGCTCCCGATCCGATCGCCAGCTTGTGATCCACCAGGATGTTGTCCTGTCGTCCCTCCGTCTCCGGTTCATCCGTATCCAGCCACCACGCGTCCACACCTTTGCTGAACAATGCTGCGTCGATGTTCTCCCAGTACTGCTTCCGAGCTGCATCATTCGTCGCGTCATACAGAGCTTGACCCATAGGATGAAAACTCGGCGCCACCGTCTTCGCCACAAACCATCCGTTCTTGTCGAACTGGTCATATACCGCGGTCCCCGGCCGAAAATATGGCCACACCGACACCATCAAATGAAAATGCTCTTTGTGCAGCGTGTCGATCATGGCTTGCGGAGTGGGGTAATTCGGGTTCCACTTCATCTCCCCCATCGTCACCCACCAGAACCAGTCCTGCACAATGTTGTCCACCGGAATGTGCAGCTCGCGATACTTCGCGGCGACTCCCTCGAGCTCTTTCTGCGACTGGTATTTGTTCTTGCACTGCCAGAACCCATACGCCCACCGCCCAAACAGCGGAACCTCGCCTGTTAGTTCGCGATAGTTCCCGATAATCTCATCCGCCTCCGGTCCATACAAAAAGTAGTAGTCCACGCGGTCCGCCACTTCCGCCGTCAGATATAGCGAGTGCACAAACCGGTTGTTCACTTCACTTCGCGACGGATTGTTCCAGAAGATCCCATACCCATTCGTCGACACCAGCAGCGGAATCGCAATCTCCGTGTTCTCCTGCGACAACTCCACCGTCTCCCCGCGATAGTTCCACACCCCCGCCTGGTGCTGTCCCAATCCATAAAGCCCCTCATGCGATCCGTAGATCCCGAAGAATACCTCCGCATGGAAAGTTTGTTCTCCATTCACCTCCGCCGGATGCAGCGAGCGATAGCTGTCCGTCGTCAACGGCTTTCCATCCGCCGTCGCATAGTGAATCGCACCCGTCTCGCGCTCGATCGCCACCTTCAGCTTCGTCGTCGTCAGCGTGATCGCCTTCTCGTCCGAACTCACGCTGAACTCCGTCGCCGACCAGTCCTTCTTGATCACCACATGATCCGAAGCGCTCTCCGGAGCTGCCGCCTTCGAGGTCCCATACGTCACGTGCAACACATCCGGCGCATCCACTTCGATCCGCAGCAGACCATCCTTCTGTTCCACGTCCAGCGCCTGCCCGGTCTTTTCAAAGCTCTCTACCGGGTTCGGCGGATTCCATTGCGCCCCCGCGCCCTGTGCGCCAAACACCGCCATCAATCCCAGACACACCACCGCTACGCGCGAGCATTTCATCGTCAACATTCCCCTGCTTGTTTTGAAGTGCAAAACAATCCAGTCTACGCTCACCAGCTTGGAATCACGCATTTTGAGAAGCGTCGGGACTTAAGACAAACTTCGGCATTCTTCCCGAGAAGATGGTCCGCCATTCACACGGCATCGGAGCAGAACCGCCACCCGACCGCAACCAAAGAAACTTCGCCAACTTTCGCCACAATGCACAGCGCGTCGGCAGCGCACTCAATGCCCGCCAGGTCCATCATCCTTCCTTGGACTTCAAGCGATAGCCAGCGCAGAACGATGCTCTTCGCGCTTTCGCACGGCCCAGCCCGTCATTCAAGGTTTTCTTAGGGAGTATCTTCTCGCGCCGTTGCTTCCGTCCCGCTCTGTCGGAACTGAAACTTCAACGTCCACTCGCTCGCTGCTGGCTGGCCGCGCCGCAGCGCCGGCTTGAACTTCCACCCGCGCGCAGCAATCAGCGCTCGATCGGCGAAATAACGACTCGGGCCCGCCGACTTCAGCGTTGCATTCGTCACCTGCCCGCTGGCATCCACAGTCGCATTCACCGTTACGGTTACCGTGCCGCGGATCGTTGAGCTCGCATACTGCGTCACGTCCGGCATCGTCCGTTGTGCGACCGCACCCTTCGCCGAAGCCCCGCTTCCGCTCTGCCGCGAAGCCGGCTCGTCCGCAGGCGACGCTGTCGCCGCTGGAGCATTCTGCGCCCCGCTCTCCGGCGCGCTCGTTTTGTGTCCCCGCAGCACAAGCACCCCGATCAGCACCAGCGCCACCACCAGCCCAATCATCAGCGGCACAATCCGCGATTTCTCGGGCTCCGGCTCACTCACCGCGCGCACCGGGAATTCCAACGGTCTTCCCGGCACGATGCGTGCTTTGATCTCCTCCAGCGTGCACCGGCGTGCCGGGTTCGGCCGCAGGCAATCGCGCGCAATCTCTACAAATGGCGCCGGTATTCCCTCCGGCAGCACCGGCTCACCGTGCGACGCTCGGCTCCAAACCGGTGGACGCTGCGTCAGCGCCTCCACCATCGTCGCGCCCACTGACCACACATCCGCGGCCGTCGAAAGAGCCTGGTCGAATCCTTCCGGCGCATCATAGATGCTCTTTTCCCGCCCCTGCATCCCCAATTCGCCTGTCGCGCTCAGGTAATCGGACGAGAGCTTCAGCTGATCTTGCACCACCAGGATGTTCGACGGTTTCACGTGCCCATGCACCAGCCCCTTGTCATGCAGGAAAAGAAGCGCGTCCAACACCGGCTCCAGCATCTCGCGCGTCTCCGTCGCCGTCAGTGGCCGCTCCGGAATAATCTGCGACAATACCTCGTCCGCATACTCCGTCACCACGTACACCAGCCCGATGGTGCCGAATTGAAACCGCCCCGATCGAAACACCTTCATCAGGTGCGGATGCGACAGCAGCGAAGTCTTCGCCCATGCAGCCAGGTACGCATCCGCCTCCGCGCCCTCCGCGGGAATCACTTTGATCGCCGCCTTCTTCTCCACCGCCTGCGGCAATTCCGTCCTGAACACACCGCACCCTGGCGATCCACCCAGCCACTCGTGCAGGGCAAACCGTCCGTCCACGACCCGTCCTACCCAATCGGCCGAAATCAGTACGGTGCTCATGGCCCATCATTCTAGCGGAGCCCCACCCCGATTGCCCCACGAATTGATACCCAAGTTGCCTATTGTCATTACTTAAGCCACCCCAGCCCCCCATCGGGTGCCAAGGTCTTCGTTGCATCCCTTCTTCGCTTCGCTCATCCATTCCCTAGGCCACACTGCAGCCCGGCCAAACAAAACCATGAGCCAGCCCCTTCTTGCGCCCTTTCAGCTTCGCTCCGTCACCTTCGCCAACCGCATCGGCGTCTCGCCCATGTGCCAATACTCCTCTCAGGACGGATTCGCCAACGACTGGCATCTCGTCCATCTCGGCAGCCGGGCCCAGGGTGGGGCCGGCCTCGTCATGCTCGAAGCTTCCGCGGTTCTGCCTGAAGGCCGCATCACGCCCTCCGACCTCGGCATCTACTCCGATGAACACATCCCCGGCCTCGCGCGCATCGCGCAATTCATCCACTCTCAAGGAGTCCGCGCCGGCACTCAGCTTGCCCACGCCGGACGCAAAGCCTCCATGTCATCGCCCTTCGCCGCCGAGCGACTTCTGTCAGCCAGCGAAGGGGGATGGCAACCCGTCGGCCCCAGCCCCATTGCCTTCGCACCCCACTACGCCGTTCCTCAGCCGCTCGATCAAGCCGGAATCGACAGCGTGATCCGCGCCTTCGCCCGTGCCGCCAAACGCGCTCTCTCCGCGGGTTTCGACCTCATCGAGATCCACGCCGCCCACGGCTATCTGCTCCACGAATTCCTCTCGCCGCTCTCCAATCAGCGCACCGACGCCTATGGCGGCAGTTTCGACAACCGTATCCGCCTCCCACTCCAGGTTGTCGACGCCGTCCGCGCCGCCTGGCCCGACCATCTTCCCCTCTTCGTCCGCATCTCCGCCACTGACTGGGCCGACAATGGCTGGTCCATCGACGATTCCGTCGTCCTTGCCGGTCACCTGCGCGCCCACGGAGTCGACCTCGTCGATGTCTCCTCCGGTGGTCAGGTTCCCAACGCCAAAATCCCCGTCGGCCCCGCCTTCCAAACCCCATTCGCCGCCCGCATCCGCGCAGAATCCGCCATACCCACCGCCGCCGTTGGCATGATCACTCACCCGCATCAGGCCAACTCGATCGTTGCCGAAGGCCACGCCGATCTCATCTTCCTCGCCCGCGCCATGCTCCGCGATCCTTATTGGCCGCTCCACGCCGCAGCCGAACTGGGCGAATCCGCTGCGTGGCCCGTCCAATATCTGCGCGCCGCTCCGCCGAAGTCTCCGCAACGCGCCGCGATCCAGCGCCCCGACTCCGCATAGCTGCACGTAGCCTGTGCCTCCCTTGGCTCAATCTGCGATTTTCGTCCCTTTTTCCTATGCCGCATGCCCTATACTGCGGCTAGCGGCCTCGCGCTCCACCTCTCGCGCGTGCCCTTGTGTGATTCCTATGGCCACGCAACTGTCCCCCAAGCGCGTCCAAGAGCAGCCCACCATCCCCGACCGTCTCTATTTCAAAATTGGCGACGTAGCCCGCATTTGCAAAGTCGAAACCTACGTCCTTCGGTTCTGGGAGTCGCAGTTCCCCCAACTCAAACCCGGCAAAAGCGGCACCGGCCAGCGCCTCTACCGTCGACGCGATGTCGAAACCGCTCTTGAGATCAAGCGCCTCGTCCACGGCGAGGGCTACACGCTCTTAGGCGCGCGTCACGCCCTCGGCCAGGCTCGACGCACCGATCCGCAACCCCGTCTTCCCCTCGCATCCGGAGAACCCGCCAAGCGCCTCGACAAAGCCGCTGCCGTCATCGGGTCCGCGCGCGCCGAGCTTCGCGAAATCGCCGGCATACTCTCATCCGGCGATCCGCAACAGCCTCGCCGCCGCCCGCGCATGACCGCTCTGCACGCGTCCAGCGAATCCCTCTTTCCCTCTTGACCCGCGCGCCTGCGATCGAATCCGACGCCGCTCAACTCGACTCTTTTCATAAGCTGTTCGGGGATCGAACTATCTCTATAACCGCCTCGCGCGCACACCAGCAGTGACTCTTCTGGTTCCTCAAACCTCGATCCAGCACCCCGCAGCGCTGCTTTTTCCACAACTGCAAGGCGCGAAAATTGCGCCCGTCAGGCCGGCAAAGCCCACAATCCGATACCTTTTCCTTGGTTGCCCGCACGTTCTAAATCACTGGTAATAGCGCAATTCGTTACCCCTTCCTATGCTCCCGCGAGATGCTTTTTGCTCCTCGATTACCTTCATCTGCACGCCTGGAGAAACTTACACCCCACGTGCGCCGCACGGTGTCTCTCGCGTTTTCACGCGCTCCCAGACGCGTTCACATCCGCGTAAGACAACATTCATTACCGGGCGTTCCGGGGTAACAGGATTCCGTTACCCAATTGCGTTTTTACTATGTATCGAAGGGGCTACGGGATATGCCCATTTTGTACACCTTTGCGCCATTGTTCCGCGCTGTCATGCGGCGTAGCTTCAACTCGTTGACCTTGGTTTACGCGACATCTTTTCCCCAAATGCGTGTCGCAACACGAAGACAAATAATAAGAGGAAAAAATGGCAACAAGTGAGCAGTACTTCAGCCTTGTGAGGACTAGCAAAAGCAGTTGGATCGCTGTACCAGTGAATCGCTCCGGACCTTCAACCGACGGAACCGTCTATAGCCGCGAACCCGATGCCACCCTGCTTCGCAATGGCGCACCCGCCGCAGGGCGCCTCTTCGCGCAGACCTCAGGAGCGCGCTCTGCCTTCACGGAACGTCATCCGCGCATCACCATCGCCATGATTGCCTTCGTCCTCTTCGGCGTAAGCGTCACCGCCGAGGTCGAATGGCTCCTCCACTCCGGCTATTTCTGGCGCTAAATTCGCGCCTGCCCAAGCCAACGCATATCAAAAAAGAGGCAGGCGCCTTCGCCTGCCTCTTTTTGCATTCAAGACCAGCCGCAAAAAACATGCAGCACAATCCGCGCGGTTTCCCTGAACTTGAGCCGAGTTGCGGGCGTGAGCGCCAGCGGTAGCACGCAGGCGAAACTCCGAGCACAGTCTGCAAGGGATCGAAGAAATAATGGTCGGGACGGGCAGATTTGAACTGCCGACCCCTCGCACCCCAAGCGAGTGCTCTACCAGGCTGAGCCACGTCCCGACACAGGCGAGCCGGCTCAAATTGAGCCGGCCCAGGGGGTCTCCGTCAAGTTTACACCAGCAGCGCCGACCCGATCCTCACCCCGCTTCTACCGCGCCTTTACCTCGAGTTCCACCGGATCCGCCGTCGCCGTTACCGCCGGATCATAGTATTCGTACACCCGCGACGCAAACGTCTTCGCCCGGATCGGATACTTCGCCCGCAGTCGGAACTTCACCGTCACCGTCTCCCCCGGCGCAATTCCGTTGAAATACAAAATCGCCTGCGTCGCCGTCTGCGAAAACTTCTCCAGCCTTCCGCTCGCCGCATCCGCCGTCTTCTCCTGGAACGCCTGCAGATCCTCGCTCAGCAAATCAAACCCCGGCGGAATCCCCAGATCCACCATCACCATCTTCGCGAACTCCGGCAGGTTGTTCCGCACCGTCGCCGTCGCGGTCACCACATCGTTCTGCGCAAGCTCCGTCCGGTCATACGCAACATCGATGCTCAACGCCTCCCGCTTCTTCTCTTCGTTCCACGGCGTGAAATACCGCCCGACCACTTGATAGGCCAAGCCTCCCGTCCCGTCGAACTTCAGCACTACATCCCTCGCCTCCCGGCCATCGATCCCCTTAAGCACAAACTGGTGCAACAAGTCGTTGTTCTCCGCCGTCAGTTGCAGCGACTCCACTTCTTTCCCATCCACCATCACCGCCAGCCCCCCGCGTACATCCGACGCACTCAACTGCGTTGCCAGCAGCAGCGCCCGCAGCGCCATGATCGTCGCCTGCGTCGTTCCCCATGTCCCCGAAGCTTCTTTATGCGCCGTGAGATAAGCCAGCGCCTTCCGCGCCGTCTCCGATGCCTGTCCCCACTTCAGCAGCGCCTGCGTCGCCAGCCCCGTCGTCTCAATCGCTGCGCTCTCGCCGGTCGCATACATTCCAGTCTCTTGAGCACTCCACCAATCCTGCTCGCCTTTCTCGGTCCGCGCGTTGAGCAGACCCTCCATCGCACGGCGCGTAAACTCCCGATCCTTCCCATACTCCACAGCAAAATTCGCAATCACCGCCAGCGTGTACGCATCCTGCGTCCCGCTCTCATGCTCCTCCACGTACCGCTCCGCCTTCTCCACCGCTTCACCCTGTTGACCCGCGTTCGCCAGCGCCCAACCCAGATACGCCGCGATCCTCTCCTCATCCGAGTTAAACCGGTTCGTCGCCCCTTCATTGATGAAATACGTGTCCGGCTTCCAGCTCCCATCCGCCTGCTGTTGACTCGCCAGCCACACGGCTGTCCTTTCAATCACGCGTGGATCCACATCCGCCACCTTGGCCATATCGCTGAACTCCATCAGCCCATAGGCCGTCAGAATCTTGTTCGCCGGCGCCTGCCCAAACCACGAGAACCCTCCGCCCGGCACTTCGAACGTCAGCAGCCTCTGATATCCATTCGCGATATAGCCCTCTGCCTTCGCGTGTACCTCCGGCGTCAGCTTCTTCGTCCGCTTCATGTAGTCGAGCGCCAGCACGTTCGGATATGTGCTCGACGACGTCTGCTCGAAACACCCACCCGGCATCTGCAGAATGCTGTCCATCCCCTCGATCACCTGGCTCAACGGCCCCGGGTACAAGCGCACCAGAATACTCGTCGCATCGGCAATCGCATCCGGCGGAAACTCCAGCTTCTGTTCAGCGTTCTTCTCCAGCCGCCCGTTGAACACCAGGTCCCGCTCCTTCCCATTCGGAATCACCTCGATCTCCCGCACCACCACGTCGTCGCGCCCCTCCGCGCCATCCATGTGCGCTGTGAGCGTCAGCTTGAACTTCCCGATCTTCTTTGCCTCAATCGTGAACTGCGTTCCGCCTACACGCCCCGCCTCCACCTGCACCTTCTTCTCTGCCTCATCGCCATCCAGCGCGAACCAGTCTTCCTGCTTTAACGTGAGCCGCACATTGCCCGCGCCACCCGCGTAGTTGTAGGCCGCCACTGGCAGCGACACGCGATCTCCCTGCGTCAGCGTCACCGGCAGATCGAGGTCCACAAAAAAATCCTGAAACACCTTCAGGCTCGCTGTCCCCGTCCCCAATGCGCCGCTCTCTGTCGACGCCAGCATTGCCATCCTCCACGTCGTAATCGAATCCGCCATCGGAATTTCGATGCTCGCATCGCCATGCCCATCCGTCACAATTTCGGGATTGATGTAGAGCGCCTCCGGAAAATACTGCCGCACATGGGCTTCACCCCCGGCACCACCGGCATCCTTCTCTTTCTTCTCATCCCGCACCGCCTCCCGATTCTCCAGCGCCAATTGATCCGTCGCCGCAAACTGCGCGTTCGCTGCTTTCGCCACAGCCCACTCTCGCGCGATGCCCCCACCCACCGCTCTGCCAAAGCCAGCCGCGCCTGCCGCGTTCGCCATCATCGGTGCCGGCACAGCCTCTTCCACCATTACCGACTCCGTCATCGCACCCACATTCAACGTCGCCGCCGCCACCGCGCGATCCCTTGCCGCAAGCGTTACGGCACCCGACAACCGCTCAAATCCAGGTGCTTCAATCCCCATCCGGTATCTTCCCGGCATCAGCCCCGCCAGCGTGAACCGTCCCTGCGCATCCGTTCGCGCCGTCCGAGGTTCTCCCCCTGCATCGGCGCGCACCGTCACCGTCGCTTCCGGAATCACGGCACCCGATGCATCCACGACGCTCCCCGCAACCTCCGCGCGCCCATTCCATGGCCCGCGATCGTGCTCCATCTTCACGTCCAAGCTCCCGCCTCGCCCATACTCCCGCACCGTCGCTCCGGCTTTTTCCTCCAGGTAAACCATCAAATCGTCGCCCGTATCGAACCGCCGGTCCGGGCCTGCACTGCGCATCATGAAATACCGATTCTGCCCTCGCATCCAACCCACTGGCTCCATCCGCAGCGGCGTCTCCCATGCATCGCGCGGTGCCGCTCCGTTCTCCAATGCGCCAAAAATTTTCGCCAGATCGCCGGACTTGCCATTAGCCCTTTGACTCAGCTTCTCTGCGATCCCGCGCGATTGTTCTTGAAATACCGCCCGATATCTGTCCTGGTATTCCGCGAACTTCGTCTGCGGAAGAGTCTTGCCAAATTCAACGTCCAGCTTCGCCGGCATCGCCAGTTCTGTCGCCGCAAACAACGCCCGCGCTGCCTCATTCACCGGCACGATCCTGCCCGGCCCCTCTTCGACCGCACTCTCCATCGAGAGCGAATGAATCTCGTACCTGGGCTTCATCAGCTCCTGCTCGAGATAGAAAAATACCTTCGCAAATCCCGGCTGCTTCTCCGCCAGCGCGAACACAGCCTCATCCACTACCTGCAACCCCACCGCCGCCTGCACGCCTTCGCCTTTCGCATTCGTCACGTGGAACCGCACCCGCGCTTCACCGCCCGGCCGGTATTCCGCGCGATCGCTCGTCGCCTCGATCTTCAGTTCATCCGCCGGTTCCACAAACACCAACCTGTGATCGGCCACCGGCTCCGCATCGCGTCCGAAGATATACGCATCCACGTCCAGCGTGCCCGCCATCTCCGGTGTCGCTGTCATGCTCAACTCCGCGCGCCCGTTTTCCAGTTCCACATCGCGGGTCAGCACCGTCTGCCCGTTCTTCACTACATCCACATACGCCGTTCCCCGCGCCCGCGTCGACATCACTTTCAACGCAATCCGATCGCCCGCTTTGAAGACCGCCTTCTCCGTCCGCAACAAGATCTGAACCGTTCCGCCGCGCATCGCCAGTTGCACCGTGCTCGTCGTGCGATTCCCCTTCCCATCGACGGCGTCCACCTTCAATGAGTCCAGGCCCGCTCCTGGATTCAGTCGCAACAGCGCCACCCCCGCTTCATCCGTCTCCAGTCGGTCTACTCCGCCCTCGCGCCAATGTACCGTCAACGTCGTCTTCGCCGGACTTCCATCGGGATACGCGCTCAGCAGAAACACCTCGTTCTCCATGTTGGGTACAAGCGTTCCACCCTCCGGGATCGCCGTCAGCAGCAGCGGCGTCGCGCTCACCGTTACCGGCTCGCCCCGCGTCTCCGCATGATCCGCTCCATCCTTCACCGTGGCCTCCACCAATGCCCGCGCCGCTCCCTGGCTTAACGGCCTCCCCGCAAAATATCCCGGCAGCTTCAGATCGAAATGGAAGACTCCGTCCCCATCCGTCTTCCCTTCTTCCTTCGCCGCCTCAAACTCCTCCTCATCCATCCCCGACACCTTCACCGTCACCGCGGCGTGGTCCACCGGCTTGCCAAAGAAGTAGTTCGCACGTACCGTCCCCGTCACATGCTCGCCCGGCCGATAGTCCCGCTTCTCTTTCCCATCCTTCTTGTCGAATTCCACCGCCACTTTGAACCGCGGCAGAACATACCGCTCCACGTTCACCGTGATCTCCGCCGAATTCACCGGCGCTTCTGCATCGCCCATCAGCGCGCGCACGTGATACGCACCCAGGTTCACCTCATCGGCCAGCGTGAACTCCGCCGACGCAATCCCAAACTTGTC
Source organism: Acidobacteriaceae bacterium (assembly GCA_036521315.1). Lineage (GTDB taxonomy): Bacteria > Acidobacteriota > Terriglobia > Terriglobales > Acidobacteriaceae > Palsa-343. Next base: position 31,065 of record DATDHZ010000014.1, read on the forward strand.
CGTCTCCGTCGCCTTCTTGAAAACCTTGTTTCCCTTCGCATCCTCCACTTCAAACGTCAGCTTCCGCCCTCCATCCGCACGGTGGTTTGCGCGTTCCAGCGCCAGCGCCCTCAAGTGCAGCGTCTGTCCCGGCTGATACAATGGCTTCTCCGTCGTTAACAATAACGATGCCTTGTCCGCGATCTCTATGGGCTCGCTCGCTTGCGTCTCACCCTCTGCCGTGTCCACCAGAAACCGCAGCCCAAACGCCCCGACCATCCCCGCGGGAAACCGGAAGCCCGTCTCCGCCGTGCCCTGACCGTTCACCGCACCGCTGAAGAGCCGAATCGCTTTCTTGTCTTGTCCTGCCAGCTCGATCCGCAGTGTCCCCGCCAACGGCGCATTGGTATGCGCATCTGCCACCATCACCCGTATTGCCGCCCGGCTCCCCGCCATGTATTCCTTCTGTCCAAGCACATGCACCAACGGCCGTCGCAATACCTCCGACACCGCGACCATCCCCTCCAACGGCTCCGCGCCGCCGGAGTCGTACGTAAACCGGTACCTCACGCGCTCCCACAACACATCGTCAAATCCCAGCGGCTTCACCGGCGCCACCGTCTCCCGCCACACGCCATCGCCGGCGGCCACATCCACCGCGCGTTCAACGCGCCCCAGCGCATGATCCTCGGGATCAAGAATCTCCGTGGTCAGCTTGCCCGTTCCTGCACGCGCTCCGTGATACGGAATCGTCACCAGCAGGCTTCCATGCCGATACAGCGCGCTCATCTCCAACGTTTGCGCCTGTGCACTGCCCAATGCCAATCCCGCGGCCAAAAGAACAAAAGGAAGAGCCTTCGCTGCACGCGCAGCGCTCCTGAGGCAGCTTGTCATCTGCGTTCTCCAGCACCCGCAAGCAGCTCAGCAGGCGCATCTGACCTCAGAACGCGCACTCCCCCAGACCTTGCATTCTTTTTTCAGGTTTTTTTCCAGAAAGTCCTCAGCCAGAGTTGCTCCAGCCGTTGGTACCTAATCCCTAGTCTCTAGTCTCTAGTCTCTAGTCGTCTCACTTCCTCTTCCACTGCAGGCCGTCGAAGCTCGTCCACTGCTCTCCGCTGTCCGTCGTGATCGCAAAAACCGGCGCGGCCGCCGCAGCCTTCGTCTTCGCCTTCTGCGCTGCAGGTGTCACCAGCATCACACTGTCCGTCTCAAGCGTAGGACTGGACGCACTCACCTGCACGGTCTCCGTCGACGCTCCCACATTCAGCGTCACGTTTTCGACCGCCGGCTCCGCACCCTTCACCGATACATCCTTCGCGACCTGCCGTTCAAATCCCTGCGCCTCAGTCTTCACGTCGTATGCGCCCGTCGCCAGCCCCTCGACCAGGTATCCCCCATCGCGGTCGGTCACAACCGTCCCAGCTGTCTTTCCCTCCGCGTCGCTCACCGTCACCGTCGCGCCCGCAACCGCCGCACCGCTTCGATCCGTCACCGTCCCCGTCAACCGTCCATTTCCGCTTTGGCTTGGACTCGCACTTCCTGGAGCCTTTGCAGCCGCGCTCCCAACGCTGGACGCTTGAAGCGTATCCATCTTGCGGTCCGCTTCTGCCCCTGCAGCGTTCTGGTGTGCCGCGACTCCCGCCTGCTGCCTCTGCAAAGCGCCACTCTCGCTCGCAAAAGTTGCGATCCTCCCACCACCCACGCCGAACCCTCCACCCGACCCGTAACTCACTAGCTCCGCATTCACAGCCCTTCCCGCCCAGTGCGCCGGAACTGCTCGCCAATGCTGCCCCGCATCTACACTCAGGAAGACCGCGTTCCGCGCATCGATCGCCAGCACCTGCTGCCCACGGCTAGCCATCGACAGCACCGGCAACCCACTCGGTAGAGCCAACTCCGCCTCGACCGCTTCTGCCTTCTTCAACGCATTGTTCCCGGCCGCCGCCCGCGCCTGCATCCTTCGAACCGGTCCGCCGGTTGCCCCGGCAAAATTCTCCCGCATCGCGCCAGCCTCAGTCGGCAAAGCCGGAGCAACGGCCACCGGGCTCGCCGGCTGCGCCACCTCCTCGCCCGCCTTCCCTTCCGGTACAACCGCCTGGTTCGACATCAGCGTCGGCGCCGGAAGCGGAACGTTCCGATCCTTTGCCGGCTCTTCCGCACCCCCCTTCGCCTGCTCCTTGTCCCGCGCAAGCTCTTCTCCCTTCCTACCTTCTCGAACTTGCTTCTCCTCCTCAACGGGTATCTTCCGCTCCGCCTCTTCTGCCTTCGACGACGTCGCCGCCACCGATCGCCCTGCCTGCTCCGCAAGCTCCGGCGCATGCGTCACCGCCACTTGCTCCGTCTTGCCGTTTCGCAAAACCGCTTCATGCTGCAGATACACGGCAAACACCGCCAGCGCTGCCAACGCCGCCCCGGCAGGCCACGCCAGCCCCCATCCCCCAAACCATGGCCTTCTTCGCGACTCCACAGGCGCCAATTCTTCCGGGGCCGCCGCCATCGCCACCGTCGCGCGACACTCCGGACACACCGCCAGATGCGCCAGCATCTCCTCGCGCTCGTGCGCCGGCAGCGCCTGCTCCACAAACGCCGTCATCTGGTCTGCGTCGGGATGCCGGCCCGCATCGAATCCTTGACCTGCAAAGCGCCCGTGTTGAATCGTCTCTTTCATGCCGTATCCGTTGCCGCCTCGCGCACACCCGTCTTCTCTTGGAACGCCGAAATCTGCGCGCCTTGCAGCACCGCACGCAAATTGATCTCCAAATCTCTCGGATCGGCTCCCAGTGCCTCTGCGGCCGCGCGCTTGCTCAACCCGCTTCGTTGCAGATTTTTCAGCAGTTCCCTGCGCACATCCTCGACCAGCCTCTTCAGTCGCCGGCTGATCGTCGCCTCATGCACACCCAGCATTCGCCCAATCTCGAGAAGCGTTCGCCGATCCAGAAAATACGCTGCCAGCAGAAACCGATCTTCGCTCGTCTGCGCTTTCAGCGTCTCCACTACCGCCTGCGCCAGCCCACTCGACGCCGACGCCGTCTCCACCTCAGTTGCCGCGCAATCCACATCCTCCAGCGGGCTCTCGCGATGCGTCCGCCGGTGATGATCCCTAAACCGCTGCACCAGCGTGGTGCGCAACCATCCGGCCAGCGATCCGCGGCCTGAGTACGATGCCAACGGCGACCGACGCTCGCCTTCCGCTTCCTTCAATCCATACAACTCTGCATAGAGGGAGTCAGCCAGTTCTTCTCCAAGGCTCGCCGATCCGGTAATCGCCGTGGCGGCCCGGGTCAACAATGTGCGGTACTCCCGCACAAATCGCTCCCACGCCGCTTCCTTGCTGCGCGCGCATCCGTACGCCAGCGCCAGTTCGCTCAGATGCAGTCCTCGAAAGAATGCCGCCTGTTGGCCCGCGCTCGCCTCCACTGCCATCGGCACGCCGAAGTTATACTTGACGCCGACCGTCCCCAGCACAACGCCAAATTCTTCCCGCGTCAAACCGTATGCCGCAGCCTCGGCGACTCTCCACAGCTCCTCAAGCAATCCCGGCGCCATTACCGCACTCACAGGCAGCGCCACGGCCTCCGTCATCACGGCAGGCAAAACGTTCTCTTCCGGATTGGACGCCGCCGAATCCACGCTCCTGAGCATACTCTCTGGTCAGACGCGCGACGGACTCTGCGGTCAGCCACGCATTCCCATTGCGGCGGTCACCCCAGTCCCATCTGCCGCAATGCCAGTTTCGCCGAGTGCATGCCGCACATCCCATGAACAGCTCCACCCGGCGGCGTCGACGATGAACACAAATACAGTCCTCTCGTTCCCGTCGCATAAAAGTGCCGGCTCGGCCGCAGGAAAAATTGCCCCATCGTCATCGCACCGCCGCTGATGTCGCCGCCTGCCAGGTTCGCGTCCCTCTGCTCCAACGCAGCCGGCGACCAGGCCCTCCGCTCCAGGATGCAGTCCTTGAAGCCGGGCGCGAATCGCTCGATCTGCGCTTCGATCCGCTCCGTCATATCCACATCCGATCCAAACGGCACGTGGCAATACGCCCACAGCACATGCTTCCCCGCAGGCGCGCGCGTCTCGTCAAATAACGACGGCTGCGCCACCAGCACAAACGGTTTCTCCGCGCATCGCCCTCGCACCACCATCTGCTCCGCCGCCGCAATCTCCTCGAACGTCCCGCCCACATGCACCGTGATCGCATCCCGGCACTGCCAGGCTTTCCAGGGAACCGGCCCGCTCAATGCATAGTCCATCTTGAAGATTCCCGGCCCCGGTTTGAAGCGTCCGGCAATGCCCCGGAACCCCGCCGTCACTCGCTCTCCGGCAATCTCCACCAGCGCCCGCGGTGTCGTGTCGAAAAGCGTCAGCGTCTTCTCCCCCTCCAGTTCTTTCCAAGCCTGCGCATCGATGCGCCGTCCCGTCACCACCGTTCCTCCCAGCGATTCCAGATGCGCCACCAGTGCCTTCGCAATCGCTCCTGAACCGCCGCGCGCCACCGGCCATCCCACAGCGTGCGCCGCTGCTCCCAGCATCAGTCCTGCCGCCGCACTGAACGGCTGATCGAAACTCAAGGTTGAGTGCGCGGCAATCCCCGCAAACAGGGCTCTTGTCCGCGCATTCTCAAATTCGTTCTTCACCAGCCCTCGCGCCGGCTGCAGCGCCTTCAGTGCAAAACCTGCCATGCGCAAGGGATGTCGCGGCAGGCGCAGCACAGGCCGTAGCGCATCCTCCAGAAAATCATCCCAATGCTCTACAAGCGGCTCCATCAGCGCGCGCCATCGCCGTCCATCCATCCCCAGCACGCGATCCAGCGCGCTCATCTCCCGCGGCAGCGCGACCGTGGTCCCATCCTCCAGCGGATGCGCCAGCGTCGCCGATCCATGCACCCACTCCAGACCATACTTCTCCAGCGGCAGCGTCTTGAAAAACGGCGAACTCGCCGCCATCGGATGCACCGCCGATCCAAAATCATGCAGAAATCCGGGCAGAGTCAGCGGCAGCGTACGCGCCGCCCCGCCCGGTTCCGCCTCCGCCTCATACACCTCCACACGCAAACCCTCCTGCGCCAGCACAATCGCCGCCGCCAGCCCGTTCGGCCCCGCCCCAACCACGATCGCGCGTGTCATCCGCTTACCTCGTGAATCTCTAACGCTCCGCTTTTCACTGGCCACCCAATCTCTGACCCCTCCGCTCAATCATGCGGACCAAGCTCTTCCGACCATTCCACTACGGCAAACCTGCCATCCGCCCCCCGCGTCAGCTCCGGCGCATACAACCCCAGCAATTTCCGCCGCCACCAGTTTCCCGTGCGCTGCTTCTCATCCATCGAGGTAAACCAGTACTGCCACAGCACCGCGCGCACCAGCCTTGGCGGCGATTGCGGAAATGGATTTCCCTTAAACAACGCCAGCACATCCCCATCATTCTCCAACAGCCGCTCTTCCGTCAGCGGAACAATCTGGCTCCCATGCCAATCCCCCAGCGACGCAAACCACAGGTTCCAGTCGAACCGCGGCTGATACGGCGCATAGATCCTCGGCGCTTCATTCAGCAGCTGCGGTTTGTTTCGGAACAGATACGGCGTCCAGTTCACCCCATCGTTCGATCCCTGAAACTCAATGTCGTACCGTCCCCGCGTCATCACCGCAAACAACCCATATTGATTCGCAATCCGAAAAGGCTCTAACCATTCCACGGGTGCCATCGGCAAAACAGATCCACGAAGTGGGAGGCCGATCATCTCCGCCGTCGTGTCATACGCGATCCACGTCAGCATCACTGCGCTCACCGCAAGTCCCAACGCCCGTCTATGCCCCGCGAGCCTTCCTCTCCATCCCCGGGACTTGCTCCCTTCCGCAAACTCTTCCTCCATCTCCAACGCCGCGCTGACCACCGCATCCTTCGCCGTCGCGCTCCCATCGGTCGCAAGCAGCGACAGGATCTCCTCTTCGCGCTCGTCCTCGTCAACTTCCTGCACCGGCTCCTCCGGCCTCCACCGCACAGGAACAAGCCGCCGCAGCGTCCGGTCATCCAGCAGCAAGAATCCCAGCGCCAGCACCAGGTAGTTCAGGAACGTGTAATTCGCCGTCACAATCACGCCGATCTCCCATGGCGTCACAATCAGGAAGCAAATCAGCCGCACCCGTCGCGGAAAAAACAGCATCAGCACGATGCCCAGTTCCATCACCAGCGTCCCCAGCGCCGTCGCCGCTTGAAACCAGTGCGGCAAATGCTCCGCATACCAGCCAATCCACGTCGGCAGCGGACCGTTCTGGTAGTACTCGTCCATCGCCGTCAGGTGCCGCCACTGCTCGTCACCGCTCAGCAGCTTCACCATCCCCGACTCGAAATAGATTCGGAACCACTCCCACTGCAGCAGCCACAAACTCGCGCGCGGCGGCAGCCACTGCGCACCCCACCCCGGCATCAATCCACGAGGCACAAAAAACAACGCCAGAAATCCCGCTTCCAGCAGCATCCCATCGGACTGATAACTTGAAAACTCGCTCGACGAGGCGACAAACGCGAGAAAGCAAACCCAGCACACAAAAAAACTCAGCCGCGGCCACACATTCAGGAACGCGATCACAGCCGCGATCAACCCGACCCACGTCGCCGTCATCAGCATTCGGTCGCTCGACGAAAACCAAAATACCGATGGCGCATACCAATACTTCAAATCGCCGTCCAGCGATCGCCCCACTGCGGCCAGATACTGCCCCGCTGGCAGAATCCCCCGCGGCCCGATCAGCCCCTTGATTTGGAAGAGAAGCGAATAGAACGCTGAGAAGTAAATCAGCGCCAGCGCACGCAAAAAGATCCAGCGCGGAATCAGCTTGTCCGCCGGTCCCCTGCGGCCATCAAACAACCACCGCAACACATTGCGCGGGCTCTTCATCGCAGCATCAGCATAGCGCTTCGCAGCGCCATTCGATGCACTGCATTCTGACGGGACCGCCGCCCCCAATCCAAACGTCCCGAGCCGTCTCGCGAACTTGCTGACTCGCTGACCTGCTAACCCACGCACTTGCGCCCGGCAGTTAGCCCCACCGCAGGTGGAGTTGGCCCCACCGCAGATGGTCAGCGGCAGTTGGCCCCACCGCAGGTGGAGTTGGCCTCATCGCAGATGGTCAGCGGCAGTTGGCCCCACCGCAGGTGGTCAGATTCCGAATAATCTCCGCCTCGCGCTCCCGATATGGCTTGCCATCTGGGTAGAACACATCGTGCTGCCACGTCATCGGCTGTTCCGTCACATAGGGCCGCTGCCACGAGTCCCACGGAATCCATGTCTGGCTCTTGCCCGCCACCAATCCCCAGTTGATCGCGCCCACGTGATACCTCTTCGCCAGCGGCAGAATCGTGTCAAACGTGCTCCCCACATTTCGCGCCATGTACTCCGTGCAAATCAGGGGTCGATGAAACTGCTCCAGCATCTTCACGTGTCCTTCAAACGTCTCCGGCCAGCCATAGTCGTGAAAACTGATCACGTCCGACTGCTCAATCTGGATACGTCCCACCGGCGTCATCGTCGCCAGCGAACTCCAATCGCCATGCCATACTCCGCTTGTCAGCGGCTGCATCGGCCGCTCCGCCCGTGCCCATGCAAACACCTGCGGCAGCAGATTCTCAATAAGCTCGTTCTTGTCCTTCGGATCGCCCTTGCCGTACGAACTGTCGTTGCCGTTGTCCGGCTCGTTCCACATATCCCATGCCAGGATGCGCGGATCGTTCGCAAACGCGCCCACTACGCCCTTCACATACTCCTCCAGCTTCCCATACTGCCTTGGATCAGCCAGGATCTTCGCGCCAGGCGCCTGCACCCATCCCGAGTTATGTACCCCGGGAATCGGCGGATGCTGCGGCCCCAGCTTCGGAAACGGATCCCAGCACGAATCGAAAAGCACAAACATGGGGCGGATATGATGCCGCGCTGCAATCGTCAGAAAATCATCCATGCGCTTCTGGAACCCTTCAGGATCCTGCTCCCACAGCAGGTTATGCAGAAACACGCGCATCGTGTTCATCCCGATCCCTTCCGCCCACCCCAGCTCGCGGTCGATCGTCGCAGGATCGTAAGTGTCCCCCTGCCACATCTCCAGTTCATTGATCGCCGTCGACGGCAAAAAGTCCGCGCCCACCGGCCACCGCTGCGCTGCATACCACGCGTTCGCCTTCTCCTCGCTCCATCGCTCTTGCGCGTGCAACGATCGGCCCGCACCAGTTCCAGCAACAAACATCACCAGCGCAAACAGAACGATGCGACAGCACCGAATCATGGCTCTCCTTGTATGTGAAAGAGCATTCTACTCCGCAGCTCCAACGCGATGGGCGAATCCTGAACGCTCGCTCAGCTTTCCGACGCGCCCTCCCAGCACTTCCGATAGAGAGCATCGATCTCCGGCGCCGTCGGTATCCGCGGATTGTTTTGCGGCGATCCCGAGGCCAGCGCCTGCTCCGCCATCAGAGGAATCTTCGCGAAATACTCTTTCTCCCCAATCCCGAATCGCTTCGGACTAGGTACCTCAAGTTCCGCGTTCCGCCGATACAACCCCCGAATCAGCCCATCGACTCCCTTCTCCGTCGTGTCGTCCGCTGCCGCAATGCCCATCGCCCATGCACAATCCGCGTACCGCTCGATCGCAGCCCCCGCAGAGAACTCCGTCACCGCCGGCAGCAGCATCGCATTCGAGAGTCCGTGCGGAATATGAAAGTGCGCTCCCAGCGGCCGGCTCATCCCATGCACCAGCGCCACACTCGCGTTCGAAAACGCCATGCCCGCCTGCGTCGCAGCCAGCATCATCGCCTCGCGCGCCGCCCGGTTCCCCGGGTCGCGGAAACATACCGGCAGCACCCGCCAGATCACCCGCATCGCCGTCAATGCAAGCGCATCGGTGAATGGATTCGCCTTGCGGCTCACATAGGCCTCAATCGCATGCGTCAGTGAATCTGTGCCCGTATCTGCAGTCAAACGCGCCGGCATACTCATCGTCAGCTCATAGTCCACCAACGCAGCCGTCGGTGTAAGCACCCCGCCCGCGATCAGCATCTTCTCCCCGGTCTCGGCATCGCTCACCACCGTGAATCGAGTCACCTCCGAACCCGTCCCTGCCGTCGTTGGTATCGCCACATGCGGCGGCCCAGCCAAGGGAATCGAATGCGGCACTTTGTAGTCCCGCACTTTCCCGCCATTCCCGACCAGCATCCCCATCGCCTTTGCAGTGTCAATGGGGCTTCCGCCGCCCAGGCTCACCAGGCTGTCATGGCCGCCCTTGCGAAATACGCGCGCTCCGGCATCCACCACGTCCGACGTCGGATCGGCCACCGTCTCGTGAAAAATCGCTGCCAGAATCCTCGCCTCCTCGAGTTGCTCCTGCAATCTCGACGCAAGCCCCTGCTTCAGCAGGAAAGGATCCGTCACAATCAGCGGTCGCTTGCAGCCCAGTCGGGCAAGCAGCGAACCAGCTTCACTAAACGAACCTCCGCCAATCTTCAGCAGCGAAGGAATCCGAATCTCAGCGCTCATCGCTCTCTCCCAACCAACCGCACCCCACGCACACCAACTCCGTGCCCCTCCCTTTCCGCTTTCTTCCGCGGAAAGGATGGAAGACGACCAGCCTCACGCACGATCGCTACTTCTCGCTCGACAGTTCCTTCGCCTTAGCCCGCTCCGCCCCCGCATCCTCCGCCCGCCCCTGCCTTTCGTATGCAATCGCCAGTTGATTGTGCGGATCCGCAAACGTCGGATCCGCCGCCACCGACTCCTGGTACCGCGCGATCGCGTCTCCCACCTGCCCCCGCAGCATCAGCTGGTTCCCCGCGTTCATCGCAAAGTTGGCCCTCTGCCGGCTCACTGCACTCCGCGCCAGCTCGGCTCCCTCTTTGCGCAGCTCCGCGGCTTCGCTTCGCAGGCTCGCCATCTGCGTACGCAGCTCCGCTGCTTTCGCCGCATCGCCACCGGCACCTGCCGCATCCGCCTCGGTCGCTAGATTCCCTGCTTCCTCAGCCAGCACGCCCGCGAGAGTCACACGCGGCCCAGGCTGTCCGGGCAGCAGAGGAATCGCCTTCCGCAGTGCATCCGCGGCCTCCGGCAAGCGCGCATCCTGCTTCAACGTACTCCCCAAGATCGACCATGCATCGCCGTTCTCCGGCCGCAGCGCCACCGCCTTCTTCATTTGCAGAACCGCATCGTCCAGCCTGCCCATCTGCATCAGCAGAATCCCCAGCGTGTACGGCGGATCCTGCAGCGTCGGATCCATCTCCCCCGCCTTGCTCAATTCACGGATCGCATCCTCATACCGGTCCTTGAATTTGTAGGCCAGCCCCAGATCGTAGTGCAGTTGCGGATCGTTCGAATCGAGCGTCAGTGCTTTCTCAAAATCCGCGATTGCCTCATCAAACGCCGACAACTGCACATGCGCGACACCCTCGTCCTTGATTACTGTCGGATTCTTTGGCTCCAATGCCGCTGCACGTTCCAGGCTCTCCAGTCCCTCTTTCGCTTTCCCCGTCAGAGTCTGCGCCAGTCCCAGGTTTGTCAGGGCAGTCGTGTTATGCGGATCCTGCACAACTGCTTTTTCAAACCACGGAATCGCTTCCTGCTGTCGTCCCAGCCTCTGCAACGCCATCGCCAGCTCCAGCGGCGCGCCTGAGAGTTCAGCATCCGCTTCGAGCGCTCTCTCAAACTGCGCAGCCGCATCGTCATCGCGTCCTGCCGCCGCCAGCGTTCTCCCGTATTCCAGCGCCGCGTTCGCGTCTGTCGGATTCGCCTTCGCCGCCGCCTCCAGCATTGTCAGAGAGCCCGGCAAATCCTGCTGCTCGCGAAGCAAAACTCCCAGGTGAACCCGCGCGCGCTCCAGCGATCCATCCAGCGCCAGTGCCCGCTCAAAATGTCCTTTCGCGTCGTCCCACTGGTTCTGCTGCGCATCGAGCGATCCAATGGCATCTTCCAGATCCGCCCGCGGTCCCGTCAGCTGTTCCTCAGTTTCAAATTGCGCAGCCGCCTCCGACGGCCTGCCCGTCGCCGCCAGCGCCCGTCCATACGCGTCATGGAACCCCGCGTCCAGCTGGGTCTGTCCCGTCGCCCCCGCAGTGACCGCCGCCTCAAAATGCGGAATCGCCTTGGCCGCATTGCCGACTTGCGCATAGGCCAGCCCCAGGTTCGCTTCTTCCCCCGCGTCGCCGGGCTTCAGCGAGATCGCTTTCTCCAGCTCCGGAATCGCCTCGACTGCCCGATTCAATTGCACCAGCATCGTGCCCAGTGCTTCGTGTCCCTCGGCGATCTGCGGTGCCAGGCGCACCACTTCGGCATACTTCGTCCGTGCCTCTTCGAGATTCCCGCTCTGTTGCGCGGCATAACCGGCATGAAATGCCGCATCCGCCTGCTCCAGACGTGTCCTTCGATCGCTCCCCGCCGTCTGCGCCAGCGCCACGCTCCCCAACGCACACACGGCGCCAACAAGCACCGCGAGCTTCTGTCCGCCCACGACCTACTTCCCCGCCGGGCTTGGGTCGTTTTGATGCTGCAGATCCACCACCATCTGGAACTCGCGATTCGCCGCCGCCACTTGCCCCGTCGCGCGATACGCCTGCCCCATCAGGTTGTGCGTGATATAGTTCCTCGGATCCATCTTCACCGCGTGATCCAGGTAGTGCAGCGCCTCGATCGGATGATTCAACTTCAGAAACACTGCCCCCAGCAAAATATAAGGGCCCGTCGCCTGCGGCTCCAGCAGCACTGCCCGATCAAGTGCCTCTTGCGCTTTCGAGTATTGCCCCGAGCGAACGTAGGCATCGCCCAGCCGGTCATAGAGATCCGGATTCAGCGGATCGATCTTCCGCTCCGCTTCCATCTCTTGGATTGCAGTGGCAGTGTTGCCATGCCCCAGCGCCACCTCGCCCAGCAACTCATGCGCCAGCGGCAGCGTCGGATCAAGTTCAAGCGCCTTCGCAGCCTCCACCCCAGCTTCCTCGCGAAGCTCCCTGCGCAGGAACATCCGTCCCGCCAGCAAGTACGCCTGGGCCGAGTCTGGCTCAAATCCAAACTGCGTCGCGAAGGCACGCCGTGAATCGTCATACCGCTGCACGTCCGCATAGCAAAGCGCCAGCACATAATTGGGATCGATGTTCGCGTTCTCGACCGGCGTGCGCGCCTTCTCGAGAAACGGAATCGCCTCCGGCGTGCGGCCCGCCCGGAATAGGCTCACCCCGCGCATCTCGGTCGATTCGTGATCGGTCGGATCCTGCGCCTCGGCTTTCGAAAACGACTCAATGGCATCCCTAAACTGCTCGCGCTGATACAGGATGAGGCCTCGCAGCCGCTCCACGCCCGCCGGCTCTGGCGATTGCTTGGCCAGCTGATCCAGTTGCGCCATCGCCTGGTCCACCCGCCCCTTTGCGGCAAGTTCCTTGGCTGAGTCGAAGGTGGGCGCAGCCACGCTGCGGTCTGTCCCTGTTGGTGCCGCAGATTGCGTCGATTGCGCACGGCTCGCCACAACGAGGAATACAAAGATAGATGGAAGAACAATCAGACGATACATAAGAATTCTGCTATCTGCAGTCTAACTCTCTGCCGATTTGCGGCAGTCTCGCCAGACGCCAAAACTCGTCCGACTCGAGCAATGTTCCAAAAAGAAGAGGGGAGCGATCAGCTCCCCTCAGTGTTTGTTGCGGTTCCTGCGCGAACTTAGAACTGTACGCGAAGCGAGAATTCAAGCTGGCGCGGCCCGCAGTCGTTGCCGACTCCGCATCCGCCGCCTTCACTCGAAATAGTGCCCGTCGACTCAATGGAGCCGCCCGGGTTACCCGATGTGATGTGGTTGAAAGCATTGAACGCATCCATCCGGAACTTGGTAGCAACGTTCTCCCAGATGCTGAACGACTTCGTGATGGCCAGATCGGTCGTAAAGAACCGCGGCCCACGATAAGTATTCAGCCCCGAGTTTCCGAAGGTATCCAGCCCAGGATTCAGGAAGACGCCCGTACCGGCCGCTACGTCCGCGGGCTTGGTCAAAGACCCCGGAATCTGCTTATCGTAGAAGGTACGGCTGCCCGTGCCCGTGCCGTTCGCCACGTACTTGGTCAGGCTCGTTTGCATGCGACGACCCTGAACCACGCTTGGAGCGCAACCGCTGCTGGTTGCGGGATTCGGGACGGTGCTGAGGTTGGCTCCGCACTCATTGTAGTTTGCAGTGAACGGCAAGCCGCCACCCCAGGTCGTAACGCCGCTCAATTGGAAGCCCCCGACAATCAGATCTTCCAGGTGGTTGGCGCCGGCCATGTACTGCTTGCCCCTGCCAAATGGAAGGTCATAACTGCCGTACATCGTGAGCTGCTGATCGCGCACTTGGCTGTCACGCAGGTGCGTAAGCGAGTGGCTCCAGGTGTAGAAGTTCGACGTCTCGCCGAATGCGCTGGCCCACTGGTAATTCGCTGTGTACGCAAGCCCCTTGGTGATGTTTTGCGCCAGCGTTACCTGCAGAGCATCGAATTCGGTGTTCTGGTCATCGCCTCGGTACGCAATGCTGTTCGTCCAGCCGCACATGCCTGGCGTGACCAGCGGTTCAGTCGGCGTCGTGTAAGCTGCATCGCGGCATGCCGGCAACGATCCGCCATAGTAGCGCTGCAACAGGTTTCCGGTCTGGACTCCGCCATCCGCTCCAATCGTGTTTTGAGGCACGCTTGGATCGTAGTGCAGGGTCTGGCCGTTCACGCTGAACTGACCCGGCAGCGTGATGGCTGCCTCATTGGGATTAGTGCCGTTGCTGTCGCCGTCGCCAAGAGTGTGAGTTCCCTTGTTGCCCACATAGGCCACGGTTAACGACATCGTCCCGGTGAGTGCGCGCTCCACGGCCAGATTCCACGCATCGATCGACGGGAAGTTGAGCGGATCATGGCGTGCGCTCGAGCTGATCGAAGATCCCGGATTCGGCAATAGCCCATTGGCGGGAACCGGTACCGGGGTATAAGGAACTGGGCCAACTGCCAGCGTGAATGCTGGGTTGGTGGTCGAGGGCGAGTTGATTTGCTGGTTCGCCAGAACCGGAATGTTCTGCGTAACGGTATGGCCGAAGATCGAGCCGAATACACCGGTGTCAAAGCTGCGCCCATAACCGGCGCGCACCACGGTCTTCGGATCGAATTGATAGGTCACTCCAAGACGAGGAGCAAACTGCTTGCTCTTCTTGATGCCCCAGCCCAGATCAGAGGGATTGCCGCCAATGCCGGCTACGTGCAGATAGCCGTCGTTGATATTCAGCAAAGCTCCGTTGCCTGGACCGTTGACCGTCTCCGGGAAGTACAGTTCCCAGCGCAAACCAAGGTTCAGCGTGAGTGCGTGGGTTACGCGCCAAGTGTCTTGTCCATAGAAGAACGCGCGCTTCTGGAACTCTTTGGCGTTCGTCGATGTGGACACATAGCGATTGAAACTGGTCACGTCGCCCAGCATGAACGAAGCAAATCCGAGTCCGCCCGGCGTTGCGGCGGCAGGATTTTCCGTAGGACCAACATTGAAGTTCATCAGGCCGGCACGGTCGTTGTCGGATGGTACGCGCAGGTTGCGGCCGTAGCGCAGGTCGGCGCCAATCTTGACCGTGTGATTGCGAATGACTTTGGTCCAGTTGTTGACGATCTGGAACTGGTCCTCGCGCTCAATCAGCGGGCAATTGCAGCGGTCGACGTTCAGGCCGTCACCATACACCGTCCCGTTCGTTCCACCCGAACCGCCCGGCACGTTGGTGATGTTGAATCCTGGTGCACCCGAGGTAATCGATCCACCGATGTTGATGCCCGGGATGCCAAGCTGGTTGGCGAACTCCGTGCCCTGGTCATGCTTCGAGTCGATTACGTTGTAGCGGTAGTAGCCCAGTCGGAAGTCCGTCAGCAGCTTCGGATTGATCGCGATATCCATGCCCGAAGCCAAGCTGTCGTTGGCGCCGTTTGAGTTGCCGCCGTAGTTGTTGATGCCGAATCCCGGACCGCCCGCTGGACCAAACATCACCGTTCCTGAAAGCGTGTCCCAGAAACGAGAAAAGCGCGCAAACGCATGCGCCTTGTCGCTCAACGTGTAGTCTCCGCGAGCCGTCCACTGGTTGCTGTTGAAAAGCCCAGTGCCCGATTCGTGGAAGTTCTGGTCAAGGTTGCCCTGGGAGCCGATTGAATTCGGCGTAATGCCCTTGGTGTCCGGCTCCAAAAGCTTCAGCAGAGCCAGTGTTTGCGGAGAGAGCATCGCAGCCGGAATTACGTTGTCCGGGAATGGTGTCGGCGTCGCGCCCGTGGTGTTGTAGATGATGCCCGCCGCACCGAACTGCTTTTCATACTCGCCGAAGTCGGCGCCCGCAACGGTGTTAGCTCCGTCAAAGCCCGGTCCAACAGAATTGCCCAAAGCGCTTTCAGTCAGGTTCGTCGTGGGCAGTGTATCGGTCGCAGAGGTGCCAACCTTTTGGCGCTGAGCTTCATAGTTGAAGAAGAAGAACGCCTTGTCCTTCTTGATCGGTCCGCCGATCGAACCGCCAAAACGATTCTTCAAGCCGGCAGGGATCGAAGGAGCCAGCCCATTCGCATTGGTGTAAGACAACGGCGCCTGGCTGAAGGGATCGCGGGCCACGTTTGCATTGCCCGTGCGGAAGTCGTATGCGCTGCCGTGGAAGGTGTTGGTGCCCGAGCGCGTCTGCGCGGTCACAACTGCTGAAACTGCTTTGCCCAACTCGGCGTCGAAGTTCTGCGTGGTGATCTTCGTTTCTGTCACCGCGTCCATCGCCGGGTTAATGACAATGATGCCCAGGATCGGATCCTGGTTATCGGTGCCATCCAGCTCAAAGGCAGTGCCGCCAAAGGCCTGGCCGTCTACCTGAATCTGTTTTGAACCCTGCGGATTCTCATCGGCCGCATGCGACCAGCCTAGAAGCTGTGCACCCGGAACAAGCAATTGCAGGTTGGTGAAATTCTGATCGCCGATCGGCAGGCTCGAAACCTGCTGTTGATCGAAAACCGTCGAGACATCGGCACGGTCCGTCTTGAGCTCCGGCTCTTGGTCGGCATTCACTTCTACCGTCGTATTCTCGGCGCCGACTTCGAGGGTTGGATCGATGCGCGGCGCTGTGTCCGCCAACACCGGAATCGCCTTGGCTTCAAATGCCTTGAAGCCCTTGGCCGTCACTTTGAGGTCGTAGACGTCGGGGATGAGGTGGGGAACGCTGTAGTCGCCCGATCCATTCGACGTGGCTGTGACGACGGTGCCTTTGGCTTCGTCCTTTAATGTCACTGTCGCGTTGGGAACGGCCGCCCCTGAGGCATCGGATACGGTGCCGAAAATCGACCCATATACCGACTGCGCACTGGTGTGCACAGTGAAGAGCAAACTCGCGCAGGCGAATAACGCCAGCGCCAGCGCTGTACGCAGGTATCTGTTCATGCGGTCTCCTGAAAAATGTAGCGTGGTGCTTCTGTCAACTTGTCTTGAGTCTGCCGAGTGGCAGGCGTGTTGCGGCTAGTCGGCTTGCAAGGCTACCCTGCCGCGGTGGCAGGTTCGCTAAGGATTCCGGGACCGCTGCTCCCTAGTCTTCAACTTATGGGAGAGCGAAAATGACGATTCCGGAGGTAAACCGCAACCATACGCAACTCGCGTCGCCCCTGTCAACGTCCAATTGCAAGATTCGTACAAGCTCTCGCGCAGAAAACGACATGACATTCTCGCAACTGGACCTCTTCGATGGCCCACGCCGCGCCGTCACCACCCGCCCCGTGCGTGTCTACGAGTAAACTTCCTAATTAAAGCGATTTACTCGATTTTCCCGCTGTTTCCAGCCCGTTCCAACGCTACAAAACCGACCCCGCAATCTCCCGAATTTACCGGGCAACCCTCCAAACAACGCATTCAATTTCCCCGTTAAATGTCATATCAAATAGTGGGCTTACCGAGAGCCCTATGCTCCCCGGAAAACCGCCGCCTGTCTCCCGCCATCTCGCTCCGGCGGCAGATCAAACGATTGATCTCTGCCTCATCCAAATGATTGATTCTTCTGCACCCGCAACCAGGCATTGCCCCCGGGAACTCCCCTTTCGCCTCGTCATCTCATCCGGCCCAGACTCAGTGCGCGACACCCTGAATCCGCCCTGCCTTCCGCGCCCGCTCCCATACCCATTGGTTGCGCGCATTCCCTTCTTGAGCATGTCATTCTGTGACACAACTTCACGGTCTTCACTTCCGGGATACCTCCCGCGCATCGGAACCTCAACGCCTCTCGCAACTCTGTTCCCCCGCCCGGATTTGTGCCTCAAAGCTTCTCGCCTGATCGTCATCCGGTGCGAAAAGCCGGACCCGCTCCAGCGTCGCCAAGGCCGCGTCGCGTTCGCCCACCGAGCACTCCACCACCGCCAGGTTCATCCCCGCTTTCACTTGGGTTGGATCATGCTCCACCACACCGCGCCACAACTGAATCGCCTCCGACGTATTGTGCTTCCGCACTTCCAGCAGCGCCAGATCCCCCGCGGCTAGCGAATCAAACCCATCTATGGCCAATGCATGTTGATATTCGCGCGTCGCCTTCTCCCCCTGCCCATCCAGCTGTTCCAGGAATCCTAGCTGCGCATGCAGGTCATAATCTTCCCGCGCCGCTCCACTCTCCGCCTTCTCGAGCAGCGACATTGCACGCACGCCTGCCGCCTCGTCGCCGCGCGCCGCCATCTGCGCGTAAGCCAGGCCCAGGTCCCGGTCGCTCGCCGCCATCCCTGCCACCGTCACCAGCTCTCCGCTCGTCGACAGCGGTAACCGCTCCTGGCTCACCCGCTTTTTGATCCAGTGGTCCGTCACCTGTTCATGCGCGATGTCGTTGGAGGGCGGCCGCGCCATGTGACACGCCGTGCAGTCGGGATTCTCTGCATGATGCCGCTCCGCAAATCCCGCCTCGTTGTGGCAACTCAGACAACGCTGCCGATAAAACCCTACGCGCTCTTCGGGAGCCGGCGATCCGTGCGGATTATGACACGTCGTGCACGTCAGCTTGTCCCCCGACTTCTGTTTGCACGCGCTCTTTAACAGCGCTTCCCACTGGCTCGTCGCTCGTCCGCCCGATCCGCGTTCACTCTGATACACGAAGTACAACGCATAATCGAACAGATCATCGCCCGGCGTGAACTTTTCAATCTGCCTGCCCTCCCGTTGCACCACTGCCTGCCCTTCGAGATGACAGTTCAAACACACCGAGTCCCGTCGCACCGGCTCCAGGCCATCGAGATTCAGCATGTGCACCTTGCCTCCCGACGCAACATGCACACTCCCATCCCCATGGCACGCCGCGCACTTAATCCCGCCCCTCGCGAATGGATCCCCTGCATAGTGATTCCGCGCATCCGGCAACGACGACGCTGCTCCCGACGCATGGCAATGCAGGCATCCAGGATCTACAGGCAACGTCAATGGCATTTCCCGCGCGGTCAGAAAATGCGGCGCCATATCCCACACCTGCCTCTTTGCGTACCAGTTGATCGGCGCCTCGAACCAGTACCCTTCCTGCTCGAACAGGTACGTCCGCCCCCGCCTGCCCGATCCCACGAAGTACCGCAACTCCTGCCGCCCATCCAGCAGACGCGCAAAGTCGTTCCGCTCATAGCTGAGCCACACGTGTCCGCTTTCTTCGGTGATCCTGTAGTGAATCCCCGAAGCAGCGTGTTCAAAATCTGCAGGAATAAATCCGGCCGCGGCAGCACCGCTCGCGTTCGCCATCGGCGTTCGCTCATAGCGCTCATAAATCGCCCTGTGGCAGGACGCACAAACCGCGTCAGGGTCGCGTGTTTCCTCGGAGCCGCCGGCTTGCACCGGACGCACCGCAATCCACAACAAACTCCCAGCCAAAACGCACGAGAAACTAAGGCCCAGAATCGAAATCGGCGACAGATCCAGCACTCCACGAGCAATCGCTGTCGTTCTCAGTCGTACTCTGTGCTAGTTCAGACGGATACGGCCCCAGTCCGTTGACTGGCCAAGTGCAAACGTATCGCCATGAGCCCCTCGCAGGCTGCGCATCTCTCCACGGCAACCCCATCGAACAC
>DATDHZ010000015.1:0-112160 GCA_036521315.1 Acidobacteriaceae bacterium
AGCGAGGAATTCGGCTCTATGACCTAGGAGGGATCGATCCGAAGGCGAATCCCGGGGTTTACCACTTCAAGAAGGGCTTCTCCGGGCTCGACATTACACAGATCGCACCGTTATGCGCATCGGCAAGTGTGATTTCGTCAGCCATTGCAGGTGTGGGCGCCGCATTGCAGAAAATTCTGCGCGCCAAAAGCCTGCGAACGATGCGGGATCCCAGGGCTTCTACTTCAAATAACTGAAATCGATGTTCACGTCTGGACCCAATACAGATCTTTCCGTCGTCATCGTTGCCTGGAACGCTTCCCATTACCTGGAGCTTTGCCTCGATAGCCTGGAAAAGGCGCCTCCGCAACGCAGCATGGAAGTCTTCGTCGTCGACAACGCGTCTGCCGACGACACGGTCGCGATGGTTGAGGGGAAGTTCCCGTGGGTGCAGCTGATCCGCAGCAGCGAAAACCTCGGGTTCGCGAAAGGCAACAATGTCGCCATCCGCCAGTGCCAGGGCAAGTACATTGCGCTGGTCAATCCTGACGTCATCGTCTTTCCTGGATGCCTCGATACGCTCGCCGACTTCCTCGATCGCAATCCGGCTGTCGGCAATGTTGGTCCCCGCGTTTTCAATCCCGACATGACCATGCAGAGCACGTGCCGCCGCTTCCCCACGCTCTGGAATAATTTCTGTTCCGCATCGCGCCTCGAAAGCCTTTTCAAAGGCTCGAAATTTTTCGCCGGCGAGCACATGTTCTGGTTCCCGCACGACCGTATGATCACGGTGGATGTTATCGTCGGGTGCTTCTCCATGATCCGCCGCGAAACCTTCGATGAGGTCGGGCTGCTCGACGAGGGCCTGTTTATGTATGGGGATGACGTCGACTGGTGCCGCCGCGCGTGGAATGCCGGGTGGGAGGTTGCCTTCTGTCCGGATGCCCGCGCCATTCACGACCGCGGCAAAACTACCGCACCGTATCCGGTTCGCTTTGCCGTCGCCCAGCAGCGTTCTATCCTGCGCTACTGGAAGAAGCACCACAGTTTCTGGGGAGTTCTCGGCATTCGCTCGATCATGCTCTTCCATCATTTGCTGCGGTACCTGCTGGCGGCGGCCAGCGGCATCGCTTCATCCCGCCGCCAGCCGCAAAACACGGTGCGTAAGCAGGTGAGCGGCGCCTGCCTCCGCGAGCTGGTGGCCGGCGCCCTTCCCAACCGCAGTTAATCCACCCTATGGCCATGAGAGAGTCCTTGTCGCGCCTCACCGATTATTTCCGGCGCAACGGTTTCCTGAAGACGGTTCAGCGCGCGGCGCTGTCGGCCACGCGATCCGTCTCCGCCGGCCGCATGGTCGTGCTGTACTGCGATCTCGACGAGCGCACGCTGCGCCCGGTGAACGTCCCGGGAAACTTTGCCATCCGGCGGGTCACCGCGCTTTCGGAGCTGAGCCTCGCGCGCCTGCAGGAGATGACCAGCTTCTGGAACCCGACCCTGGCCGGCCGCTATATCCGCGAACGCTTCGCGAAAGGAGCCTCGCTCTGGATGGTCGAGTCCGGGGACGATCTCGCCGGGTTCGGATGGACCATCCAGGGAGACGTCATCGCGCCGTACTACTTCCCCATGGGCGCAAAGGATGTACAGCTTTTCGATTTTTACGTCTTTCCCCGGTTCCGCGGCCGGGCCATTCACTGGCTCCTCACCGGCCATATCCTCCACACGCTCGCAGCCGAAGGCGGGTCGCGCGCCTTTGCCGATACCGGGGAGTGGAATCAGGCGCAACTTGCTTCCTTCAGAATGACCCCGTTTCGCATTCTCGGTGTGGTCAGAACCTACCGTCTTTTGGGACGTCTTCTCGTTCGCTGGGACGCCAGCCGATCCGTGGACTGCAAGCTGGATGGTGCGGCACCCACACGCAATGCTGTGCGGGCACTGAGGCCCAATGGATAGCGCATCCCCGCAATCGTGCCCGCCAGCCCCCATCCGGTTTCACCACGTCGGCTTCGTTGTGGCATCGATCGAGGAAGGGGCCGCGTCGTTCGGCGCATCACTCGGTGCAACGTGGGACGGTAACGTCGTCTACGATCCGCTGCAAAAAGTCCGCGTCACTTTCCTGCGCACCCACGCCGAGGACGCGACGATCGAACTGGTCGAGCCGGGCGACCCGGACTCCCCGGTGTCCCGCTTTCTGAGCCGCGGGGGCGGCCTGCACCATTTGTGCTATGAGGTCCCGGACCTCGAAGCACACCTCGCGTTCTCAAAGTCCGTCGGCGCCATCATCATTCGTCCACCCGTTCCTGCCGTCGCGTTTGGCGGACGCCGGATCGCCTGGGCCCTCACCAAAAAGAGGCTCCTCGTGGAGTTCCTCGAAGCCTCCGCGGTTGTCATCTCGTGATGACCACCCGGGCCGCGCGTTCGTAGCTGGCCATGATTACCTTTGTGCATAGAAGCGAGCGCGGCGTCTTGAAACCTGTCGTCCACAGTAAATGAAAGAATAAAAAGAACTACGCCGCAACTTCCTCTTTCACGAGTGCAGTTTCCGCGTTACCAAAGTGTGATTTTTCCATTGCCGAAGACAACCGCCGTGAATTACCCTCATACTCACGTTGGAAGACCACTCCGCGGCAGGAAACAACACGAGGTTTTTCGCATGAAAGCTCGACTGATTTGCTTCCTTTTGGCATGGGCAGGCTTTTTTCTCATGTCGTCGGCATCGTTTGCCCAGGGCGCATGTCCCTCCGGCACGCCCGTTACCGGTAACCACTGTTACTTCATCGCAGCCAATGGATTGGATTCCAACAGCGGCCTCACCGAAACCGCTCCCTGGGAGCACGCGCCAGGCATGCCGAATTGCTCCGGCGCCTGCTTAACCGCGCAGAACAAACTGGGCAGTGCTGGAACAGCCGATCCCGGCATCGGCCTCATCTTCCGGGGCGGCGACACCTGGCACGAGGGGAACAGCAATCTGACTCCCTATACTGGGGGGACCTTCGACATCATTTGGAGCGGTAATTCGTCTGCCTGCGCCTACGAAGGAGCACAGACCACTTGCTTTTACGTGGGCGTGGACCGCATCTGGTACAACTCCTCGGTCTGCACCTCCGGGTGGTGCCGCCCGATCCTGAACGGCGACAACGCCACTTCCACTACGCCGGTCTCGTCATGCTCTTATCAGACGCCATCCTCGAACATTCACACGCTCGCCAACACGCTCTTCGTCGCCTCGAACAACAACAACAGCTATATATACCTGGACAGCTTCGAGATGACCGGGCTGTGCGCCCAAAACACCTCTCCGCCGTCGGGAGGGGACGAATCCTACATTCTGGATGACGGTACTGGGGGCAACCCTGGCCTTATGCTCTACAACAACATCTACCTGCACGGCTGGACCATCACCACCGGCACCAAGGCCAACTCGGCTATTCCCTGCACCCTGATGGGAGGAGGCAACACGAATCTGGCGGCGATCACGCAATTGGTCATCGACGGATCGGATTCCGTGGCCGGCGGTTGCGCTTGGGGAGCCTTTCCCAGCTTTTACCACTTCAAAGATTCGATCGTGCGGTATACAACCTACGGAGTGGGCCAGAACTGCCACGACATCCACGATGTCGTCCTCGAATACTTTTATCCGGAGACGTACGGCGAATCCACCGGCTCGGGAAGCTGGACGAGTCACCAGAATGTTCTTGAGTGTAACGAGGACTACTCCGGCAGCACACCGAACGTGCTCTATAACGTCATCATGCGGCACGACAATTCTGGCATGGCCAATGCGGGATTCGAACATTTGCAAACTGCACCTTCCTCGACGGCCGCTGAATATTACTTCAACAATGTGTTTTACGATCTGACCGGCGGGCAGTATTGGGACATCTGCGAGACCCCGCACGGTGGCTGCAACAATACCGGCGCCGCCGGACAGTACATGTTCAACAACACCTTCGTCGATATCATCCAGCCCTGCTACCTGGGAGGCCCCTCGATCTCGGCTGGAGCGCAATACCTCACCATCGCCAACGAGCACCTGATTAATACGCCGCTGGATGGATCCAGCGGAACGCCTTGCAGCGGATACAACTCCACGAGCAACGTGGTGATGACGGACGCGACCGCCACCTCCCAGGGCTACACAACCGGAACCAGGGGACCAAGCGGCGCGGCGAATAACTGCGCCCACGACTCCAGCACCCCCTGCGGACCAACCGGCTCTACCGTCAAAACGGTCGCAGCGGGTATCAACGTGCAGGCTTACTGCTCGCACCTGGCCTCCTACACCGCTGAGCGCGCCATCAGCGTGGATGCAGCCAACGCATGTAAATACGGCACGACCGACGGTTGCTCCTATAACACGTCGACCCATACGATGGTCTGTCCCGGCCAGGGAGTCGTCACCCGCCCGACCAGCACCGCCTGGGACAGCGGCGCCTACCAGTATTACGGCGCGCAGGCTCCGACGAACTTAACCGGCACGATTCCTCAGCAGTAGAGGATTCACATCTGCGTTTCGCGGAACTGCCGCTGCTCCCAGCGGCAGTTCCTTTCCCCGGCATCGAACAACACTCCCATAGGAACTCCGTCGCCCACGCGGCCGCTCCTGTGCGCAGAATCTGTTTCCTATGGTCCCCAAAAACCTGCGATACGGCGGCGGCGCGCTTGATTCCGCCATCAGTCCCGTCGTCGCGGTTTACCTGCTCATCGCGATTGTCCTGATCCTGACGCTTCCCCGCAATAAAGTTATTACGCCCTTTCTGCTTGCGTTCTTTACCATCCCGGTCGGGGAAGTCCTTGTCCTCGGCGGATTCCACTTTACCGCGCTTCGCGTGCTCATCCTTACCGGCTTGGCGCGCCGCCTCACTTTCGGCAAAGGGAGGGATGCGGGCAAATTTCCTGGCGGCTTCTCTCGCATCGACTGGATGGTCATCGCCTGGGCTACCGCTGCCGGCGTCGCCCAGTGCCTCGAGTTCATGAACCAGGCGGCGGTGGTCAACGCCTCCGGAGACCTCGTCGACACACTGGGCGGCTATCTAGTCGTTCGCTCCCTCATTACGGACGGCGATGCGGTCCGCCGCACCATCAAGACCATGGCCCTGCTTTGCGTCATTCTTGGCGCCTGCATGGTCTACGAACAGGTCGGCCATATCAATGTCTTCGGGCTGATGGGTGGCATCTCCCGCGAAGTCACTGTCCGCAACGGCAAAATTCGTTCCGGAGCCACGCTCGGCTGCCTGTATGCCGGCGCCTTCTCCGGCGTTTTGATTCCGGTGTTTCTGTGGCTCTGGACACAACGACGCTGCAAGCTGATCGCCGTCGCCGGCATTGTAGGCGCCACGGCCATGGTCGCCACCTCAAACTCCAGCACCTCCTGGCTGGCCTACGTGGGGAGTTTCATCGGTCTGGCCCTCTGGCCGCTGCGCCGGCAAATGCGCCTGGTTCGCTACGGAATCGTCGCGGCCCTGATCGGACTGCAGATGGTCATGAAAGCGCCGGTGTGGGCGCTGATTGCCCGCATCGATCTCACCGGCTCCTCCTCCGGCGAGCAGCGCTACATGCTCGTCGATATGACCATGAAGCACATTCCCGCCTGGTGGCTGATCGGTACCCCTTCCTACGTCAACTGGGGATGGGATAGCTGGGACCTCTGCAACCAGTTTGTTGCGGTCGCCCTCACCGGCGGTTTGCTGACTCTGATTTTCTATATAGGCATCTTCAGCCGCGGTTTTGGATCGCTGGGAAAAGCCATAAAGCGGATCCGCGGACCGCGCCGGCAGGAGTGGCTGCTCTGGGCATTCGGATCGTCACTCTTCGCCACTGTGGTTGCCCACTTCGGGATCAACTACATGGCACAGCTGATCATGGGCTTCTTCCCTCTGGTCGCCTGCATCTCCGTCGTCGTCTCCGAAGCAAGGCGGCCGGCGGTTCGGCTGGCAGAAGCAACAGCGGCCGCCCCGGCTGGTTCGCCCGCTCTCGCCACGGCAGTCGTCTCCGGCTGCACCGGATCCGGCCAGGATCCTTTGCATCAGGCCTCCGAACAGAAAACAGCGCGCAGCCGGTCGCTCATCCGAGCCTGAAGCGGAAGAAAGCTGGCCCGTCTCTTCGGCCACGAAAATACCCATGACGAAATTAACCGATCGCGTTCGCGTGCTGTACAGTTTTCCTCTGCGTCTCGGGGCGGACCGCATCTGCTACACCGCATGGCAGCAGGTCAACGGCCTTGCTGCGGCCGGCGCCGAATTGCTGGTTGCCCCCGCATCGCTCGGCCGCCCGGTCCCTGCCGGCGTTCGGGTTGAGCAGACCCTGGAACGGGGACAGCTCCGCCTGCCCTACCGCGTGGTCGGGACGGCTCGAGCCGTGGCGCTGCACGACCATATCGTCGCGCGCCGCCTGCGCAAGCTGGTGGGCAAGATTGACATCGTGCACACGTGGCCCACCGGCGCTCTGGAAACGCTCAAGACTGCGGCACAGCTGGGAATCCCTACTGTTCTGGAGAGGCCCAACGCGAATACCCGCTTCGCGATGGAAGTGGTGCAGCAGGAATGCGAGCGCCTCGGCGTGGCGCTGCCGCCCGAACACGAGCACGCCTTCGACACGAGAAAGCTCGAGAAAGAAGAGGCGGAATATCGCCTCGCCACACGCTTGCTCTGCCCCTCAGACTTTGTCGTCAAAACCTTTCTCGAAAAGGGATTCAAACAAGAGCAGCTGGCCCGCCATATCTATGGATACGACGAGACTGTCTACTACCCCGACGGCTCCCGCATCCTCGATCGCGCCCGCGGGCTCACCATGCTGTTCGTCGGCGTCTGCGCTGTGCGCAAGGGAGTGCATTTCGCCCTTGAGGCCTGGCTCAATTCGCCCGCGTCGCAAAACGGAACATTCCTCATCGCCGGAGAGTTCCTCCCTGCTTACCAGGAAAAGCTGGCGCCCATGCTCGCCCATCCCAGCGTCAAGGTGCTCGGTCATCGCACCGACGTCGCGGATCTTATGCGACGCAGCGACATCCTGGCTCTGCCCAGCATCGAAGAAGGCTTCGGCCTCGTCATTACCGAAGCCATGGGTTGCGGTTGCGTTCCACTCGCGTCAGAAGCCTGCACCGAAATCTGCGACCACATGAACACAGGCCTGATGCACAAGATCGGCGACGTCGAGGCTCTCACCCGGCACATCTCGATGCTGCATCAGGACCGCGCGCTGCTCGCGCGGCTGCGGGCCGCGTCTTTGGCAACCTTGCCCAAACTCACCTGGACCGCGGCGGGATCGATTCTGCTCGACGTTTACCGCGAAACCATCACCGCCGCGAAGGCCGGTCACGCCACCTCCTGCGACACGGTCTGCGTACAGCCCGGCGCTTAAACTGCACCAGGAAATGGACTCTGATGATTCCCAAAGTATCCGTCGTTATCCCGACCTATAACCGCGCCGAGAAAGTGGGGAAGGGGATCGACAGCGTCCTCGCGCAAAGCTTCCCCGACTTCGAAGTCATCGTCGTGGATGACGGATCGTCCGACGATACCGGGTCGATTCTTCGTGAGGCGTACGGCGACCGCATCCGTTACTTCTGCCAGCCCAATCAGGGAGCCAGTATCGCCCGCAACCGGGGCGTCGAGGAAGCGCGGGGCGAATGGGTTGCCTTCCTTGACTCCGACGACCTCTGGGAAAGAGACAAACTGGAGTGGCAATTGCGTGCCCTTGACCGGTTCTCATGGCGATCCCAAGCGTGCTACACCGACGTGCGCTTCTTTAACCATTCGGAAACGCGCACCATGTTCGAGGCGGCGAGTTCGAGTTACCGGCACGAGGGCGAGATGGGCATCAACACCGAGGCTCTCCGGCTTTTGGTGCGGCCCGGCGGAGCGGGTATGGTCATCTGCCTCTCCTCCTTCATCTCGCGCAGAGATCTCCTGCGAAAAGTTGGCGGATTCAACCCGAGCATCCTCTACAGCCAGGACAGCGAATTCATGTTCCGGCTCGCCATGCAGACGGGCTTCTGCTACGTTAACCGTCCGCTGGTTGGGTTCGATCGTGCGCCGGTTGACAGTCGTCACGTAGGCGTCAGCGCGGACTGGAACAAGGTGGACTTTTTCCTGCAGGACAGCCAACTCCGTCTGGAAGGGCTCATGCGGCTGGCAGCCGATCTATCCCCCGCGATCCGCTCTGTTATCCGCCGCCAGCTTGCCTCCACGCACAGCGGCTGGGTCAACTACTACCTGGAAACCGGCCAGCACGCACGAGCACGCGCCGCCGCGTCGAAGGCCCTCAGCATGAATCCCGGAATCAACGTGGCTGCAAAATGGCTGCTCACCTGGCTGGCTCCTGGCGTGGCCCTGCGCACGGTCCGGCAACGCGAGAGCCGTCGCGCCTCGGAATTTACGGTATAAGCGTGAACCCCGCGATGAACAGCAACCCCACAAAACCGGTGACTGCCGTGTTGGACCGCGATGCGGCGTCGGGCGCTGCGGCCACCCCCGCTCCGCCCAATGCGGCGACCTGCCCGATCTGCTCCGCAACCGGTGCGAAGGTGTGGCTCCAGGCCCCCGACAGATTTCACGGCCGCCGGACAGTCTACACGCTGCTGCGCTGCCCGGCCTGCTCGCTCGTATGGCTCACCGACCCGCCCCAGCCCGCGGACATGGGCGCGCACTATACGGATGCCTACGACCGCCTGATCTCCGCCGCGGGTGAGGCTTCCCCGGTGCAGCGGTGGGGCTTCCGCAAGGAAGCGATATCGAAATACAAGGACTCGGGATCGCTGCTCGATCTCGGCTGCAGCTCCGGTGCTTTCCTCGCGTTTATGCGCGGACCTTCCTGGAATCTCTTCGGCATAGAGATGTCGGCGGAGTCGGCACAGCAGGCGCACGAGAAGACGGGGGCCAGCGTATTCAACGGCAAGGTTCTCGATGCCCGCTTCTCGCCCGGTTCCTTCGACGTCATTACCTGCTTCGATGTGCTCGAGCACCTGTACGAGCCGCGGGGCGTGATGGCGCGGATCGCGGAATGGCTCAAGCCAGGCGGGATTTTCTACGTCCTCGTCCCCAACATCGATTCCGCCGAAGGGCGCGTCTTTCGGAGTTACTGGCACGGCCTCGAGATGCCCCGCCATCTCTTCCACTACTCGCCCGCCTCTCTCACATGTCTGGCCGAATCCGCCGGCCTCGTTCCGGT
Organism: Acidobacteriaceae bacterium; assembly: GCA_036521315.1. Lineage (GTDB taxonomy): Bacteria > Acidobacteriota > Terriglobia > Terriglobales > Acidobacteriaceae > Palsa-343. Next base: position 9,142 of record DATDHZ010000015.1, read on the forward strand.
CTCCGTAGAAACGCATCGCAACCCCGCCGTGGGAACGAGCCTGCGCTACGCCTGGCACGACGTCTGTAGCTTCGCCGGCATTCGGAAAACTCCGGTCGCTTATCGGCGCGAAGCCCACCTACCGTGGCGCGCCGCGCGCAAGATCGTGCGCATGACAATTCTCCGTGGCCTGCTCGCCATGGCGCCCTGGCTGGGCGGCGGCGAATCGATCCACGCGGTATTCCGCAAGCCGGATTCGGACCGCTAGCCATGATCGACCGGTGCGATGCAGCGGCGCGCCCGGATAATGTTTCTCCGCTCACCCATCGCGATGCAGTGCATGGTCGCCCCCCCGGAAGGTCTTAGCTGAATTGATGACGAATCTCGTGGCCGTAAGTTGGGCTCAATGAATCTGACCGGCGCATATCAGCGCACCCGTGGATTCATCCGTGACGCCTTAAAGGGAGAAGCGCTGCGAGCGAAAGCCATGCGGGGCGGCGCGTGGCTGGGATCGGGCAGTGTCGCCGAGCAGGCTGCGCGATTCGCCCGCAATATGCTCCTCACGCGTCTGCTGGCTCCCAACGCCTTTGGGACCATGGCGATCGTCCTTTCGTCCGCATCCGTGGTGCAAACCCTCACCGATGTTGGCGAACGCGCGGCGATCATCCAGTCCCCGCATGGCGATGAGCCGAGGTACCTCAACGCATCGTGGTGGCTGGGCTTCGCGCGCGTCGCTGTTTGTTATGCCATCATCTGCGCTTTGGCGCCCTGGATCGCCCACTTCTACGGCCGCCCGGAGTTGTCCGGCTTGCTTCGTCTCGCGCTGGTCAGTGTGCTCTTCAACGGCGCCATGAGCCCGCGCTGCGCCCTCATCCAGCGCCACATGAAGCTGGGCCGCTGGGCCGTGATCACCAACGGCGGCGGCCTCTGCGGCGTCGCCATCACCGTCATCCTCAGCTTCTTCATGCGCGATGTCTGGGCGCTCGCCATCGGCTACTGCAGCGAGGACGCATCCCGGTTCGTTCTTTCGTATATCATCTGCCCCGGCCGTCCCCGGCTGCGCATCGACTGGCATGCCACCCGCGAACTGCTCAACTTCTCGCGCGGCGTTTTCGGCATGGCCCCGCTGAACCTCATCATTAATCGCTCCGATATCTTCGTTCTCGGCAGGCTGTTCTCGCTGTCCTCTCTCGGGTTGTACTCCATGGCCGTGAACCTGGTCGCGACGCCATCGGTCTTCATCACCAACATGCTCGGCCAGACATTGCTGCCCGCGATGTCCGGCATCCATCAGGATACAGAGCGCCTCAACCGAATCCTGCTCGAGGTGACCTCCTGGCTCGCCCTGCTGGGCCTCCCGGCAACGCTCCTCGTCGCGTTATCGGCTCCCTCCATGCTCCGGCTTGCGTATGGCGCGCGCTATGCCGCGGCTGCCGGCCCTTTGGCCGTCGCCGCCGGCGTCGTGCTGCTGACCGTGCTCAACTCCCTGCTCACCACGCTGCTGTTTTCTCGCGGCGTGCCCGGCGTGCATCGCTCTGCCATCGCCATCACGGCCGTAGTGATGTTGGCAGCCGTCTATCCAGCCGCTAAACTGCTCGGGCCCGTCGGAGCGCAGATCGCCGCTCTCGCTGCCAACGCCATCGGCTATCTCTACCAGATCCTTCGCCTGCGCTTCCTGACTGGCCTGCGGCTGTCGCAGTATGGATCCACGTTTCTGGCACCCGCCCTTGGCTGCCTGGCCGCGCTGGCCGTCGTGCTCGCCAGTCGCCGCCTCGCTTTTGCCGCCCGACCTATCCCGGACCTCGTGCTTTCTTTCGTCTGTTGCACGCTGGTCGCCGCGGCCTGCGCTACAGCGCACCTGCGCACCTGGAACCGGCAGAGTCGGGCCTACAGTCGCAAAGATACGGAGTCGGCTGCCGCGCTCTAGCGCCCCTGGCGCTTTTCCCACCATACGCCTCGAAGGAGTTACCCGGTGCATCCCAACAAACCACGCCGCCCCATGGATGATCCTTTGGATCTTTTCCCGCGCGGACTCACTAAACTGTATAGCCTCTGGGTCGGCAAGACCTATCCTTTCGCCTCCATCGGGAAGAACGTATCCTTCCATTACACCAGCCGGGTGTGCCGCTCGCGGGCGACCCGCATCAGCGTCGGCAATTGCGTGAGCCTGCGCGAATACGCGTGGCTGAACGTGGCCACCGACGACTACCTCGGCGAGCCCACTATCGTGCTGAATGACAACTGCCATGTCGGCTTCGGCACCATCCTCTCGGCACGGAACCTCATTCGCATCGAGCGGAACGTAATGATAGGACAGATGGTCCTGATCATGGATCACAATCATTCTTACGAGACAATCGACATTCCAATCATCGACCAGGGCGTCTCCGGAGATGGCAGGATTCACATCGGCGAGGGCACCTGGATTGGTCATGGCGCTTCAATCATCTCGCCGAGAGGCAACTTAACGATCGGGAAAAACTGCGTGATTGCGGCACATTCAATGGTAACTCGCAGCATTCCCGACCACTCGGTGGTTTTTGGTAATCCCGCAACCATCATTAAGCAGTTTAATCCTGTCACCCGGACGTGGATGATCGGATCCATTCGTACCGCGACACGTTCTCCAGAAGCCGCGGCCATCAACTCGTGATCGCGTGCAACCCACCTCTACTTCGATATGGATTATTCCGACATTGAAACGCCAATGATCTCGAAGCCCCTTATTTCCGTCGTGATCCCCACGTATAACCGTGCGGAACCTACGATCGCCGCGATTCGCAGCGTTCTGGCGCAGACGTACACGCCTCTCGAATTGCTTGTCGTTGACGATGGGTCCACAGACGGATCTTCTGCTTTGGTAGAAACATCCATTCGTTCGCTGGCCTCCGAAGGCCACGACGTGCACTATCTGCGAAAACTCAATGAAGGTTCCAGCAGTGCAAGAAACCTCGGCATCGAACGGGCGCGGGGCGAACACATCGCCTTTCTGGATTCCGACGATGTTTGGCTGCCCGAAAAGCTTGCTATTCAGGTAGATGCGTTCGAGCAGCTAGGGACGAACTGCGGCGCCTGCTACACCGACTCCTACTGCGTCGACGCAAATGGCGGATTGACCCGTACGTTTGCAGCCTTCCAGCGAAGATTCGACGCTCCCGTCGGAGTCGACCGCGGGGCTTTGGAACACGTTACCCAGTCGTTTTGCGGGTTTTGGGTGTCCACGCTGCTGGCCCGAACCGACGTCATTCGGCGAATCGGAGGATTTGATCGCGACATCGTGTTCGTGGAAGATCGGGATCTGTCGTTCCGGCTCTCGCTGACTACGGAAATCGGATACGTCAATTGCCCGCTCGCGCGTATCGCCAGAACTCCGACACCTGCAGGTTCGGATTGCCGTCCCTGGGACAGAGCGGAAGTGCGACTCGGCGGCACGCAGCGAATGTATGAAAAGTGGCTTGGCCTGCACCACGACCTTCCTGCCGGATTAGGCGGAGTTATCCGAAATCAACTACGGGCTACGCACAGCGACTGGGCTAACCTGAGCCTCGAGAAGAGAGAGTATCGGGCTGCACGGCGGCATGTCGCCACGGCGTTGCAATATAAGATCACTCCCGCCACTTTGGTCAAATGGGGCATTACCTGCGTGGCTCCTGGACTGGGAAGACGGATCTTCGCTAAGCCAGCTCCCTATCTCGCCTGCCAGCTATAGATATCCAGTGGTTTTTACTCTTCGCGATAGTGCGACACAGCGCTGCTATGATTCGGCTGAAATTTCACATTTATTGGTCGATTGCCGCACCATCGGCATCCATCCTCTTTCCCAGAGGTAGTCTCAATGACTCATGAAGGCAAGCTAATCGGCTTCCCGAGACGCATGATTTCTCTGCTGCGCTGCGTGGCGGACGGCGGTGAGATTTCGCTGGCGCAGGACGCTCACAGCAACAGTTCCGTAATCGTCGCGGGTCAGCTTCGCTGTTCCACCTGCAGCCGCGAGTATGCCATTCGCGATGGAATCGCCTGCATGGTGACCGACCAGGTTTCGGGAGAATCGCAACACGAGATCCGGCTGAAGGACCGCGAATACGAGGCGATGCCCGACGTCTTCGTGCCGGCTCCGTCCGGCTGGCGATCCAGCTTCGTCGATCGCATCGAGATCCCACCGCACCTGGACGCTCTCGGCGCCCTGAAAGGCCTTCGTGTCCTGGAACTGGCATCCGGGGACGGACGCTACACCGTATTGATGGCTCAGCTCGGCGCGGAAGTCCTTGCCCTCGATTTCTCGTTCGAAGCTCTGCGTAAGGCGATTCGCAATGTTGCTGAGGGGCAAGCGCCGACAACCTACAGACCTGCTTGCGCGCCGGTCCCCGGCGATCTGACAGCCCGGGTTGGGCTCGTCCAGGCCGATGCCAGTTGCTTCCGCGTCGCTCCGCGCGCCTTCGATCGCGCCCTTTCCGCAAGTCCTCTGGACAATCGCGATGAGCGCATGAAGATGTTTTGCGCCATTGCCGACTCTCTGAAGGATAACGGGCGGTACGTGGCAGGAGTCGAACACGACGATCTGTATCGGAGAATGTTCGGCCTTCCCGTGATACGGCGTTATTCCCGCGGAGGAATTCTGATCGAGCACCTGGACGTACCGACCATGCGTCGGGAAATGGCGCCGTACTTTGGACAGATGCGGATGCGGCCGATCCGGGCGCACCTTCCCTTTACGAAAGGATTACCCGAGCACATCCGCGTACGAGCGGCCCTTGCGGTGAATGCAATCCCTGTACTTCGGCAGCTGGGTGACATTCTTCTGGTCACGGCAGAGCGGCCAAGAAGGCTCCCGCAGGAAGGCGTCATGCGCCCGCAGATTCTCGGTGCACGCAGCCTGCTCATTCGATATAAGCAATGGCGGGGTAAGGAGCAGACTTGGGCAAAAGACGAGCCCTTATGGGCTGCATCAATTCAACATCCTCCAGCGCGCGAATCCTCATCGATAGTCCAAACAGAAGTTCAGCTCAGCTCTTCGCCTATTCCTGATACTTCGGAATGCGGCCATTAATTTACATTCCCAACCCGGTGAAAGGAACACTATGAACTCGACTCTAATCGCAACTGAGCACGTCGGGGAGCACGAAGGCCTCGATGACATCAAGAAGCACATCAACTCCATGATCGATGATCTGATCGCTTCTCTGCCCTCCGTTGCCGCACTAACCGGCGAGCAGCGCCGTGCGTTGATCGCACGCTACTCCTCCGTTCTCGAGGGCAACTTCATCTACTGGATGACGGCGACCTATATGGCTGTCAAATCCGAGGGAGCCCGTCCTATCATCCTCGACAATCTGCACGAGGAGGTCCGCGATGCGCATCCGGCCATGCTCCGGAGGTTCACCATCGCGGCCCACGCATTTCCCACCGAGCAGGATGCCCTTGCGGTTCAGGACGAGATGACCGAGGTGCGGGTTTTCCTCGGCAAGCTGTCCGCGGTCCAGTCTCTCGCGACCATGGCGTTCTTCGAAGGGTTCATCCAGAGGTTTATGCCTTTCCTGGCGGAACTGGCTGCCGCCCAGGGTTCCGGAGACATGGAATACACCGATGTGCACGGTGTGTGCGACATTGAGCACACCGATGGGCTCTTCCGCTCGCTCGGGCTCGAGATGTCGATCAATCCCCTGGAGGACGATCAGGATTTGTATGAGGGTGTCAACCTTCTCCGCGACCTGGTCAAAACCATTGTCTTCCACGGCACTGAGCGCCCTGCTGCCTGAAAAGGCTGCAGGCTTTTGTCGCGCACAACTTGGCAAGATGGGCGGCAAAGGTTCCATTCTTCCGGCTGGTCCACCTCCCCCGAGGTTCAATCCGGCTTCGGTTCTTTCTTCGCTCTTGCCCAGAGGATATGCGTCGCGACATGCTGGGTCGCACATACTTCAGCTCTCTTCACCACTCGTGGAGTCCGCAGCAGAGCGACAGTTTATCTGCAAGTTAACTCCTTGGAAAGTTGAGATATTACCGTCATGACTATTCGTGATGAAATTGAAGAACAATTCAGGCAAGTCGCCGCAGAGCACAACGTCCAGCTCGCTCCGCTGACCGACGATCTGGAACTGCTCGCCAGCGGTCTCGATTCTCTCGGATTCGCGGTCGTTGTTGTGCGGCTGGAGAGCGCTCTGGGGTTCGACCCGTTCAGTGCCTCCGATGATTCTGTCTCCGCGGTAACCTTCGGGGAGTTCGTGAAACTTTATGAAAACGTTGCTCAGTGATACCCTCGCGCTTCGCACGGCGATAACTGCCGTCGGGAGCACCTCGAGCCGTTATATTGCCGATGAGGAGAGTTGTCTCTGCATGGACGACCTCGTCTCCGGCTCGGCCCTGTTTGGACGCGGCGACGAGTTATCCGAGCGTTCCGTCCTGGTGGCGATGAAAGACCAGCTCGCAACCGCCTCGGTCCTGATCGAACTGGACGGCATCGCGCGACGCATCGTCCTTTGCCCGCCGGACCTGCCCATCGAACATTTTCCCTATGTCATCCGGACAGCCGGCATCGACGCCATCGTATCTGACCGTAATGGCTACTCGATGGAGACGGCCGGTCCGATGTACTTTAGTCCCTGTAGCCGTAAGCTGATTCCAGCGGACCATAACGGCGATCCGATCCATCAAACCGAATGGGTGCTCCTTACTTCCGGTACAACAGGCCAACCGAAACTTGTCGCTCACACGCTGGCAACTCTGGCTGGCGCTATCCAGCGCGGCAGCAGCGAGAAACCCATCATCTGGAGCACGTTCTATGATATTCGCCGCTACGGAGGTCTCCAGATCCTCCTCCGCGCCCTGCTGACCGGCGCCTCTCTGGTGTTCTCCGGCAGCCACGAACCGACTTCGGACTTTATTGCCCGCGCAGCGTCCCGAGGAGTAACCCATATCTCGGGCACACCTTCTCAGTGGCGCCGGGCTCTGATGAGTTCATCTGCCAGCCTGCTGAAACCCGAATATGTTCGCCTTTCGGGTGAGGTTGTCGATCAGGCCGTTCTCGACAAAGTGCGCAGTACTTATCCTGACGCTCAGATCGTCCATGCGTTCGCCTCGACGGAGGCCGGTGTCGGCTTTGAGGTAAAGGACGAACTGGCTGGCTTTTCCGTTGCTGCGCTGTCGACCACTCCGGGCGTGGAGATGAAAATCGAAGAAGGCACCCTTCACATTCGCTCGCGGCGCTGCGCCGACCGCTATCTTGCGGAACACGCGCCGCAACTCAAGGATGCCGATGGATTTGTGAATACCGGCGACATCATCGAACTGCGCGGGGAACGCTGTTACTTCGCAGGCCGGCGCGATGGCGTGATCAATGTTGGTGGACTCAAGGTCTTTCCTGAGGAAATCGAAGCGGTTATCAATAGCCACCCCGAGGTGCTGATGTCGATTGTGCGGGCGAAGAGGAGCCCAGTCACGGGTTCCCTGGTGATCGCCGACGTCGTCCTTCAGCCGGGAACCCAATCGTCCGGATACGAGCCCAGGGCCATTCAGGAAGATATTCTCCTGCTGTGCCGTCAGACTCTCTCGGCGTACAAAATTCCTGCCGCGATCAATATAGTTCCCTCGCTGGCTGTCGGAGAGTCCGGGAAGTTGACGCGCGCTCATGCGTAACGTCATCGTCACCGGAGGCAGCCGCGGACTTGGCCTGGGGATCTCCGTCAGACTCGCTGGCGCCGGCTTCCGGGTTATCGCGATTGCCCGCAATCCGACCGACGCTCTCGCCGCCGCCGCGCAGGAAGCCGAGCGCGCGGGGGCAGGCTCCATCCAGTTTTTCCCGTTCGATCTTGGCGCCATTGACGGATTTCCCGCCCTGCTCAAGAGCATTCGAACGGAGCATGGTCCGGTCTTCGGCCTGGTGAATAATGCCGGCATCAGTCACGACGGTCCGCTCGCCATGATGCCGGTCGCGCGCATCGAAGAACTGATCCGGATCAATACCCTCTCGCCTATGGTGCTGACCCGCTCCGTGGTTCGCACGATGATGGCCGACGGAGATGGACGGATCGTGAACATCGCCTCCGTCACGGCCTTTGCCGGTTACAGCGGCCTCTCCGTCTACAGCGCCACCAAGGCATCGCTGGTCGGTTTCACGCGATCCCTTGCCCGCGAAGTCGGGCGCATGGGAGTTACCGTCAACTCGGTTGCGCCCGGCTTTGTCCAAACCGACATGACGCGCGGCCTCACCGAGGAAAAGCGCCAGCAGATCGAACGGCGCAGCGCGCTCAAGCGCCTCGTCGACGTCGCAGACGTAGCGGACGCCGTCGAATTTCTTCTGAGCGACCGAGCGAGAAACATCACAGGAACCGTGATCACAGTGGACGCTGGCAACACGGCATGACAGAAACCCCCACCATCGCAACTGCCTCCCCGGCATCCAGCGCATCGCAGGACTGGCTCCGCGCACTGCAGTTGACCGCCGTCATCCCACGCAATCGCGAGCGCCTTCTTTCCACGGTCATTGAGGAGCACGCGCAGCAATTTCCCGCTGCGCCGGCCCTTCTCTCCGATCGGGAATGCTTCACGTTCAGAGAACTCACGGAACGGTCGAACCGTTATGCGCGCTGGGCGCAGGAACAGGGGTTGAGCAAGGGGAATGTCGTTGGTCTGCTCATGACCAACCGGCCCGAGTACTTCGCCATCTGGCTTGGGCTTAGCAGCATGGGGGTGGCAGTCGCCTTGCTCAACACCAACCTTACGGGTCCGTCGCTCGCGCATTGCCTGCGCGCCGCCGCTCCCGGGCATGTGATTGTCTCCGCGGAATTGGTGGAGCCTCTGCAGGCGGCGCTCCCCCACCTGCAGGGAACGCCGGCGATCTGGACCCACGGCTCCTCCGTTGCCGGATTCGATCGCATCGACACCGCCATCACGCAGTATGCGGCGCGGCCTCTCGCGCGCCACGATAGGCCATCGCTCACGATCGAAGATCGCGCGCTGTATATTTACACGTCCGGCACCACCGGCCTTCCCAAGGCAGCCTCCGTCAGCCATGCGCGCATTCTGCAGTGGACTCACTGGTTCGCCGGCATGATGGATTTCCGGCGGTCGGACCGCATGTACAGTTGTCTTCCCATGTACCACAGCATCGGGGGCGTGCTGGTGCCGGGTGCCGCGCTCGTGGGCGGGGGCAGTGTCGCGATCCGCGAGAAATTCTCGGCAAGCCATTTCTGGAATGACGTCGTTCGCTGGGACTGCACGCTCTTCCAGTACATTGGCGAATTCTGCCGTTATCTGCTGCATGCCGCTCCATCGGGCGGCGAAACCAGGCACCGCGTTCGCCTCGCCTGCGGAAACGGGTTGGCAGCCGATGTCTGGACCAAATTCAGCGAGCGCTTCCACATCCCACGCATTCTGGAGTTCTATGCGTCGACGGAGGGTGGCGTCTCCCTCTTCAACGCCGAGGGAGAACGAGGAGCGATCGGACGTATTCCCGGCTACCTGCGACATCGGTACTCACCCGCCCTGGTACGCATCGATCCACAAACCTCGGAGCCTCTGCGCAACGAGCAGGGATTCTGCATACCCGCCGGCCCCAATGAGCCGGGCGAAGCCATTGGCAAAATGCTCGGCGGCTCCGGCAGCGTCGGTACCCGCTTTGAGGGATATACCGATGCGGAGGCATCGCAGCGCAAGATACTTCGCGGCGTTTTCACCGCTGGCGACGCCTGGGTGCGCACCGGCGACCTGATGCGCAGAGATGAACGCGGCTATTTCTACTTCGTCGACCGGCTGGGCGACACTTTTCGCTGGAAGGGTGAGAACGTCGCCACGACGGAAGTCGCCGAGGTACTCTGCGCTTTCCCGGGCATTCATCACGCCAGTGTCTACGGTGTTCAGGTGCCGGCATCGGAAGGGCGCGCCGGTATGGCCACTATCGTTGCGGGCCCCGGACTAAATTTGCCGGGCCTGAGCGAGCATCTGGCGCAGCGGCTGCCGGCCTATGCTCGCCCCCTGTTTCTGCGCCTGGCCGAGAGCATGGATGTCACCGGGACGTTTAAGTATTCGAAGACCGACCTGGCCCGCGAAGGTTACAATCCCGGCGTCACGAACGATGTGATCTATTTCAACGATCCGCAGATCGGAGCATTCCGCCGCCTCGATCCGTTGCTGTTCGACCAGATTCAGAACGGGGTGATCTCCCTGTAGCCTTCACCGATTAACACTTCAAGCGCCGCCCATCACCATCCGCCGCCGGCAGCGGCCCGGCTCTTACCATCCCCAAAATCTGCAGATCTCGGGGTAAGTCCATGATTCCGCAATTGAGCCTGTTTTTCTTCAGTGCTGACTCGACGGAGCAAACGCGCAACAAGTACCAACTCCTGCTGGAATCCGCGAAGTTTGCCGATGAGCGTGGCTTTGCTGCCGTCTGGACACCAGAGAGGCACTTTCAGCAATTTGGCGGTCTTTACGGCAGCCCTGCGGTGACCGGCGCGGCGCTTGCGGTGACAACGAAGCGGATTTCCATTCGTGCCGGCAGCATCGTTCTCCCACTTCAGAATCCTTTGCGGGTTGCCGAAGAGTGGGCCATGATTGATAACCTCTCCGACGGCCGCGTTGCGATTGCCGCCGCGTCCGGATGGCATGTTAATGACTTCGTGCTGTCCCCGGGAACCTATGAGAGCCGCTACCCGGACATGTTTGGGAAGCTTGACTTGATCCGCCGCCTGTGGCGCGGCGAAAAGATCTCTCTGCCGAACGGCGCTGGGGTCTTGACGGAAGTCGGCATCCTGCCGCAGCCCCTCCAGGCCGAGCTTCCGATCTGGCTCACCGGGCAATCGGACGAGAGCTTCCGGACGGCTGGAGAGATGGGGTTGAACATTCTGACCGCCAACTTCGCCCTGCGACACAGTCTGCAGGAGTTCCTTCGGAAATCGCAGATCTATCGCCAGGCCATCCGGCAGCATCATGGCCGCCCGGGACACATCACGCTGATGGCCCACACGTTTATCGGCGAAAGCCGTGACGAAATCAAGTCCCTTGCCGAACCGGCCATGGCCCGCTACATCCGAACCAACATCGGTATGCAGAAAGACAACGCCTCCGGGGCTAAGCAGGCCGCCGACTTTGCCCGAATCACGGAACAGGAGAGCGAGGCGATGGTCAGGACTCAGGTGGCCCACGATTTGCGGAGCCCGCTCAGCTTTGTTGGGATCCCCGACGATTGCCGCTCGCAGGCGAAGCGCCTCGGCGAGAGTGGTGTCGATGAGATTGCCTGCCTCATCGACTTTGGCGTACACAGGGAGAACGTCATGGCCAGCCTCGCACGCCTGGCCGACCTCAGTGCCTGCGCCGCATGAGTGCGAATGGGTCTTCGAATCATGATCTCTGAGATACACCGCGAATTTGAACGAGTTTGCGACCGGATCGGCAAGGGTCCCATCTATCCGGCTGTCACCCCGGGAGAGATTCGCGAACACCTTGCCGCTCGCTATACGTTCGAGGGTCGCGTCGAACTCGAGGAACTCGTTGGGGACGTCGAGCACATGCTGCAAACGTGGCAGGTGCAAGTCACTCATCCCCTTTACTTCGGGCTTTTCAATCCCAGCGTCACCCTCCCTTCTGTCATCGCGGATACGCTGACCGCGATGTATAACCCTCAGCTCGCCAGCTGGCGTACTTCTCCCGCGGCCAATGAAATCGAGCGTTTCACCCTCACCTGGCTGACCGGCAAGTTCGGCCTCCCCGATGACTCCATCGCATCGTTCACGACGGGCGGCGCGGAAGCCAATCTTTCGGCCGTTCTAGCAGCGCTCACCCGGGCGTTTCCGCACTATGGCGATGAGGGTCTTAGCTCCCTGAGCGCCCAGCCCGTCATTTATCTCACCGCTGAAGCGCACCACTCCTTCAGCAAAATTGCCCACATGACCGGCCTGGGACGCCACGCCCTGCGTATCGTTGCCACCGATTCTCAGTGGAAGATGGATGTCGCTGCCCTGGAACGCCAGGTGGCCGAGGATGGCAGCGCCGGACTCTCTCCGCTCATGGTGATTGGTACCTGCGGCACGACCACCGCCGGCATCATCGATCCCCTCCCGGCCATCGGGGCCTTCTGCAAAGCGCGCGGGCTCTGGTTCCACGTTGACGCCGCCTGGGGCGGAGCAGCGATCCTGTCTCCTGCCCTGCGCCCTCACCTCGCCGGCATCGAAGGCGCCGATTCCATCACCTGCGACGCCCACAAATGGTTTTCCGTGCCGATGGGCTGCGGAATGTTTTTCTGCCGCCACGCGGACAGCATAGCGCAGGCATTTCGCGTCAGCACCAGCTACATGCCCGGCCGGCCTGCCGACTCGGCATTCGACCCCTATACCAACTCTGTGCAGTGGTCGCGCCGGTTCATTGGCCTCAAGCTGTTCATGAGCCTCGCGCATTATGGCGAACGCGGGTACGCGGCGATGATCGAACGGCAGAGCCGCCTGGGAGAATTGCTCAGGAAGTCGCTGACCGCCTCCGGATGGCAGGTGATCAACCAGTCTCCTCTGCCGGTGGTCTGCTTCACGCGCGCTGGCCTCGATCCGGGGCAATTCCTGAACGGCCTGCGGGACCGTCAGGTCGCGTGGATGTCGGAGGCCCGGCTGGGCGGTACCCCCGTCCTCCGCGCCTGCATCACGAGCTTCCACACAACCGAGCAGGACGTGCTCGGTGTCGTCGACCAGCTGAACCTCCTCGTACCCTGCGGAGACGCCAGCTTTGTCTCGCCCGCGGCTTCCTGATCCGAACACCCAGCGGCACGAACGCGCGGGGCACACGCCGGCCTCCGTTTTCCCTCTTCACCTGACCCGGAACTTCCAGCGGAATCCATGAAAAAAGAGACGATCGCAATCCACGGCGGCTATCAGATCGACCCAACTACAAAGTCTGTCGCCGTCCCCATCTACCAGACCGTCTCCTATGCCTTCGACAGCGCCGATCATGCGGCGGCCCTGTTCAATCTCGAAGCTGAAGGGTATCGCTATACCCGCATCTCCAATCCGACTACGGACGTGCTGGAACGCCGCGTCGCCGCCCTCGAAGGCGGCATCGGAGCCCTCTGTGTTGCCAGTGGCCAGGCCGCCGTCTCCTACGCTGTACAGAACGTTACCCAGCTCGGTACGAATCTTATCTCCGTCCCCCAGCTCTACGGCACGACGCACACGCTCTTCGCCCACATGCTCCCCGGCCAGGGTGTAACCGTTCGCGTCGCCGCCTCCGATCATCCGGATGCCATCGAAGCCCTCATCGACGACAAAACCCGGGCAGTTTACTGTGAAAGCGTCGGCAATCCGGCCGGCAACATCTGCGATATTGAACGGCTCGCGGAGGTCGCCCACCGGCACGGCGTTCCGCTCATTGTGGACAACACCGTCGCCAGCCCTGTCCTGCTCCGCCCCATCGAATATGGAGCCGACATTGTGGTACATTCGCTCACCAAGTTCCTCGGGGGCCACGGAACCACACTGGGCGGCGCCATCGTGGACAGCGGCAACTTTCCCTGGGCTGCGAACGCTGCCCGCTTCCCCATGTTCACCGAGCCGGACGAGTCTTACCATGGCCTCGTGTATGCCGAGCGCTACGGACGATCCGCGTATATCGCTCGCTGCCGCAGTTTCTATCAGCGCACCAACGGCGCTGTTCTGTCGCCGATGAGTTCCTTTCTGCTGCTCCAGGGAATTGAGACCGTCGCCCTCCGCGTCGAACGGCACGTGCAGAACGCGCGAGCCGTAGCCGAGTTCCTGCGCGGCCATCCCCAGGTGGATTGGGTTAACTACGCAGGATTTCCAGAGAGTCCTTATTACCCGCTGGCCAGTCGCTACTTCGAGGGTCAGGCCTGTTCACTGCTGTCATTCGGCATTCGGGGCGGCTTCCCCGCGGCCGTACGTTTTTACGATGCCCTGCAGCTCGTCACGCGCCTTGTCAACCTCGGAGATGCCAAGTCGCTGGCCTGCCACCCCGCATCCACCACGCACCGGCAGATGTCCGCCGAGGAGCAGCAACGTGCGGGTGTCAAGCCGGAAATGATTCGCCTGAGCATCGGCATCGAACACGTTGACGACATCACCGCCGATCTCCGGCAGGCGATTGAGGCGGCCGCCTGATCGCCCGTCACCGCGAATTGCCATCTTTCACTCACTGGGAGCGCACCCTATGCCCGTCAATTTAGACTCCTGCCCGGCCCCCGGCGGGAAGCAAGCCTGCACAACCCCCACCTGTGCTAAACCGTCGTCGACATGTCTGGACCGCATGAGCAAAACTCTCACCATCGGCCTGGTCAATAACATGCCCGATGCGGCGCTCGAAGCCACCGAACGCCAGTTCGTTGCCCTCCTTGAAGCGGCTTCACCCGATTTCACCATCGCTCTTCGCCTCTACTCTCTCCCCGGAGTCCCGCGCGGCCGGGCCGCCGCCTCCCGCATTGCCTCTTTCTATGCAGATACGCATGCCCTACGGACTGCAAAAATCGATGCCCTGATCGTCACCGGACGTGAGCCCATCAGTGCCAGTCTGCAGGATGAACCTTATTGGGAGGAGTTCACGGCCATTCTCGATTGGGCGCGCGACAACACCCTCTCGACTGTCTGGTCCTGTCTCGCGGCGCACGCCGCCGTTCTGTATACCGACGGCATCCAGCGGGTCCGGAACAATCGCAAGCACAGCGGAGTCTTCGAGGGCTCCCGGGTCAGCCTTCATCCCCTCATCGAAGGCACGCCGTCACCATTCAGGCTGCCGCACTCCCGCTGGAACGGCCTTCCCGAAGACCATTTGACCCGCGCCGGCTATCAGGTGCTCACCAACTCCGCCGCCGGCGTCGATACCTTCGTCCGTCACGACAAGAGCCTCTTCGTCTATTTCCAGGGCCATCCTGAATATGAATCGAATACTTTGCTTCTTGAGTTTCGACGAGATATTGCCCGCCACCTGCGCGGAGAGACTGCCGCGTATCCATGCATTCCCTGTGGCTACTTCGATGAGAAAACCGAGGCAGCGCTGCGCGAGTTCGGACGCGAAGCGAAACTGTTTCCACGCGAAGAGCTCATCGGCACAATGTCGTCCCTGCTTGAAGCCGTCAGGGTTGAGAATTCCTGGCAAACCACGGCGGTCTGCATCTACAGAAACTGGCTGGCCTATGTGTCAACGCAGAAGCGGCTGCGATTGTCTCAATCCATTGCCTACGATGCAGAGCTTCAGCACAGCCATGCGAGGAACGACAACGATATCGATGCCATAATGCCTGCTTCCGATGGTCAGTTCCCCAGCACGGCCTCGACCGCCTCGCGGGCCACGCTCACCATTCTCTGAAGCTCCTCTTCCGTCGTAACCAAAGGCGGAGCAAAGAGCACCTCATCCCCCGGCGCGGGATGTTCGCCGGCCGCCGGCCTCGTCCTCGTAATCAGGCCGCGTTTCTTCATCTCCATTTGCAGGCGCGCCCCAACCTTCTTTTCTGCGGCAAAGTTGCGTCGCGAGGCGCGGTCCTCCACGAACTCCACAGCCGCCAGCAGTCCCTTGCCACCGCGAATGTCTCCTGCATTGGGATGATCGCCCAGCGCCTCCCGCAACGCTGCCAGCAGGATATCCCCCATGCGCGCGGAGCGCTCGCCCAGTTTCTCCCGATCGATAATCTCAATGTTCTTCAGGGCCACGGCGCAACAGGTGGGATGCCCGGAATTGGTGTAGCCATGCATCCATCGCTGGGCGGTTTCCGCGGAATCGATCGCATCGCGAATTTCCTCGGTCATCATGATGCCGCCAAGCGGCACATACCCCGAAGTCACTCCCTTGGCAAAAGAGAGAATATCCGGTGTCACCCCCCAGTGCTCCATGCCAAACCATCGGCCGGTTCGCCCGAAGCCAGTGATGATTTCATCGGCAATCAGCAGCACCCCATAACGGGTGCAGATCTCCCGCACCAGCGGCCAGTAGTCCTCCGTGGGATAGATCACGCCGCCTGCCCCGTGAATCGGCTCTCCAATGAACGCAGCCACTGTGTCGGGGCCTTCGCGCAGAATCGCTTCTTCCAGTTCGCGCGCGGCCGCTTCGCCCGCTGTCTCGTCGCCCATCGGCTGAAAGCGATAGGGATAGCATGTTCCCACGTGCAGAAATCCAGGCACGCGCGGCTCAAACATCTTCCAGTAACCGGCAATTCCGGTGGCGCTCATGGCCTGCAGCGTCACGCCATGGTAGCCGTGGATGCGCGAAATCACCTTAATCTTGCCGGGCTTTTCCCGAATCTTCCAGTAATAGCGAGCCGTCTTGAATGCCGACTCGTTCGCTTCCGCGCCGCCCGAACTGAAAAAAACTGCGGCCATTCCTGGAGCCAGTTCGATCAGCCGTTCCGCCAGTCGAATCGACGGGATGTTGGTCGAGCCTGCATAGCTGGAGAAATAAGCGAGCGTCCTCATCTGCTCGGCCGCGACAGCGGCCAGCTCCTCGCGCCCATGTCCGACATTCACATTCCATAGTGCGGACAGCCCATCGATATATTCCCTGCCCTCCGCGTCCCGGACAATGGCGCCCTTGCCGCTGACGACCATTACGGGATCGCCCAGGTCGACAGGATGGTGCAGGGAGTGGATCTGATGCTGCCGGTCAGCAAGAATCAGTTCGGAAGTCACGCTCGCCATTCAGGCTCTCCGTCCAGACGCCTCAATCATTCAGCTTGTCTGGTTGTCTCCATGACACTGTACGCCATCACCTCCGGAGAAAGAAGTATCCACGCATGACATCCGCTCCCGCCGTATCTGCGGCTATCTCCCCGGCACTCTCGCCGACCCGGCTGCTGATTAACAATCAATGGGTCGAAAGCGAATCCGGCGAGACTTTCGCTACCCATAACCCAGCCACCGGCGAGGAAATCTGCCAGGTCGCGGCCGCTGACTCCGCCGATGTCGATAAGGCCGTGCGCGCCGCGCGCCAGGCCTTTGAAGAAGGCCCCTGGCGGCGGTTCAATGCATCTGAACGCGGGCGTTTTCTCTATCGGCTCGCCGATCTGATTGAAGCGCACGCTGACGAACTGGCCCGCCTCGAATCCCTCGACAACGGCAAGCCCATCTCGGTCGCACGTCGCGTCGACGTCCCCAAGGCGATCGCCTGCTACCGGTACTTTGCGGGATGGGCGGACAAGATCCAGGGCCGCACCATCCCCATCGATGGCGACTTCTTCTGCTATACGCGCCATGAGCCCGTCGGAGTCATCGGCCAGATCATTCCGTGGAATTACCCCATGCTCATGCAGGCATGGAAGCTGGCGCCCGCTCTGGCCACCGGGAACACCGTGGTGTTAAAACCCGCCGAGCAGACACCCCTGAGCGCCCTGCGCATCGGCGAGCTCATCCTGGAAGCGGGCTTTCCCGAAGGCGTTGTCAATCTGGTCCCCGGCCTCGGCCCCACGGCCGGCGCAGCCCTTGCCCGTCACATGGACGTGGACAAAATTGCCTTTACCGGCTCAACCGAGGTGGGACGCCTCATTCTCGAGGCCGCCGCCCGGTCAAACCTGAAGCGCGTCACCCTTGAGCTGGGCGGAAAAAGTCCCAACATTATTTTTTCCGACACCGATCTGGATGAAGCCGTCGAGGGCGCCCATCTCGGCCTGTTCTCCAACCAGGGCCAAATCTGTTGCGCGGGTTCCAGAGTGTTTGTCGAACAATCGATCTACGATCGCTTTCTCGAGAAATCAGTGATCCGGGCCAGCAAGCGGGTCGTCGGCGATCCCCTCGATCCGGCGACCGAACAGGGCCCGCAGGTGGACCGCGAGCAGTTTGATCGTGTGATGGGATACATCGATTCCGGACAATCCGAAGGCGCCACTCTGGCATGCGGTGGCCGGCGCGTCGGGCAGCGCGGCTTCTTCATTGAGCCCACCGTCTTCGGCGCAGTACGCGATGAAATGAAGATCGCTCGCGAAGAAATCTTCGGCCCCGTCATGAGCGTCATTCCCTTCCGCGATCTTTCGGAAGTCATCGAACGCGCGAACCGCACCATTTATGGCCTGGCTGCCGGAGTGTGGACCCGCGACATCAAGAAAGCGCATACGATTGCCAACAGTCTCCGCGCCGGCACCGTATGGATCAACTGCTATAACGTGCTCGATACGCGCGCTCCGTTTGGCGGTTTCAAACAATCGGGCATCGGCCGTGAGCTGGGAGAATACGGCCTGCAGCAGTACACCGAAGTTAAGACCATCACCCTGCGCCTCGGCTGACGGTTTGCTGCTCATCAGGGTCTCTGAATACCAGAGCGTGTTTTCTCTGCGAGTCAGAGGATTTCAATCCCTGGCCGGCGGCAGGTCGGTCCACTTCAACTTGTTCCGGAAACATGAATTCCAGGATATCGAATCCTGGGTTTGCCTCATTGCCGTCGAATGCTCTGATGAGCCCACTCAAACATTCCGGGTGAAGGCCATGCACAAAAAATCCCTCGTATCCGCCGTCATTCCCACTTTTAATCGCACGACGCAGACCATGGCGGCCGTCGACAGCGTTCTCGCACAGACGTATCCTAACGTCGAAGTTATCGTCGTGGACGACGGTTCAAAAGACGGGTCCGGGAAAGTGATTGAGCAATTCGTCCATCAAAGGGCTGCCGCCGGACATCGTGTCTCTTTTTTCAGCCAGCCCAACCAGGGAGCAAGCACTGCGCGCAATACAGGAATTGCTCAAGCGAAGGGAGAGTACATCGGCTTCCTTGATTCGGATGATGTTTGGCTTCCCGAAAAGCTGGAGTGGCAGCTCAAAGCAATGGAACAGCTGAAGGATCAGTGCTCTGGCTGCATTACCGATGCGCATCTGGTAGACGCGTCGGGACTGGATCGCAGCAGCTTTGAATCCCAGGGGCGACGCCACCAGCAAACGATAGGTATCGAGCTCGACGCAACGAAATCGCTGGCGCGATCCTTTTGCTTTTGGGTGTCCAGCTTGCTCGTTCGAGCGGACACGATTCGCCAGATCGGCGGTTTCGATCCGAAGATCTCATTCGTGGAAGACCGGGACGTTTTCTTTCGCTTGTCGCTGGTTACGTCAATTGCCTACGTGAACAAGCTCCTCATTCGAACCGACAGAACCCCATCCCCTCCCGGTTCGGGCGTTCGGCCGTGGGATGACAAGGAGGTGCAGTTTCGCCAGCAGCAAGTGTTGCTGGAGAGTTGGCAGCAGATGGATGACCAGCTGCCCCAGGATGTCCGCGGGATCGTTCGATGGGCTCTGGGTTCTCTGCATTCGCACTGCGCGAACTGGCATCTGGAGAACTCGCGATATTCTGAGGCCAGGCGCTCCGTTGCCAGCGCCGTCCGATACAAGGCCAGACCCGGAACCCTCGGCAAGTTTGCCCTTACATGGCTCTTTCCGTCGCTGGCGCGCCGGGTCAATCCAAAAACCAGGGCAATCGGAACGGGTGGACATGCGTCATAAGTCCGGCTTTGGCCTGCTCTGCGCGTCTTAAGGTCAGAGGCTCTCGCAGCCATGGATCCGCACGATCAAAGTCACGACCTTGCAGATGTCGACGAAGCCGAGTGGGCAGGTCGTCACTGGTTCCAGAACATCGCGGTAGCATTTCACAAGCGTTGGATTCTTTCCCTATGCGCATGAGAGTTCTCTCTATCGGCTTGATGGTGCTTCTCAGCATCGCCGCCTTCGTCGGATGGAGAATTCTGAGCGCCCGAATGTACATGGGTCCGCCCGTTTCCTATCGAGCCACCTGGAGCCCCTCCGCTGCCGCACAGTTTCTGGACCAGCGCGAAGCCTGGTGGCAAAGCTGGCCGCCGGCCCACGAAGACCACAGCACTCTCTGCATCTCCTGTCACACCGTTGTACCTTACGCTCTTGCTCGTCCTGAGCTGCGGCAGCAGCCTGGAGAACCCCGGGCCACCGCTGAGGAGCAGGTCATGCTGGCCAGCGTCGAAAAACGTGTAACCGACTGGCCGTCGATGATCCCCTTCTATTCCGATGCGAAGGATGGTCCCGGTAAAACCGCACAATCCCATGCCACGGAAGCGGTCCTCAATGCCATCATCCTGGCAAGTTACGATGCGAACCATGGACATCTTCGCCCCGTCACCAGGAGAGCATTCGATGAAGTCTGGGCGCTCCAGTTGCCAAGCGGCCAGAATGCCGGCGGCTGGCCATGGCAGGACTTTCACCTGGCTCCCTGGGAATCTGCAGATTCCGGCTACTCGGGCGCGGCGATGCTGGCGATCGCGCTCGAACATGCTCCGGACGACTACGCAGCCGATCCTGCCGTCGCACCGCATGTACAACGACTGGCAGTCTATCTCCAGCGCCTCTATCCAACACAGCCTCTGATGAGCCAACTCTATGTGCTTTGGGCTTCCGCCAGTATTCCCGATCTGCTCACAGAACCCCAGCGAACCAGCCTTTTGCAGAGGATAAAAGACCTGCAGCAACCCGATGGCGGCTGGACTCTCTTCTCGCTCGACCGGGAGGATAGCTGGGCCGCACTCGCATCGTCCACGCAGAGCGACGGCTGCGCCACCGGCCTTGTCGCGCTGGCACTGGAGCAGTCGGGAACCGATCCGCATGCGGCGATCCTGCAGCGCGGACTGAATTGGCTCGCTCATCATCAAACAACCGACGGCAGCTGGCGAGCGATTTCGCTGAATAAGCGCCGCAATCTCCGCACCGACATCGGCCTCTTTATGACGGATGCCGCTACTGGCTACGCAGTCATGGCCCTGGAACAGCCGAAGCCGCCGGCGACGAATACAGCTGACGCTCGCAGTCATTGATCGTAGTGGAAGCCGGCTGCGACTCCGAGATTCACACACGCTCGTCCGATAATTGATCTGCAGATCGACCCGGAATGCCGACCAGAATTTCGGTATCCTGCCTTCAGGACTCCAACCCATTCTTCGTCCCCGGTAACCCAGGAGGCTGTCCATGTGCGGTATCGCCGGATTGCTGAAAATGGACGGCTCGCCTGCGAATCGCGATTTGGCGCAGAGAATGATTTCCACTCTTCGCCACCGCGGCCCGGACGACTGCGGCGTTCACATCGATGGGCCGGTCGGGCTTTCTCACGCGCGGCTCAGCATTATCGATCTTGCCGGGGGAGCTCAGCCCATGTCCTCCGTCGATGGGCGCCTCTGCATCACGTTCAATGGCGAAATCTTCAACTTTATCGAACTGCGCGAGGAGTTACTGGCCCGGGGACATCGCTTCAGCACGAAATCCGACACCGAAGTCATCCTGAACGCCTATCGTGAATTCGGCGAAGACTGCGTCCATCATTTCAATGGCCAGTGGGCCTTCGCTATCTGGGATGCGCACGACCGCCGCCTTTTCCTCGCGCGCGATCGCATGGGAATCCGCCCTCTCTATTACACGCGCCGCGGCGAGTCGTTCTTCTTTGCCTCGGAAGTAAAAGCCCTTTTCGCCTGCCCTGAGATACCCAGGGAAATCGACCTTCAGGGGCTGGATCAGATCTTCACCTTCTGGGTCACGCTGCCGCCCAAAACTGCATTTCGGGGTGTCTCGCAGTTGCCTCCCGGCTGCTGTATGACCGTGGTAAAGGGTGACTTCCGCGTCCGGCAGTACTGGTCTCTTTCCTATGACGAAGACGATCGGCTTCGTTCTGTGCCCGAAGATCGGCTGGCTGGCGAATTGCTCAGCCTTCTCGAAGATGCCACGCGGATTCGCTTGCGCGCCGACGTGCCCGTGGGTGCCTATCTCAGTGGCGGAATCGATTCGACCGTTACCGCTGCGCTTGCGAAAAACATCGTCCACGAGCGCCTGCGCACCTTCTCAATCACATTTGAGGACACAGAATTCGACGAGCAGCCTTACCAGCGCGAAGCCAGCGCATTCCTTGGCACTCAGCACAGCAACGTATCCTGTTCCTGCTCAGACATTGCCCGTATCTTTCCCGAGGTTATTCGCCACACGGAACAGCCAATCATTCGCACCGCACCCGCGCCCATGTATCTCCTCTCGAAACTGGTCCGGGACAATGGTTATAAGGTGGTCCTTACCGGCGAAGGCGCCGACGAGATCCTGGGCGGCTACGACATCTTCAAGGAAGCTAAAATTCGCGCCTTCTGGGCCCGTCACCCTGACTCCCAGTGGCGCCCGCTGCTCCTCAGGCGTCTCTACCCTTACATGGAGAACATCCAGCGCCAGCCGGCTGCCTATCTCAGGCACTTCTTCCGCGTGACGCCCGAAGATCTTACCAATCCTTTCTTCTCCCACTTGCCCCGTTGGGATCTCACTGCCAAACTCAAGTTGCTCCTTTCAGAAGACGCGCGGAAAACACTCAGGGGATACGATTCCCTGGCGGAACTCCAGGCACAGCTACCCCCGAGCTTCGCCCAGTGGACGTATTTCGGCCGCGCCGAGCATCTGGAAGAAAAATATCTGATGCCCGGATACATCCTCTCGTCGCAGGGAGACCGCATGGCGATGGCGCACTCTGTCGAGGGACGCTATCCGTTCCTCGACTACCGGGTCGTCCAGTTCGCCGCAAAGCTCCCGGCTCATCTGAAAATGAAGGCGCTCGATCAGAAACACCTGCTCAAAGTCGCTGTTCGTGGTAAAATTCCCGATTCGATCCTGCGTCGTCCTAAACAGCCCTACCGCGCTCCCGATGGAAAATGCTTCCTCGGCGCCGCGGTGGTAGATTATGCAGAAGAAATGCTTTCCCGGGAATCCCTTCGGAACAATGGCCTCTTCGATCCCCGCGCCGTTGGGATAATGGTGGATAAGTTCACAAGTAACCGCGCGACAGGCGTTAAAGACAACATGGCGCTTATCGGCGTCCTTTCCACACAGCTTCTTGTCCATCAGTTTATACACTCATCGGCGGAGGACCTCACACCGTGCAGCGACTCGATATTGAGCAACAAATCCGCAGTTTCGTGACTGACAGTTTTCTTTTTGGCCAGCCGATTGATTTGCAATCCACAGATTCTCTTCTAGCCAAAGGTGTCATCGATTCCACCGGAGTCCTGGAGCTCGTCTCGTTTCTCGAGTCCACCTATGCGATCAAGATCAAGGACGAAGATATCATTCCCGAGAACCTTGACTCGATCCACGATATTTCCGAGTTTGTGTTCAGGAAGCTTGGCTGCCTTGTGTAGGAGGACGAATGCAGGTCGAACAGTTCCTCGAACGTAGTGCCGCGCGGTTTCCTGACAAGGTGGCCCTCGTCTGTGGAAGCGAGCGGTTCACCTATGCGCAAATCGACGGCGGATGCAATCGTCTGGCGCAGTCACTTCTGGAGGCCGGTGTACAGCGCGGGGACCGCGTTGTCGTCTTTCTTCCTAATTCCCCGGAAGCCGTTCTCGCCATCTTCGCGATTCTCAAGGCAGGAGCCGTCTTCGTCGTTCTCAATCCCACGACCAAAGCCGACAAGCTCATCTATATCCTGAATAACTGCCGCGCATCGGCGATGATTTCGCGAGGAGGGCTGGCCGGTCTCAATGGGCAGGTGTGGTCGGCGACACCGCATCTACACTCCGTCTTTATGCTCGACGCAGGCGCAACTCAGGGCGCCGCGATCACTGCCGCCGGGAAGAAGCTCTTTTCACTCGACGAACTCCGCCAGAACAGTGCGCCTGGGGCGCAACCTGCGAAAAGGTGTATCGATATCGATCTTGCCGGGCTCATCTATACGTCCGGCTCCACGGGCCGGCCCAAAGGCGTGATGGTCACCCATCTGAACGTGGTCTCGGCCGCGACTTCCATTACGGCCTACCTGGAAAACACGGCTGACGATGTGGTAATTAACTTTCTGCCGCTGGCTTTCGACTATGGACTCTACCAGCTGCTGATGATGTTCAGGGTCGGCGGCACGCTGGTGCTGCAGGACTCATTCGTCTTCCCGAATCTGGTCCTTGAAAGCATCGCGCGCGAAGGCGTTACCGGCCTTCCGATCGTACCCACAGTTTCGGCCATTCTCCTGCAGATGGATCTCTCCAGGTTCAACTTCCCGAAGCTCCGTTACATTTCGAACACCGCCGCAGCGTTGCCCGTCGAACACATCCAGAAGCTCCGCGCACTTTTTCCGCACGTCAGGCTTTATTCCATGTACGGACTGACGGAGTGTAAGCGGGTCTCCTATCTCCCTCCTGATCAGCTCGACCTCCGGCCCACTTCCGTCGGCCGCGGTATGCCGAACGAAGAGGTCTATATCGTCGATGAGAATGGCCATCGCGTTGCCCCCGGCGTTGTCGGAGAGCTCGTCGTTCGCGGCGCCAATGTGATGAAAGGCTACTGGGAGTTGCCGGAGGAGACCGAACGCTGTCTCCGTCCCGGTCCTCTGCCCGGCGAAAAAGTGCTTTACAGCGGTGATTTATTTCGCGCGGACGAAGAGGGATATCTCTACTTTGTGGGACGCCGGGATGACATCATCAAGACCCGGGGCGAAAAAGTCAGTCCGCGCGAGGTCGAAGACGTCATTTACATGCTGGAAGGTGTCGCCGAGGTCGGCGTCATCGGGATCCCCGACCCGGTCCTCGGCAGCGCCATTAAAGCCATCATCTCCCTGCGGCCCGGCTCCTCGCTGACAGAGAAGGATGTCCTGCGCCACTGCGCCTCGAGACTTGAGGACTTCATGCGGCCGAAGCTGATCGCGTTCCAACAGTCGCTGCCGAAAACCGAGTCCGGCAAGATTAGCAAGCGACTCCTCCGCGAAGAGGAACACGCGCGAGAGGGGACTCCCACACCCGTCGGTTGAGCATTCGCCCGCCGGGCTTTTTTCACTGCGAGATATCTTCATGCACACTGCGTTGCAAACGGGCTCTGACCTTCTTCGCATCGATCCTGCGCGAGAGACCGACCGCATTACCTCGGCTATCCGCGACCTGGTGTTCACCCAGTTGCGACGCAAGGGAGCCGTTCTCGGCGCATCCGGCGGCATTGACAGCAGCGTCGTTGCCGCCCTTTGCACGCAAGCGCTCGGAAAAGAACGCGTCCTCGCGCTCTTCCTGCCGGAATCGGAATCGGCGTCGGAGAGCCTCACCCTGGGTCGTCTGCTGGCCGACAACCTGGGAATCCGCTCGCTTGTGGAGAACATCACGCCCATGCTCGCGGCTGCCGGGTGCTATCGCCGCCGCGACGAAGCCATTCGGCGCGTGATCCCCGAATATACGGCCGACTTCAAATGCAAGATTGCCCTGCCGGATCTCCTCGCCGAGGACCGCTACGCTGTCTTTTCGATTGTGGTCCAGTCTCCGGCAGGCGAGACAAAGAAGGCCCGCCTGACCCTCGACGCGTACCTCGGCGTTGTTGCAGCCAGCAACTTCAAACAGCGTACGCGCAAGATGGTGGAGTATTACCATGCCGACGCACTGAATTATGCGGTTGCCGGAACCCCCAATCGTCTCGAGTACGAACTCGGGTTCTTTGTCAAGGGAGGGGACGGGGCGGCCGATTTTAAGCCCATTGCCCACCTCTATAAATCGCAGGTCTATCAACTGGCCGATTATCTCGGTATTCCGAGCGAGATTTGCCGCCGGCCGCCCACCACCGACACCTACTCACTGGCTCAGTCCCAGGAGGAGTTCTATTTCTCCATGCCGCTGGAGAAAATGGACCTGTGCCTTTACGGTCGAGACCATGAAATGACGCCGGCCGACCTCGCCGTTCTCGTGGGTCTGACTCCCGATCAGGTAAGCCGGGCGTACGCGAGCATCGATGCCAAGCGCAGGAACGCGCGCTACCTGCATATGGCTCCCGTAGTCTTCAACGAGTAGCCTGTGAATCAGGCGCCCGCGCATTTATCGGCTGGTCATTACGCCAGGAGACACCGCAATTCCAGCGTTGCCCCGGAGCTCTCCCGCACTTTCAAACTTGCCTGGTATGCGTCAGCGTCCTCAGTGCGCACGCATCGGCACATCAATCCACGAGGCATTGACTCGATCTCGAAAGACTATCCAATGCGCCGCTGCGCCTGATTCCGGTACCGGCGCAAATGTGCCGCTGTCTGCCCCCGCGAGCGCAATCCGAATCCGATGCCCACGCCGCAGTAACAGTGACGTCGCTAACATGCTGAACTGCACACGCTGCACTTTACCCGGAGGCATAGCCTCGACATCTGCCCTCAGAAAGCTGTGTGCCGGGCCCAGCGCTGCGTATGGCAGAGGGCGGGGGACAAGTTTGCGATCGATAAGCCGCAGCTCCCCTTCCGTCAGATAAGTAGTCTGGCCATCCGGGGTCACATCTTCGAGATACCCAAAGACCGCTCCATCCTTACTGGTCGAGGACATCTCCAGGTTGAGAACGGGAGATCCGGTCACTTCGGTGTCGGCATTCAGGGCTTCGCTGGTGTAGGTCAGCAGCCTGGAGTCTGCCGCGTGCCGATCGCCGTAGTCGACATAGGCTCCCAATTGGGTTAGCCATCGGTTTTCATAACCTGTCGTCGCGTTCTGCTCTACCTCGTACTGATCCCCGCCGGTCAGGTCGACGGGTGCCTCTAATGTGAGGCGACGCGCTGCCCCAAAAAAGTAGCGGACCACCTGAAAGCCTACCGGCGGCCAAACTCTACTCACTTGCCACTTGCCTTTTCCCATCGTGTAGTAGTGAATCTGTGACTCAACTGGGCCGGCAGGACTCCGCCGAAGCTGGTCGTTAAAAAAATTCGCTTCCGCGCGCCACCGTTCCTGCTGCGGCGGGTCAGGTGTGTCAAACTGCCTCAGAAACGGATCGGTACCGTGGGCGCCGCCGTGAGTGTAAGCCCCGATATATAGAATTTGTGGATTTGAGAACGTCAGATAGCGGCTCAGTGCGCCATCCGCTGTACCCGCGTCCATCCATCCACACCACACCATCATCGGCACGTTCGAGCTTTCAATCGCCCTGTGATGTCCCCACGGCGTCATGTCTGCCCATGTGAACACTCCGGCATCGGTATGCAACACCTCGTCGCGGAATGCATCGCGGCCCACGCTATTGGTGACGGGCGGGTTATGTCGATGTTCCACAATGCTCTTCAGCTCCGCCCCGGTGTCGTCGGCATCAACATGCTTCACCCCTCCGGTTCTGATTTCCCGGTAAAGGCAGTGCAGAGCGCCGACCCCTGCGCACGCATTGTCATGATCTCGATCGAAAAGGTAAGCGCTCCAGGGCACGACCGTCGCTCGATCAAAAATTCCTCCAGGATCCGCATAACCCAGCATGATGTCGAAATCCCCGAAAGACGGAGCGACCGCCCGCACCGCGCCCGTGCCTGCTAAAAGCTCTGCCAGATTGCTCTCGTACGATGTTCCATAGGCGCCAACACGTCCATTCGACCAGGACTGGGATGCCGCCCATTGCGCAACCGCTCCGAGATCCCCGACCCCCTGGGGAGAAAATTCGAAGGGCCGCTCGCCTCCGCTCGCGCCACTGCCGCGCAAATCGACCAGCACCAGGACGAAATTCTGTCTGCTCAGATATTCATCTTCAGGCTGCACCAGCGTATCTCCGGATATCAGGTGCAGCAGTACCAGCAGACGCAATCCAAGATGCGGCTGAATCGCTCGCCAATATGGGGTACTGCGCATCAGAACCGGCAGCCTTTCGCCCGTCCGATAGTCCGCAGGCAGCCACACATCGACCGCCAGCGGCGTCCCGTCTTTCATCGTGAGGTACAAGGAGCGATCGCGCCGTAAGCCCGACGGCGTAACTTCTTCTCCCGCGAGCTTCGTATGCGCAGCCGCAATCACCAACACGCCGGTTACAGTGAGAAGAAGCAACAGAACCGACGACCAAACACGAAAGTGTGTCCTGCCCACCCGCCACATCCAAATTCCTCAATCCACGGGCCCCGCAGATAAGAATTATCCGAGACTTAAATATGACCCTGGACAGACAATTATGCACCGCATTCCCATCGTGCGGGACACGTTCAGTTGCCGCGGTGCAGAACTCATAACCTTGAACGATACCTGGCTTCTATCCTGCAATGTGAGTTTCGTACATACGATGGCGTCGGACCAGTCCAGCCGGCTCCTGCCGCAGGATCGGAGAGTCGCCGGCGCAAGGTGAAGCGTTTGATGGAGGCCTTCGTTTTAGAGCGCCCAGACGCTGGTTTCAGCCGAAAACGTCTTATGCGCTGCGGCGGCCGCTTTTGATGAATGCAACCCACCGCCCTCGCGGAAGCATTCGATGACCCGGAGGTGCTACTCTGAACCCCACTTTCATCTTTACCGCCTGAGCTTCGATTCGATATGTTTTGGTCAGGGGTGTAAGCTTGCCCTCCGCATCCCGATCGGGCTGCGCGTGTCTGCACCACAGGGCCGCTCGAACGTCCTGCCGTCCCGCTTTTTTGAGGATCTATGAGTAAAGTTTCTTCCATCGCCGTCGTCGGTTCCGGCTACGTCGGCCTCGTGACCGCCGCCTGCTTCGCTGAAATCGGTCACCGCGTCGTTTGTGTCGACAGCGACGAAGCCAAGGTGCAGATGCTCTGCGCGGGCGGCATCCCCATCCACGAAGACTACCTGCCTGAATTGCTCAACCGCCACCGCGGCAATCGCGTCGAGTTCACCACCGATCTTCGCCGCGCCACGCAGCAATCTCAGGCCATCTTCATCGCTGTCGGAACCCCGCAAAGCCGCACCGGCAGCGCCGACCTCTCATACGTCGATGCCGTCGCCAGCGAAATCGCCCGCTCGATCGACGACTACAAGGTCATCGTCGAGAAGAGCACGGTTCCCGTCTACACGAATGAGTGGATTCGCCGCGTCATCGAGCGCAACGGCGTCCCCACCGACCTCTTCGATGTAGCCTCTAACCCTGAATTCCTCCGCGAAGGCACTGCCGTCGTTGACTTTCTCCACCCCGACCGCATTGTCCTCGGCGCGGATACCGAGCGCGCGGCCGCGGTCCTCCACGACATTTATGCGCCGCTCCTTTCCGGTTCCTGGTACGACCAGCCTGACGCTTTGCCCGGCCCGCGCACCACAGCCGATCCCCCTCCCGTTCTCCACACATCCACCAAGGCTGCCGAAATCATCAAGCACGCTTCGAATGCCTTTCTCGCCGCAAAGATCTCGTTCATCAATGTGGTCGCGAATATTTGCGAAGCGGCAGGCGCCGACATCGAGGAAGTCGCGCGCGGTGTCGGTCTTGACTCCCGCATCGGTCCCAAGTTTCTCCGCGCCGGCATCGGCTACGGCGGCTCCTGCTTCCCCAAAGACGTCGCCGCGTTTCGGCATGTCGCCGAACAGATGGGCGTCAGTTTCGGCATGCTCGCCGAAGTCGAGAAGGTCAACACCGAGCAGAAGGGCCGCTTCTTTCAGAAGATCCGCTCCGCGCTCTGGACTCTTCGCGGCAAAAAGATCGCCGTCCTCGGCCTCGCCTTCAAAGGCGGCACCGACGACATCCGCGAATCCCCCGCGCTCGAAATCGTCGAGCAACTCGTCCGGGAAGGCTCGTCCGTCAGCGCCTACGATCCCGCCGCCACCCAGCGCGCCGGTGAAATCATTCCCTCCGGCCCGCAGATGCGCTACCTCGAGGACCCCTACGCCGCCGCCCAGGACGCCGACGCTCTCCTGATCCTGAATGACTGGCAGGAATTCGCCGAACTCGACCTCGATCGCCTGCATACCGCCCTGCGCTATCCTATCGTCATTGACGGTCGCAACCTGTACGACCCTGCGACGATGCTCCAGAAAGGATTCACCTACCTCAGCGTTGGGCGCCCCGCACTGCCGCAACCCCGCGAAACAGCGGTCGGCAAGCGCGGCTTCTGACCCGGCTTGCTCTTCGCAGCGCGTCCCCGCATCTCATCAGCCGGCGCCGGTGCGCCGCGCCCGCCAGGGTAAATTCACTGCTTACCGGTATTGGGAGGAACTGTGCCTTTGATCACTTCGGACTACACCACTGAGCTCAGACAGCGCGTGGAATCGCGCGAGGCCCGCATCGGGATTGTCGGCATGGGCTATGTCGGTCTTCCCCTTTCGCTCCTGTTCAGTGAGCAGCGCTTCCGTGTCACCGGTTTCGACATCGATCCGCGCAAAGTGGAAACCCTCAACTCCGGGGGCTCCTACATCGTTCGCATTCCCGCCACCGAAATTCAGCTCGCGCGCCAAAGCGGCTTCATCGCCACCGAGGACTACGCCCGCATCGCCCAGATGGACGTGGTCATCATCTGCGTGCCCACCCCGCTCAACGAGTACCACGAGCCCGACCTCAGCTACGTCACCGGCACGGTCCGCAGTATCGCGCCCCATCTGCACGAGGGCCAGCTCATCATCCTCGAAAGCACCACCTACCCCGGCACCACCGAGGAGGTCGTCATCCCGCTCCTCGAATCGGAAAACCCCTCCGGCCTGCGCGTCGCTCGCGATGCCTCTACGCGCGGTTTTTACGTTGCCTTCTCACCCGAGCGCGAAGATCCAGGGAACGACACGATCGCCCGCCGCGACATTCCCAAAGTGATCGGCGGATGCGGTCAACCCGCCGCCGAGCTTGCCTCCGCCGTCTACGGCAGCATCTTCAACCGCACCGTCCCGGTATCCTCGCCCGCGGCCGCGGAGATGACCAAGCTTCTCGAGAATATCTATCGCTGCGTCAACATCGCCCTCGTCAACGAGCTCAAGCAGCTTTGCATCCGCATGAATATTGATCTCTTCGAGGTCATCGACGCGGCCAAAACCAAGCCGTTCGGATTCCAGGCCTTTTATCCCGGTCCTGGCCTCGGCGGACACTGCATCCCGATCGACCCGTTTTATCTCTCGTGGAAGGCGAAGGAATTCGATTTCCGCACGAAATTTATCGAGCTGGCGGGCGAAGTCAATATCGCGATGCCCTACTTCGTCGTCGAGAACATCATTGAAGCCATGAGTCAGCGCGGCAAACCCCTCTGCGGCGCCCGCGTCCTCGTGCTCGGCCTCGCTTACAAACGCGACATTGACGACCTCCGCGAATCACCTTCACTCACCATTATCGAGCTGCTGCAGAAACGCGGCGCTCATGTCGAGTACAACGACCCCTTCGTCCCCACCGTCGGACGTGGCCGCAAATACGCCCTCGACATGACCAGCACGTCACTCGACCGCATTCCGGAATTCGACTGCGTCGTCATCGTCACCGACCACTCCCAATATGACTACCGCGCCATCGTCGCCGGAGCGCAGCTCGTCGTCGACACGCGCAACGCGACCCGTGGGATCGATTCGCCTAATATCGTCCGCTGCTGATCCTGGCGGGTTGCGCTCTGCAGCCGATCGGTGCGCTGCGCCGTGACGCCGAGCGCCCGTTCGCCCGCGCCTGCGGCGCGCTACCTTCCTGCCGCGTTAACCTGACCAGATGGAGGCATTCTCCTGATGCGCGTACTCGTCACGGGGGCTGCGGGCTTTCTTGGCTCGCACCTCACCGATGCTCTGCTGGCCGAGGGACACTCGGTTATCGGAGCCGATAACCTCTCCACCGGTTCGCTCCGCAACCTCAGCCATCTCGATCGCGAGCCGCGCTTCGTCTTTGCTCAGCGCGACATCTGCGAGCCCTTCGACTGCGGTCCGGTCGACTATGTTTTCAACTTTGCCTCGCCTGCCAGCCCCGTCGACTACTCCCGCCTGGGCATCGAGACACTCATGGTCGGGTCCGCCGGCACCCGCAATGCTCTCGAGATCGCAAAGCGCTACGGTGCCCGGTTCCTCCACGCCTCCACTTCGGAGTGCTACGGCGACCCCGCCGTTCACCCTCAGACGGAGGAATACTGGGGCAACGTGAACCCGATTGGTCCGCGTTCCGTCTACGACGAAGCCAAGCGCTTCTCTGAAGCCCTCACCGTTGCCTACGATCGCTACAACGGAGTCGATACCCGCCTCGTCCGCATCTTCAATACCTACGGCCCTCGCCTCCAGAAAAACGACGGCCGCGTCATTTCCAATTTCATGATGCAGGCACTTCGCGGCGAAGACCTCACCGTCTACGGCCAGGGTGCGCAGACGCGCAGCTTTTGCTACGTCTCGGACGAAATCGAAGGCATCCTGCGCCTGTCTCGCTCAGACGAGCACCGCCCCGTCAACGTCGGCAATCCCGTCGAGTGGACTATCCTCGACTGCGCCCGCGCCGTCCTCCGGGTCACCGGCTCCCCCAGCCGCATCGTCAATCATCCGCTGCCCGTCGACGACCCCACACAGCGCCAGCCCGACATCAGCCGCGCCCGCGCCCTCCTGGGATGGGAACCGAAAATCGACCTCGAAACCGGCCTGCGCCTGAGTCTCGACTATTTCCGCGCATGTGTGGCCGAAGAAGCCAACGCTCCCGCGCTCCGCGCTGAAGTCTGATCGCTCGCCTCCGGAATCCAGGTAGTTTCACGACAAAACCCCGCCCTCGGGCGGGGTTTTTCTTTGCTTCCGAACCGCTTACTTCGAAACCGTCACCGTGAACGGGTTCGACGGTCCGCTCTGTTCTCCGTCCGCATCCACGCTCACCAC
The DNA here is from genome assembly GCA_036521315.1 of Acidobacteriaceae bacterium. Taxonomy (GTDB): domain Bacteria; phylum Acidobacteriota; class Terriglobia; order Terriglobales; family Acidobacteriaceae; genus Palsa-343. The sequence goes on from DATDHZ010000015.1 coordinate 41,477, forward strand.
GTAATAGGAATAGCTTGTGCCCGCCGCCGCCGTCATGTCCTGATAGGTCGTTGTTGTCTCTGGCGACGAATTCAGAAGCTGGTAGTTCGTGCTGCCCAGAACCGCGCGATAGATGTTGTAGCCGGTCGCCGGATCGGCAGCATTGCTCGGTGCGTCCCAGTTCAGGTCTACCTGGGAGGATGTAGTATTCGCGCCCGTCCCGCTGAGTGACACCGTCGGCGTGCCGCTCGAGGCATTGCTCGTCACCGTTACCGTCCCGGCCTCCGCCCCCGCCGTGGTGGGGTCAAACTGGATCTCCATGGCCGCCGTCTGTCCGGGTTGCAGCGTCAGCGGAAATGCCGGCCCTGCGATGCTGAATCCCGTTCCGACCGCAGTTACCCCGCTGATCGTCACCGCCGCATTCCCCGAAGAGGTCAGCATGACCGACTGCGTCGCTGGCGTATTCAGCCCCACGTCACCGAACGATACGCTGGTGGACCCCAGCGTCAGCCCTGGCGTTGTTCCGGCCTTGCCGGTGGCGCTCAGGCTGATGGTCGTCGAGCCGGCGTTCGTCGTCAGCTTCACCGTCGCTGCCATGGTCCCCGCCGCGGACGGATCGCATCGAATCGTCAGCGTCGCGCTGTTTCCATCATTCAGTGTCAAAGGATAACTCACGCCCGACAGGGCGAACCCAGCCGATCCGCTCAGCGTCCCTGCGGTAATGGTCAACGGGGTCTGTCCCGTGGATTTCAGCGTGACCGCTTTGCTCACCGGCGTATTCAGGGTGACATTTCCAAAACCCACGCTGCCCGCGCTCAGGGTGAGTGCTGGTGGGGTCAGCCCCGTCGCGCTCAGGCTGATCCTCGAGGACCCGTTCGGAGCGTTGGTCGTCAGCTTCAACGTCGCTGCTTTGGCACCCGCCGTCGTTGGATCGCACTTGACCGTCAGCGTCACACTCTTCCCATCGTTCAGAGTCACCGGAAACGTGACGCCCGAAAGGCTGAACCCGGCCGATCCGCTTACCGTCCCCGCTCGGATCGTCAGCGCGCTCTGCCCGGTTGACCTCAGCGTCACCGCCCTGGTCGCCGCTTTGTTCAGCGTGATGTCTCCGAATGCGAGGCTGCCCGCGCTGAGCGTCAGCGCCGGCGGCGTGATCCCTGTCGCGCTCACGCTGAGCGTCGATGCTTTGTGCGGTGCGTTCGTCGCCAGGGTCACCGTCGCAGTCTTCCCGCCCGCTACACCCGGGTCGCAATCGATCGTCAGCATCGCGCTCTGCCCGGGCTTCAGCGTCAACGGAAACGTGATCCCCGACATTTTGAACGCGGCGGTTCCGCTGATGGCGCCCGAAGTGATGGTCACCGCAGATTCCCCGCTCGACATCAGCGTCACTGCCCGCTTGACTACCGTATTCACCGTGACATCGCCGAAGGCCACGCTCGTGGCGCTCAGCGTTAGTCCAGGTGCATCCACAGCTGTCGCGGCCAGGCCGATACTCGACGATTTGTTCGGCGCATTCGTCGCCAGCGTCAGCACGCCCGTTTTTGCCCCGGTCGTTCCTGGATCGCACTCGATTGTCAGCGCTTTGCTCTGTCCTGGCTTCAGCGTCACCGGAAAAGTCGCTCCGGAGATGCGGAATGCAGGCGCGCCGGTCACCGTCCCGGAACTGATCGTGAGGCTCTCCGACCCAGAAGACTCGAGGGTGACTGTCTCATCGAGTGGCGTATTCACCGCTACGTTTCCGAAAGCGATGAAGCTCCTGCTCGGCGTGAGCCCTGAACCCGCGATGGCCGTCGCGCTCAAACTGATCGTGGCTTTCCTGCTGGAGGTGTTGGTCGACAGCGTGATCGTTCCCGTCTTCGTTCCCGCTGCCGACGCGTCACATTTAACCGTCAATGTAGCAGCTTGCCCCTCGTTCAGTGTTATCGGGAAGGAAGCTCCCGAAATGGTGAACGCGGGCGCCCCGCTGAGCGTCGCGGAAGTGATCGTGAGAGGGCTTGTGCCTGAAGATTTCAGCGTCACGGCCCGGGTGGTTGGCGTTGTCAGCGGCACGTTCCCAAACGCGATGCTGCTGGAGCTGAGCGTGAGCGCTGGCTCCGTTGCGCCCAGCGCGCCTGGCTCGGCTCCCCAGGCCAGCAGGCCGGCGACCGCGCAGGCGCCGATCACGGCCATGCGCCTGCGTCCGCCGGAGCGACTCGTTCGCCGCGCACCCTGCAGATCTTGCCGGCCTTCGTCCGAACCCGGTTTTGCTCGATGTGCTCCGCAGGCCCAGAGCTTTAAAAAGGAAAAGCCAATTCCACTCCTGGACATCCCCGACCTCTTTCACCGCGTCCGTGCATCGGTCAGCCCACTTCGCCCGCGGTGCCGGAAGCGGAATCAACTGCCCAACGGCGCTTCGGCCCGAGAGCATCAGTTCCTTATGAACGGATGGTTACTTTCGACTACAAATAATCAGTGTGATACGGAACTGAGTCTATCATTAGGTACACCCATACGTCACAATTTACGATGATTTTAATGATGTCTTTAGTAACCAAAATCGGTCACTAAAAATTCTCCCAATCGGAAAATTGATCGGGATTTCCGCAGCATCGTCGGGGAACGAGGGTGAAAAGATTTTCAAAAGGAAGGAAATTCTTACAGACTGGGAATCAAAAGCCGTATTACCTTAGTTGTCCACTCGAAGAGCGCTTTGCGGTGCTTGAAAGATCCGGTACAGCGAGGATTTCTCGCCTCCCAAAGGTAACTGGAGGAATTCCCTCCGATGCCGCTGGCACGGAGGGGGCTGGGCAAGCAGGCTCTCGCCAAAAACGTCCCGCCACCGAATCGCACACGCGCGGCGCAACATCGTTTGCCCTCTTCCGGGCACCGCATGCCACCGAACAGAAAGACGGAGTTCTCTCGAAGAGAACCGGTTGAATCGCGATCCGCGCGGATGGTTCGCCTTCCCGCAATCGCACGGAGCGCCAGCTAAGGGCGATATTTCTGTTCTAAAAGGCTGGTGCCGAAGAAGGGACTCGAACCCCCACACCCTTGCGGGTACATGGACCTGAACCATGCGCGTCTGCCAATTCCGCCACTTCGGCACGGAGAGATTCGGCGCGGCGCCAAGCCCCAAACCGAAGACCATCGATTCGATGCGGGCGCGCCAAACGGGCAGTGGATCGATTCTATCGTATTCCGCACCTCACGGCGAGGGCCGCGCTTTGCCCTGGACGCGCTGCAACTCCTGGTGTTACAAAGGCATCCACTCGTTGCACAACCCACGGTTATCGGCGTGAGCGCGATATTCTGAGGGTCGGAGAGCCTTCACCCGATGACGACAGCTTCCCAGCCGCGCCCCATCCCCGAAGAACAGGCCAAAGAGATTCGCCGCCTCTCCCACGACCTGAGCAACGCGCTGGAGATCGTATTGCAAACCAGCTTTCTGCTGGGTACCGTGCCTCTCGATGAAGACGCAAAGAAGTGGCGGCAGATGCTGGACAACGGCGTGCAGCAGGCCGCCGAGATCAATAAGAAGCTCCGCGAATATGTGCGGGGAAACAGCTGACGCCCGGGGCGTCGCATCCCCGTCCGTCCGGCCTCGTCTCATTTCAGTGAGATAATGGAGAGGTACCACAGGGATCCTCCCTGCAGCGTGGGGGCGTCACGGTTTCGACGGGATTGCTTGCGGCACAGAGGCATGCCGGGGTCTGGGCACCCGTAATCGCCTGGAAAACCATAATTGCCAACACCAATCAGCTGGCATACGCAGCCTAATTAGTTAGACTGCCGTTCTCTTCGGCTTCGCCCTCGGGCCGGAGAAGGACGTCGCACAGGGGGCTGGCTGGCGACCCTCGGTCCGTGGGCCGCCGGCGAGATCATCGGACTAGTTTTCGGCGTTTCTTGTCGGTTCTAAGCGCCGGGAGCGAAACTTTGGAACTCGACTGAGCATGGAGTCTCTGGGTTGACAACGATTTCGGACGCGGGTTCGACTCCCGCCGCCTCCACCATTCCCTAAAGCCACGAATGCCGGCTACCGGCGTGGCTTCTCGTCGGTCACTACGACGGGTCGCCGCAGCGGCACGATGGCTGCTCCCGGCTGCTGGCCCATGTGCTGCATGCGCGACAGCATCTCGGAGCGAACGTACTCGACGAAGTCCTGCATCTGGCGGTTCATTTCCTCCATGCGCTCCCGCATCTGCAGGATGATGGCGATGCCCGCGATGTTGACGCCGAGGTCGCGAGCCAGGTTCAGGATGAATTCCAGCCGCTCCAGGTCCTCGTCCGTATAGAGCCGCGTATTGCCCTCGGTACGGGAAGGCTTCAGCAGGCCTTCGCGCTCGTAAAGGCGCAGGGTCTGCGGATGGATGTCGTACATCTCGGCAACCGCCGAGATCATGTAGGCGCCTTTGGATTTACGCTTCGTGGGCATGTTCGATAGACATTATGCACCGGGAAAACCGGCGCATCGAGAACAAACGCACAAGCTAGACCGTGAAAATCCGGCCGACCGTATCCTCGACCTTCATTTGCCCGAGCGCGATGCGGCGCGGCAGCAGGTTTCGCAGCTGGCCCCCATAAATACGGTACGGGATGGTCACCTGGATCGCATAGCCGCTCTCTTCCTCAATGGTCATGTCAATGGCATCCACGTATCCCTCAGGCGATGGCTCGGTCAGACTCACATTGGCGCCCATCGCTGCCGCCCTGATGAGACCGCGGCGGGCACGGCCGGCCAGATGATCGAGGAGCAGCTTCCATAAGCGCTGCGGATCGTGCGGGAGGCGGGGAATCTCGAGCGTCGCGCGCATGACCTCCCCTTCCCGGTCCATGAAAAAACCGAACGGTCCGATCTCGCCGTAGCGGCGCAAAACCAGCCGCGCGTACGTCATCGCCGCATTCAGCAACTGATTGGCGGTGCGGCGGTTGCGCGCTTCCGCGCTTCCCTTCCTCTGATCGATATCGACAACCCGGCTCACTTCGATCCTTTCTCCAGGGTCTTCAGCGTCTCGAGAACCTCTTCGGCGTGCCCTTCGGGCTTCACCTTCGGAAAGACCCTGAGCAGCCTCTGATCCGGCCCGATCAGGAAGGTCGTCCGCTCGATTCCCATCACCTTTTTGCCGTACATGTTCTTTTCTTTCAGCACGCCAAACTGTTTACAAACGGTTTCGTCTACATCAGCAAGGAGGGAATATGGCAGGTCGTACTTTTCGCGGAATTTCTTCTGCGCCTTCGGCGTGTCGCGGGAGATGCCCAGCACGACCGCCCCGGTTTTCTGGATTTTGCTGAACTGATCGCGGAAACCACAAGCCTCGATTGTGCATCCAGGGGTATCGGCTTTGGGATAGAAGAAGAGCACGACCGGCTTGCCGGCGAAATCTTTCAGATGAACAGTGTGTTCCGCGTCGTCCTGAAGCACGAAGTCGGGAACCGGATCGTTGATCTCCATCGTTTCTCCTGAGCAATTCGAAATGCGCAGGCGCAACCGCGCCCCATTAAGATTGTTTCTTAGCAGTGAGGATTATGTCACGGGTTCGGAACGGATTTTTCGGATGGGTGGCTGTGGCGGCGGCGGGCGTGATGCCCGCCTGGGCACAATATCCGGGCCATATCGATACAGAACAGCCCTCAGCCACGCATCTGCGGGCCACGGCCGTCCTCGAATACACCGGAGATTTGCACGACATCAAGGAAAGCCGGCTCGTTCCGATTGCCATTTGGGATGGCGCGCAATACCAGCCCGGCGGGCTGTACCTGGCGCAGCCAGCGCCGCTCGCGGTTCTGACCGGAACCCAGTATGAGCTCGAGTCGGACGGGAAAGCAGAGGGTTTCTTCAACGTCAAAGACTCCGAAGACCTGGCGGGGTTATGGATCGGTGTCGGCAGTTTTCAGGCTCCGGCCGGCCCTGGGCCCAAACGAAGCGCGGCGAACAGCAATCATGCCTATGTCATCAGGGACGTCGACCCCGACAAGCCGCACTTTGCGCATCGGCCTGCGGAAGATGCCAGCCAGAACGGGACCGGGAATGCTGGCGATGCCGGGGGCAATGCCAACGGGCCTGCGCTGCATCCGCGGCCTGCCGGCAGCGGATCCGGATCGGATGACGAGGAGAAAAGCGCTGGTGCGAAAACGGCCAATCAGGCGACAGTCGACCCGGATCGGCCGACATTTCATAACCGCAGCAATTCGACGCAATCGGCAGCGAGCAACCTGCCCATTGATCCCGACCGGCCGCACCTCAGCTACACCGATACCACTGAGCAGCAAAAGCTCGCCAAACCAGATGCGCTCTTCGGCATGCCCGCGGATATGAAGCAGATTGCCGGCGTCTCCGACAGCAATCCGGTGGATACGCAGAGCTTCACCTTCTCCTGGGCCAATCCCGACGACGCGGCAAAGATGCAGGCGGCTCTGGAGCAGGCAGCGGAGCAGGCCGTCGCGCCGCCTACACCGGCGCCTGCGCCTTCCAAAACGGCACATACGGCCCATCACAGAACCGCAAAACCGGCAGCGCCCGCTTCCCCGGCACTCGCCGACGAAGAATTCCATGTTTACAGCCTGACCTTCGGCGGCGGCGCCACGATGGTTCTGACTGCGCACACAACCACAACCCCGGAAAGATACGTCACGGTCATCGCGCAGCCGGATTTTTACGGACACGCGCAGATTCTGCTCAAGCAGGTGTCGACTGCCGACGCTCTGGATGTCACCCCGCGCATGCTTCTGGTCGATGCAGTGGACACCGAGGGCAATCGGCGAGGCGACCTGCTTTTCGAATTGCGCGGCCAGACGTTTCGCCAGTTCGCCATCTATCGCGTGGCCGGCGGCCAGGCGTCGCAGGTCTTCGTCACCCAGCCAACACCCCTCTCCCAGGAAACCGCGCAGAACCGTGATGAGTTCAACAGCGGTGATCTCTCCCCGGCTGATGTGGGTAACCTGAACACGTATCCGTGACGGTCACAAATCTCGGAAAATCGCCCAGGGATGCGGCTCCCGCCTCCACTGCGCGAATCACATCTTCGGCAGCTGCGTCGTATCCCATCCACCACCAAGGGCCAGGATAAGCTGGATGCTCGCCACGAACTGCCGCGTCTCGATGTCGGCCTGGGTTCGTTCGTTGCTGAGTTGCACGGTCTGCGCGGTCAGCACTTCCAGATAAGTAGTGACGCCGCCCTTATAGCGATTCGTGCTGAGCTGCAAAGAATGCTGCGCCGATGCGACCGCGGCCTGCTGCACCCCTGATTCCTGATCGAGGATGCGTAGCGCGGCCAGACTATCCTCCACTTCCTGGAAGGCGTTCAGCACGCTTTGCCGGTAGTTGGCCACCTGCTGCTCCCACGCATCGCGCGCCTGCTGGGTGATGGCATGACGCCGCCCCGCGTCGAAGAGCAGCTCGACCGCTGACGCTCCCAGCGACCACATTTCGCTCGGCCCCTGGATCAGGGTCCCCGGCGATCCGCTCAGCATCCCGCCAGATCCGGTGAGCGAAATGTTCGGATAGTACGCAGCGATCGCGATCCCGATTTGCGCATTGGCCGCATCCGCCTGCCGCTCGGCCGTGGCGATGTCCGGCCGGCGCTCCAGCAACTGCGAGGGCATGCCCGCCGGAATTTGCGGAACCTGCCCGGCAAGCGGCATGGGCACAAGGCTGAAGCTGGACGCCGGCTCCCCGATCAGCGTAGCGATGGCATGCTGATATTGGGCACGCGCCACGCCCACGTCGATCTCCTGGGCGCGCGTCTGCTCCAGTTGCGTCTGCGCCAGGGCAACATCGGATTCCGTCGCGACGCCCCCCTTAAAACGTATTTGCGTCAGTTTCAGGTATTGGTCGTAGGAGGCGACCGTATCGTCCAGAAGGCGTTTCTGCAGATCCAGTCCGCGCAGCTGAAAATAGTCCTGAGCCAGCTCCGCGCGCACGCTCAGCTCCATATTCGCCAGCTGCGCTGCCGAAACCTGCGCACTCGCCCGCGCCTGCTCGACCGTCCGCCGCACCTGTCCCCAGAAATCCGGCTGCCACTGCGCCTGCCCGGCAAGGCTGAACGTATTGAACTGATACCTGGTGACACCCGGGAGGGTGTTCGGCTGATTGTGCGACTCGCGCGTTCGCTGCGCCGACGGTCCAGCGGTGAGCGTCGGATAAAACTGCGAGCGCGCCACCTGCACCTGCTCGCGCGCGCCAAGATATTGCTCTGTAGCCGCCTTGAGCGTTTGGTTCGAGACGGCCACCTTCTCTTCAAGCGCGTTCAGCTGAGGATCGTTGTACAGCTCCCACCACCTGCCGCGCAGCACCGCATCGCTGGGCTCCGCCTGTTTCCAGGATCCGTTGGGTGGATTGGGCGGCGGCGCCGCGTTCTCTTTCCACGCGGGAGCATCGGGCACCGATGGCCGATGGTAGTTAGGACCCACGGTGCAGCCGCCCACCAGCAGCGCGAGTCCCGATAAAGCTATGGCCCGGGAACCACGCATCACTCATTGCCCCCTTCGGGCCCGTGCGATCCCTGCGTGGGCTGGGTCTCTTCCTCGGGCGCGCCCGGCCCGCCGCCCTCATTGGCGTGCACCACCCGCACCTGCTCCCCGTCCACAATCGAGTCCGGCGGGCTCTGCACCACCTCGTCGTCGGGTGTCAGGCCTTCGATCACCTGCACCACTCGGCCATCGTCCTGGCCAATCGTGATCGGCACCAGTCGCGCCACATCCTGGCCCTTGTTCTTCACCACCGTCACCACGCGCAATCCCTCCTGGCGGAACATCAGCGTGGAGACCGGAATGATGAGCGTCTGCTTCAGCACGTTGACCTTGAAGTGGACTTCCGTGTAAGCGCCGGGCACGAGAACCCCGTCGCGATTGGGCACATCCACTTCCACCAAAAGAGTGCGGGAGCCCGGGTCGATGGCGCGCGACGTGCGCACCACTTTCCCGGCGAAACGGCGGCCGGGATACTCATTGAGCGTCAGATCGGCAGGAGTTCCCGGCGTGCACGAGGGGGCGTCGACCTGCGGCACGTTCACATACACGCGCATGATGTGCTCGTCGTCCATATGGAACATCTCGCGGCCGCCGGCGCTGCCCGAGCCGGCGCTGATAAGAGTGCCGATGTCAACGTCGCGCGCCGTCACCACTCCGTCAAACGGCGCGTAAACCTTTTCGAATCCTGTGAGCTGCTCCAGCCGGTCCACGTTTGCCTGCGCCGATTTCACCTGGGTGTTGCTCGACGCGGCCTGGGTCACGAAGTTTTCAGTGTCCTGTTTGGCAACGGCATTTTGTGCCAGCAAATCTGTGTACCGCTGCGCCTGCTGCTTCGCGTAACCGGCCGTGGCCATGGCGGTCGCCAGATCGGCTTTCGCCTGGGCCAGCTGCTGATCGACCTCGGGGCTGGCGATTGTCGCCAGCAGTTGCCCCTTCTTCACGTGTGCGCCGATGTCGAAATACCACTTCTCCAGATAGCCGTCGGTGCGGGCGTAAATTGGAGAATCGACGTAGGCAAACATGTTGCCGGGCAGAATGATTTCCTGGCTGGGCGCGCCCCGTTGAGGCCTGGCCACCGTCACGTCGGCGAGCGCGAGCTGACCAGTGGTTTTGGCCAGCACGCGGTCGGCATGCCTCCTGGGAAGGATCAGCGCGATCGCCAGCACGACGGCCAACACGATGAACAGGCCGACCCAAACCAGCGCTTTCGTCCCGGAAATCGGGGGCTGATCCGACGGCGAGTGATGGTCCTGGCCGCCAGGTGCAGGAGCCTTGTGCTCTGCGGCCTGCCGGCCTGGCTGAGGATGTTGCTGCTCGTTCATATCAGTCTCCTGCCACGGGCTGCGGCCTGTAGCCATGGCGTCGCGCTTCGCGCTCGCGCCGCCGCCGTTCCAGACGCCCATTCATCACGCTGAATACTGTGGGAACAAAGAACAGCGTCGAGACCGTTGCCAGCGAAAGGCCGCCGATCACCGCGCGTCCCAGCGGAGCATTTTGCTCGCCGCCGGCGCCGAGGCCAAGCGACATGGGCAGCATGCCGAGAATCATCGCCAGCGCCGTCATCAGGACGGGACGAAAGCGTACGAATCCGGCATTGAGCGCCGACAGCGACGCGTCACCCACCGTGACCTCCATCTGCTCGCGCGCAAAGCTCACAACCAGGATCGAGTTTGAGGTCGCCACGCCCATGCACATAATCGCTCCGGTGAGCGCGGGCACGCTAAGGCGCGTATGGGTGAGAAAAAGGATCCACACGATGCCGGAAATGGCCGCTGGCAACGCCGTAACAATGATGAACGGATCGAGCCAGGACTGGAAGTTCACGACGATGAGCAGATAGACCAGCAGGATCGAAAAGACCAGGCCGCCGAGCAGGCCTTCAAACGAAGAGCGCATGGTCTGCACCTGCCCGCGTACGACGAGGCGCGAGCCATGCGGCAACTGGCCCTTCATCTGCGCGATCTTCCGGTCGATCGCCTTGCTCACGCTGGCGAGGTCGGTCCCGGCGACGTTGCCGTAGATATCAACGACCGGCGTGATGTTGTAGTGGGTCACGGTGGCCTGTTCCTGACCTGGCTGAATGTCGGCCAAATTTCCAAGGATTTGGATAGGCCGCCCCCCCACGGGGCCGGTGGAGGGCGGCATCCCTGCGCCGTACGAGCCACTGTTGGCGGGGCCGCCGGCAGCTCCGCCGGTCGGCACTGCGCCACTGCCGGGAGTAACCGGAATGTTCCGCAAATCCTGAATCGTGTCCAGTGTGTATTGCGGCGCCTGCGTTGCGATGTCGTATTCCACTCCGTTGCGCGGATCGAGGTAGAAGGCCGGCGAGGTCTGGAAACTTCCGCTGGTGGCGACCAGCAGGCTCGACATCACGTCCCGCTGTTGCAGTCCCGCGCTCTGGGCCATCGATCGATCCACTTTGACCTGCAGGTCGGGTTCGTCGAATGGCTGCTGGATCCTCATGTCCGCCGTGCCGGGGACAAACTTCATCTCGTTGAGCAGCTTTTCGGCGAAGGCTCGGTTGCCCGCCTGGTTCGGTCCCACAATCTGCACATCAATTGGAGAGGGGAGTCCGAAATTGAGGATCTGGGTCACCATGTCCACCGGCAGCGTGTAGAACTCGGTGCCCGGGAAACGCCGCGGCAATTCCTCGCGCAGTTTTTGCACGTATTCGTCGGTTGGCCGGTGGCGCTGGTTGAGCGACACCTGGATATCAGCATCGGCCGGGCCCACCGGCGCAGAATTCGTATAGGAAAGGTTGATGCTGGAGTACGGCAGCCCGATGTTGTCGATGATCGTCCCCAGTTCCCTGGCGGGAATCATCTCCCGGATGGCCTGATCGATGCGATCGCACAGCTCGGCTGTATCTTCAATGCGCGTGCCGGTGCGCGCACGAACGTGCAGCTTGAACTGACCGCTGTCCACGGAAGGGAAAAAATCTTCGCCGAGGAAGGGAAAGAGCAGTACGGCGGAACCGACGGTAAAGACGAAGAAAATCAGCATGAAGATGCCGGCGTGATGAATGCAAAGCTCGAGCATGCGCCGGTATCCGCCGCGAACCTTCTCGAAGTGATGCTCGAAAGCAAGTTGAAACCGGGTGAACGGATTGTGGCTGTGCTGCTTTTGTTTTTCCTCGCTCTCATTCACTTCGCGCAGCAGATACTTCGCCATGGTGGGCACCACGGTGCGCGAGAGCAGGTACGACGCCAGCATGGCGAAAACGACGGCCTCGGCCAGCGGCACGAACAGGTATTTCGCCACGCCGCTGAGAAAGAACATCGGCACGAAGACGATGCAGATGGAGATGGTGGCCACCAGCGCAGGCACGGCGATCTGCGCTGCGCCGTCGAGGATCGCCTGCTCGATCGCCTTCCCCTGATCGAGATTGCGATTGATATTCTCAATCTCCACGGTCGCGTCGTCAACCAGAATGCCTACGGCAAGCGCAAGGCCGCCGAGCGTCATGATGTTGATGGTCTCGCCCAGCGCACTCAGCACGAGCAGCGAAGTGAGAATCGAGAGCGGGATCGATACCGCGATGATCAGCGTGCTGCGCCAGCTGCCCAGAAAGACGAGGATCATGACCGCGGTGAGGCATGCCGCGATGATGGCCTCGTGCACGACTCCGTCGATCGAAGCGCGCACGAAGATCGACTGATCGGCGAGCGGGGTGATCTTCAGTTGCTGCGGCAGCTGCGATTTCAGGCTGTTCGCCTTGGCAAGAACGCCCTTCACGATGCTCAGCGTTGAGGTCGTGCCGGTCTTGATGACGGAGAGCAGCGAGGCGCGCTGGCCGTTGACGGTCACGATGTTGGTCTGCGGCGGGAAGCCGTTGCGCACATGGGCAACGTCGTGGATGTACACCATCGCGCCGTTCATCTGGCGGATGGGCAAATTATTCAATTCCTCGACCGTTTCGGGCGCGCTGTTGGTTTCGACCTGATACTCAAACGCGCCGATTTTGATGGTGCCGGAGGGCAGAATCAGGTTTTGCGCGCCGATCGTGTTGACCACGTCAGCCGGCGACAAGCCTTTGGATTGCAGCGCCGGAAGATTGAGGTCGACCTGCACCTGGCGTTGTTTGCCACCGTAGGGATAAGGAATACCGGCACCCGGCACAGTGACCAGCTGCGTGCGGATGAAGTTCAGGCCGAGGTCGTTCAACTGCATCTCCGACAAACCCTGCCCCGACAGCCCCAGTTGAATGATCGGCACGCTGGACGCGTTGTACTGGATGACCAGCGGCGGCGTCGTGCCCTGCGGCATCTGGCGAATCTGCGTCTGCGCGATCGCCGTGACCTGGGCCACGGCATTGGCGATATTCACGCCGGGCTGGAAATAAATCTTGATGACTGCAATGCCGTACAGCGAGGTCGACTCGATATGCTCGATGTCATTCACTGTCGTCGTCAGCGAGCGTTCGCTCAGCGTGACGATACGGCTGGCCATCTGCTGCGGCGAGAACCCCTGGTAGTTCCACAGGATCGTGACAACGGGAATGTTGATGTTGGGGAAAATGTCCACCGGCATGTTGTAGATTGCCAGCGGCCCCAAAACCATCAGCAGGAGCGCCACTACGGCAAAGGTGTAAGGCCGTCGCAGCGCGAGGCGGACTATCCACATATCGTTTCAATTTCTCCTGCGGCGCGCGCGTCACACGGCGGCCGGGATGCCCCTCAGGGGAGCGATGGCTTGCAGCCGGAAATGCAACCGGCGGTCATAGAACCAGGATGTCTTCAGTATCCACCCTGGGTTGGCAGACAGAAAACCAGGGCCTGAGGACGGCTTATGTGTTTTGGAGACGCCTGGACCGAGCAAAAAGACGCCTGCGACGTGGGTTCTCCGCCATATGAATCGATGAGCGGAGGGATCCTTTCGATTCGATTGTGAGCCGCTGGCCCCGCAATCCTACAAATTGCTTTTATGAAAGAGGAATGCGGGCGTGTTGCGGACCACGAGCATGATCAGCCTCCAGGAGGGTGGCGTGTAGACCACGGACTTCCGCCCCTGGATGGCCCTGAGGATGTCCTGCCCAACCCGCGATGGCTGCGCGAAAAGAGGGCCGGGCGGCAAATGCGCGGTCATGGGCGTGGCCACAAATCCAGGCTTGATGGTCAGCACCTGCACGCCGGTGCCATGCAGCCGATGCCGCAGCCCGTCGAGGTAGATGTTCAATGCGCCCTTCGAGGCGCCATAAACATAGTTGCTTTTGCGGCCGCGATCGCCGGCCACCGAGGAGATGACAGCCAGCGTACCGCGGCGCTCCGTCTCAAAATAGTTCGCCAGCCAGCCGATGAGGGAGACCGCGGAGAGGAAATTGGTGCGAAGAATCGCCTCGGCAGCAGCATAATCGAGCTGCGCCTCCGCCTGATTGCCCAGCACCCCGTGCGCGACCAGCGCGAGATCCAGGCCGCCCAGGGTGGCGACCGCGGATTCCAGCATCGCTGGGTGGGCCGCAGTGTCGTCCAGATCCATCACATGCGCCGTGGCCGCAGCGGCGCCGCGGGTCAGCAAGTCCGCTCGGACCGCTTCCAGTTTCTGCGGATTGCGCGCGACAAGGTACAAGCTCGCTCCGGATTCCGCCAGCAGCCGCAGCGTCGCTTCCGCGATAGCCGACGTGGCTCCCAGAGCGAGGACGCGGCGCGGCAGCCTGCGGTCATTCGGCATCGAGGGGCCTCCGTCCGGTCACCCGCTGCCAGAAAGCGGAGTCGAACCCGGGATCGACATAACGGGCAAAATCCTGCCACTGCGGATAGAACGCCTGGAACTGCTCCGCCGTCATGCGTGCGTCCTTCGCTGAATACATGCGGCCGCCGTGCTCGAGGGTGATACGCGCGAGCCGGTCGACCAGATCGAAGCTCACCTGCCTGCGAATGGGAAAGTCGAGCGCGAGCATCACGCCGGGCGCCGGAAATGACATCATCCCGGCTGAGGGCACGTCGCCGAAAAATTTGATGACCGCCAGGAACGATGCGAGACCCGACTTCGTGATGGCCTTCAGGATTTCCAGCATCCCTTCACGGCCGGTGGCATGCGGCAGGACGTTTTGGAACTGCAGCAGGCCGTGCTTCCCATACATGCGATTCCACGAGAGCACGGCATCGAGCGGATAAAAGAAAGGCTCGTAGTCGACCGGGCCGATCTTCGTCTGGCCGAGCTGCTTGTGAAAGTAGAGGCTGTTGAAGGCCGCCATCGACATGCGATTGAGGGCAAATTCCGGGAGATTGAAGGGGAACACGAGCTTCGGTTCTTTGCTGCGCGTCAAAGCACCGGGGAGCTGCGTGTGCTCGCCCTGCATGAAAATGCCGCGCGCGAAATTGCGTCCTGTGGACACGCAGTCGATCCACGCCACGGTGTACTCGGTCTTCGCCGCCTGCGACAAGGCGAAAAACTCGTCGATACCGTGGAACTTGTCGCCGCGGTAGTCGATCATGCGCGAGACGATGGGCCGCAGCCGGATCTCCGCCCAGGTGATGAGTCCCGTCAGCCCCATGCCGCCGATGGTTGCCGCGAACCACTCGGGATTCTCAATCGGGCTGGCAACGAAGCGGCTGCCGTCTGACCGCCCCAGCTCGAAGCGGAGGACGTGGCGACCGAACGATCCGGCTACATGATGATTCTTGCCGTGAATGTCGTTGGCGATCGCACCGCCGACGGTGACGTATTTTGTCCCCGGCGTGACCGGGAGAAAAAAGCCGCGAGGCACGGCAAAATCGAGGATCTGCTTCAGCGAGGCGCCGGCTTCACAGCGCAGAACCCCGGTGGCGGCATCGAACCCGAGCAGCCGATCCATACCGGTGGTCTGCAGCAGCGTGCCGTTTTCAAGCAGGCAGACATCACCGTAGCTGCGCCCCAGCCCCACCGGTAATTGCTTGCTCGCGGGAGTCTTTGCCAGCGGAAAGTCCGTGGCCCAGTGCAGCGGAACGATTTCCGCCTGTAGTGTCGGAAAGCGTCCCCACGATTCAAACCGGGGACGCGCGGCTTGTTTGCCCATGAACCTTCTCGAATTTCCGGCCATCAAAAAGCGGCCAATGCTGCAATCGCCACAACCGCCAGACCGATCAGCAGACTGAGGCGGTCGGTGACGGCAAAGATTACGGGGTCCTCATCCAGTTCGCCGCGGGACGCCAGCAGCCAGACGCGGCTGAGCCACAGGATCATCAGCGGCGTGATGAGCCAGAGCCGCACGGGGTGGCGGTAAAGCGCGGTCACGTCGTGCGCGCCGATGTAAAACGAAAAGACCACCACGGATGCATACGCGCTCGCGGTTCCAAAGCTGCGGAGCTGCTCGATATCGCCCAGCAGGTAACCGCGCCCATTGGCCAGAACCTGGCCCCGGGCACGCGTATTTTGCAATTCACTGAAGCGCTTCACCATGGCAAGGCTCAGGAAGAGAAACAGCGAAAAGGCGCCCAGCCAGGGCGATATAGGAACGCCGGTGGCCGCCGCGCCGGCAAGCATCCGCAGAACGTAGAGCCCCGAGAGCAGAATGACATCCGCGAGCACGATACGCTTCAGGTACAGCGAATAGGAGAGCGTGGTGACCAGATAAACAAGCAGCCATGCCAGAAACTCGCCCGGCAGCAGCAGGACGGCTGGCGCGATGGCGACGCCGAGGAAAATCGCCGCGATGGTCACGCCGGTCGTCACTTGCAAATCGCCCGCGGCAAACGGGCGCAGGCGCTTGCGTGGATGGCGCCGGTCCGCTTCGATATCCAGCAGATCGTTGATGATGTAGGTCGCCGAGGCGCAGAGGCTGAAGCTGGCGAAGGCAACAACCGCCTGAATCGCAAGCTGCAGCCGTAACACGTGGGCCAGCAGCAGAGGCAGGAAGATCAGGATGTTCTTGGCCCACTGATGCGGCCGCAACGCCTTGAGCATGGCCCGGGCCGGCGAGCTCCGCTCTTCGAATACGCGCTCCACGGTGACGCCGCGACCGCGCAGGCGCGCCGCAAGGCCGGGCGCGGGATTCGCGAGCATCGCCTCATGCGCGTGCTGTAACAGCGGCAGGTCCGGGCTGGCATTGCCGATGTAATCGTAGGCATCGTCGCCGAATGTCTGGCGCAGCCCTTCCAGCTTGTTGGCGGCTGTGAGATTCGTCTTACCATCACTGGCCACCACGCCGTCGAAGATTCCCAGATGGTGAGCAATACGGTCCGCGAGAGCGCGGTCGGCGCCAGTGGTCAGGTAGAGGCTGCGGCCCTCGCCGTGCTGCATTTCAAGATATTCGAGCAGCGCGCGGTTGTAGGGCAGATGCCGAACATCCAGGGTGACCCGCGCTCCCACCTCCGCTTTCACCGCGGCTTTACCCCGCAGGAGCCACTGCGGGAACTGCAGCAGGGCCAGCGGCTGCGTGCGCGCCAGCACCAGCAGAGAATCCATGAGCGTATCGCTTTTGACCAGCGTTCCATCCAGGTCGACGCACAGCGGCCGACGCGACACCTCCGGTGCCGGCTCCTCGAGGGGCGTCTGGCTCAAAGAAATCTCTCCCATGCCTCTTGATGCAACCATAAACCGCCTGTAACCAATGATTTACGCTCGGCTCAGCGGCCCCAATCTGGACGAGGAAATGCTGAATTTCAGCGCAAGTATAGCACTGGGTAACTGGCCGTCCGCATGCTGGCATCCGGCCAGATACCTCGCCGGTCACTCGTCCGTAACCTCGCGACTGGCCGCTGGATGGCTTCTACTGCGTCACAGTGTTCGCGACTTCGGTGTCCGCAGTCTCGGAGGTCTTCTCCACGCGCCGCTCGGGGAAATACGCGTTGATCACATACTGCTCGAGCATCCGCTGCGTGTTGAAGAAGGAGCCATTCAGCGCGATGGTCGAGCGCATGATGCGCCGCCACTGTCCCTGATCTTTGTAGTAGAGGGGCAGGATGGTCTGTTCCAGGTGCTCGTAGAGCGACCTGGCTTCGCCCGGCTCATCATCATGATCGTCGATGGCCCAGCCGGTGACTCCTTCAATCCAGCCTTCAATCCACCAGCCGTCGAGAATGCTGAGGCTGGGAACCCCGTTGAGTGCGGCTTTCATGCCGCTCGTTCCGGAAGCCTCGTAGGGGCGGCGGGGCGTGTTCAGCCACAGATCGACGCCGCCGGTCAGCAGCGCGCCGAGCTTCCATTCGTAATTCTCGAGATAAACGATTTGCAGCGCGGTCTTGCTCAGCTCTTTCGAAAGCTCGATGACGCGACGAATCTTGGCCTTGCCTGGCTCATCGGCAGGATGCGCCTTGCCGGCGTAGAGGATCTGCATGCCGCCATGCTTTTCCGCGAGACGCACCAGGCGTTCCGGATCGGTGAAGAGCAGGTCGGCGCGCTTGTACGTGGCGGCGCGGCGCGCAAACCCGAGGGTGAAAATCTCCGCCCGCATCTCGACGCCAGACATGGCTTTCACTTCGGCGATCAGCGTGTTCTTCGAAGCAGAGTGCGCTTCCACGATCTCATTCTCGGGAATGTCGATCGCATAGCGCAGGGTCACGTTGTCCTGACGCCAGCGCGGCAGGTGCTTGTCGAAGACCGCCTGCACCGCAGGAGAGGTCCACGTCCCCGCATGCACGCCGTTGGTGATGGCATCGATGGTGTATTCGGGGAACATTTGGCGCGATACCTTGCCGTGCTGCATGGCAACGCCATTCACGAAGCGCGAGAAGCGCAGCGCCACGTACGTCATGTTCAGCAGCCCGTCGTGGAAGCAGCCGAAACGCTCCAGCATGCCCGCCCGCTCGGTTCCCAGGATGCGGTAGGCCTGCTCGGCGGAGAAACGGTCGTGGCCCGCAGGAACCGGCGTGTGCGTGGTGAAGACGCAGTGCCGCCGCACTGCCTCAAGATCGAGTTCGGTGGCGGTCTCGAGCCCTGCCCCGCGGAGTTCCTGCTCGAGCACGGGGATGGTCAGCAGGGCAGCGTGACCCTCGTTCATGTGGTAGACCGAAGGGTCGTATTCGAGAGCGCGCAACATCCGGACGCCGCCGATGCCCAGGACTGCCTCCTGGCGCAACCGGTAATTTGTATCGCCGCCATAGAGATAGTCGGTCAGGGCGCGGTCTGCGGGGTCATTCTGTTCCAGATCGGCATCGAGGAAATAGACGGGAATGCGGTGTCCGGTGGAACCCTCGATCTCATAGCTCCATGCGCGCAGAGCGACCGGGCGTCCCTCAATCGTGATGGTGACCACGGGTTCTTCGGCCACCAGCATCTTTTCCGGTTCCCATGGCTGGGCCTCTTCGCTCTGGATCCCGCTGGCGTCCAGATGCTGCTGGAAATATCCCTTGCGGTGGGCCAGGGTCACCGCCGCCAGGGGTAAGCCCATGTCGGCCGCCGCTCGCAGAGTGTCGCCGGCGAGCACGCCCAAACCGCCGCTGTAGGAAGGGATTTGGGGAATGACGGCAATTTCCATGGAGAAGTACGCGACAATGCCGCCTTCTGCTGCCTCTTCCCGGGAAAAGTATTGCGAACGATTGATAAAGCGCATCTTTAGAAAGTTATCCCCGGCCTCTGCAAGCGCCGTTTTTCAAGCATAAGCCAAACCGCCGATTCGGGCGCGCTCCCTGGATGGCCAATCATTGATTCTTACATCGGCCCAGGACGGGTCGAAATCACCCGTCTGTGGAATATTTGGAGCCGCCGGCCGCCGGCCCCGTGCGAAGATCACAGCGCGCGCGCCGCTGCCGACGCATGACACCGGTAGATGTCCGGATCGAGTCCTGAGGCTGCCTGGTAATCGCGGTGAAGACGTTCGACAAACTCACCGCTCCGATCAGCCTCGACCAAATTCACTGTGCAGCCGCCAAATCCTCCTCCGGTGAGCCGCGCGCCAATGAGCCCGGGAAGCCGATTGGCCGCCTCCACCATGATGTCGGCTTCCGGACAGCTGGCTTCAAAGTCGTCACGATAGCTTGCGTGGGCAGCAGCCATCAGATCACCCAGCCGCTGCAGGTCGCCGGATTCCAGCGCCTCGGCCGCAGCGACGGTCCGCAGATTCTCCGTGATCACATGGCGGCAGCGGCGCAGCACGTTTTCCGGCATCTCTGAACCCCATTGCGCAAGATCTTCGGGCGTGGCATCCCGCAGCAGCGCAATTTCCGGCCGATGGCGGCGCAGGATCGCCGTTCCCTCTTCCACTTCGGCTCGGCGTGTCCCGTATTCACCGCCCGCAATCGAGTGCCTCACCATGGTGTTGGCGATGATCAGATTCAGGTTGTGCGGAATGGGCGCAAGCCGGAACTCGAGCGATCGGCAGTCGAGCAACAGCGCGTGATCCCTGGCGCCATTGCACGCGATGAACTGGTCCATGATTCCGCAGGACGCGCCCACGTAGACATTCTCGGCGCGCTGGCAAAGCTTCGCGATCTCCTCGCGGGGCAGTTCGGCTCCCGCCAGGCTGAGCAGGGCAAAGGCGGTCGCGACCTCAATGGAGGCCGAAGAACTCAGGCCTGCGCCGAGGGGGACATCGCCCTGCAGGGCCATGCTGAAAGGCGGGATTTCAATCCCGGATTCGCGGAGCGACCACAGGACTCCCAGCGGGTAATCTGACCAATGCTTTTGCCGGGATTGCGGCACCTCCTGCGCCGAATAGCTGACGGCCTCGGCGAAGTTTTCCGACCAGATTTCCGTGCGCCCGTCCGTGCGCGGCGAAACCGAAGCTAACGTTCCGAAGTCGATCGCCGCCGGCATCACGAACCCGCCGGCGTAGTCGGTGTGCTCGCCAATCAGGTTGACACGACCCGGGGCGAGGAAGAGTCGCGGACCGCCCCCAAACTGCTTATGGTGTATCTCACCCAGAAGGCTGGCATTGAGCATCTTCTTCACTCATTTCTTTTTCGATAAATGCTGGTCGATGGGAGTTGTGCCGCACGCGGGCCTCTGCTCCGCCTACGAGCCAAATTCACCGGGCCCCGGGGAAATCTCGCGCTCAGCGCCACTGGCAGTGTATCCGGTTTCACAGGAGCGTTTGCAAGCAACATTCGCAACGTATGCCGCCTCAGGCGGCGCTAGGTTGCAGCTGCTTCGCGGATGCGCTCGGCGATGTCGTCGATCCAGGCCAGATGCTCTGGCTTCATGAGCACGGAACGCAGGCAGGTGACGGTGCCTTCATCCGCATCGGTCCAATTGGCTCCAGGGAAGAACCGCGCCGGCAGATGCGCCAGGGCCAGGTGAAGACCACCGGCGGCTGCGCGGTCGAAAACCTCCTGGGCGCGACGCGAGGAATCGGCGAGAGTAGCGGCACGGATGGCCCACGTGACGATGTCGATTTCGGGCGGCGGCCCGGGGACGAACCGCTTGTCTTCGGCCAGAAGGCGGTGCAGCCGCAGAGCCGCCTCTCTGCCCTGTTCGAGGCCGCGCGCGAACTCCCCGCCAGGCGTCAGCGGTAACAGCCGTTGCGTGGCCCACAGAGCCACTGCCGAGGCTCCGGCCCGCGAGCACTCCAGGCTGATTTCGCCCAGGTGCAGTTCGTTCGAGGTGAAGTAGGTGTAGGGCGAGTCGTGCTTGTACCAGCGGCCCATTGCCGGGTCGCGGAAGAGGATGCAGCCGCAGCCGTAGGGCTGCAGCCCATGCTTGTGGGGATCGACGACGATGGAGTCGGCCTGGCCGATCGCGGCGAACGCTCGCCGCGCCTCCTCGCCCAGGTTGGACACGAGCCGAAAGTAGCCCCCATAGGCCGCATCGACGTGGATCCGAAAAGCATATTTCTGCCGCAGGTCGACGATCTTGTCCAGCGGATCCACCGCGCCGACCGCGGTGGTTCCCAGCGTCGCGACCACGGTGCCCACATCGCCCTGCGCCAGAGCCGACTCAAGCGCCTTCAGGTCCGTCCGGCCCAGAGCTTCGGTGGCGATTGAGGCGAACGGCAGCTTGAGCACGGCGCTGATGCGGCTGTGCGTGTAGTGAGCCTGCTCGGAGGCGACCACCTTCTTCCCCGGCGCCATCTGGCCTGCGATCCACAGCGCCTCGAGGTTGGCGAACGTCCCGCCGCTGGTCAGGTGGCCGAGGAACTGCTGCCAGCCAAACATCGCCGCGATCTCGCGGACCGCTTCCACTTCCATCCGCGAGCTGGCGCGGCCGCCATCGAGGGCATGATTGTTCGGATTGAGGCTCATAGCCAGCGCGTAGGCGGCGCGCGCCACCGGATGCGGCGGTTTGAGCATCTGCCCGGCGTAGAGGGGGTGGAAATACGGATAGTTGTCGCCGAGGCGCTGGGCAGCCTCCGCGAGGACGGCGGCGGCGCGCTCCATCGCGGGCGGGGCGAGGCGCGGATCGGGCAAGCCGGCGAACTCAGCCTGGAACTGTTCGAGTGCGGGCGCCAGCAGGGTGAGAAAAGGATCGTTCATGGGAAAAAGAAGCTCCAGAATACGCTCATGCCGATCCGTGCCGCGCCGCCCGGGCCTCCCCCCTCACAGGGGAAGCGATTTGGGGGAATCTGCTACACTTGATTAGCGTTAGAAGAACCGGGCAAGAGCAGTCTTTCGCCTCGCCCAACCAAGCAGGAAACAGGGTCTGCCAGTTCGCTCCGATTCACTCCAGCGCAATTCAATCTGTTAGGAAAAAGCAACACAATGGAACAAGGTACTGTGAAGTGGTTTAACGACGCGAAGGGCTACGGTTTCATCTCTCGCCAGAACGGCGAAGATGTCTTCGTGCACTACTCTGCCATTTCCGCGACTGGCTTCAAGAGTCTGCAGGAAGGTCAGGCGGTGCAGTTCAACGTCGTGAAGGGGCCGAAGGGCTGGCAGGCAGCTGACGTACAGCCTCTGTAAGACGCAAAAAGTCCAAATCAACGCTGCAGAAGGCGAGCTTCGGCTTGCCTTTTGCCATTCATGGGCCAGGCGATGCTCTGGGTGCGGTCGGATGGAGCGCGTCCGCATCCAACCCGACGATGCCCAGCGAGTTGGACGATCCCCGCACGTATTTCGCCTCTGAAAGAACCTTCCTGGCCTGGATTCGCACCGGGCTGGGATTGATGGGCGTGGGCTTCGCGCTGGCCCGTTTTGGGCTGTTCCTGCGCGAATTCCAGGCGAACCAGCACGCCGCGCCGCCGCATACCGGCGTGACGGTTGATTCCGGAGTGGCACTGGTCGCGCTCGGTGTCGTCGTCCAGGTCTCTGCGATCGCGCAGCACATTGGGACGACGAAGGAACTGCGGGCGGGCGCGTGGAAGCCGGGACGCATTTCGCTCCAGGCGGTGGGGCTCGCCGGACTGCTGGCCGTGGTGGGCGTCGGAATGGGGATCTACCTGTTGTTCCTCCGCTGACCGGGTTGCCGCACGAGGGTAACGCGCGCATGACCCTTGTGCATTGCATCCGAGCCAGGCGCGCTGGAGAATCGGGCCAGCCCATGCTCTTCCAACTGCGCATCAACCTGATGGAATCGGCTATCGAGGCTCTGCAGCGCTCGGCTGCCCGGAGGCAGCCCGCGCGCGCCGCCCATCTGGAAACCGGCGCGCGGGGGGAACGGGCGGCGTTCTTCTGGCTGCGGCTGCATGGCTACGTCGTCGTGGCGCGGGGATGGAAATCGTCGCGCGCCCGCGGCGATCTGGACCTGATCGCGTGGGACGAGGAAACGCTTTGCTTCATTGAGGTGAAGACGCGCACGACGCGCGCGGTCGCCCCGGCTGAGATGGCCGTGGATCAGGAGAAGCGCCGCGTGCTGCGGCGGCTGGCCCGGCATTACATGCGGCAGCTGCCCAATCGCGACGTGCCGGTCCGTTTCGACATCCTGTCCATCTACTTCGAAAAGGGCCAGCAGCCCGTGTTCGAGCACTTCCCGCACGCCTTTGGGTTTGTGGAGAGCTGAAAAAAGGCAGCTAAAAGCCGGCAGCGAGAGACGGTCAGCGAAAAAGCTGTCAGCGGTGGAACTGTCAGCTCAAAGGCTTTCAGCCAGAAAGCTGTCAGCGGTGAAGCTGTCAGCGGCTTTTATACTGGCTCCAGACCCATGACGAATTTCCTTCCTGTTGAGGAGCAGATGGATCTGCTCCAGAAGGGCGCGGCGGAGATTATCCGCGTCGACGAACTGAAGGCGCGGCTCGAAAAGTCGCGCCAGACCGGCGTGCCGCTGCGCGCGAAGGCGGGATTCGATCCCACCGCGCCCGATCTGCACCTCGGTCACACGGTGCTGATGCGGAAGCTCAAGCACTTCCAGGACCTCGGGCATACGGTGATCTTCCTGGTGGGCGATTACACGTCGCTGATCGGCGACCCGACGGGGCGGAACGTGACGCGCAAGCCGCTGACGCGGGAGCAGATCGACGAGAACGCGAAGACTTACACGGAGCAGGTGTTCCGGATTCTGGACCGCGAGAAGACCGAGGTGCGTTTCAACTCCGAATGGCTGGGCAAGCTCACCTTCGAGGACATCATCCGGCTGGCGGCGAAGTTCACGGTGTCGCAGATGCTGGAGCGGGCCGAGTTCCACGCGCGCTTCCAGGCGGAGCAGCCGATTTCGCTGCACGAGCTGCTGTATCCGCTGGCGCAGGGATACGATTCGGTGGCCCTGCAGTGCGACGTGGAGCTGGGCGGGACGGACCAGAAGTTCAACCTGATCGCCGGGCGCGAGCTGCAGCGGGACTTCGGGCAGCCGCCGCAGATCGTGCTGATGACGCCGATCATCGAGGGCCTCGACGGCGTGCAGAAGATGTCGAAGTCGTACGGCAACGCGATCGGGATCCACGAGCCGCCGCAGGAGATGTACGGCAAGCTGATGTCGATTTCGGACGCGATGATGTGGCGTTACTGGACTCTGCTGACCGATCTGCGGCAGAGCGAGATCGACGCGATGCAGGCCGAGGCCGCCGCGGGCACGCTGCATCCGATGGAGGCGAAGAAGCGTCTGGCGCGGACGATTGTGGCCGGATTCGCCGGCGAGGAAGCGGCGCGGCAGGCGGACGAGCAGTGGGCGCGGATGTTCCAGCAAAAGGGCGATGACCTGGAGGGGCTCGAGGAGGTCGCGATTCCGCTGGCGGAGGTTGCGGCTGCGGCTGACGCGGGACCGGTGATCCGCGTGGCGAAGCTGCTGGTGCGGGCCGGCCTGGCCGCTTCCGGTGCGGAGGCGCAGCGCAAAGTGGCCGAGAAGGCCGTGCGCATCGATGGCGAGACGGTGAGTGCGGCGACGGTGACGCTGGCGGGCTTGCCGGCGCGGTTGACGGTGCGGGTGGGCAGGCGGGCGAAGGTTGCGGTGATCGCGTAGGAGCATCCGCCTCCCCCGTTTTTTTCTCTCCTTTCCAGGGCCGATGATTTGTTTTCAGCGATTTGCGGAGGGGTGACCCCGCGGACTCCGTGGCAAGTGACAGCAACCGGGTCAGATGGCTCGCGGCCGTCTGTGACGCATGGGCGGTTGTCTGTGAGGCAGTGACGGCTGGGAACGAGGCAGATGATTGAGGGCGGGGCAGATGGGCCGCGACCGCGAGTGAATCATTGGCGGTCGTGATGGACGGGTTGGCACGCGCGATTGATGCACTGGCGAGCGTGCATGCAGCAGTCGCGGGCGTGAGGACGGAGGCGGATTCGCGGAGAGCGGGACGATCTGCGGCGTTCGAACCCATGGACGGCCTTCCTTTCCGGCAAGAGAAAAGGCCGCACGCGGCGGCCTTTTGCGAGATCTCGATGGGGCGGGAAAAAATCTTTACCCCCTATTTTTAGAATACCAAGCTGCGCAGCAAAGCACGCCAACTTTCTTTGGTGGTTTTGGCGGGGAAGTCGTTTGTTTTGTTGGGGCATTACTTTCGTGCGGAGGGTGGGGGCTTGACAGTTCTGAGGGCGGCGGTGGGTCGTTACGCCTTTTGTATCTTGGCACGCCGTCAGGAACGAGTATCTCTCCTGCTGCGCCCCGGAAGTTCCTCGCACAGGGCGGCATCGAACTGGATCGCAAGACGCCCCGCAGGGGCTGAAGCCCAGTTGAATTGGGGCTCTTTGCGGCACGAGTGAAACTCGTGCCCTGATACAAGAGCAAAAACAGCTCTGTCGCGAACCTCGATAGATCCTTTGAAAACCAAGCCTCGAAGAACCATCCTGCAACCATCGTTCCGGTTACGGTGCTCCTCGTGCTTCATGGGCGTTTGGGCCTGGGGCGGATGCAGAGAAAAGCAACCGCAGATCCTTCGTCGCCTTCGCTCCTGAGGATGACGGACGAGCGCGCACCGCTCATGCCACGAGCAGGAGAAGGCCCTCGGCGGAGCGGAGGGTTGTCGAGCCGGACAGGGTTTGGCCTTCGCGATCGCTGTGCGTGGCCGCCAATATGGCGGCTGCCGGGGATGGCACTTCGACTGGTTCGTGGGTCAGGTTGAGGAGGACTTCGATTTCTTCGGGTCCGCTTCTTCGAAAGCGCAGCACGCCCCGATCGACGTGAATTCGATCCAATTTGCCGCTGACCAGGGTGGGATGGGCCTTGCGCAGAGCGATGAGTTTGCCATACAGCCGGAGAATGGATGCGCTGTCGTGCTGCTCGACGGCCACGTTGACGGCGGCATGATCGTCGCCGAGGGGCAGCCAGGGCTTGCCGGTGGTGAAGCCGGCGAGCGGGCTTCGATCCCAGCACATAGGCGTGCGTTCGGGGTCGCGGCCCTGTCCGATGCCGGGCTCATTTTTCTCCGCCGGGTCCTGCACCTGCTCGGGGGCGATGGGGACGTTGGTCATGCCGATTTCCTCGCCGTAGTAGAGGGTGAGGGTACCGGGCAGAGCGAAGAGGAGCATCGCCGCCACGCGTGCCTGGCGCTTGCCGACGCGGGAGGCGATGCGCGGCTGATCGTGGTTGCCGAGAACCCAGTTGGGCCACGCGCCCACCGGCAGGGCGCTATCGTATTCGCCGATGACCTGAGCGATCGCGTCCGCACTCCAGGGGCACTGCAGCAGGTGGAAGTTGAAGGGGAGATCGGCGCCGGTAAGGTTCCTGCCGTAGTAGGTCATCAGCTGGGGGACGGGCAGGTAGATTTCGCCGATGAGGACGCGAGCCGAAAATTCGTCGACCACGCGGCGCATCTGGGCGACGATGGCGTGGACTTCGGGGCGGTCGGAGTTGTAGACGGGGAGAAAGCGGTGACTCGAAGGAGAGCCGGGGCGGTAGCCGGGGTTGGGAGGATTGTCGCGGAAGCGATCGTCTTTGACGATGAGCCACATCACGTCGACACGAAAGCCATCGACTCCCTTGCGCAGCCAGAAGCGCAGGACGTCGAACATGGCCCGGGCGACAGCGGGGTTTCTCCAGTTCAGGTCCGGTTGCTGCTTCAGGAAGGAGTGGTAGTAGTACTGGCCCGTCTTCTCGTCGAATTCCCATGCGGAGCCGCCGAAGTTGCTCGTCCAGTTGTTGGGCTGATCGCGCCAGAGATACCAGTCACGTTTGGGATTCTGCCGCGATGAACGGCTCTCGAGAAACCACGGATGCTGGTCGGATGTGTGATTGGGGACGAAGTCGAGAATGAGGCGAAGGCCGCGCCGATGCACCTCGGCGAGCAGCGCGTCAAAGTCGGCCATGGCGCCGAAGAGGGGATCGATTGCGCAGTAGTCCGAGATGTCGTATCCGAAGTCGGCCATGGGCGAGGGGTAGACGGGAGAAATCCAGATAGCGTCGACGCCGAGCTCGACGAGGTAGCCGAGGCGCTGGAGGATGCCGCGAAGGTCGCCGATGCCGTCGTCGTCACTGTCCTGAAAAGACCTGGGATAGACCTCGTAAATGACAGCTCGCTTCCACCACTCCAAATCCGGCATCTGAACCCATCAGCCTCAGCGATTGCATCGCGATTGCGAAAGCCTATGATCAACGATCTCTGGTACAAAAACGCGGTTGTCTATTGCCTCTCGGTCGCCACGTACATGGATGCGGACGGGGATGGAATCGGTGACTTCAAGGGCCTGACGCGGCGGCTGGATTTCCTGCAGGGGATGGGGATCACGGCGGTGTGGCTGATGCCGTTCCAGCCTTCTCCCGGCCGCGATGACGGGTATGACATCGCCGATTATTACAACGTGGACCCGCGGTATGGAACGCTGGGGGACTTTGTGGAGTTCACGCACGGCTGCGAAGAACGCGGCATCCGCGTACTGATCGATCTGGTCGTCAATCACACGTCGAACGAGCACCCGTGGTTCCGCGAAGCTTGCCGCGATCGCGAATCCAAATACAGGGACTGGTATGTGTGGTCGGTGAAGAGGCCCAGGGACGCGAATTCGGGAATGGTCTTCCCGGGGGTGCAGAAGTCGACCTGGACGTGGGAGAAGAATGCGCGCGCCTATTATTTTCACCGCTTCTACGACTTCCAGCCGGACCTGAATACGGCTCATCCGGAGGTGCAGGCGGAGATCCTGAAGATCATGGGGTTCTGGCTGCAACTGGGGGTGGATGGATTCCGCATGGATGCGGTTCCGTTCGTGATTGCGAAGAAGGGAGCGGATCTGCCGCGGCCGGTGGAGCACTATGACATGCTGCGATCGTTCTCTGAATTTCTGACGTGGAGGAAGAGCGGGGCGATCATTTTGGGCGAAGCGAACGTGGTGCCGAAGACGGATTTGGAGTACTTCGGGAAATATGGCGAGCGGCTGCAGATGATGTTCAACTTCGACGTGAACCAGCATTTGTTTTACGCCATGGCGAGCGGCGACACGAAGCCGCTGGTGAAGGCGCTGGAGAATACGAAAGCTCGGCCGGCGACGGCGCAGTGGGGACAATTTCTGAGGAATCACGATGAACTCGATCTGGGACGGCTGACGCAGACCCAGCGAGAGAGGGTTTTCGAGGAGTTCGGGCCGGAGAAGCGGATGCAGTTGTACGGACGCGGGATCAGGCGACGGCTGGCGCCGATGCTGCACGGGGATCGGCGGCGGCTGGAACTGGCCTACAGCCTGATGATGACTCTGCCCGGTACGCCGGTGGTGCGCTACGGGGATGAAATTGGGATGGGGGACGATCTGCGGCTGCCGGAGCGCAATTGCGCACGCACGCCGATGCAGTGGTCGACGGAGCCGCATGCAGGATTTACGACCCATGAGAAGCCGGTGATGCCGGTGATTGCGGACGGAGCTTACGGGTTCCCCCAGGTGAATGTCGCTGCGCAGCGCCGGAATCCCGACTCGTTTCTGAACTGGATGGAGCGCATCATCCGCATGCGCAAAGAGATTCCGGAAATTGGATGGGGGGAGTTCTCCTTCCTGCGGCTGCGCACGCCGGGCGTCCTGGCCATGGAATACGAATGGCGCAACAACTCTGTGCTCTGTCTGCATAACCTGATGCCGGAACCACGCGAGATCCGCTTTCGCGTGAGGTCGAAGTACGCCGGCGAAGGAGACCATCTGATCAATCTGTTGTCAGACGATCACAGCGACGCGGATGACAACGGACGCCACTGCATTGTGCTTGAGCCGTACGGATACCGGTGGTTCCGGGTGGGCGGCCTGGATTACATTCTTCGGCGTACGGATGTGTAGATGGATGCGCGCTAACGAATGACTTTGAGGGCGGCGCGGAAGAGATCGTCGAAGCCGGCGGAGGCGGACTTGTCTTTCTCGATGGCGGTTTCGATGGCTTTTTGCGCGGCGGGGCGCTGGTAGCCGAGGTTGACGAGCGCGGAGAGGACGTCTTCGGCGGCAGGGATGCCGGCATAGGCGGGCGCGGGAGCGGTGGCGAAGTCATCGAGCTTTTCTTTGAGCTCAACGACGAGGCGCTCGGCGAGTTTTTTGCCGACGCCGGGGATGCGGGTGAGGGTGGCGTGGTCGTGGGCGCGGATGGCGGCGACGGTGCGCTCGGGGTTGAGTCCGCTGAGGATGGTGATGGCGAGTTTGGGGCCGACGCCGGAGACGGTGATGAGGCGCTCGAAGAGGCGCTTCTCGTCGCGATGGTGGAAGCCGTAGAGGGCGATGATGTCTTCGCGGACGTGGGTGTGGATGAAGAGGGCGATGTCGCCGCCCTCGGCGGGGAGGGCGGTGAAGGTGGGGACGGAGATGGTGACGTCGTAGCCGACGCCGGCGGCTTCGACGATGGCCTGGCCTGGCTGTTTGGAGAAGAGCTTGCCGCGCAGGTGGGCGATCATGCTGGAGACAGAGTATCGCGGGGGCGGGATTTCCGGAGACGCTCGCGGGCCGGGGGAGTGCCGGGGCCGGTGCGCGCGTGAGGGTTCCGGGGGGCAGAGCACAGAGATTGATTCATCGGTGGAGCGGTATGCGTGGCGACAGGAGGGCGCAGGCCAATAGGCGACTAACCATCCGAGTCTCGTCCACGCAGAGGGAAGCGGAGAACCGGTGGCGAGCAGGATTCGCGGACTCACTTCGCTATGCCTCTTCCATTCATTCCCGCGTATGATCACTGGGACCGGGAGGTCTGCATATGGCTGAGAAAACCGTTGTGGAGAAGGCTGCGGAGGGTGTTGGTTACGGTCTTGCGATGGCGGGGGATGTGGCGGAAACGGTGAAAACGGCGATTGGCACAGCCGTGACCACGGTGACCAAGGCTATCAAGAAGGCACCTGCCAGGAAGGCAGCGAAGAAAGCCGTCCCCAGGAAGGCGGCGAAGAAGGCGCCCGCGAGGAAGGCGGCGAAGAAAGCCGCGAAGAAAGCGCCTGCCAGAAAGGCAGCA
This sequence comes from Acidobacteriaceae bacterium, assembly GCA_036521315.1. Lineage (GTDB taxonomy): Bacteria > Acidobacteriota > Terriglobia > Terriglobales > Acidobacteriaceae > Palsa-343. Next base: position 71,447 of record DATDHZ010000015.1, read on the forward strand.
AAAAAGGCCCCTGCGAAGAAGGCCGCCAAAAAGGCTCCTGCCAGGAAGGCTGCCAAAAAGGCGGCAAGGAAATCCGCGAAGAAGGCTGCCAGGAAGTCTGGCCGATCGCGGCGGTGATCGCGGCGGTGATCGCGGCGGTGGCGTCGGCTACGCCGTGAATCCCGGTGCAAATCTCGTGATGTACTGCCTGGCTGCGCTGATCCTGATGGCGCCGCTTGTGTTCTGGGCTGCTCTCGGGTTCGCGGTTTCGATCGGGTATCCAGTCACTGCGGAGACACTTTACCTGGTCCGAATTCTCCGTTGGTCGGTCGGGATTGCCGCGGCGGTGTTGGTCGTTCTCTACTTTGCAGGCATTCTTCGGCTGGACGCATGGCCTTTGGCGGCTGCGCTGGGCGCATCTTCCGTTGGCCTGTCCCTGCCCCAGGGATGGGTGAAGACTCGAATCGCCAAAGAAGTCTCCATCCATCCATAAAAATCGTCGCGGATGGCGCGGTTGCGGCGGGTGGGGTGGGTCTCCTATGCTGGAGCGTCCTATGGCGGAAAAGGTGAGTGGCGCGCGGGAGGCGGTGCTGGCGGAATTGAGCCAGGGGCGGCGGCCTTCGGCCGAGGAACTGCGGTGGGCGGAGGAGACGCTGGCCGCGGCGCTGGAGAAGTCGCCGGAGCGTCCCATTGGCGCGGCGACAGGAGTGAATCGCGACGCGGAGGGGCAGGCGCGCTTCACGACGATTTCGGGCGCGCCGGTGCGGCGGCTCTATACGGAAGCCGACCTGCCGGAGGATTGGAAGGAAAACCAGGCTTCGTATCTGGGCGAGCCGGGAGCGGCGCCGTATACGCGCGGGATTCATCCGACGGGGTATCGCGGGCGGCTGTGGACGATGCGGCAGTTCTCGGGGTTCGCGTCGCCGGAAGAGACGAACCTTCGCTACAAGTATCTGCTCGAGGGCGGGGCGCATGGGCTGTCGGTGGCCTTCGATTTGCCGACTTTGATGGGGTGCGACTCCGACGACGCGCAGAGCGAAGGCGAGGTGGGCAAGTGCGGCGTGGCCATCGACTCGATCGAGGACATGGAGACGCTGTTCGCGGGGATTCCGCTGGACGCGACGACGGTGTCGATGACGATCAATGCGCCGGCCAGCGTGCTGTGGGCGATGTATCTGGTGGTCGCGGAACGGCAGGGTGCGGACTGGACGCTGCTCTCGGGGACGCTGCAGAACGACATTCTGAAGGAGTACATCGCGCAGAAGGAGTATCTGTATCCGCCGGCGCCGTCGATGCGGCTGGTGGTGGACACGCTGGAGTTTGGAGCGCGGCGGACGCCGAAGTTCAATCCCATTTCGATTTCGGGATATCACATTCGCGAGGCGGGATCGACGGCGCTGCAGGAGCTGGCGTTCACGCTGTATGACGGTGTGGAGTATGTGGAGTGGGGGCTGCGACGCGGGCTCAGCGTGGACGATTTTGCGCCGCGGCTGAGCTTTTTCTTCAACGCGCATAGCGACTTCTTTGAGGAGATTGCGAAGTACCGGGCGGCGCGCAAGATCTGGTATCGCGTGATGACGGAACGCTTCGGCGCGCAGAATGCGCGGTCGCAGTGGATGCGCTTCCACACGCAGACGGCGGGCGTATCACTAACCGCGCAGCAACCGATGAACAATATTGCGCGGGTCGCTTTGCAGGCGCTGGCGGCGGTGCTGGGCGGGACGCAGTCGCTGCACACGGACGCGTTCGATGAGGCACTGGCGCTGCCGACCCAGGATGCGGCGCGGATCGCGCTGCGAACGCAGCAGATTCTGGCGTACGAGTCGGGCGTGGCGGACGTCATCGATCCGCTGGGCGGGTCGTACTTCGTCGAAAAGGGGACGCTCGACATGGAGCAGGGCGCGTTCCGGTATTTCGAGAAGCTGGACGCGATGGGGGGGATGGTGAAGGCGATCGAGGCGGGGTACCCGCAGAAGGAGATTGCCGAGGCGAGCTATGCCTACCAGCGCGCGGTGGAAGCGGGCGAGAAAATCATCGTCGGGGTGAACCGGTACGCGATAGACGAATCGGCACCGCAGACGCTGTACATCGGCGAGAGCGTGCGTGGCGCGCAGACGGAGAAGCTGAAGAAGCTGCGCACGGAGCGGTCGGGGGAGCAGGTGCAGCGGACGCTGGATGCGCTGCGGCGCGCGGCGGAAAAGGAGCCGGAGCCAGGGGCAAGCGAGGTGTGCGCGGCGAACACGATGCCTTTCCTGCTGGAGAGCGTGCGGGCGCGCGCGACGCTCGGCGAGATGTGCGCGGCGCTGCGAGATGTCTACGGCGAATGGGAAGAAGCGTGAGAAGAAAAGGCCTGGGCCGAGGGAAATCTGGTATCGTTCGGGTAACGAATTGAGGGCCCCTGTTTGGGGCCCTGGTACGCTCATGACCCAGGGAAAGCTGGAATCCACGCCGGGAAAACGGCCACCGAATCTCAAGCAGCTCGCCGAACATCTTCAGCTTTCGCAGACGACGGTCTCTCTCGTTCTGAATAACTCGCCCGCGGGGCGATCGATTCCGCAGCACACGCGGGAGCGGGTGTTCGAGGCGGCGCGGCGCTTCCATTACCGTCCGAATTACTTTGCGCGGTCGCTGCGCAACAGCCGCAGCATGTCAGTGGGCGTGATTGTGCCGGATTTGAGCGACGGGTATTTTCCGGTGGTGATGAACGCGATCGAATCGCACCTGCTGCAGTCGCACTATTTCTATGTGACGGCGAGCCATTACCGGCGGCCGGAGCTGGTGGAGGAGTATTCGCGGCGGCTGATGGAGCGCGCGGTGGACGGGCTGCTGCTGCTGGACACGCCCGCGCAGATCCATGTGCCGGTGCCGGCGGTCGCGGTGTCGTCGCACAATGCGGCGCCGGGCGTGACCAACGTGGTGCTCGATCACGACTGCGCGGCGCGGCTGGCGCTGGAACATCTGCGCGACCTGGGGCATGAGCGGGTGGCGCTGATGAGGGGCGCGCCCGGCATTACGGATGCAAAGTACCGGTGGGCGAGCATCGTGAGCGTGAGCGAGTCGATGGGGATGCCGGTCGATCCGGAGCTGTGCATGGAACTGGAGGAGGCGAATCAGTCTCCGGAGGCGGGGTACCACGTGATGCGCGGGCTGCTGGAGCGGCGGCGGGACTTCACGGCGGTGTTCTGCTTCAACGATATTTCGGCGCTGGGAGCGGTGCGCGCGATCAGCGACGTGGGGCTGCGCGTGCCGGAACACATTTCGGTGGTGGGATTCGACGACATCATCACGGCGGCCTTCAGCCAGCCGAGCCTGACGACGGTGAAGCAGCCACTGCGCCAGATGGGTCTGATGGCGGCGCAGGTGCTGCTGGAGCGCATCGCGGATCCCGAGCGGGAAGTGCCGGCGGAGATTGTGATGGAGCCGGAGCTGATTGTGCGCGAATCGACGGGACCGGCGCCGGACAGGGCGAATCGGGGGCTCTCCATCGCGGGCGGCCTGCACAAGCGGGCGGTCTGACAGACCTGGATTCGCGCGGGAACGCAGGCGGCCTCAGCCGAAATCGCGATGTTCCTTCCAGACTTCGGCCCATGGCTTGCGGGGCGGGCCGCAAAGGAAAATCCAGGGGTGGTCGGTGCTCTCTTCGTTGCGAAGGCCGAGGGAGTTGCCGTTGTGGCCGGCGAGGCGGCAGCTGGTGAAGATCTGGTTCGCCTGTTCAGGCGTGATGCCCAGAGCAATGATCGTGGTCGGCGGATCGGCAGGATAGCCGCGCAGCCACTCGGAGTTGGTGGTGCCGATGGGCTCGGGGAGTCCATAGGCGCGGCCGAGCACATCGATCGCGCCATACTCGCCGTAGTTGCCGGTGGTGATGCCGAGATGGGCCTGCTGCTCCGGCGGGAGGGAGTCGCGAATTTGCGTTACTGTGCGCACGAGCTCGTCCCAGCCGAATTCTTCGCGGAGATCGCCGTTGTTGGCGAGGGCGTAGTGCATCAGGCGGCCGCTGGAGGCGAAGGGCACGATGATGGCGGCCATGATGATGCCGCAGACGGAGACGGCGGCGAACAGGAGGCCCTGGGCTGTGAGGCGGAATGCGGGGCGCAGCGATGCAAGCCAACGTTCCGCGGCGACGGCGCCCATGGCGAGCACCATGGGATACGCGGCGGCGGTGTAGTAGCCGCGGCCCTTGTCGATCCAGAAGAGGGCGACGGGGATGAGGAACATCCAGGCGAGCACGCGAGAGCGGGGGCTGAGGAGGAAGGCGATGAGGCCGGCGATCCAGAGCGGAGCTGCGCCGAGATTGGCGCAGAGCCAGAACTGCTGCCAGAGGAAGCCGGCGGCGCGGCCTTCGCCGACGTCGCGGACGTGGATGTGCTGGAGGAATGCGTACGAGATGAAGTGGTTGTGGACCTGCCAGAGGAGATTCGGGAGGGCGATGAGGGTGGTGAGGACGAGCGCGGCGAGGAAGTATGGGCTGAGGAGGAAGCGGCGCGCGCGGGTGAGGAAGAATCCGGCGAGGATGCCGGCGATGTAGAAGAGGATGGCGTACTTCGTCATGACGCCGAGGCCGGCAAAGAGGCCGATGGCGAGCCACCAGCGTTGGATTCTCCGACCGGAGAAGGCGGATGACGCAATACGCGAGCAGGACCCACCAGAGGTAGTCGAAGGTGGTGTATTGGAACTCGGTGCCTTCAAAGAGAGGGAGCGGCGTCAGCGCGACGCAGAACGCGGCGGCGATTTGGGCGAATCGGCTGCCGCCGAGCTCGCGGGCCATGAGGCCAGTGACGAGGATGCCGGCGGACACGGCGAGGACGGAGGCGAGGCGGAGGCCGACCCTGTTCAGGCCGAAGAGGGCAAGGCTGATCCGTTGCACGAAGGGCGTGAGCGGGGGGTACGGGACGTATCCCCAGGCGAGGTGTTTGGCGTCGCTGAGGAACTGCAGCTCGTCTCGATGGAAGCCGTAGCGGGAGTTGGTGAGGATGTGGACGAGCGCGACGACGACGGCGATGGCGGCCAGGCCGGCGGTGGCGGTGCGTGTGGGCGCGGCGGTGGATGGGCGCGCTGCTTCGGTGACGGAGGGCATGGGGTCCTCTGGTTGAGACTGTACGCGAGGAGGGGGGCGACGGTTCCGCGGGAGTTTTCGGCGCTATTTCAGGTAGGCGCGGACGAGGTCGATGAGGTCCTCGGCCAACTCGGTGGAATCGGTTTTCGTTTTTTCCGGTGAGAGCATGTGGAGGCGGATATGGTCCTCGAGGACTTCGGCCATGAGGCTATTGATACCGCCGCGGACGTTGGCCAGCAGCATGAGGACGCCGGCGCAGTTGTCTTCGCCGGTGAGGGAGCGCTCGATGGCGTCGACCTGGCCGCGGATGCGGCGGACGCGGGCGATCAATTTCTGCTTCTCGCGGGATTCGTGGGTCATGGGGCTTCCGATATGGTAGGGGGATATGCTATATATGCAGCAGGACGAGTGTACGCCTTTTTCGCACGCCGCTGAGGTCCGATTGGCCCGGGCTGTCATCAATCTGCAAAGTTTTCCGGAGAAGATTGTTTATCTCCTGTGAATGCCCTGTCTGGAGGGTCATTGCCGCGCCGCCTTATCATGTTTCTCGCGCTGATCGGTTGTGTTCCGGCGGGCGCGCAATTGCCCTCTTCCCTGCCTGGCGCTCCGGCTCCCCGGCTTGCGATGAGCGCTGCGAGTGATGCGGAGGGGGCGCCGCAGAACCAGCAAAAGCAGCCCACCCCGACCGAAAAGCCGGCTCCGCCGAGCGAGGCGCCGGCCGTGACGATGTTTCCGCACAGCGATGCGGCGCGGTACTGGATTTCGGGACAGGCGAACGTGATCTTCCAGGGCAAGCCGGGGTTTCACTCGCCGTACCAGGGGCCGAACAGCCTGGACAGCGCGGGGGAGTACAAGACGTCGCTGGTGGAGACGCTGTATCTGGGATTCCAGCCGCACCGGAACCTGCGATACGACACGGACTTTCTGGTGGATGTGGAGTCGGCGGGGGGACGCGGACTGGGCGAAGCGCTCGGCCTCGCAGGTTTCACGAATCTGGATGTGGTGCGGAATCCGAACCTGGGGACGGCGCCGTATCTGGCGCGGGGGGTGATCCATCAGACGTTTGGGTTGACGAAGGAGATGGTCGAGTCGGAGCGCGACCAGTTTTCGCTGGCGACGCAGGTGCCGGTACGGCGGTTCGAAGTGCGCGCGGGGAAGATGGGCGCGAACGATTTTATCGACCAGAACGAGGTGGCGACCGACAGCCATCTGCAGTTTCTGAACTGGACGGTGGACGATAACGGGGCGTGGGATTATGCGGCGGACACGCGCGGGTACACGGTTGGGGGCCTGGTAGAGTACGACGACCGCAACTGGTCTTTCCGGTATGGAATTTTTGCGATGCCGACGGTGGCGAACGGGATCGCACTGGACTGGGCGTGGTCGCGGGCGCGCGGGCAGAACTGGGAGTACGAGCTACGGCATTCGTTTGTGCCGGGGCGCAAGGGCACGACGCGGCTGCTCGCCTACCGGAACAACGCGCATATGGGGAACTACCGGCTGTCGGTCGAGGATTACTTTGCGGGATTGACGCCGCGGCCGGAGATCACGTCGGTGGAGCGGTTCGACACGCCGAAGTACGGATTTGGGTGGAACAACGAGCAGGAGATCACGGCGAATCTGCGGGTGGGGACGCGGTTTGGGTGGAACGACGATCAGGAGGAGTCGTTCGCGTACACCGAAGTGGGGCAGACGGTGGAGGCGACGGCGGATTACGCCGGGGAGCGATGGCATCGCGGGAAGGACAAGGTGGGCGTGGCGTTTGTGAGCAACGCGATCAAGAAGGATCACCAGAATTATCTGACGTATGGCGGACTGGGTTTTCTGCTGGGTGACGGGCGGCTCAATTATGGGCGGGAGAACATCGTCGAGGCTTATTACAACTGGCACGCGTGGAAGGGGCTGTTCTACGCGCTGGACACGCAGCACATCGACGACCCGGGGTATAACCGGGATCGCGGGCCGGTATGGGTGTTTTCGGTGCGAGGACACATCGACTTCCAGGAGGGGAAAGACGGCCAGGAGTGAAGCGGCCGGGGGTGAAGCGGTCGGTCGACGACCGGATTATCGAGGCGTTGCTCACGCTCGCTGCGAATCCGGAGGACTCCGCCGAGACGAAGGCTGTTGTTCGCGCAGAGCTGATGGAGTTGACGAAGAAGCTGACGCCCATTCACGGGGATGTCGAGGATTCGGCACTGTCGTTGATGGAGGCTGCGCGGATTCGCAGCTTTTTGGACAATCCGGAGAAGTTTGTTCCGGCGAAGGCGGTGCCTGCGCCGCCGGGGATGCCGATTGGGGATGAGGAGTAAGGCTCAGGCCCGCTGCTTTTTCGGGGGTCATTGGGGGCTGGAAAGCCGGAACGGGCCTGTCGGACGGTAACTTCTATGTTGCCGATCATCCGCCCCCAAGTTCCTCCACATTCAGTTTGTTATTCCACGGTGAAAATGTTGGGGCCGAAGGTGGTCGATCGTCCGCCGGAATCGACGGCGATTACTGTCACCCAGTGCGCGCCAGTTGCGAGCGATGCAGCAGAATAGAGGAACTGATATTTGGCGTGGCCGTAGGCGGGGTTGCCGTACATCGTCGCCACCGACGGGCTGGCGATTCCAAGCGAGGGGGGGCCGGCCAGGACATCGTCTATATACACGTTGACGTTACTGAGAGGAGAACCATCCGTCGCATCAGCCACCCAGCCTGCCACCTCAAGCGAATGGGACGGGCTGACTGTGGTGGTCATTGTGGTGCTGTCACCGGCGAAGGAGATGCCCCCGAAGGGCGAGCCGGGGCCGGCGGTCGCCGCAACCGTGAAGGTGACCGGGCCCAGGGTGGTCGAGCGCCCTCCGGAATCCCTGGCGACGACGGTCACTTCATGGTTGCCGAGCGCGAGTGATGTTGCCGGATAGAGCAGCTCGAAACGGGCATGGGCGTACGCCGGGTTGCTATATTTGGTGGCCACGGCTGGACTGGCAATGCCCAGGGTCGGCGCGGCGACGAGGGTTCCGTCGATGTGCACGGTGACGTTGCTGAGCGGCGAGCCGTCGGCAGGGTCGACGACCCAGCCGCGAATATCGACCGAATCCGACTGACCGACGGTGTTGCTGAGCGTTGCGCTGTCTTCAGGGGAGGCGATGGAGCCGATGGGCGGGCTGAGGCCGGCGGTAGCTGCGACCGTGAAGCCGACCGGACCAAAGGTCCTCGAGTTTCCGCCGGAATCGATGGCGATCACAGTGACCGCATGGGTTCCCAGCGAGAGGCTTGCTGCGGAGTAAAGGAACTGGTAGCCGGAGTCGAGATAGGCGGGGTTCTCATATGCGACGGCGACGTCGTAGCGGGGGATGCCGAGGGTGGGTGTGCCGGCAAGCACTCCGTCGATGTAGACCTTGACGTTGCTGAGCGGAGCGCCATCTACCTCATCGGCTACCCAGCCGGTGACTTCGACCATGTCGGAGGAGCCGACGGTGTTGCTCATGGTGACGCTGTCGACCACGGGGCCGATCGAGCCGCGCGGCGGCACTCCGATCACTCTTCCGGTCATCGAAATGCTCTGGGTGGCATAAGCCGGAGAGGATGCGTTTAGGTTGTTATCCGTGAACGTCGCGGTTCCCGTCAGGTAGCCATAAGCCGGCGCTTTTGGTGAAAAGCTGACAGGGAACTCACAGACACCGCCGACCGCCAGGGTTCCCGGGCCGGAGGAATTGGAGACGACCTGCGGGCACCCCGAACTGCTCAAATCACTGGGTAAGGTAAAGTTGGCGGAAATGCTCGGATTCATCCCCGTGGCCGGCACGGGGAAGCTCAGAGGAGCGGTGCCAATATTGATTGCGGTCACGATCTGTGGGCTGTCGCTGCTCGTCGAGCCATTCGATGTTGCGGCGAAGGCGAGGCTCGGGGGATTGGCTGAATTCTCTTTCAGCACGCGGTTATTGCCGGAGTCCGCGATGTAGACATTGCCGCTTCCATCTACGGCCACGCCATTAGGCAGATTCAGACCGCTGGCGACGGTGAGGACGCGATCAGTCAGGGGGCCGGGGCCCGTCACATAAACGCTGTTGCCGTCGGAAGCTGCGTAGACGTTGCCGCTGCCGTCTACTGCCACACCAGCGGGGTAGACGACGCCGGAGATGCCATCGGGGAAAGTCGGAGTGCTGCCCATTATGAAGGTCTGCGTATAGCCGCCAGCAGCAGGTGTTTCTCTGACCACCGAGAATTCGGGCAAGGCATAATCCCCAAAGGCGAGGTAAACGTCACCGCTGCCGTCCACTGCCACACCAGTGTCGAGGAAATCGTTCGCGTCGAGGCTGACAACCACCGACTGCGTGTAACCGCCGGTCGAAGGCGCTTCCTCCAGTACGCGGTTGTTCCCAACGTCGGCGATGTACACATCGCCGCTTCCGTCTACTGCCAGTCCGGCAGGGAAGTTGAGGTTCGTGTCCACCACCACGGATTCGGCATAGCTACTACCGGAAGGCGTTTCCTTCAGAACCCGGTTATTGCCGGAGTCCGCGATGTAGACGTTGCCGCTGCCGTCGACCGTCACGCCATCGGGAGAGAGCAAGCTGTCGTTCGCCACAATCGACTCGGTATACCCACCGCCGGAAAGTGTTTCTTTCACCACGCGGTTGTGGCCCGAGTCCGCGATGTACAGGTTGCCGCTGCCGTCCACCGCCACGCCAGCGGGGCCACTCAAGCCGTTGCCAATCACCGTCGACAGGCCACCCGGAAAGAAGGCGATCTGCGGTCCCACCGCGGTTCCGGTAAGGGATCTGGCAGCGATTACTTTGCGTTCGGCGTTATACAGGTTCACAATCCCGTAGCGCGCGCCGGCAAGTTTCGGTGCGAAACTCACGTTCACCTTGCAGGTGTCGCCCGCTTTGTACGTGGTCGTGCCGTTGCAGGTCGATCCTCCCGCATCGGCGAAGTCGAGGGTCGGCCCGACCTGCCCCAGGACCTGATAAGGTGTGGATGCATCGAGGGTTCCGCCCGTATCGAGCGTGAAGGTCACTGCGGCGGTTGCGCTGGTGCTGCCAACGTTGACGCTCCCGAGATTTACGGCTCCGGCAGGGCGGCTGTAATGTGCGGTCTGTGCGGTGCAGAGTTGTGCCGTGAGCAGTCCGAAGGCTGCGGGGAGCATCCACGCAAGCGATAGCCGGGTGAACGCGAAACGGAAATCAGCAGCAGAATGAAACAAGCGGGAACATCCGTTCACACCGGTCATGGGGAAACCTCCAGATCAGAATTGCATCGTTATATAGCCCCGGCCGTACTCAGATGCGCCGGGGGACCCGGGCAAGGGAAGCGTCTCTGGCGGGGTGCGGGATATGTCGGGCTAACATACGCGGGAATTCACGTATATGTCAATCCGTCCGTGAGGCTTGCCGAGGGGTTACTGATACACGGGCAGTTAGCGGCGGATAACCTCGATCGGGAAACTGGAAGTGGAGACCGGGGGGTCGGGGACTGCGCGGGGTTCAGATCTTCATGTTGTGAATGGTTAACCGGTGATCCGGAAATTTCAATCACCGGCGGTGCCCGACACAAAACTATCCCACAGATCTTATTGCCGCAACGCTTCCAGGCGGTGGCTTAAGGATTTGGTGAGAGCGGTTTGATTGCTCTGGTCGAGCTTGCGTCCCTCGGCGGTGAGATAGAAAACGTCGATGACCGTATCGCCCTCTGTATCGATGAGAGCGACCTCAATATTGCAGTGGCAGGCGGCGAAGCTGAGAGCGATCTCGCGGAGGAGCCCGGTCGCGTCCTGGGTAACGATCTGGAGCAGGGTGCTGTGCGAGGACGCATCGTTGTCGTATTCGAGGCGGGTTTCAATGGCCACGCGCTGCCGGGGCATGCGGTGATTGCGCGAGCGCAGCATTTCTTCGACGGAGACGCGGCGGGCCACGGTGTCGCGCACGTTATCGAGGAAGCGCGCGATTTCGGACTGGTTGAGCTCGAGTGTGCGGTAGGTGTCGGTGAACTGAAAGGTGTCGACAATGACGCCGGCGGCGTTGGAAAACGCGTCGGCCTTGACGATGTTCATGCCCCAGGCGGCGAGAATCCCGGCCATATCGGCGAATAATCCGGGGCGGTCGGCGGTGACGATGGTGATTTCGTCGAGCTGCCGGACCATGCGGAAAGAAACCTGGACCGGGGCGTCGACGAGCGCCTGAGCCATGCGGAAATGGGCGGCGATCTGCTCGGGAGGACGCGTGGAGAGGTAGCGCTGCGGGAGGCCTTCGAGGAAGCCGCGCAGCTCGTCGAGTTGTGTGGAGGGGTCGGCGGACGGCGCCGCGGTGCGCGCGTGGGCGGCGGAAGGGTTGGCCGCGGGCAGGAGCGCGACGATGCGGCTGAGCAGCGCGGGATCGGAGGCGGCGTGGTAGCGCACCTCGTCGACGCTGCGGTCGAGGAAATTGGAGGCGCTCATGTAGAGCTGCCACAGGCTGTCGGCCTTCCAGGGAGTGAGGGCTTCGGGGGAGACGGCGCGGATGTCCGCGTAGGTCATGAGCGTGAGCATCTTGAGCTGGGGCTGGGTGGCGACTTTTTCCGCGAAGCTCCTGATGGTTTCGGCGTCGAAGATGTCGCGGCGCATGGCGGCGGACATTTCGAGGTGATTGCGAATGACGCGGCGAACGGTTTCGCGCTCTTCAGGATCGATCTCAAGGCGCGAGAAGAGGCTCTCGGAGAGCTCGACGCTGGTGACGGCGTGGTTGCCGGTGCGGCGCGCCTTGCCGGTGTCGTGCATAAGAAGAGCGAGGAAGAACAGGTCGAGGCGATCGATTTCCGGCAGCAGGGTGGCGAGGCGCTTTTCCCAGTCGTGCTGGGGCTGGCGCAGCTTATGCACGCTGTCGATGACGTGGAAGGTGTGCTCGTCGACGGTGTAGCGGTGCCACGTGTCGCGGATGACGAGGGAGTCGATGCCGTGGAACTCCGGGATGAGCAGCTCGAGGATGCCGAGGGCGTGCATGGTGCGGAGAGCGTGGGCGGCGTAGGGGCCGAGGAGGACTTCGCGCACGCAATTCCAGAGAAACGGGCCTTCGGGCATTTGCACGGCGAGGACAGGCAGCGCGTCGGCGATGCGGTCTTCCGCGGAGAAGCTGAGGCGGTAGCCGTGTTTGGCCATGAGGCCGAAGGCCTGGAGGATGCTGTCGGCATCGTTGACGGCAACACCTTCGGCGAGCTCGAGGCGGCCTTCTTCGAGGAAGAAGTCGGTGCCGGGGACGGGAGCGCGCTTGCGGCGGAATTGCTTGTAGAAGGAGCGGCGCGGGGGGGGAACGGCATCGATGAGGAGAGAGGCGCGGCGGTAGACGGTGCGGGCCTGGCGATACCAGGTGCGCATCCAGTAGGCGGGATCGGAGGTGCCGCGGGTTTCGAGGCCGATGGAGCGGGCGGCGGCTTCGTCCTGCGCATGCCAGTCGAGGGTGTTGTCGTCGTGGCCGGAGCGGTAGTGGAGGAAGCAGCGGACGGCGGAGAGAAAGTCGTAGGCGGATTCGGGCTCGTCGTGCGTGCCGTAGAAGTCGTCGGCGGCGGCGGGAGGCCAGGCCTTTTCGGCATGAATGGCGTTCAGCAGCGTTAACCATCGGGTGAGGTGGTAGTCGCGCAGGCCGCCGGGACATTCCTTGACGTTGGGCTCGACGTGAAAGATGGTATTGCCGTATTTGGCGTGGCGAGCGCGCGCCATCTCGGCCAGGTTCTGCACGACGGTGTCCCACTCGCGGAGGATGACGGAGGGCAGGAGATCCTTTTCGAACTTTGCGCAGAGCTCGCGGCTGCCGGTGAGGTAACGGCGGTCGAGGAGCGAGACGGTGAACTCGAGATTGTCGGGGTGGACGCGCTCGCACTCTTTGAGGGTGCGGGTAACGGGGCTGGCGCGGAGGCCGATGTCCCACATGGCCTGGGTGCAGGCGCGGATGCGGTCGCTCCAGGCCGGCTCGATCTTCTCGCTGGCGCAGAGGAAGAGGACGTCCACGTCGGAGCAGGGGAAGAGTTCGCGGCGGCCAAAGCCGCCGGTGGCGACGAGGGCGATGCCGGCCTGATTGGCATCGCCGGCAATTTGATCCCAGAGCCTGCGCAGGAGATTGCCGACGATCTGGGCGCGGCGGCGAGTGGCGGCGGAGCCGTCGCCGGTGCGCTCGAAGGTCTGCCGCAGGAGGGCGGAGTCGTCGTGATAGCGGGTGCGGAGGACCGAGAGCGTGGGCGGCTCAGAGAGCATGGGACGGTAGCGTGCAGCGTGAAGCGGGTAGCGAAAGACGATTAGCGAAAGACGATTAGCGAGGACCTGTTAGCGAAAGACTACTGGCGAGAAACTTTTAGCGAAAGACCTTGAGCGAAAGACTGATAGCTGTTGGCGGCTGGCAGCCAGCTTGCGTTCAGGGTACAACTTCGCCAGACACTGCTCGAGTGCCGCGGGAGCGGGGGGACGGCCGAGCAGCGCGCAGCGCGCTCCAGCGAAGCTTAGAGGGCTGAGGGGCCGCGTTCGTCGTTGCGGATGCGAATGGCGTCGTCGATCTTCGAAATGAAGATCTTGCCGTCGCCGATTTTGCCGGTGCGCGCGGCGGAGAGGATGGCCTCGACGGCTTTGTCCTTCATCTCGTCGCGAACGACCATTTCGATTTTGATCTTGGGCAGGAGGTCCACGGTGTACTCGCGACCGCGGTAGAACTCGGTGTGACCCTTTTGGCGGCCGTGGCCGCGGGCCTCCAGGATGGTCATGCCCTCGATGCCCGCTTCGAGGAGGGCATCTTTCACGGCGTCGAGCCTGGAAGGTTGAATGACAGCTTCGATCTTTAGCATAGCGTTTGGGTATCCCGGCTAGTCAGAGTATCAGATGTGATCGACCGCGCAGGAGCGGTGGATCGAGAGGGTGCAGGTTCAGGAACCGAAGTCCCAGGCTTCCTCGCCGTGCTGGGTGACGTCGAGCCCCTCGATTTCTTCTTCGCGGGAGACGCGCAGGCCGATGACGAGGTCGACGAATTTCAGCAGGATGAGGGTGGAAACGATGGACAGAGCCCATGCGATGGCGACGCCGATGAGCTGGTTGCCGACCTGATGCCAGTTGCCCTCAATGGCTCCGGTGGGCTTGCCGGCACCGAAGATGGGATTGATGGCGCTGGAAGCGAAGATGCCGGTGAGGATGGCGCCGATGGTGCCGCCGGCGCCGTGAACGCCAAAGGCGTCGAGGGAGTCGTCGTAGCCGAAGATGGCTTTGACGACGGTGACCATGAGGAAGCAGAAGACGCCGGCGATGGCTCCGATGACCAGCGCCGACATGGGCTGGACGAAACCGGAGGCGGGGGTGATGGCGACCAGACCGGCGACGGCTCCGGAGATGGCGCCGAGGGCGCTGGGCTTGCCGTTCTTCAGCCATTCGGCGATGCTCCAGCCGATGGCGGCGGCGGCGGCGGCGAAGTGGGTGTTGACGAAGGCGCTGGTGGCGAGGCCGTTGGCGGCGACGGCAGAGCCGGCGTTGAACCCGAACCAGCCCACCCAGAGAAGGCAGGCTCCGATGAAGCTGAGAACGACGGAGTGGGGCGGGGACGGCTCTTTGGGATAGCCAACGCGCTTGCCCATGTAGATCGCGCAGACCAGAGCGGAGACGCCGGAAGTGATGTGGACGACGGTGCCGCCGGCGAAATCGAGACAGGGGTATTTGCCGCCCAGGGAGGCGTTGAGCAGGCCGCCCTTGCCCCAAACCATGTGCGCCATGGGGGAATAGACGACGATGGCCCAGAGGGTGAGAAAGAGGCACATGGCGCTGAACTTCATGCGCTCGGCAAAGGCTCCGCAGATGAGGGCGGGGGTGATGATGGCGAACATGAGCTGGTAGATCATGTACGTCTGCGCCGGGACGGTGGCGCCATAATCGGGATCGGGCGTGAGGCCCACGTTGTGCAGGAAGACGTAATGGAATCCGCCAATGAAGGAGTTGCCGGGGCCGAAAGCGAGCGAATACGTGAGGAGCGCCCAGAGCACCGTGACGATGCACATCATGGCGAAGCTTTGCATCATGGTGGCGAGGACGTTTTTGCGGCGGACGAGACCGCCGTAGAAGAGCGCGAGTCCGGGGCCGGTCATGAGGAGGACGAGGGCGGCGCTGGTGAGCATCCAGGCGTTGTCGCCGGCGGAGATGGCGGGCGCAGCGGCGGTTTGCGCCAGCAGGGCAGGAGCAGAGGAGAACAGGAAGACCGAGCCGAACAGCGGCAGCAACAGAGGGCGGAAACGCATTCATACTCCACGGGACAGAATTTGCGGGGCCTGCAACGAGGAGGCGTGAGAGAGGCGAGAGCGAACGAGGGTCGCGCCGGGATTCAATGCGAAAGTGCTTTGGAGTTACTTTTACATATTTTGCGGGAATGACAAACAGGAAATGCGGCTCGCGGCGACGGGCCGCCGGGGTGATGCGGGCGCCGCCCCGCGGCGGGCGAATTTGCGCGGCAGGGCGCGCCCGTGTGTCAGCGCGGGGCGCGCAGTCGTATGATGGAGACATGAGCGAGACGTTGCGGGATCGGCGGCTGTTTGGGACGCTGGAGAGCAGCGCGAAGAATCGGGAGAAGGTGCTCGAGGCGAGCTACGGATACGAGGAGCCGGAAGGCGTGTTTCTGACCACGGTCGATTCGGCGATCAACTGGATCCGGAAAAACTCGATCTGGCCGATGACGTTCGGGCTGGCGTGCTGCGCGATCGAGATGATGTCGATGGGGGCCTCGCGGTTCGACGTGGCGCGGTTCGGGGCCGAGGTGTTTCGACCGTCGCCGCGGCAGGCGGATCTGATGGTGATTGCGGGGCGGGTGTCGTGGAAGATGGCTCCGGTGATTCGCCGGCTGTACGACCAGATGCCGGAGCCGAAGTGGGTGATCTCGATGGGCGCGTGCGCGACGTCGGGAGGCGTGTTTAATAATTACGCATTAGTACAGGGCGTCAATCAGGTTATTCCCGTGGATGTCTATGTGCCGGGCTGCCCCCCGCGTCCGGAACAACTGCTGTATGCCATTACGCTGCTTCAGGAAAAGATTCAACACGAACAGGGCTCTCTGAAGCGGGTGTTGAACCTGCAATAGAGTGGTTTTACTGAGGCGATCGGTTCAGCGCATCGTGCGACGAATCTGCCGCTGAGTTTCTTTTGGGGAGCGTGTGAACTTCGCTTCCCAGGAAGTGAATCTGCAGTAGGTTTACCTGTTCGATACGTCGATGCCGGAATGGGTAAAATTCGGGCAAGATATTGAAAAATTGCGCTCTAAGCGCAGTCAACCTGTGATAATTTCGATATCGCAGAAGTTTTAATCGGGCTGCCTCTCCGGGGGGATTATCCATTGCCCCGGCTGTTGCATGAGGCTAAGCAATCTAGAGAACAAGTGGTTTGCGGAGGAGAGACGCATGCATTCACGTCCATTAGCTTTTCTGGGCCGAACATTGCTAGCAGGGTGCGCCGTGGGACTGGGTGCATCGGTGGTCCTTGGGCAAAGTTCGTCCCCGGCGCCGGCAGCTCCGGCACAGACACAAACGCCGGCATCGCGCGCCGACGTATTTATGGGTTATTCCTATCTGGATCCGCATGGGTCGGTGACAACGACCGTGCGCGGCGGAGCGACGGCGAGCGAGCGCTATTCACCGATCAACGAAGGCGCGATCGGAAGCTTCGCGTGGTACTTCAACCGGTATGTGGGCGGACAGATCGAATTCGCGGTTCATCCGGACGGATCGAATGACGGCATCGGATCGGGCGAGGGCGGCATCATCTTCCGTTATCCCACCGGGAAAGTCACTCCATTCGTTCACGGTCTGGCCGGTGCGGTCGATATCGGAGGACCGAATTACCACGTAGCCGGTTATCGGGCTGGGGACACGGTCTTCCATAAGTACACGATCGGCCCGGCGCTGACGGCGGGTGTTGGGATGGACTTCGAGATCACGAAGCGCTTTGCATGGCGCATTGCGCAGGCCGATTTCGTTTACTATCACGCGGATTTTGGTCCTCAGGCGTATGGGGGGGGCCGCGCGAACGTCACTGCGCCGCAGCTGAGCACCGGCCTGCTGATTCACTTCGGAAGCATTCTGCCGCCACCGCCGGTGCAGTACGCCTGCTCGGTCAACCAGGCGTCGGTCTTCCCGGGCGACCAGGTAACGATCACCGGGACGGCGACGAATCTGAATCCCAAGAAGCCGGCAAAGTACAGCTGGAGCGGACAGGGCGTCACGGTGGGCGGCACGAATCCCACAGCGACGATCGATACCGCCAGCCTGGCGCCGGGCAACTACACTGTCACGGGTCACGTGACGGAAGGCCCGAAGCCGTGGGAGTCAGCGGATTGCACGACGCAGTTCACGGTGAAGCAGTTTGAGCCGCCGACGGTGAGCTGCTCGGCGAACCCAAGCACGGTGAAGCCGGGAGACAGCGCGACGATTACGGCGAACGGGGTGAGCCCGCAGAACCGCACGCTGACGTACAGCTACTCGGCCTCGGCCGGATCGATCAACGGAACGGGCAACAGCGCGACGCTCGCGACGACGGGCGCGCCAGCCGGCTCCATCACCGTCACCTGCAACGTGCAGGATGACAAGGGGCAGACGGCATCGGCGACCACGAACGTCGACGTGCAGCAGCCTCCAGCGCCACCGCCGCCGCCGGCTCCGCAGCCACTGTGCGCGGTGAACCACTTCACCAACGACAAGGTGCGGCCGACGCGCGTGAACAACGAAGACAAGGCTTGCCTTGACGACGTTGCACTGAACGCGCAGCAGAAACCGGATGCGACGCTGGTGCTGGTGGGCAACGCAGCCCCGGCTCCGGAACACAAGGGCCGGCATCGCGCGCATGCAAAGACGCCCGCCGATCTGGGGGCGCAGCGCGCAGTGAACACGAAGGCGTATCTGGTAACGGAGAAGGGTATCGACGCCAGCCGTATCCAGGTGCGGACCGGCACCAGCGGTCAGGACGAGGTGGAAGATTACCTGGTTCCGGCCGGTGCGGACTTCGAGTCGGCTGTCCCGGGCACGACGCCGGTGGACGAAAACGCGGTGAAGGCGCAGGCGCGGAAAGCGGCCCCGGCGCATCACCACCACAAAGCGGCGGCGAAAAAGAAATAACTCAAACTGAACCTGAAACGAAAAGGGCTGGCCGCAAAGGCCAGCCCTTTTTCTGCCCGGCGATCAGGGCGGCGAGAGAAGCGCGACTTTGGCGGGGGCTATCTCTCCAGTTTCCCCAGCCAGACGGCGGGCACACCGGGCGCGGAAACCGGATACCATAGAGAGAATTTCCTCATTGTGCGAAGCGCCGGTCCCGGAGCTCCGCATCACAAGCGATTGAAGAGTATGAACTGGAAGCGGTTGCCTTGTTTGCTGGCGGTTTTGGCCGCCCTGATGCCTGGATCCCTCGTTTCTGCCGCATCGGCGGCTTCTTCCGCGTGGCCGGCGGTGGGACCGGACGGCGGGGATGCTCGCCGATTCGCTTTCGACCCGCGGGATGCGAGCCGGATTTACCTGGGGACGACCAACAGCTGGATCTATCTGTCGACGGACGGCGGATCGTCGTGGACGCGGCTGGCGAAGCTGGGGACGCAGGATAACCTGGTGGTGGACAGCCTGGTGGTCGACCGCTCCGATCCGCACACGCTGATTGCGGGGGTATGGGTGATGGATCACCCGGATGGCGGCGTGTTCGTCAGCCACGATGAGGGCCACAGCTGGACGGAGGCTGCCGGCATCAAGGGGCAGGCGGTGCTGGGGATGACGGAGGCGCCATCGCGGCCGCGCGTGCTGGTGGCGGGCACCCTGACAGGAGTTTTTCGCAGCGACGACAGCGGACAGAACTGGCGCGAGATCAGCCCGCCGGGAAGCACCGAGGTGCACGAGGTGCAGTCGGTGGCGATCGACCCCTATGACCCGGACACGATCTATGCCGGGACTTGGCATTTGCCGTGGAAAACGACGGACGGGGGCGCGCACTGGAAGAGCATCAAGGAGGGGCTGATCGACGATTCAGACGTTTTCTCGATCATCATCGACCGGTCGCGGCCGAGCGTTCTGTTTGCCAGCGCCTGCTCGGGGATTTATCGCACCGATGATGGCGGGATGCAATTCAGGAAGGTGCAGGGCATTCCGTCGACGGCGCGGCGAACGCGGGTGCTGACGATGGATCCTGCCGACCGGAATACGGTGTACGCGGGAACCACCGAGGGTTTGTACATCACGCATGACGGCGGCGACAACTGGACGCGCACGACGGGTGCCGACGTGATCGTGAACGATGTGTACGTCGATCCGCGGAATCCGAAGCACGTGCTGCTGGCGACCGATCGCGGCGGCGTCGAGGCCAGCGAAGATGCGGCCGTAAATTTTCAGGCTTCGAATACGGGATTCTCGCAGCGGCAGGTAGCGGCATTATTGGCGGACACGAAAACGCCGGGAACGATGTATGCGGGCGTGGTGAACGGAAAGACGTACGGCGGCGTTTTCGTCACGGGGGACTTTGGCGCAACGTGGAAGCAGCAGAGCGAGGGTCTTGGGGGCGCAGATGTTTTCGAGCTGGCGCAGGGCGCCGACGGAGCGCTGCTGGCGGGCACCAGCCATGGGATCTTTCGCTGGGACGGAAGTTCGTGGGCGCCGGATGACGGCGCGGCGACTCATGCTGAGGCGGTGAGCGCTGCTCCGAAGCGGCACGCGGGGCGGCGGACAAGGCCGAGCGTGCGCCGGACGGCGGCGAAAAAGGCGTCAGACGAAGGGCAAGCGATTCGCGGGGCGGTACGGGCGCTGGCGGTGTCTGGCAATACCTGGTATGCGGCGACGGATCAGGGAGTCTTCCGCAGCACGACCGACGGCGCAACGTGGGAGGGGCCGCTGCTTGGCGGACATGAGGAAGGAGCGCGTCCGACGGGGTCTGCCGGCGTCTACAGCGCCGTGGCCGTCGACGGCGACACGCTCTGCGCATCGAGGCGCGAGGGCATCATGCTTTCCGCCGACCGCGGCGCGCGCTGGGCCCCGGTGATTTATCCTTCGGGCCTGACCGCCGTGAACGCGCTGGCGGTGACGCCGGACGGGGCGATCTGGGCGGGGGGACGGGAAGGGGTGTATTTCACATCCGATCACGGGACAACGTGGAGCAAGCTGAGCAAGCTGCCGGTGGTGGACATCAACAGCGTGGCCTGGAATTCAACGCTGGGGCGCATCGTGCTCACGTCGTCGCAGAGCACGCTGATCTTCGCGATCGACCCGGCGGACAAGACGTGGAAGTGGTGGAACGCGGGGTGGACCGTTCACTCGGTGGCCTCGCAGGGAGGGCGGCTGGCGGCGGCCTCGATGTTCAGCGGGGTAGTCGCCGAACCGCAGCCGGAGACGGCGAGCGTGGGCGAAGCGGCGCAGCCAGCGCAGAGATGACGGATGGGGATACGCATCCGCGGGGCGCAGGCAGCCGATTATGCGACTCTGTATGCGATCGACCAGAGCTGCTTTGCGCCGGGGATCGCGTGGTCGAAGGCCGAGCTGGTCTACTTCCTGAGACACCCGCGCAACTTCGGCCTGGTCGCTGAGGGTGACGGCGGGGCGGGCCAGAATCCGGCGCTTGTGGGATTCGCCATTGCGGGCACGCGCCGACGGCAGGGCCAACTGGGCGGACACCTGATCACGATCGATGTGCTGGAGGGACACCGCCGGCGCGGCGTGGGCGATGCACTGCTGGCTGCGATTGAAGAGCGGCTGCGCGCGGAGAACATTGCGACAGTTGGGCTGGAAGTCGCGGTTGACAATGCCGGGGCGCAGGGATTCTATGCGCGGCACGGCTTCGTGCGGACGGGGCGGATTCCTGGGTATTATCTCGGGCGCATCGACGCGCTGGCTATGGAGAAGACGCTGTAGCCGGGCATGGGCGGCGGGGCTGCATTGGCAGCGCGACTACAATAACAAGCAATGATCCGGATAACGGCAAGGGCCTGGACATGGTGTGCGATCGCGGCATGCGCGGGGGCGCCGGTGTACGCGCAGGCGGTGAAAGACCTGCCGCAGCCCACGAATTACGTAAGCGACGATGCGCACGTGATGTCGCAGCCGGTGATCGAGCAGATCGATCAGCTGTGCAGCGAAGTGGATCACGAGGCGCATGCGCAGATCGCCGTCGTCACCGTGAACGACATGAACGGCGAGTCGCCGGATCAGTACGCGGTCGACCTTGATGGTCTTTGGGGCGTGGGCGCGAAGCACACGGACCGCGGGCTGATCATCCTTGTTTCCGTAAAGGATCGCCATCGCTTCATCCTCACCGGCCGCGGGCTGGAGGGGATCTTGCCGGACGGCAAGGTGGGCGAGATCGGGCGCCAGATGGTGCCGATGCTGCGCAACAACGACTTTGATGGCGCCATGACGCTGGCCGTCGATGCGACATCGCAGATCATCGCGCAGGATGCGGGCGTACAGCTGCAGCCGCTGACGAGGTATGGGGCGGCCCAGCAGCGGCAGCATGCGAGCGCGGGCCAGGTGATCGGCGGGATCGTGTTTCTGGTGCTGATCGTTATTTTTCTGGCGTGGGCGGGGGGATCGGGACTGCTTGGATTTCTGCTGGGCATGTTCTTTGGCGGCGGCGGTGGCTGGCGCGGAGGCGGAGGCGGCGGCGGAGATTTTGGCGGGGGTGGTGGCGGTGGCGGCGGGTTTGGGGGATTTGGCGGCGGCGGCACCGACGGCGGCGGAGCGGGCGGCAGCTGGTAGAACCCTCCGGGGCTGCTTTTCGTATTACAGATTCAAATTTCGAGGAGAACAGCAAGATGATGCGACGTGGCCTTTGGATCGCGATGGGTGTGGTGGCGGTGATCGTGCTGGCGGGGCTGCTGGTGTTTGGGAGCTACGTGAGCGCGAGGAACCAGATGGTGGCAAAGCAGGAGGGCGTGTCGGAGGCGTGGTCGAACGTGCAAACGCAGCTGCAGCGGCGCGCCGATCTGATTCCGAATCTGGTGGCGACGGTGAAGGGCTACGCACAGCATGAGGAAGCGGTGTTTGCCGACGTCGACAAGGCGCGGGAATCGCTGCTGGCGGCGCGCGATCCGCAGTCGGCGATCGCGGCCAACGGACATCTGGACTCCGCGCTCGGGCACTTGCTGGCGATCTCAGAGAATTATCCCAATCTGAAGGCGAACCAGAATTTCCTGGAGCTGCAGGATCAGCTGGAAGGGACGGAAAACCGGATCACCATCGCACGCGAACGGTATAACAATACGATCCGCGACTACAACACGTTCATCCGGCAGTTCCCCACCAGCGTATGGGCGGGGATTGCGGGATTCCAGCCGAACAATGCGTACTTCAATGCGAGCCCTGCGTCGCAGAACGCGCCGCAGGTGAAGTTCTGAAATACAGCGGGTAGGCGGCGGCGGTTTTGGGCAGTCAGCCGGATATTAATATGCGGAGGTCGCGCAGATTGTTGCCGGTGGGGCCGGTGACGACGGAATCGCCGAGGGCGGTGAAGAGCGTGCAGGCGTCGAAGCGCTCGAGCGTGAGCCGGGGATCGAAGCTGAAGGTGCGGGCGCGGTCGATGGTGGTGGGATCGGCGATGGCTCCCGCAGCGGGGCTGTTGCCGTCGACGCCGTCGGAGCCAGCGCTGAAGACGGCGATCGGCTCGTTGGGATATTGTGCCAGGTCAAGCGCGGCGGCCAGAACGAACTGCTGATTGCGTCCCCCGCAGCCGGGGTTCTTGCCGAGTTGGACGGTAACTTCGCCGCTGGAGAGCAGGCAGAGGCGGGGCACTTCGCGGCGCAGCTCGTGAAAACGCTGCAGCAGGTAACGCGCCGCTTCGGCATAGTCCCAGTCGTCGCAGGAATTGTCGATGACGACTTTGTAGCCGAGGGACTGCGCGTGATCGCGCGCCGCATTCACGAAATCATGGTTGGAAAGCAGCGTGTCGAACTGGGCGTGGCGGAAGGCCTCGGCTTCGGCGTCGGGTGCGGCTTTTTTCTTTGCGTCGCGCGGATCGGCCAGCTCGGCGGCGCCGCCTGACAGCCGCTCAAAGTATTCGCGCACGGCGGTGGGAAACTTTTCCAGCAGATGAAAGCGCTCGAGGATCTCGGCACACTCGGCGCGCGTGGAGGAGTTGGGCAGCGTGGGCGAGGAAGCGACGGAAGCGAGGTCTTTTAAGGGAACGTCGGCGAGAAGCAGCGAGAGCTTCTCCGCTTCAGGCGCGGCCATGGCAAGACGCCCGCCTTTGACGGCAGAGAAGTATTTGCGGACGGTGTTGACCTCGGTGATGGTGGCTCCCGCGGCGACGAGCGTTTCGTGGAAGGCGATGGTGTCGTCGAGGGTGATGTTCGGGTCGCGCGGCAACTCCAGCATGGCTGAGCCACCGCCGCTGATGAGGAAAAAGATGAACGTGTCTTTCCGGGCGTGCTTCAGCAGCGCGAGGGCCGCGCGGGCGGCGGCGAGGGAGTCTTCATTGGGAAGCGGATGGCCACCGGCAAAGTAGCGGATGTGCCGGTTGCGCTTCTTCGGAATTTGCGGGGCGGAGCAGACTCCGTGGACGCGGATCTTCGGCGGAAGGCGGTCGAGCAGAGCTTCGAGCATGGTGAGCCCGGCTTTGCCGAGGGAGATGACGTAAACGTCTTTGAATTTTTCGAAGGGCTGGCGAATCTCGGGCAAACGCGGGGAGGGATGGCGGACGAGGGTGCGGCCCTCGAAATGGAGATGCCGGTCGAAGGCGAGGGCGATGTCGCACTCGCGGAGCGCGTGGTCGAAGATGTCGCGTGCGCCGGCGTGCAGATCTGCGAGAGGATTCATCGTTGGCCGAGCAGCGGAAAGCACTTGAGTGTCCAGGAGTGGATGGCCTGTTGTACGTCTACCAGCTTACTCCCGGCAGGTTGAACTCCCTGCGCGGCGGCAGCGGCGGGCGGCAAGAAGAAATGGTCGGCGTCGTCGATCCAGACGAGCTCGTTCGGGCCGCTCGCGAGTGCGACGGCGGCCTCGACGGCGGCTCTGGGGCCGTAGGGATCGCGGGCGCCGCTGATGAAGAGCTTTGGTTGGGAGCAGGTCCGCAGGAAGCCGTAGCTGTAGTCGCGGCCCTCGGCGCGGACGGGCAAGCCAAGCGCGATGAGTGCAGGCACGCGCGGATCGCCGCAGCAGGCGCGCAGTCCCACATAGGCGCCGAAGGAAAATCCGGCAAAGAGGATGGGACGATGGAACTCGCGGTCAAGCCAGGCGAGCGCGGCGCGGACGTCGTCCTGCTCGCCGCGGCCCTCGTCGTGCTCGCCTTCGCTCAACTCCGTTCCGCGGAAGTTGAAGCGCAGTACGGGCAGACCGAGGCTCTGCAGGGCCTTCATCGCGTGATAGACAACCTTGTTGTGCATAGTGCCGCCGCCGAGTGGGTGGGGATGACAGACCAGGGCAGAGAAGGGAGCGTCGGGGGCGCCGGCGTTCAGGAGCGCCTCGAGGCGGCCGGCGGGCGAGTGCAGATCGCCGATCGTGCGCAGCAGCGCAGAGCCGGATGTGTGGGAGTGCGTCATCAGCTTTCATTGTATGGAGGAGCGAAAGGCGGTCGGCGAGGGACTGTTAGCGAACGGCTTTCAGCCAGGGACTGTCAGCAAGAGGCTTTCAGCGAGGGACTGTTCGCGAGAGACGCTCAGCAAAAGGCGGTCAGGCTGGGACTGTTCGCGCCTGCCTCAGGATCTCTTGCGGACAGTTTGTGGCTGAACATTCTTTGCTGAACGTTTTTTCGCCAGACGTTTTTTCGCCGATCGTTCTTCGCCGATCGCACTCCGCTACACTGGACCTTCGCCATGACTCTCGATCCCATTCAGCTCACGCGGCGCCTTGTGGACATTGAGTCCATCACGTACAACGAGGGGGCGGTAGGCACGTTTCTGGCGGAGTTTCTGGCGGGGCGAGGGTTCGCAGTGGAGAAAATGGAGGTCGAGCAGAATCGCGAGAGCCGCTCGACGAGCGAGCGCTTTAACGTGTATGCCTGCGAGCCGGGGCAAACGCCCGATGTGGTTTTCTCCACGCATATGGACACGGTGCCTCCGTTCCTTCCTTCGAGCGAAGACGATGCGTATCTCTATGGGCGGGGGTCGTGCGATGCGAAGGGCATTATCGCCGCGCAGATTGCGGCGGCAGAGCGGCTGCGTGCATTCGGCGTGGGCGCGGGGCTGCTGTTTGTGGTGGGCGAAGAGCGCGACTCGGCGGGGGCGAAGGCGGCGAATTTGAAGGCACGGGGCAGCCGCTTCCTGATTAATGGCGAGCCGACCGATAATCGCGCGGCGCTGGCGTCGAAAGGCGCGCTGCGCGCGGTGATCCGGACTGCGGGCAAGATGGGGCACTCGGCCTATCCGGAGCTGGGCGAGAGCGCGACGCACAAGATGGTGGAGGCGCTGGCGCGGATTCTGAAGATCGCGCTGCCGGTGACGCCGGATGTGGGGCCGAGCACGCTGAACATCGGGACGATCAGCGGCGGGCATGCGCCCAACGTGATCGCCGACAGCGCGGAGGCGCAAATCCTGGTGCGGCTGGTCGGGCCCTCGGAGGAGACGCGGCACGCGATCGAACAAGCCGTGGAGGGCCTGGGCACGGTGGACTTCACGCTGGAGATTCCCTTCCAGCGGCTGCGCGCAGTGGAAGGGCTGCCGACGATGGTGGCGGCGTTCACGACGGACGTGCCGTGGCTGGGCAGCTGGGGAGAGCCGGTGCTGCTGGGGCCGGGATCGATCCACGTGGCGCATACGCCGCACGAGAAGCTGGCGAAGGCGGAACTGTTCGCGGCGATTGATTTGTATGTTGCGGTGGCGCGGGGGCTGTTGGCGACAAGCGTTTAGCGAAACTGCGGTCTGTCAGCCGCCCGTGTCCCTCGGCAATATTGCTCGGGATCGAAACCGCGGCCCGCTGCATCTGGGAGGCGAGCCCAAAGAGCTGCGATTTGGGAAAACTCTCGGTTAACCCAAATACATCGCGCGCGAGGGCCATCGAGCGCTGCCCCACCTGCAAATCGCGATAGTGCCGGGCTTTCATCTCATTTCGATCAAATCCCTGGCACCCAGCGCGAGGCAACATCACTTTCGTTACCAACGCAATCGGGAGTGCTGCTGGCAGGCGCCCCTTTGCGGACCGCGATCAATCGGGAGATCGAGGCATGGCTTGTGGCGTGCGCTTCAGGCTAAACGAATTTCGCTGAGCGATTTTGGCTGAACGCGCTTCGCTGGCCGCTTTTCGCTGAGCGTCCCTGGCCGACCGCTTTTGGCTGATTCGGCTACCCTGAAGACATGAGTGTTGTTACGCAGCGCAATGCGCTCGATTACGCGGCCTCTTCGTATCTGCGTTCGGCGATGCATCAGCCGGTGTATTGGCAGGAGTGGGGGGCGGCGGCGTTTGCGCTCGCGACACAATTGGACAAGCCGGTGCTGCTCGACGTGGGCGCGGTGTGGTGCCACTGGTGCCACGTGATGGATCGCGAGTCGTACGAAGATGAGGCGCTGGCTGCCGTGATCAACGAGCACTTCGTGGCCATCAAGGTGGATCGCGATGAGCGCCCCGATGTGGATGCGCGATACCAGGCCGCGGTGCAGGCGATTGCAGGCCAGGGGGGATGGCCGCTGACCGCGATCCTGACGCCGGACGGGCGGCCGTTTTTTGCGGGCACATACTTTCCGCGCGAGGACCGCTACGGGCGGCCAGGATTCGAGCGGGTGCTGCTGACGCTGGCGCAGGCGTGGAAGACGCGGCGGGAAGAGGTGCTGGAGTCGGCGGCGAGCGTGATTGCGGCCATCGAGCATGGCGAGACGTTTGGCGCGCGGGGCGATGGGCTGTCGCTGGAAATCGTCGACAAGCTGGTGGAGAGCGTGGTGCAGCAGTTCGATCCGCGCAATGGGGGCTTTGGATCGCAGCCGAAGTTTCCGCATCCGGCGGCGCTCGACCTGCTGATCGACGTAGCGGCGCGGACGGGCAACGAGCGGGCGCGGACCGCGGCGACGGTGACGCTGAGGAAGATGGCGCAGGGCGGCGTGTACGACCAGCTGGGCGGCGGGTTCCACCGCTACTCGGTCGATGAGCGCTGGGTGGTGCCGCACTTCGAGAAGATGCTGTACGACAACGCGGGACTGCTGGCGAACTACGTGCACGGGTTCCAGACGTTTGTTGAGCCGGAGTTCGCGGCCACGGCGCTGGACGTGATGCGCTGGATGAACGAGTGGCTGACGGACCGGGAGCAGGGCGGATTCTACGCATCGCAGGACGCGGATATTTCGCTGGATGACGACGGGGACTATTTCACCTGGACACGCGAGGAAGCGGCGGCGGCGCTGACGCCGGACGAGATGACCATTGCGGAACTGTATTACGACATCGGCGACCTGGGGGACATGCACCACAATCCGAAGAAGAACGTGCTGTACCGGCGGTTCACGGCGGACGAGGCGGCAGAGAAGCTGGGGCGCGAGACGGCGGAGGTGGAGCGCGAGCTCGCATCGGCGAAGGCGAAGCTGTATGCAGCGCGGGCCGAGCGGCCGACGCCCTTCGTCGACAAGACTCTGTACACGGGCTGGAATGCGATGGCGGTTTCAGCGTATCTCGACGCGGCGCGGGTGCTCGATCTCGAAGCGCCGCGGGCTTTCGCTCTGAAGACGCTGGACCGGATGCTGCGCGAGGCGTGGACGCCGGGAGAGGCGCGGCTGCTGCACGTGGTGGCGTATCCCGAGCTGGCTGGAGCTGAGAAAGCGGTTGCCGCGTTGTTGGACGACTACGCTCTGCTGATTCACGCGTGCGTGGATGCGTGGCAGGCTACCGGGGCATTTCTGTACTACGAAGCGGGGATGCAGCTGGCGGATGCGATGGTGGCGAAGTTCCACGACACGGAGGGCGGCGGCTTCTTCGATACGGAGAAGGATGCGGGCGACAAGCTGGGCGCGCTGGCCGCGCGACGGAAGCCGATGCAGGATTCGCCCACGCCGGCGGGGAATCCCACGGCGGCGGCGGCGCTGCTGCGGCTGGAAGCGCTGAGCGGACGTGAGGATTTTCGCGCGAAGGCTGAGGATGCGCTGGCTTCGTTTGCGGGCGTCATCGAGCACTATGGGCTGTACGCGGGCAGTTACGCGCTGGCGCTGGAGCGGCTGCTGCTGCCACCCATCCAGGTGATGATTTTGGGCGAAGGAGCAGCGGCGCGGCGGCTGGCGGCGATTGCGCAGGCGCGGTTCGCCATCAACAAGTCGGTGGTTATGCTGGCGCCGGAGCAGGCCGACAGCCTTCCGCCTGCGTTTCAGGAGACGGTGCCTCATCTGCCGGGAATGAGCGACGCGGGGAAAAAGCCCTTTGCGCTCGTGTGCCGCGGGACGACGTGTCTGCCCCCGGCGTCGACAGGAGAGGAACTGATCGAGCAGATTCACGCTGAGGTGTAGAGACGCGGAGGAGAGTGGGAATCGGGAATCCCACGGACCCGTTCCGAGAGTAACGCTTCCCCTCGCCGGCTGCGGTCTTCCCTGCCCGCTATTCTGCTATTCTTCATGGGATCAATTCCATCCGGAGAGGTTGCCATGGCGAGAAGCGTCAACAAAGCCATTCTTGTGGGGAATGTGGGCAAGGACCCCGAGGTAAAGTTTCTGCCCAGCGGGTCGGCCGTGGCGAACTTTACCCTGGCGACGTCGGAGCGCTTCAAGGACAAGTCGGGCGAATTCCAGGAGCGCACGGAGTGGCACAACCTGGTTGCCTACGATCGCCTGGCGGAGATCGTCCGCGATTACGTGAAGAAGGGCGCGAAGCTGTACGTTGAAGGCCGCATCCAAACCCGCTCCTACGACGACAAGAGCGGCGGCGCGAAGCGATACTTCACCGAGATCAACATCCGGGATTTGGTGCTGCTGTCGGGCCGCGGGGAAGGCGGCGAGTCGGGCGGAGGGTCGCGTTCGAGCTCGTACGATCAGCGGGCGCCTGCGCATGCCGACGATCTGGTGCAATCGACGGAGATCACGGACGACGATATTCCGTTCTGATATTCCCTTCCCGGGGGTTGCCTGGTTGCGCTGATTTGGAGGCGAGATTCTCCTCGCCCGCCGACGCACACGCGGCCCCCTGCTTTGCAGATAACCCCAGGCCTGCCGGCTCCCCTCCTAGCGAGGAGAAGGGGGACTTATGGCCGCGATTATCGGCATCGTTGTTGTGGTGTGTCTGGGGCTGCTGTTCCTGCTGTTCCGGTCCATGGGGCGGATGCAGCCGCCGTCGACCCAGGAGCGGATGAAGCACAGCCCGCAGGATGTTCACCACACGGGACCGAGAGCTTCGGGACTCAACTGATCAATTTTTCGCGCCTGGCCCCTGCGGGTCGACCGCGGGAGAAGCGAGGCGCGCCTGGACTGCCTGGGCGCCGGCGCGGTTCAGAAGCTGCTGCGCTTCTGCCAGCGTGGTGCCCGGGGCAACGGGATGAAAATCGGATCGCGTCTCGCGCTGGATTTTGCCGAGAGTCCTGAGGAGCAGGAGATGCCCCTCCAGATGAACGTCGACCAGATCGGTTTTCCAGTGCTCGCCGCTCACCGGGCGGCGATGGATGACATACCAGCCGCCTTTGGCGACCTGCGCGAGCAATCCATAACCGAAGTCGACCCGCTCGGTGACGACGCCGCGCATTTCAATGAGCCGCTTCTGCCGCAGATCGACGGTGAGGGTTCCGCTGAGCGCATGAACGATGTGCGCTTCCATGCCCGATGGAACGAAGGCGGGATTGGGATGGAAGGCCAGGCGCACGATGCCGTTCTGCGCCGATCCGTCATAAGCGAAGAG
This sequence comes from Acidobacteriaceae bacterium, assembly GCA_036521315.1. Classification (GTDB taxonomy): domain Bacteria; phylum Acidobacteriota; class Terriglobia; order Terriglobales; family Acidobacteriaceae; genus Palsa-343. The sequence continues at coordinate 101,190 of DATDHZ010000015.1, forward strand.
CGCGGCCTGGGGCAGCAACTGCATGGCGGCGGCGAGGCGGTCTTCGTCTTCCTGGTGGGTGCGCGCGACCCGCGCGATTTGTGCGGGATCGTGAATGTATTCGTCGATGCGCTCGTCTTCGCGCACGCGGGCATCGGCGTCGGGCGGAGCGCCACCGCGCTCGATCACGCGGTAGATGGGCCCGCTGTCGGTCTCCACCTGCTCGCGGACGTAGTTGTCGCTGGCCGAGGTACATTCGCTGCGGTACTGCCAGTGGCTGTCGCGCTCGCGGTCGTGCAACTCGTTGTAGAGGACGTCGTGGGCCAGATCCTGGGCGGATTCCGGCAGGGCGCTGGGCGCGGGCGAAGCGGGGGCCGTTTGCGCGGGCAGGGTCCACGCGGCCGAGGCGCACAGCAGTCCGATGACACCAGGTATGGAAAGACGCATGAGCGCCCCGTGCACCTCGAAGGATTTGATCCAGCCCGAGTGTGGGGGAGTTGTTTCGGCGGCGTGCGAATCTGCGGTGAAGTTTGCGTAGCAGCGATGGCCGGGGAAACCGGGTGGTGATTCGGGGGCCGTTGCCGAGGCCTGGTGTCTGGCGGGAGGCCGGTCAGTTCGGGCCGGCGTCGGGGTAGATGGCAATCCGGTGCGTACGCATCTTCGCCTGGAGCAGGCGACCCTCGAGACCTGAGGTGATCGCCGTTGATTTTCCGACCGGCATGTGACATTCCACACAGCGGGTGCGGATGCTCTCGCCGAGCTGCTGGAATCGCGGACAGGCATGCACGCTGTGGCAGCCCAGACAGTGCGCGGAAAAGGAAGCCGCGCTCTCCTGGGACCGGTGCACATTGTGACAGGTGGAGCAGGTGAGCTTGCCGGAACTGAAGCACTTGCTCCGTTCGAGCGCATTCACCTGGTTGCCGTGAACGTCGACGGGAGCGCCCGGCGGCGGCGGCGTGATCTTGACGTAGCGGGCGAGATCGTCGCCGGGGCGGAAGGAGAGGGACGGCGCAATGGGAACGCCGGGGCTGGCGTGACACAGCCCGCAGACATCCATTTGACGGTCGCGGGATAGGCGGGCGGGGTTGACGATTGCAATTTGAGATGAACCAGCCGCGGGAGGATGGGCCGAGCGTTCGATGGCGACGTGGGCCGCGCCGGGCCCGTGACAGGTTTCGCAGCCGATGCCGAGCACGAGGCTGCGGGGATCGAAGCGATTGGAGGGCGGGGCGGTGGACTGAAAGGTGGTGGCGTGACATTCCAGGCACCGCGGCTCGACGGGCCGCTGGAAGTCGGCGCGGCCGTCGACGTAGCCGGGGCTGTTGATCCACTCGTGCGTGTAGGTCCAGTACGAGACCGGGAGCTCGAAGAGATCGTCGCCTTTCCAGTAGAGATAGGACTGCCCGTGGCGGCCCGAGCCGACGACGATGTCGAACTTCTCCGCGTCGCCGGTGAGGTGCTGCGGGTCGGATATGTTGACCGCGCTCTGGTAGAAGCCGTCGGGGGCGGCAATCATGGCGAAGATGAGGTTGGGATTGGAGGTGCGCAGGACGTTTTTGCCGGTGGTGAAATCGCCGAGGATGGTCTTTTGGCTGGCGGGGCTGGAATCGCTGTAGTGCGTGGTTGCGAAGTAGGTTTTCGCTTCGGCGGCGTGACATTCGGCGCAGGCGGCATCGCCGGCCCAGGCACTGGCCGGCGAGGGCGTGTGCAGGCTAGCGGTTTGTGCGGCCTGGGAAGCTGGAGCGGGTGGACTGGGAAGCTGCGCGGCGGTGGGCTGCGGGTTTTGCTGCTGGCAAATCGAGAGGGGCGCGACTGCGACGGACAAGGCCGCCAGGGCCGCTCCCAGCAAAGTTTTACGCGCCGCGCAGCGCAGCCGAGTTACTGCTTCGTCCACTGGTCCACCCAGTCGTTGACGGTCTTATACCAGAGCTGGGAATTCTGCGGCTTCAGCACCCAGTGGCCTTCGTCGGGGAAGTACAGCATCTTCGAAGGGATCTTCATGCGCTGGAGGGTGTCGAAGAGCTGGTAGCCCTCGGAGACGTCGAGGCGGTAGTCGAGCTGCGAGTGGACGACCAGGGTTGGCGTCTTGAAGTGCGTCTCGGCGAGCATGGGTGACCAGCGGCGGTAGAGCTCGCGGTTGGTCCAGGGCGTACCTTTGAATTCCCACTCGTTGAACCAGAGCTCGTCGGTGGTGCCGTAGGCCGACTCGGTGTTGAACATGCCGTCGTGGCTGACGATGCATTTGAAGCGGTCGGTATGGCCGAGGATCCAGTCGGCCATGTAGCCGCCGTAACTGGCGCCGAGGGCGCACTCGCGCGTCTTGTCGATGAAGGGGTAGTGGGCTTCAGCGTAGTCGAGGCCGCGCAGGAGGTCGATGAAGGGGCGGCCGCCCCAGTCGCCGTTGACGCGGTCGACGAACGCCTGCCCGTAGCCGGTAGACCCGCCGGGATTGATCATGACGACGACGTAGCCGCTGGCGGCGAAGAGCTCGGCGTTCCAGCGGTAGGACCAGTCATCGCCCCAGGCGCCCTGGGGTCCGCCGTGGATGAGGAACTTGACGGGGTATTTTTTCGCGGGGTCGAAGTCGGGCGGCCGGATGAGGAAGCCCTGGACTTTGACATTGCCGATGCTGGGGAACCAGAAGGATTCGAGTTTGGGGAGATCGAGCTGGGCGAGGAGGGGGGTGTTGAGGTGGGTGAGCGATTTCTGGCCTGATCCCGAACCGGGACATTCTCCGCCACGGCACGGAGTCCACTCATAAAACAGCTTCGCCACCTCACCGGGCCCGCGCACCGACATCCGCGAGGCGACGATGTTTTTGCCGTCGGCAAGCGGATGGATATCCCCGTAGCTGCCTTCGCTCGGAATATCCGTATGGATCCCATCTAAGCTTGTGACCATGATCGGCTCTTCGCCGTGGTTTCCGGCTGTGAAATAAATCTTGTTCGAATCGGGACTCCACGTTTCTTCGTCCACCCAGCGGTCGAAGTTGGGCAGCAGGTCTTTGATCTGTTTTGCGGCGCGGTCGTACACCACCAGGCGGAAGCGGTCGCTCTCGTAGCCCGCGCGGGACTGGGAACGCCAGGCGATCCATTTGCCGTCGGGCGAATAGCGCGGGGTGAAGTTACCGCCGGCGCTCGTCGAGATCTTCACCGGCTGCGCGTCTTTCGGCGGATTGCCGTCGGCGTCGAAGAGCTGGAGCGTGTAGAGCGCGACGCTCGTGCTCAGCGCCGGGTCGTCGACTTTCTTTTCTTCGAAGGTAATTTCGCGGCCGTCGGGCGAGAAGTCCCAGCCGTCGGGCTCGCCTAAGGAGAACGGCGGCACATCGTGCTCGTCTCCTGGATTCAGATCGCGGAAGCTGCCGTCCTCCGCCGAGGCAAGAAAGAGATGGCTGCGCTGGTCGCCGGTGAAGGCGTTCCAGTGGCGATAAAGAAGGTGGGTGAAGATTTTCGCCTTCACCTTGCTCGCGGCCTGCTCGTCGTCGCGTTTCTGGTCGCAGGCGTCCTCGTCGGCCGCGGCGGGCGCGATGCCGGGACCAGTGCCCGCGCTGCATTCCGGATAGACGGAGGACGTGAAGAGGATGTGCTTGCCGTCCGGCGACCAGGTGGCGTTGTCGGCTTCTGTGCTGATGTGGGTCAGCTCATGCGGCTCGCTCATCGTGCCATTTGCGTCGTCGAAATCCGCGAGCCATATTTGCTGGCCGCCATCGCGCGCGGTTTGAAAGAGGATCTGCTTGCCGTCCGGAGAGAAGCGGCCGCGGTTCTCGCCCACCTGCGCGCTGGTGAGCGGGCGTTCTTTCGCGCTGCCATCGACGGGGACGATCCACAGGTGCGGCGTGCGGGTGTTCTTCGCGAGATCGACATCCGTGGCAGAAAACAGCACCCATTTGCCGTCGTGCGAGACGTCGATGTCGCCGAGGCGGCGCATCTTCATCATGTCTTCGAAGGTCATGGGGCGTTTGGCCGCTGATGCTTCCGCTGGTTCGCCGGTCCCTGTATGCTGCGCGTTTGCTGTCCCGCACAGGCTGAGCGCGATGGCGAACGCCAGCGCTGCCACCCGTATGTATCCCGTCACGTTGGTCCCCATTTCTTTTGCCGGCCGAAGTTGGCCACGCACCATCCTATACGTCCGCGCTCGGCACGCCATTCTCCGTCTTTGCCGGCGCACCCTCGATGTACGCGGGCAGCTCAATCACTACCGCTGCGCCGCGGGGATCGAGGTTGACGGCGGAGATGGCGCCTCCGTGCTCGCGGACGACGGCGTAGCAGATGCTGAGGCCGAGGCCCACGCCTTCGCCGGCATGCCGCTTGGTGAAGTAGGGATCGAAGGCGCGGGCCGGCTCGGGAAAGCCGGGTCCGGTGTCAGAGAACATGATCTCGACCGCTTTAGGAATGGCGGCAACCTCGATGGTCAGCCTGCGCTCCGCTCCCGGCGGAGCTTCCTCAATGGAGCCGATGGCGTTGCGGATGACCTGGAGGAAGACCTGGCGGATCTGCTCGCCGTCGGCTTTGATCTTTGGGACGTTTTCCGGGATGCGCAGGTCGAGGACAATGCCCGCGGTGTCCAGATCGTGCCGCACGAGACTCGCGATGTCGCGCAGCATCTGATCGAGAGCGATGGGGGCGCGGGTGGTGGAGGCAGCGTTGCGGAAGCGCATCAGGCTCTCGACAATCTGCTTCATGCGGCGCGCCTCGGCCAAAATCACGCGAGCGTGGCTTTGCGCACGGGTGGGGTCACCCTCGGCCAGCAATTCGGCAAAGCCGGTAACGGACTGGAGCGGGTTGTTCAGTTCGTGGGCCACGCCGCCGGCGAGCTGGCCCAGGCCGGCGAGCCGTTCGGACTGCACCAGACGCCGCAGGAGCGCTACATGTTCGCGGGCCGCGCCGATGCGGGAGACGAGCAACTCGAGCGGCATCACATCCTCGGCCTGGAGGGGCTCCTCCGGATGCCGCAATCCGGCGAGGAGCAGCACGCCCTGGAGGCGGCCTTCGCGGGTGCGCATGCCCATGACCCACGCGGCGCGGAAATTCATCTGGGCCAACTCGTCGCCCGGCTCCATCAGCGGAGACAGGTCCATCCGGATGAGGTTGCCGACCACCGGGGTGAAGTGATTGCCTTTCGCCACTTCGAGAGTTCTGGCCTCGGAGGTGCGCCGCGCCAGAGCGTCGAGGGCGCCCTCGAGCGCGCCGCTGAGGCCCGCGCGGCCGCCGATGCGGAAGGATCCGTCAGGGGTATGCACAAAGATCGCTGCCTGGGAAAAGCGGCTGACTTCCGTCATGGTGGCGCAGACCCGGTCATACTCGTCTCCCTCCTCGTCCACCGGCAGGTCGGCGAGATAAAGCCGCGAGTATTTCTCCATTTCGAGGCGGGCGCGGCGGTCGCGCTGCTGCGAAGCCTGGTTCGAGGCCAGCTCTTCCTCGAGGACGAGCACGATCATGCCAGCGGCGGTGATCACCTGCACCAGGTGCAGCGCGCGGTCGAGCCCGAGAGGCAGGATCTGTCCGCGCAGGAAGGGTTCGACGAAGGCGGGCAGCGACCACACGGCGAATCCGCCGACGGTGAGCACCAGTCCCGCCGTGGGTTTTCGGAAGGCGAAAACGAACAGGAGCGCAGTCATCAGCAGGATGCCGCTGTGCACCAGGGCGCCGACCTCCTGGTAATCCTGGCGCAGGGTCATCCAGATGCACGGGCAGCCCACGGCGGCCACGATGGCCAGGCTCAACCAGACCGGGATGAAGTGTTTGTGGAGGCTCCAGCGTGCGGCAACGAGGAGGGTTGCGACGGCGCAGGCGAGAACGACGGCCTGGCCCGCGAGGCCGGGACTCGGATCGACAGCCGCCACGGTGCTGTACACCACAAGGGGCAGCCCAAAAGCGACGACGTAGAGGATACGCGGCTTGCGGCTCAGATATTGCGGAGCCAGCGAGCCGAGAAACATGAGGGGACCGAGCTGATCGGCCGCAACGGAGACAGCGAGGGTCCAGCCAGGGCCGCTGCGTCTGGAAACCTCCATGGAGAGGCGCACGACGGCGCAAATCCACCCTGCCAGCCACAGCAACTGGCGGCGGCGCGCCGACGGGGCCTCGTTGCCCATGCCGCCGCGCGGCCCCGGGTGCGACAGGCCTTCGAGCCAAAGGGCGCCGAAAACCGCGACCAGGGCGGCGAGCAGCGCCAACGTGGGGACCTGCCAGGCTTCCGCTTTCATGCTGGATCCATCGGCACCGCGGATTTCCCCGGCAAGTGTACCGCTTGCGTGCACTTCCACACTAATGCGTTTTAGCGGCGGCAAGTAAGCCATCCCCTCGCGCTTTGCGTCTATTCTTTAGGCATTGGAGCCGTGCGGTGTCCCTTCCTAGTTCCATTTCCGCTTTGTGGCGCCTGACGCCGGCCGCGGCGCTTCTGTTCATGTGCCTGCCCGCGCTGCACGGCCAGGCTTCGTCGTCGTTCATGCCGCTGGATTCTGGATTCGGGCCGATGGATTCCGCGCAGCCGACGATTCCGGTAGCGCAGATCGTGCAGGAGTTCACGGCGAAGGAGGCACTCTTCAGTCAGGCGCTCGACAACTACACGTGGACGCGCGAGGTGAAAGTGCAGACCCTGGATGACGACGGTCATCCGAATGGGCAGTACTACCAGGTCGTCGACATTTACTACACGCCGGATGAAAAGCGAGCGGAGCGGGTAGTGGATGCGCCGATGGGGAAGCTGTACGACATGACCTGCTACGCGGACGACGCCAAACGCCTGGCTAACTCCAGTACCAGCTCCGGCGACGGGACGAATGACTCCGGCAACGCAAGCCCCTGCAATGGCGAAATCATGATGAGCGAGAAGGATTTCTCCGATATCGAGGAGCGGCTGCCGTTTGTGCTGACCACCGAGGACGCCTCGCAGTACGACATCACGTACATGGGCCAGCAAAAGGTCGACGACATTGCCACGTGGGTTTTTGACGTGAAGCCGAAGGCGATGGAGAAGAACAAGCGCTATTTTCAGGGGCGGATCTGGGTGGACCAAAAGGAGCACCAGATTGTCGTGACGGACGGTAAGAATGTCCCCGACGACCTGCGCCCTGGGCATGAGGACCTGACGATGCCGTTCATCACGTATCGCCAGCTGGTGGATGGGAAGTACTGGTTCCCGGTGTACACGGTCGGGGATTCGATTCTGCATTTTGCCGGGGGGCATGGGTACCTGAGCGAGAACGCTCACATGCATGAGGTGCTGAAGTACACGAACTACCACCAGTTCCGCACCAGCATCCGGGTTCTGTACAACGGCGAGGACATCACGAAGAACGGCGCGGCGCCGAACCCGGGGCCGAACGGCGGCCAGGCACCGGCGCAGACGCCGCCCAGCCAGCAGCCGACCAGTGCGCCTCCGCATTAAGGAGAGCGGGTTCGGTGGGATATGGTTCGCCAAAAACTGTTCGCAAAAGGCTGCTGGCAAAGAACGATTAGCGGGCGTGGTTCGCTCAGGACGGCTACCGGCAAGGCTTCTGCGGCGGACCGGTCAGACACGCCAGTCGTCGGCGCGCCAGTTGCGGATGCGTTCCTTGATCTGCTTGCGGTTCAGGTTTTCTGTGAGCGCCTGCTGGGCGAGCGCCACCACTTCGTCGTCTCCGGCAAAGCGCAGTCCAATGAGCTGGTTTTCAGTGAGACGCAGGATTTGCGGGCGCCACTCGGGCGGAGCGAGCGCCTGAAGGCGCAGCCGCTCCTCGAGACGGATGACGCGATCCTGGACTTTGAGCGGGTATTGGCGGAGGCGCAGCCAGAGGACGATGATCGCCAGCGAGAGGACGAGCCCCCAGGCGTGGTGATAACTCGGAGCGCGGACGAGGCTGACGATGGCGAGGACCAGGTTGATGAGAATGACCAGGCCGAGCGCCTGAAACCACCGATCGGTTCGGCCATGATTCTGCAGGTTTTGCGGATTCTGCTCGCTCATAGGGATGGCTCAGGATTCTGAGGGTTAAGGGTACTCCAAATTCATCCCATGGGGGAGCGAGCCACGGAGCGGTGGGGCTTGTTCTCGCGCATTGCAGGTGATGCCTCTTACCCCGCGGTTTTCCCCGCCTGACCGCCTGCTCTGCCCATTCGATAAATCCGTTTGTTCGCGCACCCGCCCTCCGTTACCATAGGAATCACGACCCTCATTCGGATTCCGCCCCCATTTCGAGGCGATCCGCAAACCCCTGGAGGAACAAGTTGCCCGCATCCGAGAGATTTCTATTCACTTCGGAATCCGTGACCGAAGGCCACCCCGATAAAATCGCCGATCAGGTTTCCGACGCAATTCTGGACGCCTGCCTGGAGCAGGACCCCTACAGCCGCGTCGCCTGCGAGACGCTGACCGCGACCGGCCTGGTTGTGATTGCCGGTGAAATCACGACCAGAGCTTACGTGGACTTTCAAACGCTGGTGCGCGGCGTCGTTGCCTCGATCGGCTACGATAACGCCACCTACGGCTTCGACTCGAACACCTGCGCCGTGATCTCGTCGATCAACAAGCAGTCCGGCGACATTGCCATGGGCGTAGATACCGGCGGCGCCGGCGACCAGGGCATGATGTTCGGCTACGCGACGAACGAGACGCCGGAGCTGATGCCGACGGCTATTTCGCTGGCGCACAAGCTCACCCGGCGGCTGTCGGAAGTGCGCAAGAACGGGCGTCTGGCGTATCTGCGTCCGGACGGCAAGTCTCAGGTCACGGTGGAGTACGACGCGAACCACAAGCCGGTCCGCATCGACGCGGTGGTGATCTCGACGCAGCACGCCGAGACGGTGACCACGGAGGAGCTGCGCGCCGACATCCTGAAGGATGTGATTCAGGCGGTGCTGCCGGCTCACCTGCTCGACGAGAACACCAAGTACCACATCAACCCGACGGGGCGCTTCGTCATTGGCGGGCCGATGGGCGACACGGGCCTGACTGGGCGCAAGATTATCGTGGACACCTACGGCGGCATGGGCCGCCACGGCGGCGGCGCGTTCAGCGGCAAGGACCCGACGAAGGTGGACCGCTCGGCTGCGTATCTGGCGCGCTACATCGCGAAGAACATCGTGGCTGCCGGCCTGGCCGAGCGCTGCGAAGTGCAGCTCGCCTATGCCATCGGCGTGGCGGAGCCGGTGAGCGTTCTGGTGGACACGTTCGGCACGAGCAAGCTCCATGAGACCGAACTGGTGGCGCTGGTTCGCAAGAACTTCTCGCTGACGCCGAAGGGCATCATCGAGAGCCTGCAGCTGCGGCGGCCGATCTATCGGAAAACCGCGGCGTATGGGCACTTCGGACGGATCAACGAGCCCGACTTCACATGGGAAGCCACCGACAAGGCCGACGCGCTCCGCGAGCAGGCGGGTGTGAAGGCGGAAGCGCTGACAGCGAAGTAACGCTGTTGCTGAGCGGGACGATGAGGGGCAGGCTGAGAGGCCTGCCCTTTTGTGTTTGGATTGGGTCCGCTATGGTCGCAGCCGACTGGGAATCCGATTGTGGCCCCGCCTAAAGCTTGTGCTCTTCCGGCGTCTCATCGCCGAAAGCCAGATCCACCTCCTCATATCCCCTGCGCTCGGCGCGCGCCCGTGCATAGCGGCCCTTATGCGGCTGGCGAACGAAGAGATCCCAGAGCCAGATGGGAGCGGCGAGGAGAGCGAGCAGGAACAGGATTTCGCCAAAGGTAAGAGTGACAGCAAACCCGAGCAGGACGAGGCCCACGGCCAGATATATGGCGAGAATCCGGCCGGCCCAGCGCGTGAGAGAGGCGCTCTGCATCCAGCGCCAGCCCACACCCAGCGTGATGGCGCAGAAGAGCAAGACGAGAATGGATTCGAGGAAATTCTCGCGGGACTGGCGGCTCTGCGCGTAGAGCAGTCCCAGGACGATGGCGATGGGAACGGAGCCCTTCGCGAACCGTATTGCGAATCTCGCCGGCAACGCTGCCTCGCTCCCTGCGCTCTCCCCTGCGGTACTTCCGAACCAGTTATGATAGTCGGTTTCCGGAAAGGCCACGCTATGCACCGCCGTGCATTCCTCACGCTCATCGTTTGCGCCCCCGCGTTCGCCGCTCTTCCGCAAACGGCTCAGCCGCCCACGTTTCAGGAGTCGTTGAACCAATTCATGCGGCTCACGGCCGTTGTGCAGCCGGCCGCGCAGCCACAAACGCCGCAGCAGGCGCTCGAGCGGCTGCTCACGGGTGGTCCGGTCCAGGCGGCGTGGTTCGATGCGAGCTTTCTCGCGCAGATTCCGCTTGGGCAGGTGCAGCAGATCGTGACGCAGTACACGACGCAATATGGCAAATTCCAGCGGATTAGCGGGTCGGGCAACGAATTTACCGTATACACCGAGCGCGCCAGCTTCCCATCGAAGGCTTATGTCAACGCGCAGGGGCAGTTCACGGGCCTTTGGTTCGGCCTGGCGCAGCCCATCTACGCATCGCTGGACGAGAGCATCCAGCCGTTCACGCAGCTTCCTGGCAAGGTTTCGCTGCTCGTTCTCGATAACGGAACCACGCGGGCGTCGCTGCGTCCCGACGAGGCGCTGGCCGTGGGGTCGGCGTTCAAGCTGGCGGTGATCACCGCGCTGAACCGGGAAATTGCGGCCGGCAAACATCGGTGGAACGAGGTGGTCCCGCTCCGTCCTGCGTGGAAGACGCTGCCCTCCGGAGTCATTCGCACGTGGCCGGACGCGACGCCGATCACGCTGGCCACCTACGCCAACGAGATGATCTCGATCAGCGACAACACGGCGGCCGACGCGCTGCTCTCGATCGCGGGACGCGCCGAGGTTGAGGCCCTGAGCCCGCGCAACGTGCCGTTCCTCTCGACGCGCGAGGCGTTCGTGCTGAAAGATCCGGCGAATGCGGCGCTGCTGACGCGATGGCGCGCGGCCGATCCGGCCGGAAAACGTGCGCTGCTGCCGGAGATCGACAAGCTGCCGCTGCCGGATGTGTCCGTCTTCGACAAGGGGCCGGTGGCCACCGACGTGGAGTGGTTTTTC